>NZ_JACFQV010000002.1:0-432048 GCF_016101265.1 Lactobacillus sp. M0403
CATGCCGAACACAGCAGTTAAGCTTCTTCACGCCGAGAGTAGTTGGTGGGAGACTGCCTGCGAGGGTAGGACGCTGCCGTGCTTTTTTAATATTCCGGCTTAGCTCAGTTGGTAGAGCGCTTGACTGTTAATCAAGATGTCGTCAGTTCGAGTCTGACAGCCGGAGTATTCTGGAGTGTTGTCCGAGTGGCTTAAGGAGCATGATTGGAAATCATGTATATGGGTTAATCCTGTATCGAGAGTTCAAATCTCTCACACTCCGTAGTTTAAATAATAAAAACTGTCAGATTAATGTCTGACAGTTTTTTTGTGTAAGAAGTTATAATGGATCTTAAGCTAGAGGAAAAAGTATTTAATTATCTTAATATGCAAACTGATAGTGTCTAATTTAGTTTATACGGCACTAAAACACTTTTGTTATACTATTTTCTACTATGTGGAGTTAGTTCCACTAAAAGCAAGAAAAGAGCCTTCAAACAAAATGTCATGAAAGCTCTTTTTATGATTAACTAAAATAACACCGTGTGGTATTTTTATTTAGTTAACGTTATATATATTAATATATTAACATGAAGTAATAAAGTATAAAGTAAAGTATATATGTAAGCTGACTAGTAATGCTACGCCAACTCAATAAGAATTATAGCATTTGATAACTAAATGAGCAAACCAAATAACCGAATTTGTTTATTTTTTTTGGCTATAAATGGCCTTTTTATAATTAGCAATTTTCCTTTTTGTTCTGTAATTAAAATGTGTACGTTATTTATTATATTTATTAACACATTTGTGAAAATAGTTTTTTTACTATTTTACTTTTCTTTCTAAGTGTTATTTAAAATATTTTATTTAGTTCTTTTTTAACTAAATAAAATTAGAGCAAAAAAATATAGGTGGGAAAAAAGCGCTAGACATGTTTTGGATATTATGTTAAAGTTTTAAACGTAGTCAAGTGACCGGAGGATTAGCTCAGCTGGGAGAGCATCTGCCTTACAAGCAGGAGGTCACAGGTTCGAGCCCTGTATCCTCCATAAAAGAAACAGACTTATAAGAGAGAACGTCGTTAAGGCGTTCTTTTTTGTTTTCAAAATTTACATTTTAACTTTTGGAATTTATTTTCAAAAATGGTCTCAAATTTGTTCCAATTTGGTACTTTACTCCAAAAGTATTGATATCATTGAATTAGAAAGCGATTACAAGATATAATGACGTTGTCGATTGAGTAATTGATCTTAGCGGCCGAAAGGAAAATTATGATATTAGACGAAATGCTTAAAAGTAGTAAATTGACCGGACAAGAACGTGAAGTTCTAGATTTCATTAGTAATAATCCACAAAGAGTACTTGGAATGACAGTTCATGAGGTTGCAAAAGCGAGCTTTTCGAGTTCGTCAACAGTAATTAGGCTTTGCCAAAAAGCAGGCGTTAGCGGTTTTACTGAGTTTAAATATAAATTAGCAACTGAATTGCCCACAATTATTGAATTAGATGATGATCTAAAGAGCAATGGCTTTAATGGCAGTGAGGCTTCAAGAGAAGTTTTGGATAGAATTGAAACTGTTCATCGAAACTCTCTGAAATATACCAAAAACATTTTTAATACAGAGTTACTTAATAGAGTAGCTAGTTTACTTAAAACTGCAGATAGAATTGAAATTTATGGTGATGGACTTAATTATCCGTTAGCTCAATTATTTTGTTTAAATTTTCAAGAA
This sequence comes from Lactobacillus sp. M0403, assembly GCF_016101265.1. Taxonomy (NCBI): domain Bacteria; kingdom Bacillati; phylum Bacillota; class Bacilli; order Lactobacillales; family Lactobacillaceae; genus Lactobacillus; species Lactobacillus sp. M0403. Next base: position 1,716 of record NZ_JACFQV010000002.1, read on the forward strand.
GTCGGTGTTGAAGCGGAAGCATATGATTCTTTGAATTTGATGCATGCGAAAGTATACCGAAATAGAAAAGTCAGACCCTTAGCCTTTATTTTGACCCATACTGGGAATAATGAGCATATGTATGGCATTGCTAAAAAACTGAAGGCTGAGGACTATAAAATTGTTGTTGTGTGCGATTCCGTTAAGCGCTCAATTTGTCGATTATGCGATGAAACAATGGTTATTAAGACTACTAAAAACACGTTGGAGCTTAGTAATATTGTGTATATTTCATCGATTCAATACCTATTTGACGTGTTGATGTCGTTGAAAATGCTCAATAATTACTCTGAAGTAAGTGAGACTTCAGATGAGGTTGAAAAGATTAAGGAAAGACAAAATTGATTAATAAAGACTTTTTATGGGGCGGTGCAGTAGCCGCTAACCAATATGAAGGAGCTTGGGACACAGGAGGTAAAGGAATTAGTGTAACTGATGTTATGACTAAAGGTGATGTAAATACGCCTAGAAAAATAACAGCAGGGGTTTTACCAAATGAAGAGTATCCCAATCATTTTGGCATTGATTTTTATCATCATTACAAAGAAGAAATAAAACTTTTTGCAGAAATGGGATTTAAATGTTTCAGACTAAGTATTGCTTGGTCAAGAATTTTCCCACATGGTGACGAGGAAAAGCCAAATGAAGAAGGATTAGCATTTTACGACAATGTTTTTGATGAATGCTTGAAATACGGCATTCAACCTGTTGTTACGCTATCGCATTTTGAAATGCCATATTATTTGGCTGACCATTATGGTGGATGGCGTGATCGTAGGGTAATTGATTTCTTTTTACGATACGCAAAGGTTTGCTTTGAACGCTATCACGAAAAAGTAAAATACTGGATGACTTTCAATGAAATTAATAATCTGATTGATACAGATAATCCATTCAATGCATGGACTGGTGCTGGTGTTTTATATAAGGAAGATGAGAACCCAGAGCAGACAATGTATCAAATTAGTCATTATCAATTTGTAGCAAGTTCTCTGGCCGTTCAAGAAGCTAAGAAAATTGATTCAAAACTTCAGATAGGCTGTATGCTTCATTTAGGGCCCCTATATCCTGCAAGTTGTAAACCACTTGATCAAATTGCAAGTCTTAAAGCAATGGACAGGCGCTTCTTCTTTAGTGATGTTCAGATCAGGGGTACTTATCCTTCATATACAAAAAAACTGTGGGAACGCAAAAATATTAAATTAGACATCACACAAGAAGATTTGGCTAATTTAAAAAAAGGAACTGTCGATTTTCTAGGCTTTAGTTACTATAAGTCGACTATTGCAGAATATAATGCTCAGGCTGACTTTTTGGAAAAGCCTAATCCTTATGTTTCTAAAAGTGACTGGGGTTGGGCCATTGATCCGGTCGGACTGCGATATATTTTAAACGTTGCTTATGAGCGATATCAGAAACCATTGTTTATCGTCGAAAATGGTTTTGGTGCTTATGACAAGTTAGAAAATGGCTCTGTTAATGATGATTATCGAATAAATTATCTTCAAAGCCATGTTGTTCAAATGTTGAAAGCTATCGAACTTGATGGCGTTGATGTAATTGGCTATACCCCATGGGCAGCAATCGATATTATTAGTGCTTCAACTGGTGAGATAGAAAAGCGCTACGGCTTTATTTATGTCAATTTAGATGAAGTAAAGCAAGGTGCTGCAGGTGTCTACCGTAAACAATCATTTGAATGGTATAAAAATATTATAAAAACTAATGGTGAGTGTCTAAAAGATCAAGTGAGGGTAGAGAAATGAAAAAGTTCATTAACGATAAATTAGTACCAATGGTTATGAAATTTACCAATACTAAGATTATTAGCGCACTAAAAGATGGAATGATGTTTGTATTACCATTTCTAATTGTTGGCTCGCTGTTCATGCTCTTAGCAAACATACCAATACCAGCAGTCGCAAATGAGATTACTAAGAGTGGTTGGGCTGATGTTTTTAACCAAATATACCAATCTTCATTTTCATTGATGGCAATTTTTGCCGTAGTAGGTATTGCATATACTTATATTAAAAATGAAAAAGTTGATTCACCTTTTTCAGGTAGTTTAGCTGCACTCGGTGCGTTCATTATGCTATTGCCATCTGAAATTAAGCCTAAAGGTGGAGAACTTATTACAAATGTTATTTCAAAAAATTGGACTGCGGGTCAAGGGATGATCTGTGCGATCATCGTCGGTTTACTAAGTGGTTTTATTTATAGTTACTGTGTTAAAAAAGATTGGCGAATCAAACTACCTGATGGAGTTCCACCAGCTGTAGCAAATTCTTTTATGGCACTAATTCCAACTGCAGCAGTTTTAGTTGTTGCCGGAGCAATCTGTGCAATCTTCAAATTTGTAGCTCAAACTAGTTTTGCGGAAATAATTTACTCAGCAATTCAAACGCCACTTCAAGGAATTACTGATTCTCTTGGTGGAGTGGTAATTATGACAATCGTAATGTCATTACTATGGTGGTGTGGTGTTCACGGTGGAGCAATTTGTGGCGCTATTCTGACACCAATTTTGCAGTCTAACATGTCTGATAACCAATCAATTTTGGATGCAGGGAAAAAACTAACAGTCGCTAATGGTGGACACATTTTTACCCAACAGTTTTGGGATAATTATCTGTGTATGACAGGTGCAGGAATTGTAATGGGTCTTGTCATCTACATGACATTTTTCTCAAAGTCATCTGCTCTAAAAGAACTTGGAAAACTGTCGCTAGTTCCAAACATTTTTAATATTAATGAGCCAGTTATTTTCGGCGTTCCGATTGTAATGAACTTATACTTATTAGTTCCATTTGTGGTTTTTCCAACTTGTGTTGGAATCATTAGTTACTTACTGATGCAATGGGGAATTTTGCCACTGTTTTCTGGCGTGATGGTTCCGTGGACAACGCCACCAATTATTTCAGGATTTTTAATTGGAGGATGGCGAACAGCTTTATGGCAATTTGTCATTATCATTCTCTCAATGATTGTGTACTGGCCATTCATTAAAAAATATGATCAATTTTTGGTAAAGCAGCAAAACGCAACGAAATAAATAAAGAGGATTAGTATCTTGAAGTACTAATCCTTTTTTGGTAAAATAACAAACGTTGCTGGTCAAAGCAGCTAGTATTGCCTGTAATCAATGCGTTTATTGAGTAAAAGCTATTCTTGTTGCTCTAATAGGCTTTAGCAGGAGTTTTCAAACAAATTTACTTTTTTTGATTTTTTTACTTGCAAATCATTTTTTATCTAGTATACTATTGAATGTACTTTGATTCAGAACCTGACCCGTTGGTCAAGTGGTTAAGACATCGCCCTTTCACGGCGGTAACATGGGTTCAAATCCCGTACGGGTCACTTTGGAGGATTAGCTCAGCTGGGAGAGCATCTGCCTTACAAGCAGGAGGTCACAGGTTCGAGCCCTGTATCCTCCATCGTTCGATGACTACCGAATACACGGTAGTCTTTTTTTTACAAAAAAAAGAACGAATATAATTATATTTATCGGTTCAAGTCCTGAGAGGATCCAATATTTGGAGATGCCTTGTAACCGAATAGCTGACGTCTATAGGGGGACTAATATGGAAAAACGTTTATTTACTTCAGAATCTGTTTCTGAAGGGCATCCAGATAAAGTGGCTGATCAAATATCAGACGCAATTCTGGATGCAATTATTGCCAAGGATCCACAAGCTCACGTAGCTTGTGAGACGGTGGTAAATACGGGAATTGTTTATGTCTTTGGTGAAATATCAACTAGTGCATATGTTGATATTCAGAGCATTGTTAGAAAAACAGTTCTACGAATTGGTTATGACCGTCCGGAACTTGGGTTTGATGGCAATAACTGTGCTGTTTTAGTAGGGATTGATGAGCAATCACCTGATATTGCACAGGGAGTTGATCACTCGCTTGAGAAGCGTGAAAACCAGTCTGATGATGACGACCTTGATCAAATTGGGGCTGGAGACCAAGGCTTGATGTTTGGCTTTGCAGTTAATGAAACACCAGAACTCATGCCGTTGCCAATTTCTTTAGCTCATCGCTTAATGCGCCAAGTTGCAAAATTACGTAAAGACGGCGAATTAACGTGGCTCAGACCTGATGCTAAAGCACAAGTAACAGTTGAATATGATGAAAATCAAAAGCCTAAACGTGTTGATACAGTAGTAATTTCAACTCAAACAGATGATCAAGTATCCAATGAAGAAATTCGCCAGGCGATGATTGAGCTAGTAATTAAAAAAGTAATTCCAGCAGAATTTCTTGATGAAGACACTAAATTTTTAATTAATCCATCTGGCCGTTTTGTAATAGGTGGACCAAAAGGTGATTCAGGTTTAACTGGACGTAAGATTATTGTTGATACTTATGGTGGTTACGCTCGTCATGGAGGCGGTGCCTTTTCTGGAAAGGATCCGACAAAGGTTGACCGTAGTGCCAGCTACGCTGCTCGTTATGTTGCTAAAAATATTGTTGCAGCAGGTTTAGCAGATCGCTGTGAAGTCCAACTTGCATATGCGATTGGGGTCGCACATCCTGTTTCAGTAATGATTGATACCGCAAATACCGGTAAGGTAAGTGATGAATTGTTGACAAGTGCTGTACGACAAATCTTTGACCTTCGTCCTGCAGGTATCATTCAAATGCTTGATTTAAGACGACCAATCTATGAGCAAACGGCTGCCTATGGTCATTTTGGTCGAACTGACGTTGATTTACCGTGGGAGAGAACCGATAAAGTTCAAGAATTACTTGACTTTGTTAATAAAAATAAATAGATTTTAGAAAATTTGAAGGAGTTGTAATTGTGAAAAAGACAAATGTACCTGTAGTTACACTTGCGATTTTTATGACAACGTTTATGACAGCGATTGAAGGCACAATTGTTTCCACAGCGATGCCAACCATTGTCTCCGATCTAAATGGGTTAGAAATCATGAATTGGGTTGTTTCAATCTTTCTGTTCATGACGGCTGTTTCAACTCCTTTGTATGGAAAATTAGCTGACAGCATTGGTCGAAAGCCAATTTTTTTATTCGGGATAGCCTTATTTGTAATCGGTTCGGCACTCTGTGGCCAAGCTCACAACATGATTGAGTTGATTCTTTTCCGTGTGATTCAGGGACTTGGCTCTGGAGCTGTTCAACCGGTAGCGATGACCATTATTGCCGATATGTATACTCTAGAAAAAAGAACTAAAATGCTGGGGCTTAACTCTGGTTTTTGGGGTGTAGCTTCTGTTATTGCACCACTTTTAGGTGGATTCATTGTTCAGAATCTTTCATGGCACTGGGTTTTCTACATCAATGTTCCAATAGGTTTGATAGCCTTTTTACTAGTTGTGTTCTTCTTAAGCGAACCGAAAGCTAAGCAAAAAGCTAAACTTGATGTTAAAGGCACATTTTGGCTGGTCGTTCTGCTATTGACAGTAATGTTTACTTTGCAAGAACTGAGTTCGCTCAGTGGCTTAATATTAGCTGCTTTGGCAGTTTTAATTATTGTTAGTGCAATTATGCTCTACCGTGAAGAAAAACGCGCAGAGGACCCGATAATGCCATTGACGATGCTTAAGGGGAGAGAGTTCCTTGCAGTCAATATGATTACCTTGTTTGTATCAGGAGTTGTTATTGGCTTTGAATTCTATATTCCGACTTGGATGCAGGGAATTAAGGGCACTACAGCAACCATTGCAGGGTTTGCAGTAACACCAAGTTCAGTTATGTGGGTAATTGGTTCATTTCTAATTGGTGGAATGCTAAGTAAATGGGGTGTCCGTAAAACATTCTTTGGAATGTTAACTCTATTGTTGATGGCTGACACTATGCTTTTGATTGTTCCAATGCAGACACCATTCTGGCTGTTTTGCATCATTGCAGCTATGAACGGCTTTGGCTTTGGTTCCATTATGACCGCTGCACAAGTTCGCTCACAAGTTCTAGTCGATCAAGACCATGTTGGTGTTGCAACATCGTTTAATACCTTAATGCGCTACTTAGGACAAACTATGATGGTTTCGATTTACGGTATTACTTTCAATACGATTGTGGCAAGTGAACTTGCCAAGCATCCAAATCTAACTCAGGCAATGATGAACAAGATTGTTTCTTCTATCAAAGCTAAAGAGTTGGCAGCTAACTTGGTTCCACAATTGCGTCAAGTACTGTTTAGCGCATTAAAGGGCGTTTATGTGGTTTCCTTGATAGCAATTATTCTTTCAATTGTGTTCAACTGTATTTATAAAAAGCAACAAGAAATAGTTGATTAAAATAAATATCGACTAAAAACCTGCTGATAACCAAATCAGCAGGTTTTTTGTTTATTCAACTTTTCTCTATAGTAAAAAAATTGGTTTCTAAAAATCATAATGGACGATATCAAAAAATTACAGATAGAAAGTGTAGATAAAAAGGTTAGAGATGATATGTATTTTCGGTCTGAACAATTATGTGATTTAACTACATATCAAAAAGAGACTGGGAAAATATTTCTCCCAGTCTCTTTTGCTTCCAAATTATTCAATTACCCTTTAGTCAACTTTGCCATTTGCTTTGAAAACCAAGGCCATAAAAAATTAAGGATTGTGAGAATGATAATTGAAACCATGAGGACTTTACAGCCGAAAGTAAAATTAAGCTGTGGATTGTTAAATCTTATTGCTAGATTTCCATTTGCCACCTGAGTCGAAAGTAGGTAAGTCATTGGTATATATTGTACTATAGTAGTTTGTGCCATTCCACTTCCACCAGAGGTTGATTGCAAAATGAATGGCAAAATTGCTCCACCTAAAAGTATAAATAGTGCTAAGAAAAGGCAGCTTAATTGATTACGCGTAATTTGAGCTAAAAGAAGTAGCAGAATCACAATGAAAATACACGTTAAGACGGTTAAAATAAACGCAGGTTTTAGCCAAACAGAAAGAGGTTGATAAGTACTTTTGAAACTACCTGGTAAAGTTATTCCTTGAATTGGATAGGAAAGTGGGCCACTACCGAAGAGCAGACTGCTAAGTCCCCAGATTAAAAGGCTGATAAAAAGAGTTAGTGAAAAAGCAATCAGTAATCCTAAAATGATATCTAGTAATACGCTGTGCTTGCTTGGTAACAATATGGCACGATTTAGATGATCGACATACTTTGATGCGAAAATATTACTTAAAATAAAACAAAGCATGGCGACAATCATTGCAGGCAGAAAACCTTCTGAAAGTTTAAACAGGAATAACCAACCTTGTTTAGGATGTTGTTCATTTTGTTCTGGTAAATTTGCATTTTTTAGAGCATTTAAACGGGCATTTTTCTGTTTGATTTCTTGTCTAAGATCAGCTCCGCCAATTTTGACTTGTGCTGCTTGCTTGTCATTTTGGCGAATCATCAATTCATAAGCATGACCCCAATTTTTATTATCTAAGGCTTTTAATATTTGCCGCTCGTTTCTATTTTGATTTTTAACTGTGGGTAAATTAGCTTGAGGCTGTTTCTGCTGGCTTAAATCTTGGTTTATTTGGTAACGAATTGTTGTTTGATCGCCTTTAAGGGCATTATAGCCTAGAATAAGTCCTGCACATATTAGCACTATACTTAAAATCAGCCAGGTCAAAGTATTTTTAAATACTTTTTTAAATTGTAATTCAAAATAGGCCATAAGCTTTATCCCCGAACTAATTGGTAGTGCTTTAAAGTCAGAGTATCATCAACAATTCCTGCTACTTCATCTTGATAATGAGAAGCCATAATAATAAGTTTGTTTTGTTTTGCTAAATTGGTCAATTCCTGATAAAGAATTTGACGGCTGTCAGAGTCAAGGCCATTGTTAATTTCATCCATTAATAAGTATTTAGCATCGCTTAACTCATAAAGGGCAACTACCAGTTTTTGTTTCATACCTAATGAATATTTTCTAATTGGAGTTTTGATATAATTACTCATTTCCCAACGGTTTATTATTTCCTGCAAATCCTGGTGTGAATGCCATTCGTTTTTAACAAATTGCATATAATCAAGGCCTGAAAGATTTTTGTCAAACCAGTCAGAAGTTTCCAGGTAAAAAACTTGGCTTTTGACGTTAGCAAACGGCTTACCGTCAAACAGGACTTGACCTGAGTTCGGAGCAAGTAAGCTAACTATAGTTCTGAGGACGCTTGTTTTACCAGTACCGTTAAGTGCATGAAGCATATAAATTCTGCCATTTTGAAAGTTAAAATTGGCATTTTTTAGTATAGGTTCACGTAATGTAAGGGTTAAATCCTTAATTTCAATCATTTTGTTTTCCTCCCTTTTTGGGCTTTTTGTGCGATGAGATAGTTTAAAAGTAAAAGAATAATAATTCCTACGGTTAAAACAAGGATGCCATTGACAAAATTAACCTGTGGGTAAGTGACTAATTTTGTTTCATCTGCAAAGACATATGCATTACTAATACCAAACATACCATCTACCGGTTGTAAGGAGAAAAAGTAACTCATAGGAATAAACTGAGCAAAATTCCGTGCTGCTACTACGTATTGAGGTAGTACCATCCCACCAATTAATATAAAAACTGAAACGAATAATGCCAACAAGCGGTTTTTAAATATTTGTACGAATAGTAAAACCATATTTGCAATGAACAAAAAACTAAATAATTCTAAAATCAAAGTAGGGCAAAACAGCTGGTGCATTGGAATGAAAATGTTCTGTTTAGCTACTGCGTCTACACCCATCATCGGATATTTAAAGTTACCAGTACCAAAAAATATGCTCGGAATAATAAAAATCAACAGGAATGCTGATAAAAAATAGCCAAATCCAATTAATGAACCAGCACCAACTTCAATCAATAAATGGTTTCTTTGTGGTAAGAGATTTCCTAGACGCATTCGATCATAAAAACCTGAGGAGTATAATTTGATTAGAATAAAAATTACGGCTAAAACCGCTAAAGGTGGTAAGACTTCCTGCATCATTTCTAATATAAAAAAGCCGCCTTTAACAGAATAATGTTCATTTTCTTCTGGTAAGTTATTTCGAGCCAGATACTGTAATTTTTTAATATTACTTTCAAGTGGCAGCAAATCATCTTTATTGGCATTATTACGTTTTGCATCAGCAAGATTATATTTCTCTTGCTTTATTATGATTTGATAAGCTTTTTGCCACTTATTTGTTTGAATTGATTTAATTAATGTCTTAAATTCTTTGATAGATGACTTGTTTTCTGCCAAATCCAGTTCGATTTTGTGTCTATTCGTTTTTGTTAAATTAGATTTCTTTAACTGTTTTTGATAATATTTGATATTTTTCTTTTCCACCGCAATATTTTCTCGAGCTTCCGTTATGCGCGGATTAATATATCGAGAATTGTAGTTTTTCGTCCAAAAATAAAAACATCCGAGTAAAATGGCTAAAAGACTAATCCAGGTAAATTTACTTTTTAGTACCTGCTTAATTTTTAATTTCATATATGGCATTTTCGTCACCTCTTAGTTTAGGTTTAATAAAAACTGCTAGATTCAATTTATTAATCTAGCAGTTCTTATGACTTTAATATTAAAAAATATGTCACAGCTTTTATCACAATTGCTTTTATGTGTCAATATTTTGTTACTTGATAATATATTATTTTTCCTTTTTTTGCAATAAAAAGTTCATATAATATTTATTATTGGAAATAAATTTAATCAATTAAGCTTAAATTATTTAAGTTCGCAACGTCTACCTAGAAAATTATTAGCTAACTTTTAAGCAAAAATGCAACGCGATGAACATATCAAAAATATAAATTTTAAATCTTATCAAGAGTAAGATGGGAAGGCGATTGCCACAATCTTGAGCTGTTGCAAAAAATCGATTTGTTAAAGAGGTATTCAGAATATAAAGACATTATTAGTTGCTTAGCTCAGGATTGATTTTGAATACAAAAAAAGCCCAAACTACTAAAAGTTTGAACTTTTTTATTTTAAACTAAATTTTTTCCTGTGCTCGCGCTTCCAAATAGTAGTGATATAAGAAGGAGTAACCAATTAATAAAAAGGCAATTCCTTCTAAGAAGCCACCAACTACGTCTGATGGATAATGAACATGATTGAAAATTCTAGTATAACCAATTAGAAGTGGGAAGCACAGCCAAACGATGCATAGGACTGTTTTAGCGGCTTTATTTTTAATTAGTAAAATAGTTAAGACAATTAGAATGCCAAATAATGTTGCACTACCTACGGAATGACCTGATGGAAAACTATATCCATGTGCGTCAACAAGATGATGCACTGAAGGACGTTGTCTAGCAATTGCATGCTTAATGATCCAATTATATCCATTGGCCGCAATCATAGTTCCAGCAGTAAAAAATGCATAAGCATATTTTTTGAAAATTCCGAGAATCACTACCAAAATGATTGTTTCAATCATGATAACACTCGTATTACCGAGATTAGTAAAAGTAGTGGCAAATTTGATAATTGCAGGATTGTTATTACAAATTATCCCAATTAAAGCAGTATCAAACTGATGGATGAATTGACTGTCAGCTGAAACTAATATTGCCCATACCGCGTACAACATTAAAAAAATCGTCGCGGGTATGATGGTATCTCTTTTTGAATGAATTGTCGTATCCAAATGACTTTCTCCCCTTGTTTTTTTTAGCATTTGTGGTAAATTATAATCATTATTGAACAAAAAATAAAGGTTAGGAAATAGTAGCGATTTTATTTTTCTATAGAGAAAAGTCGGTTGGTGCAAGACTCGAAAAATATATTGTGAACTGAGCCTAGATGAAATCTTTCGTTGGCTAGCCGCGTTAAGGAGCGTTTGAGTGTCATGCAAAAATGTATGAAACTTAGGTGGTACCGCGATTATTCGTCCTATGAAATTAATTTCATAGGACTTTTTTTATGAGGTAAAATTTATGTACAATCACAAAGTTGTAGAGAAAAAATGGCAAGAATATTGGGCAAAAAACCACACATTTAAAACGGGTAATGATCCTAAAAAGAAAAATTACTACGTTTTAGATATGTTTCCTTTCCCATCTGGTAAGGGACTCCATGTAGGTCACCCAGAAGGCTATACTGCTACTGATATTGTGGCGCGGATGAAGCGTAGTGAGGGCTACAATGTTCTTCACCCAATGGGCTGGGATGCATTTGGACTGCCAACTGAGCAATATGCACTTCAAACTGGTCAAGACCCTGCAGTAGTAACCAAAGAAAATATTGCTAATTTTAAACGGCAGCTTAACACATTGGGCTTTTCTTATGATTGGGATCGTGAAGTTTCTACCAGTGATCCTAAGTACTACAAGTGGACTCAATGGACTTTTGAGCAAATGTATAAAAATGGTCTTGCTTATGAAGCCGAAGTTCCAGTCAATTGGTCACCAGATTTAGGTACAGTTGTAGCCAATGAGGACATTGTTGATGGTAAAACAGAACGAGGTGGTTACCCAATTTACCGTCGCAACATGAAGCAATGGATGCTTAGAATTACCAAATACGCAGATCGTCTGCTTGCTGGACTTGATAATCTTGACTGGCCAGAAAACGTTAAAGAAATGCAACGCAACTGGATTGGCCGTTCAGTGGGTGCTCAGATTACCTTTAAGATAAAGGGTTCGGATGAAACCTTTGATGTCTTTAGTACGCGCCCTGATACTTTATTTGGTGCTACCTATGCCGTATTGGCTCCTGAAAACAAGTTAGTTCAAAAGATTACGACTGACGGGCATAAAGAAGAAGTTGACGCATACATTAAGCAAATTGAATCCAAGTCAGACTTAGAAAGAACAGATTTAAATAAAACTAAATCAGGTGTCTTCACTGGAGCTTATGCAATTAACCCAGTTAATAATCAAGAAATTCCAATTTGGATTGCTGATTATGTTCTTGGTAGTTACGGAACTGGTGCTGTTATGGCTGTGCCAGCTCACGACACGCGTGATTACGAATTTGCGCAAAAATTTGATTTGCCAATCAAGGCTGTTATCAAGGGTGGCGACATCAGTAAAGAAGCCTTTACAGAAGATGGTCCACATATTGATTCTGACTTTTTGAACGGCTTGAATGTTGAAGAAGCCAAGAAGAAAATTGTTGATTGGCTTGAAGAACATAACGCTGGTAAGAAAAAGGTTAATTACAAACTTCGTGATTGGGAATTTAGTCGTCAACGCTACTGGGGTGAACCAATTCCAGTTATTCATTGGGAAGATGGCGAAACTACTTTAGTTCCTGAAGATGAGTTGCCACTAGTTTTACCTCACGCTACTGACATTAAGCCATCAGGTACCCCAGAAAGTCCACTGGTTAACCTTAAAGATTGGGTTAATGTGGTAGATAAAAATGGTCGTAAAGGAAAACGTGAGACCAACACAATGCCTAACTGGGCAGGTTCATCGTGGTACTTCTTACGCTACATTGATCCACATAATGACAATAAGCTTGCAGACTACGAATTGCTTAAGAAATGGATGCCGGTAGACTTGTACATCGGTGGTGCTGAGCATGCAGTTCGTCACTTATTGTATGCAAGATTTTGGAATATGGTTCTTTATGACCTAGGCGTTGTACCAAATGAGGAGCCATTCCAAAGATTGTACAATCAAGGTTTAATTCTTAAAGACCATGACAAGATGTCAAAATCCAAGGGTAATGTTGTTAACCCTGACGATGTTATCGAGGAATATGGTGCCGATAGTCTGAGAATGTATGAAATGTTCATGGGTCCTCTAGATGCTTCAATTGATTGGGATGACAACGGTCCTGCATCAACTAAGAAATTCTTAGATAGAATTTGGCGTCTTTTTGTAAATGACTTAGATCTGAAGGCAATTCCTCAAGAAAACGTTGTTGAAGAAAATGACGGTACATTGGACAAGGTTTATAACGAAACGGTTAAGAAGGTAACTGAGGACTTTGATGCCTTACACTTTAACACTGCAATTTCTCAATTAATGGTCTTCATTAATGCAGCACAAAAGGCAAAAACAATTCCAAGAGAATATGCAGAAGGCTTCATGACCTTAATCGCACCAATTGCACCACACATGATGGAGGAGATTTGGCAAATTTACGGTCATGATGAGTCAATCACTTTTGCTAAATGGCCAACTTATGATCCAAGTAAACTAGTTGAATCAACAGTAGAAATTATGGTTCAAGTCAACGGTAAATTACGCGGTAACTTTGATGCGCCAAAGGATGCTGACAAGGATGACTTAGAGAAACAAGCTCTAGCTTTACCACATGTACAGAAATTTTTAGACGGTAAGGAAGTCAAAAAAGTTATTATTGTTCCAAATAAAATTGTCAATATTGTTGCTAAATAAACTTAATTTTTCCTAAAGTGCAAAGTAGATTTGTTGTTAATTGCCTTTTTTCAGTCAAAATAGGATAGTTAGTAAAATAAATTTAGGGAAAATTAATGAGAGAAAATAATTTGAAAGAACAAAATACGCAAGATACCTTTGTTAAAGGCAGTGCGTGGATGACTTTTGGTTCGATTACCTCACGTTTATTGGGCGCCCTCTACATTATTCCATGGTTTATTTGGATGTCACCGTATGGCAACATTGCCAACGCGTTAACAGCTCGAAGTTACAATATTTACAGTATCTTTATTTTGATTTCGACTGCTGGCATTCCAGGTGCAGTGGCCAAACAAGTGGCAAAATATAATGCATTGAATGAGTATGGGGTAGGACGAAAATTATTCCGTAGAGGATTAGTTTTGATGGTTGTTTTGGGCGTAATCTCAGCTGCAATCATGTACTTTGCCTCCCCACTACTTGCTTCAAATGGATCTCGTAGTGATCCACGGCAGGTTGCTGTAATGCGTAGCCTATCGTATGCCATTTTGATTATTCCTGTACTAAGTATTATGCGAGGGTATTTTCAAGGCTATTCTGATATGATGCCTTCAGCCATGTCACAGTTTGTTGAACAACTGGCACGAGTAATCTGGATGTTACTCACCGCATACATCATTATGCAAGTACAACATGGTAATTTTGTTGATGCGGTTGTTCAGTCAAACTTGGCTGCTGCAATTGGAGCAGCTTTTGGGATTTTAGTACTAGCTTGGTTCTTGTTTTCTAGACGTAAGGAATTGAATTATTTAGTTGATAATTCAAATAATGAAATTCAGGTTTCCACTGCTTCACTTTTTCGCGAGATAATTGAACAAGCAATCCCATTTATTATTATCGATGCTGGGATTCAGTTGTTCTACTTGGTCGATCAATACACTTTTCATCCGATGATAGCAAGTGTAGTTAATGCAAGCTATAACACAATTGAAACTTGGTATGCACTTTTTGCTCTTAATGCAAATAAATTGATTATGATTATTGTGTCATTGGCGAGTGCGATGGCTGTAACGGCGATTCCATTATTGTCTGCGGCACATGCAAAACGTGACTTTAAAGGGATTTCTGACCAAATCAGTAATACATTAGACTTATTTTTGTTTGTGATGATTCCTGCCGCTTTTGGAATGGCGGCTATTGCAACACCAATTTATACAGTTTTTTATGGATTTGATGAATTAGGATCGAATATCTTATATTTGTCGGCCTTTACTTCGATTACCCTGGGACTTTTTACGGTATTAATGGCCATTTTACAAGGACTGTCTGAAAATGGACTAGCAATTAAATATTTAGTTTTAGGCTTAGTCATTAAGATGATAGTTCAGTATCCGATGGTTTACTTGTTTAAAGTATATGGGCCATTAATTGCTACTAATTTAGGGATGCTAGTAATTATCTTTATGTCATTTAAGCATCTCGAGGTGGAGTTTGACTTCAATAAGAGTAGGACAAGTCGCCGCTTTATTGGAATTACATTTTTCTCGATAATCATGTTCTTATTGGTATTAGCAGTTGAACATGGCTTAGAAATCTTCCTAAGTCCGGCTAAACGTGCTTCAGCATTAATAATTGTTTTTGTTGCGGTAATTGTTGGTGGCGTCTTCTATGCACTGGTTGCAATCAAATCGCATTTAGCGCAGAAAATACTTGGAGATAAAATAGTTCCAATTTTAGAAAAATTACACATTAGGATATAAAAAACGATATTGCTAATATAGCAATATCGTTTTTTGACTTATTCAAGCTAAACATAATATATTAGCTTGCTGCCCCTGCCAAGGAACTTTATTTTAACAATTGCTTGTTAAAGTTGCAATGCTGTCTCATCTAATTAGTAGTAAGTAGGTTAATTGTAAAACTTAGCAAGATTTTATTGCTTAAAGTTTAAAGTATAATCAACACAATCAATAATTTTCTGGACACCTTTATGCAAGTCTTCGTTAGTTGCAGACAAAGAAATTCTAAAGTATCTATTTGAGTAATCAAATTCATCTCCAGGTGCTACTAAAACGTGGAAGTGCTCTTCCAAGAGTGTATAAAATAAAGCTGGATTCTTGATTTCATCTGTCACTTTGACGAATAGATATAGGCCGCCATTATAAGTGCAAGAGTCAAAGTAGTTACTTGAGCGGAATAATTGAGCAGCAGATTTACCTTTTTGTTCAATATCCTTTAAATGTTGTTGATACTGGAAAGTATTATCTAATACGATTTCACCAATATATTGGCTAATGGTTGGCGGGCTGAAGGTAATCCCTTCATTATAAAAAGCATTTTGGTCAATGATTTTCTTAGGCGCGATTACGTAACCTAATCTGATACCAGGCATCGCAAAATTTTTCGAAAAACTGCTTACTAGAACCTGATGAGAAATATCTGTAGATGTTGGTTTGTAGGGATGTGTACTTGGATAATCACTGTAAACATGGTCATCGATGATAAAAATATTCTTTTCTAGAGCAAGTTCATTTAAAAAATTACGTTCTTGATCTGACAGTCCGACACCAGTTGGATTATTTGGGTAATTAATAATAATTGCTTTAGTTTTTTCACTTACACAGTCCTGAATTTGCTCAATTGGCAATGCAAAATCTGGAGCAATTGATTTGACTACAACTGGTGTTCCGTTAGCTCCCTTAATTAAGTTTATATAGGAAGGAAAATACGGTGCAATAATAATTACTTCATCGTCTTTCGATGTGATAATTGACTTTAAGGCTAAAAATGCGCCGTGCAAACAAGATACAGTAATTTGAATATTTTCCGTACTAATATTTTTAATACCGTAAGTATCTTGATAGTGAGAAATAATTTTTTCTCTAAGAAGGGGTAGACCAAGACCGGGTGTATAACCGTTACCGTCTGTTTGAACTTTTTTCGTAAGTTCTTCGATAACTGTCGGTTCTACACCAGAGCGAAAATCACCTATGGTGAAATCAATGTAGTCTGGGGGCAAAATGTTAACGTCTAAGCTCATGTTTTAACCTTTCATTGCATTAAGAATTTATTAAATAATATTCCATAATTGCAAAAGCGTCAAACTGGTTAAGTAATTAAACTCAGATGGTGCGTTCTCTATAGTAGACAATAAAAAAGCTTCAAGTAAGAGATAAGTAGACTCTACTTGAAGCACTTTTAAATTGAATTGTAATTGAAATATTATAGTTTATGGAAATCTCCTTTTGGAGCTTCAGAATGTTTTGGCTTGTCAGGCATCACGATTGCAGCAGCAATATATGCAATCAAACCAAATCCAGTGCAACAAATTAAAATTGTCCCACCAATTCTAGTCCATGCTTTGTCCCAACCAAAATACTCAGCAATTCCACCAAAAACTCCTGCTAAAATTTTATCTCTTGATTTAGTTAAATGTTTCTGCATAACAAACCCTCCTCACTTAACTAAATTTTAATACAAAAAAAGCTAATCAGTAATGATTAGCTTCTCAAATTAGTGCCCCGAAAAAGATTCGAACTTTCACTTAGTTACCTAAACAGCGACCTGAACGCTGCGCGTCTGCCAATTCCGCCATCGGGGCTTTATTCAATCCAGTAATAATGATACCAAAAATTTGATAGAATGTAATCATAAAACTAAAAATATCCAAAAAAGATATTGGAAGGTGATCTCCATTTTGAAACGAAAAATTTCCCAGCTTTTAGTGGTACTTGTTACCATAGTCACATTATTATTACCGACACAGACCATATCGGCTCAGGCAATACCGGACAATTACAGACAAGAACAATTGAATTTAGATGTAAAATCTGCTCTTGCTATTGATAGTAGTACCGGTCAGCTTTTATACGGTAAAAATATTAACGAGCCACTTCCGATTGCTTCAATGACGAAGCTTATAACAGCCTATCTGACATTGAAGGCAATTGATGATAAAAAAATCACTTGGAATACTGAAGTTCAACCAACTGAACAAATTGTCAAGGTGGCGAATAATAGACTTTTTTCCAATGTGCCACTAAAAATGAACCATTCTTATACAATTAAGCAGTTGTATCAAGCCACTTTAATTGAATCGGCAAATGGTGCAGCGATGTTATTAGCTCAAGCTATTAGTGGTTCACAAAAAGCTTTTGTAAAGCAAATGCGTTTGCAAGTAGAGCAATGGGGCATAAAAGATGCCAAGCTATATACTGCTTGTGGCTTACCCAACAAAAGTGTAGGGAGTGACGCTTATCCCGGAGCTGAAAAAAATGCAGAAAATCTAATGTCGGCTAAAGATATGGCAGTAGTTGGTCAGCATTTACTAAATGAATATCCAGAAATAATTAAGACGACTAGAATTGCTCATTTGGATTTCGTAGATCAAGCCACCAAAACACCAATGACAAATTTTAATTGGATGCTTAAGGGATTATCGCAACATAGTTCCAATTTCAACATTGATGGTCTGAAGACAGGTACAACTGATGCAGCGGGTGCGTGTTTTATTGGCACTGCGAAGCATCAAGGAGCGAGGGTTATCACTGTTGTTATGGGGGCTAAACATATAAATAGTGCTGATCCAGCTCGATTTGAACAAACCAAGAAATTATTATCTTTTGTTTATCAAAAGTATCAACCAATTAAATTGAATAAGGACCAAGCAATTATTGGTTCAACTAATGTTAATGTGCATAATGGAAAAAGTAAGCAAGTCAATATTAGCTTAAAAAAACAAGCAATTATTTGGCGACCTGTTGATGAAACATTTTCGGTTGGTCTAACTAAAAAAACAGTAGAAGCTCCAATCACTATGGGTCAAACAGTCAGTTCATATTATTTCAAGTCAGGTAATTCAAAACTGTTTTCGCTAAAGCAACCAAACGGCATCATGCTTCCAGCTCAAGCGCAAACGTCAACTGATAGAGTAAATATCTTTATTCGCTTCTGGCACTGGCTATTTGGAGGATAAAATGATAAAAGTAACAGAAAAGATTTTAACAAAAGTAATTTCAAAGAGAAAAAGTGCTAGTCATAAAGGCGATTATGGCAGGGTTTTGCTAATTGGTGGTAGCGAAAACTATGGCGGAGCGATTATCATGGCTACTGAAGGAGCCCTAAAAAGTGGTGCAGGCCTGGTAGCTGTGGCTTGTCACTCGATTAATTTAAATGCACTTCATGCTCGTGATCCAGAAGCAATGTACATCGATTGGCGTAGCAGCGACTTGGCAGAACTAGTTCCAAAAGTAGATGTTATTATTTGTGGACCAGGGATGGGCACTAATGAGTTTGGTAAAAAAATACTGATGATGTTATGCCAAAAAATTACAAGTAAGCAAACATTGATTTTAGATGCCAGTGCGCTTGATTTAATTGCAACTAATCATGAATTAATTCCGCAAGCTGCTGGCTTAGTGATCCTCACCCCGCATCAAATGGAGTGGCAACGCGTCAGCCAGCTCAGAATACCTTATCAAACTGATAGTGCCAATCTTTCTACTCTTGTTAATTTTTTTCCTAATAAAAATGGTATTTTAGTTTTGAAATCAAATCACACTCACATTTATGATTCAAACGGAAATATTTATGAAAATACTACTGGTAATCCAGGAATGGCAGTAGGGGGCATGGGAGATACCTTAGCTGGAATAATAGGTGGATTTGTAGCTCAGTTTGGTAGCAACATTGATTCAGTTTTAGCAGCAGTTTACTTGCATTCACTGGCTGGAGATATCATTGCAAAAAGAGATTATGTTGTTCAACCAACTAAAATCAGTGCGCTTTTGCCTAAATTAATGAAAGAATTTGAAGATCAATAAGTTTATTTTGTAAAAGATTGTAAAATAGACCTGAGAGCTTCTTAAGGAGGTCGGTTAACATGAAAGACAACTTATTAAAACCGCTCGCTACTTTTTTTATACTTTTGATTTGTGCGATTAGTTTGGCGCGCGTTTCAATGCCTCCAACACAAGAAAGGGCAAATTTACCTCAAAAACAAAGTACGGCAACTAAGACTGCAGCTTCTTATCGTCCTTATAAAGACCCTAAAACTTTAAATGTGCCAATCAATTGGCGTAAACCAAGTCAAAGCATACCGTATCCCAAAGTTAAACGTCTTGAAAATGATTTAACGATTCGTGTCTCTTTAAAAGGGAATCGCGTTTATATTTTACGTGACAATCATGTTGTATACACAATGGTTTCAAGTGCAGGAAAGTATCACAATGGTAAGTCATATACGCCGACTGGTACATTTAAGATTCAGAATAATCGTGGGGCGTCCTTTTACAATCCTAAATTAAATGAAGGTGCGAATTATTGGACAAGCTTTGACACTGACAATATCTATTTATTTCATTCTGTTCCCGTCAAAACCAATGGCAAGTACAATAAAAAAGAAGCCAAAAGGTTAGGTGTTAAGCCTTCATCACACGGCTGTATTAGATTAAGTGTGCCTGATGCATATTGGATAATGAAGCATGTACCGGCAAACACCGAAGTTATAATCAAAAACAATTAAAACGGTTGGCTTTGACAGTTTTTCCTGTTATAATCTGTTTTTGTAAGGTGTTAGGAGTAGTAAGTATCTTTTCCATTTTTAGCGAGTTCACGTTGGTGTAAGGTGAACTGGAGAAATAGCTGAAGGCGTGCCTAATAATATAAAAAGATAACAAATTAAATAAGCGGATACTTAGTGTCAATTAGAGTGGTACCGCGGGCAAAAACTCGTCTCTTCCTTTTAAGTAAGGAGGAGACTTTTTGTTTGATTTTGGAGGTAACGATGGACTTAAAAAATAAAGTAGTTGATTTGGTTTCAAGCCAAGTTGATCTACCAAAAGATAAGATTAGTCAGTTAATCGAACGGCCTAAAAATGAAAAGATGGGTGATTATGCTTTTCCAGCTTTCGTCTTAGCAAAAACAATGCATAAGAACCCTGCAGAAATTGCAAAAGAAATCGCAGCTAATTTAACTAGTGCTGACTTTGCAAATATTCAGGCAGTTGGCCCTTATGTCAATTTTGCAATTGACCATGAAAAGCTAATCAGTCAAACTCTTGACGAGGTGCTAAGTGAAAAAGAACACTATGGTGACCAGAAGTTAGGTGAAGGTAATGTTCCTATCGATATGTCGAGTCCTAACATTGCAAAACCAATGTCAATGGGCCATCTGCGTTCAACTGTGATTGGTAATTCAATTGCAGAAACAATGAAAAAGGTTGGTTACACACCAATCAAAATCAATTATCTTGGTGATTATGGTACTCAATTTGGTAAATTGATTTATGCATACAAGCGCTGGGGCAATGAAGAAGACGTCAAAAAAGACCCTATCATGAACTTGTTTAAGTACTATGTTAAATTCCATGAAGAAGCCGAAAAAGATCCTAAATTGGATGATGAAGGACGTGCTTGGTTTAAGAAGTTGGAAGACGGTGATCCTGAAGCAGTCGAATTATGGCAATGGTTCCGTGAAGTTTCTTTAGCTGACTTTAAGCGGATCTATAAAGAATTAGGCGTAGATTTTGATTCTTATAAAGGTGAAGCCTTTTTCAATGACAAAATGCAGCCTGTTATTGATGAATTGAAGGAAAAGGGCTTGTTGCACGAATCTCGCGGAGCCCAAGTTGTTGATATGGGTGAAGATGAAAACCCAGCTTTAATTGTTAAATCTGATGGTAGTAGTATTTATTTAACAAGAGATTTGGCAGCTGCAATTTATCGAATGAACACTTACCATTTTGTAAAAATGCTATATGTTGTTGGGAATGAGCAAGCACAACACTTCGTAGAATTAAAAACTGTTCTTAAGAAAATGGGTTATGACTGGGCAGATCGAATTCATCATGTTCCATTTGGCTTAATCACACAAAATGGCAAAAAGCTTTCTACTAGAAAGGGTAATGTTGTTTTCCTTGATCAAGTTTTAGGGGATGCAGTTGACCTTGCGCGGAAGCAAATTGATCAAAAGAATCCCAACTTGGCTAATAAGGAACAAGTTGCGCATGATGTAGGTGTTGGTGCAGTTATTTTCCACGATTTGAAAAATGATCGAATTGAAAACTTTGATTTTGACTTGGATGAAGTTGTTCGTTTTGAAGGTGACACTGGTCCATACGTTCAATACACCAATGCGCGTGCTCAAAGTGTTTTACGCAAAGCTGTGAAGATGGGCCAAGAACCTAGCCTTTCAAATAATAGTCTCAATGATGATTGGTCATTTAGCGTTGCTAAGGCTCTAGCCGATTTTCCTAGAATCATTGCACGTAGTAGTGACAAGTTTGAACCTTCTGTAATTGCTAAATATGCTTTAGATGTTGCGAAAAAGTTTAATAAATACTACGCTAATGTTAAAATTTTGACTGAAGATGAGCAGATTAATAGTCGCTTGGCCTTAGTTGAAGCCACTTCAATTGTTTTAACTGAAGCATTAAGATTATTAGGTGTAAATGCACCAAAAGAAATGTAAATTTTTTTGCAAAAATAGCGTTTACATTGATTAAAAGATTGCTCATCACTTCATTATTACGGTACAATGTGACTGTAAGATTAATAGGAGGTAATTATTAATGGCATATTTAGATAATGGTAACCAAATCTTTAAAGATGCGCGTGAAAACCATTATGCAGTAGGTGCTTATAACACTAACAATTTGGAATGGACTCGTGCAATTTTGCAAGCTGCTGAGGAAACTAGAACTCCAGTTTTAATCCAAGTTTCAATGGGTGCTGCTAAGTACATGGGTGGTTACAAGGTTGCTAAGGATATTGTTGAAGACTCAATGGATTCAATGAATATCTCAGTTCCAGTTGTTTTGAACTTGGACCACGGTGATTTTGAAGCCGCTAAGGAATGTATTGCACTTGGCTACTCATCAGTTATGTTTGATGGTCATGCTTTGTCAACTGAAGAAAACTTAGCTAAGACTAAGGAAATCGTTAAGTTGGCTCACGAACGCGGCATTTCAGTTGAAGCTGAAATCGGTAAGATTGGTGAAAACCAAGGTTCCGAAGGTGGAGAACTTGCTTCTGTTGAAGATGCAAAGGCATTTGCTGCTGCCGGTGTTGACAAGCTTGCTTGTGGTATTGGTAACATTCACGGTGTTTACCCAGCTGACTGGAAGGGTCTTAACTTTGACCGTCTAAAGGAAATTGCTGATGCTGTTTCAGTTCCACTTGTATTACACGGTGGTTCAGGAATTCCTGAAGAACAAGTTAAGAAGGCTATTTCACTTGGTATTTCAAAGGTTAACATTAACACTGAATTCCAATTAGCATTCCAAGAAGCTACTCGTAAGTACTTCGAAGCTCACAAGGATGAAGACAAGGACAACAAGGGTTACGATCCTCGTAAGCTTCTTCTTCCTGGTACTGAAGCAATCACTGACTCAATGAAGGAAATGATTACTTGGTTAGGTACTCCATCAATCGACGACAAGATTAAGTCAGTTGCATTTGATAAGAGCTCATTAAACTTAGAATAATTAAGTTAGCTTAATATCTAAAAAAGTCAGTTTAAAACTGGCTTTTTTTGTACTTCAAAAAGCTAGTTCTCTAATTTTTAAATGAGTGGAAAAATTCTTGACTTAAAGTGGGCTTTAAGAACTATACTCAAGAAAAACATATGGGAGGACAATTATGATTTTTGATGAGACATTTACACTTACTAATGGAGTAGAAATCCCTAAATTAGCTTTGGGAACTTGGGAAATTCCAGACAATGAAGTAGCTTTACCTGTAGCAGCCGCTTTAAAGATGGGATACCGTCATATCGATACCGCACAAGCTTATCATAATGAAAAAGGGGTTGGTCAAGGAATAAGAGAATCTGGCATTCAACGTGACCAAATTTTTGTTAATTCAAAGGTTGAGGCTGAAATCAAAAACTATCAAGAGGCGAAAAAGTCAATTGATGAAACTCTCACACGGATGGAACTTGATTACTTAGATATGATGATCATTCATAATCCGCAACCTTGGCGAGAAGTAAATCAATCTTCTGATCGTCATTTTGAAGGCAACTTAGAAACCTGGCGTGCTTTAGAGGATGCAATGAAAGAGGGTAAATTAAGAGCTATTGGTGTTTCAAGCTTTGAACCAGAGGATTTGAAAAATTTGATTGATAACAGTGATACTAAACCAATGGTAAATCAAATTTTGTGTCATATTGGAGCAACTCCTAAGAAGCTAATCGATTTTAGTCAAAAAAATGATATTGTAGTTGAATCATTTTCTCCAGTTGCACATGGAGAAGCTCTGAATAACTCAACAATTAAAGAAATTGCAGATAAATATGATGTTTCTGTTGCTCAGTTGTGTATTCGTTATGATTGGCAGTTAAACACTGTAGTTTTGCCTAAAGCAAAAAATCCAGATCATATGAAGCAGGATGCAGAGCTGAATTTTGAAATAAGTGCTGAAGATATGTCCACTTTAGAGAATATCACTAGCTTTGATTACGGTTCTGCTGGGCACTTTCCAGTATTTGGTGGAAAAATGTAAAGTAAGAACGTAAATTTGCTAAGATGTAAAAAACTTCTTACATTTAATCATCTTAAATGTAGGAAGTTTTTTGTGTTAGGTTATAAAAAGTGCATGTAATTAGCAGCTTGGGTTAAAAAGCTCTTGTAAATAAAAAATATCGTTTTCAAATGTATATTTCAGCACTGAACAGTTTTTGATTCGATCTTTACGCGTAAAGGTGTTGTACTTTTCCCATTGTCGATAGAAGTTTGCAATAGCAGCTCCGTGCGAAACGATTAAGATTTGTTCATTGCTAGACTCTGCAGCTATTTTAGTAATGGCTTCATTGATTCTTCTAGTCAGCTGTACTTGGGATTCACCACCAAATTGAACAAAGAAGTCATTATAAGGAAGAGGAGGATTTAAATGTTCACCCTCGCCCTCGTAAGTACCAAAGTTCCATTCACGTAAAGCTTTATGAGTTGAAAAAGGCAAATCAGTGATTAACTTTAGAGTATCAACTGCTCGTTCTGAAGTAGAACAATGTGCTTCCTCTAAAGTAATCTGGTTGTGTTCAAAATATTCTTTTTTGGTAGTCAAAGCTTGCTTAATACCTAATTCGGTCAATGGTGAATCACAAAAGCCCTGAATTTTATGTTGAACATTAAACAAAGTTTGCCCATGACGTACCAAGTAAATTGTTTTCATAAATAAGTTACCTTTCTATTTTTCATTAATGCGTAACATTCAGAGTTTATTATAATACTTTTGTTTTTAAAGATTATCGTAGCTTTTATACTGTACTCTAAATTAGTATAAAAACTAGTAAGTTAAGATTTTACTCGTAAAAGTTCTGTTCAGTATTTTGCTAACTTCGTTAATTTCTTCTGCCAGCTGAATATTTGATGTATCAGTAGAAACCGCAAAATTGACATTAATCTCATTAATCGGCAACACAATATAATTGATATTGCTAAATCTATCATTTTTAACCATTTCAATACTAGTTGTCATGTTTCCCAATCCCTTGCTTGCTAGCTTAAGGGCAGTGAGCGAATCTCGAACGTGAATTTGTGGGTAAAAATGAAGGCCAATTTTATTAAAGTAGTTATTAATAATTTCTTGATAATGACGTTCACCATCAACAATAATAAAGTTTTCCTGGATGAGCTCATGAAGTTTGTTAAGAGAAAAAGGGATTTCTTTTTGACGAGGCTGGTATAACTTTGAATTTCTACCTAAAACTAAAACTTGAGTATCTTTGTGCAGGCTTTGACTTTTAATACCTGGAAGTTGAATAATATTACCAACAAACAAATCTAGTTGTTCATCTTTAAACGCTTTTTCTGCATCAGCTGTACTAAGTTCTAGTGTAGAAGTTTTTAAGTTAGGAAACTTCTCCAATAAAATTGGTAATATGGTTAAGTTAAAGTTCTCTCCAAGTGGGGGAGTAATTCCCATTCGTAATGTGGGAAAAGAACTTTGCTCATATTTTCTCATTTTATTAGTTAATTCGTTTTGTAATTGTAAATCTTTGCGCAAATAAGTGATTAAAAGATGCCCTGCAGGGGTTAATTGTACGGGGTGAGAATTACGATTAATTAGAGTAACATTGTACTGTTTTTCATATTTTTTGATGACACGACTGACGTAAGGCTGTGATAAATAAAGCTTTTGTGCGGCTTCGGAAAAAGACGTACTGCTTTCAAGTGCTTCTAAAAAAGTTAACAACCGACTATCCATTTTATTCACCTATTCCTATTTTGTAATAGTGATTTCAATAATTAAGTATTTCACATACTTTAAATTATAGTGTTAAATAAAAGAGTAAACAACAGTTTATATAGGAGAATAAAAATGGTTAATAACGAAAAATTTCAATGGGATGCAGTATATGATGTAGCCGTTTTGGGCTTTGGTGGAGCTGGTGCAACTGCTGCCAGATTTGCCGCTGATAACGGTGCAAAAGTTCTTTTAGTAGATAGCGCCCCTGAGGGCCATGAAGGTGGTAATACAAGATATTCAGGTCAAATGGTTGGTGCTGGTACTGACTATGAAGCATTAAAGAACTACCATGAACATATGGCGGCACCGCTTAAGCCAGACAATGAAGCTTTTGAAAACTTGATTGAAGGTATGGCTAACATGGGAAGCTATTTTAGAAAGTACTTAGATGTTGAGCCAGTAAGTATGAAAAAAATGCTCGCAGGAACGCCTTCAACAGCCTATGTAACTGAATACCCTGAATTACCTGATGCAGATTCATATGACGATTATTTAGTTCACGAAGGCGTTGATGACGCAGCTTTATGGAAGATTCTGAGACAAAAGGTCATTGATCGCTCAGATAAAATTGATATTTGGTATTCTTCTCCAGCTAAGCATTTAATTCAAGACGGTGTCTCAAAAACAGTTATTGGTGTTCAAATTGAACGTGATCATGTTTTAAGAAATATCAAAGTCAAGAATGGTGTGATTTTGGCTGTAGGTGGTTTCGAAAATAATAAAGAAATGATTCAAACGTTTTTGCAATCGCCTTATTTGTCACCAATTGGTTCCCTATATAATAAAGGTGACGGCATTAAAATGCTGCAAGAAGTAAATGCTCAATTGTGGAATATGCGATCATTTGAATCATTGGGACAATTCCACGGTTTATCATTGCGTCAAAAAGAGGGTGTTCGCTCGACTTACGCTTTGAATGTCTTTTGGCAAGAGAGTTCAACTGGTAGTGTCGTTGTAGTTGGTGATGATGGTACACGTTACTTTAACGAAGCCGAAATGAACCGTCATGGTCATATTTATAACCACGGCGACTGGGTTGTTCCACTAAATCAAGAGCGCCCATACATGATCTTTGATCAACAAAAATATAATGAACTAAAGAATGAACCTGATGATGGTCTAAAAGTTCCTGGTTACCTTGAAAAAGCCATTAAAGCAGAAACAATCGAAGAATTAGCAGAGAAAATTAATAAGAGTGCTACCAATTTGACTAAAACAATTGAAGAATTTAACTTTATGGCTGAACAAGGCAAGGATTATGCCTTTCATCGAAATCCAAAAACTTTGCGTAAATTTAGCGAAAATGGACCTTATTATGCAATTGCTTTAAGACAAAATATGCTTAATACGCAAGGTGGAGGAAGAAGAGACGGACACTGCCAAGTTCTTGATCCTAATAACCAACCAATTCCACACTTGTATGAAGCTGGAGAATTAGGTTCACCATTTGTTAATAAATATACTACTGGTGGTAATGTGGCGGATTGCTTGATTTCTGGTAAAATTGCTGGAGAAAACGCAGCAATGATTAAGCAGGATTTACCAGTTTCTGGTGGTATTGACCTTAACGAAGCAGTTGTAAATAGTAATTTTGATACAACCAGTGATGAGGACAAAGGACAATATTCTGTTGGTAAAAACCAATATTTAGGTTATAGCAACCAAGGAATGGGTGACGGTGTTGTTGTCCGGACTACAGTTGGTGATAATGGCCAGATTAAAAATGTTGAGATATTGAAACAAACTGAGAGTGATGACTATGGTCTAAAGGCAGTGAAAGAATTGCCACAAAAAATGGTCGAAGAAAACACGTATGATGTTGATGCAGTTTCTGGTGCTTCGCAAACTAGTCGCGCAATTAAGGAAGCAGTTAAGGACTCATTAGATAAAGTCAAATAAACTAGATGATTTTCTATATATAAAAAGGCACTGCAATTTGCAGCGCCTTTTTAGTTTTTTATTTTACTTTTGTAAATTCAGTTGGTTCTTTAAGTGCAGGATCAGATTGAAGTGCAATTTTATCTTTACCTAATGTAATTGGAATTAGGCCATGTTGATATAATCTTTCTTCAATGAACATTTTACCGTCTGCATTTTCAATTACTGGGTAATTCCATTTGCCAATAGTAGCTTTTAGTTCACCGTTTTCATCGCAGAGGGTAACCAAACCGTAACCTGGATTTTGATAATCACCAAGTAATTCAGCTGTTGCTTTTACCGCTTTTGGAGATGGTCCTTTAAGCTTAGCAATGTTATCTTCACGAGCACGATTTTTATCTGCCATGATTTTACTTACTTTGTCTGCCCAATCTGTATCATGAATTCCTAAAGTTTCGTCAATTGTTTGATAGCCAAGAGCAAAAATTGAATCTGTTGAATCCATATTGGTAGTAAAGACAAAGGCAAGGTCAAGGTCAGGAACAAAACCAAGGAATGAGCAATAACCAATGTATGAGCCACTGTGATAGAAGTATTTGTGACCCCGATAGTCTTCCATCATCATACCCAAACCATAAGCACCAAAGTTTGCCCCACCGTAAGGACGATTAGGTAACATAATTGATTGTGGTAAATAACGTTGTGCTGTCACTTCATCCTTGGTTGATTTTTGGGTTTTCAGTTGAAATTCTGCCCAAGTTAGCAAGTCAGAAATTGTAGCTAGCATACTGCTGGCACCACCAACTTTACCAGGTGCAATAAATGGTACTTCTTCTGTTACATCATTGTCTCTAATATATGGCTTAGGGATGCGGTCACGAGGAGCCTCATTATGGTTGATGTATGTGTCATTCATGTGGAGTGGCTTTAAGAGGTGTTCACGCTCATATGAACCGTAATCTTGACCGATTGCTTGTTCCATTACGTAGGTAGCCACGGCATAAACCAAGTTGCTGTATTGCATTTTTACACGCAATTCGTGATTGGGCTGTAAATAACCGACATGCTCTGCTTTTTCTTTTAATGAAAGATCATGTTTATTCATATTGGTAAAACGCATTAAATCATGTGCTGGTAAGCCACTTTGATGACTTAATGCATCCCTGAATGTTAAGTGATCTTCAACATATTTATCGACCATTTTAAAGTCAGGCCAATATTTCTTTAATGGATCATCTAAGCTAATTTTGCCTTCATCAGCCAGTTGACAAATTGCTGTAGCTAAGAATGACTTAGAAATAGAAGCCAATGGATACAGACTATCTTCGTTTGCATCACCGTAGACGTGGCTGTAGCTTTCATTTTTGTGATATACACCAAAGCCTAGACTAGGTAAATTAAATTTATCCATTACTTTTTCAGCGAAATCAGTTATTTTTTGCTTTTCCATTACTACTCCTTTAAAAATTACCGGTACATTAGTGTAAAACGTATCGGTAAAAAACAGACTTTTATCACCATTTTACTCCTTTCTTTACTAAAATTAAATGTTATTTTTATAATTATGATGTAATAATTTTATTTCTATGATATATTTATTAATATTAATAAATTAAATTTATAAAGAAATGAGAAATAAGATGAAAAAAGCTAAACTATTTTCTTCAATTGGTATTTTGAGTTTGTCAGCATTTGCTTTAACTGCATGTGGTAAAGGCAATGACAACAACAGTGCTAATAATGATGACACCAAATCTGTAGCCAAGTTTCCAATGGAAACACCGAAAAAGGCAATTAAAAAGGGTGGCACTGTCAAAATTGCCGTTGAAACAGATACCCCATTTTCAGGTATCTTTTCTCAAGAATTATCTTCTGAAGATGTGGATTCAACAGTTGCTTCTCCTGGCCAGGAAACTTTGTTTGACAGTGATGACAATTATCGCGTTACGGACAAGGGTGCTGCTACACGTAAATTAGATCCAAAAAACAACACAATCACCATTAACATTAAAAAAGGTGTTAAGTGGTCGGATGGTAAGCAAGTCGTTGCTAAAGACTATGAATATGCATATGAAATCCTAGCTAACAAGGATACGGCTTGCCAAAGATATAGTAGTCAATTTGAACTCTTAAAGGGTCTCAAGGAATACCATGAAGGTAAGGCTAAGACTATTTCTGGAATTGAAATGCCAGATGGAGAAAATGGCCGTAAATTGATTCTTCACTTCACTGAATTAAGCCCAAGTATGTACAATGCGGGAAGTCGTTCACTTTGGGAAGGGGTTGAACCATACCACTACCTTAAAGACGTTCCATTTGCTAAATTAAAGTCATCTGATAAGATCAGAAAGAACCCATTATTCTTTGGTCCTTATAAGATGGAGAAACTTGTTCGTGGTCAATCAGCTACTTGGGTACCTAACGAATACTACTGGCGTGGTAAGCCTAACTTAGATAAGATTGTTGTTTCAGTTATTTCACCAAACTCTGCTTCACAAGCAATCAAGAGTCATAAGTTTGATGTAATCCCTGTAATCAACACGCAATGGCCACAAGTTAAGGAAACTAAGGATGTTAACTTCATTGCTCAAATTCCAATTGCATATCATTACTTAGGTTTTAAGGTTGGTAAATGGGACAGTAAGCTCAGCAAGAACGTTGAAAATCCAAAAGCTAAAATGAACAACAAGTATTTACGTCAGGCAATTGGATATGCAATGAACGTTGATGCAGTTAATAAACGCTACACTTATTCATTAACTTTCAGAGTGAAAACTCTTGTTCCGCAACAATTTGGTGACTTTTACGACAAGAGCGAAAAAGGTTTTGACTATAACTTAAAGAAAGCCAATGAAATTTTAGACAAGGCTGGTTATAAGAAGAAGGGTAAATGGCGTGTGCAACCTAACGGCAAACCTTTAACTATTAATGTTGCTGCTATGAGTGGGGATGCAACTAAGGAACCAATCATCCAAAATTACATCCAACAATGGCATAAAGTAGGCTTGAATGTTCAGTTAGCTACTGGCCGTTTGATCGAACACAACTCGTTCTACGATAAGCTGCAACACGATGACAAGGGTATTGACATGTACATTGGTGGTTGGTCAACCCCTACGGAACCATCGCCAAACCCATATTACAGTGAAACCGCACCGTTTAATATGACTCGTTTTGTAACTGAGAAGAACAACAAGCTCTTGGAAGAAATGAACTCGCAAAAGGCTTTGAACCATAAATATCGTGTTCAAAAATTCCATGAATGGCAAAAATACATGAATGACGAAGCTTATGTAATTCCAATCGATAATTCATACCAAATTTCAGCAATTAACGATAAGATTACTGGTTATTCATTGAAGCCATCTGAGGGTAATAACGGTCACCCATTATGGTATAAAGTTGGTTACGCAAAATAAGATAAAAATAGGCTAGAAAGGGACTAGACTAACTAATGAGAACAGGTTCAAAAATTATCACTTTAGATAACGGCTATCACTTATGGACAAGTACCCAAGGTGAAGGCGATATCCATTTATTAGCATTACATGGAGGCCCAGGCGGCAATCATGAATATTGGGAAGACGCCGCAGATCAATTGGCTAAACAAGGACTTAATGTCCAAGTAACAATGTACGATCAATTGGGCTCTCTTTATTCAGATCAACCTGATTATGATGATCCAGAGATTGCAGCTAAATACCTAACCTACGAATACTTTCTCGACGAAGTGGATGAGGTTCGGGACAAGCTTGGCCTTGATAATTGCTACTTGATTGGACAAAGCTGGGGCGGTTTGCTGGCGCAAGAATATGCGGTTAAATATGGTCAACACTTAAAAGGAACAATTATTTCTTCTATGGTCGATGATACTGATGACTATATTGAGTCAATCAATCGCCGTAGACAAGAAATTTTCCCACAATCAGAAATTGACTTTATGCGTGAATGTGAAGAAAACAATGACTATGACAATAAACGCTACCAAGAGGACGTTCAAATATTGAACATTAACTTTCTTGATCGTCGTCAGCCATGTAAGCTATATCATATTAAGCGTATTGGCGGTTTGCCTGTATACCATGCCTTTCAAGGTGATAATGAATTTGTGGTAACTGGTAAATTGAAAGATTGGCACTTTAGAAAGTATTTAAAAGAAATCAAAATGCCTACATTATTAACCTTTGGTGAAGAGGATACGATGCCTTTGGAAACAGCAAGAATTATGCAAAAAGAAATTCCTAATTCTCGCTTAGTTACTACACCGAATGCAGGACATCACCATATGGTTGATAATCCAGATGTTTACTACAAGCATGTAGCTGATTTTATCCGTGAAGTTGAAGCTGGCACTTTTAAGGGTGAATAACTGCTTGAGCTAAAGATAAATAAAACAAAAGAAACCGTGAGTCGATTGACTCACGGTTTCTTTTGCTTCTTGCTTAACTAGTATCTATTCTTTTGACTCGTTTTTATTTACCAATTATGCCAAATCCACCTAAAATAATTCCGGCAATCAAAACGGTAATAATCAGTTTAGTTGAAGTCATTTTCTTCTTGCCGAGAAGCCAGTAGCAGACTGCAACTAATAGCACTGGAACAAGTGAAGGCATGATTTGGTCTAAAATTGATTGTGCTTTTAGAACAACTTTACCTGTTTTAAAGACTAATGGTACGTTTGCATTAACAACTGTTGGAATCAATGCTCCTACAACTGTTACCCCGAGTAAAATCGCTGCATCAGTTAGTCTGTTTAATTTATTTCCTGCTGCATAAATTAATTTTTCACCTTGCGAGTATCCCATCGGAAGTAGGGCAAAGCGTAAGAACAGAACAACAAAGTTTGCTATTAGCCAAATGATTGCACCAATTGGGTTTCCTTTTAATCCCATATATGAAGCAATTGAACCGAAAATTGTTGGTAGAATAACACCAAAAATTGTATCACCGACACCAGCAAATGAGCCCATCAGACCAGCTTTCAAACCGGCGATTGCTTCTTCAGCTTTCCGGCCTTCTTTTTCTTCAATAGCCATGTCCATCCCGACAATAAAGCCACCGACGTAAGCGTTCGTGTTGAAGAACTGATTATGAAGTTTCATCATTGAAACACGGTCTTCTTTGTCAGGATATAGTTTTTGAATTGTTGGTAACATCGTGTAAAGATATCCAGTCGACATCATTCTCTCATAGTTCCAACAGATTTGGCTGCTCCACAACCAACGCCAGTTTGCGCGGAATAAATCTTTTTTAGTTATTTTTTGGGAATTAGTCTTCGTATTCGCCGAGTTCATTTTCATGTCCTCCTTCAGTTTGAGTAGTTGTTGCTTCCTTAGTTTCACTTTGTTTGTAATAGATAATTGCCATTGCAGCACCAATAATTGCTACACCAAGCATTGGTACTTTGATGTATGCTGCTAAAAAGAAACCAATTAATAGGTAAGCGATAAAACGTTTAGTAGGCAAAAATCTAAGTAAAATTGCAATTCCGACTACTGGTAAAATTCCACCGGCTGCGGATAAACCATTAGTTAGCCATTGAGGCATAGAGTTAACTACAACCTGAATTGTGTTTTTACCAACTAATAACATCAAAAGTACCGGTAGTGCACGTGATAATCCCCAAGGAAACATCCCGTAAATAATGTTATGGGCAACGCCTTTTTCATTATCTTCTTCAATCATCTTATCTACTCGATGTAAAAAGAAG
Source organism: Lactobacillus sp. M0403 (assembly GCF_016101265.1). Taxonomy (NCBI): domain Bacteria; kingdom Bacillati; phylum Bacillota; class Bacilli; order Lactobacillales; family Lactobacillaceae; genus Lactobacillus; species Lactobacillus sp. M0403. Next base: position 34,876 of record NZ_JACFQV010000002.1, read on the forward strand.
GTATTAGTGAAACGAGCCAGAACATCTAGTTGAACCATTAAAAGGCCGACAGGAACTGCTAGACCAACTGCAAAGCTAACTCCTTTGTTACTCATAACTGCATAGGCAGTGCCGACGATAGCCCCAGTCATGAAGTCTGGCATGCTGGCGCCGCCATAAGTACCAACACCTAGTACCATTAATTGAAGCGTCGCGCCCACAACTAAACCTGTTTTTATATCACCCATAATAAGTCCAGCTACAAGACCAATTAAAAGCGGATAATTACACAATATTGCAACTGTCAGTTGGTCAATAATCATCCAAAAAGCAAGTGCTGTTAATAGTAAAATTTGCCACCATGTGATTGCCATTTTAGTTCTCCTTCTTATTTAACATTGAAATAAATGGCTCTTGTTTATCGTTCGGAACCATTTGATGATAAAATTCAATTCCTTTTTCTGCCATCTGATTAAAGGTAGCAGTGTCCTCGTCAGTAACGGCAACACTTTTAGCAACTTGACGTGCCCCCTGAGACATTGACATGTTACCAACATTTACTGCCGGAAGCTTAACACCAGCAGATACTAGCTGTGCCAAGATTTGCGGCTTTTTAACGAGTAAAAGAACTCTTTGACCATTGTATTGTCCACTATTGATTCGTTCTGCAGCTCCCTTAGCTGTAAGAATACTTAAGTGAATCCCAGCTGGAACAGCCGTTTTTAAGGTTGCCTTTTGCACCTTACTGGTAACAATTTGATCGTCAACGACCATGATTCTCGTCGTATTAAGACTTCTAGTCCACATGGTAGCAACTTGACCATGAATTAAGCGCGAATCAATTCTTACATTAACTAGGGGGTTACCAGTATTTACAGGAGCAGTTTCTTTATTTGGCGCTGCGGGCTGCTTTTTAGGTTTCTTTTTGATGTTTGACTCCATTAATTCAATTGTTTGACTGATTGCCTCGTCAGCAGGAGTTCCTGTTGCTAGTGATAAGGTCAACATCAGGGAAAGACCGGAATATAGTTTGACGTCAGGATGTTCTGCAATAAAAGTATTTGCTGCGTTTGCTGGTGTACCGTTTGGAATATCAGCAATAATTACGACTTCCTCAGCAGAATCTTGTCTGCCCTGATAAATATCTTCATAGCATTTGACGACATCATCAATGCCCATCGGATCTTTAAAAGAAACTGTTGCGAAATTAGTTAATTCGCCTGTAATCATTTCACAGCTCTTAAGCGTTTGTTTTGCATAGTCACCATGACTTGCTAAGATATACATATAAAAATCACTCTCCTTCAACTTAATGCGTTAACTTGGTTACAAGGTAAATATTAATTCTAAATGAAAGCAATTGCAATAGCTTTATAACAATATTTGTTAAAAGCAGCTATGGACTTTTATATTTCTTAGTGTTTAACTTAATGTGTTAAATATTGAAATGGATTGGGAGGAATAAACATGGTAGAAGCTTTGACTAGAATTAAGCAATATGAAGACTTGGGGTTAGGCTTATTTATTCATTGGGGCTTATATTCGCAATTAGAAGTCGGAGAGTGGACTGAATATATCCATCATCGAGATAAAGCAAAGTATGAACACTTAATTAACAACTTTTCTGCTAAAGATTTTGATGCCGAGCAAATTGTTCTGTCTGCTAAAAAAATGGGTGCTAAGTATATTGTTTTGACAACCAAGCACCACGAAGGCTTTTTCTTGTATGATACCCAAGGGTTATCTGAGTTTGATGCAATGCACAGTCCCGCCCATAGAGACTTGATTCGAGAATTTATTGATGCCTGCCATAAATATAATGTTCAGCCTTTTTTATACATGGCGACATATGATTGGCATAGTGAACTGTATGAAACTGACTTCAATAAGTATTTAGATTATCTATTAAAATCCGTTGAAATTTTGTGCAAGAATTATGGCTCAATTGGAGGATTTTGGTTTGATGGTGATTGGAATAAAAAAGAGGCTAATTGGAAATTAGATCGTTTATACGGAACAATCAGAAAATATCAGCCCAATGCAATAATTGTTAACAATACAGGTTTAAAAAACAGAGGGAAGATAAGTAATCCTGAAATTGATGTTGTGACATATGAGCGAAAAACGCCAGATCAAGTTAATCATGGTTTCCAAGATAAATATGTCGCAGGGGAAGCCTCAGTAACGATGAATAAACACTGGGGCTACGCCAGAGATGACTTAAACTTCAAATCTACAAAAGAGCTAATTGAAAATATTGTTCATGCTCGTGGCATTGGAGCTAACATTTTACTTAACATTGGCTTAACGGGAACTGGACAAATTCCGTTAATGAATCAAGCCGTTATGGAACAAATCGGTAAATGGACAGAGATGGCGGGGCAAAGTATCTATACCTCACGTCCTTCTTCTGAAATCAAGGCGAGCGGAAACGATAAAGATATTGCTCTGATAGATAAAAATACTCTATATTTGTTTTTACATGATTTAGAAATTGTTGGCGATGATAATGTGGTTTTAGGCGGTGAAGGTATCAATTTACGTTCATTTAGTGGTATATTCAAACAGATAGAAAAAATAACTTGGCTAGATGATCAAAAAGAACTTCCTTTTATGCAAGATGTTGATAGAGGAACGCTTACGGTGGACATAGGTGGTTACACTTATGGGACAGATTGGTGTGTAAGAATAGCCAAGGTTTCCTTTAAATAAAGCCGGTGAAATTGATGTCAAAATATCAAGATATTGTTTTAAAATTGGTTGAAAAGTTAGATAATGGATGGCTGAATCCTGGTGATCGTTTCTATAGTGAAGCAGAAATTAGTCGAATTTATCATGTTAGCTCTACGACCGCAGTAAAAGTTCTAAATACCTTAGAACAACAAAATAAGGTAACTCGAGTTCAAGGAAGTGGGACTTTTGTAGCAAAAGAAGCACATAAGCAGGTTGCAATGCTCACGGATTTGAACCTGGCTGAGGGGCAAACTGAAAGTGTTAAAGTACTTTTAGTAAGAATGGGCGATGATCAAGATGTGCTGCAAAAACTTCATTTCGATGAAATTAACAATTATCTTGAAGTAAGACGTTTACGCTATATTGGTAAAAAAGTAAGTCAATATTCAATTAGTTATCTAAATCCAAATTATTTAAATACTGATGAATTGGATAACTTGTCATTGTTCAGTTCGGTTTACCAAAAGGTTAGGGATGACTCTAAAATTGATCCTTTTGAATTGCCATTTAAACAAAAAAATTGGGCAAAAACTGTTTCCGATAAAGAAATATTGCAGTACTTCACACAAGAAGCAAAACAACTTTTTATTTATCAGGAACGAGAAACTTATTTGCCACTAGTTTCTGGTGAACTACTTGAATATACAATTAGCTATAAACTACCTGAATTCTGGGGTTATGAGGCAACTGCAACAGCTTATCGCCAGTAACTCTTACATCTAAATTACTAGAAAACAAAAAACTAAATCAAAAATGATTTAGTTTTTTGCTTCTTTAAGTAAAAGCACTTTTTCGACAGGTAATTTGACCCTCAGTTCGTCTAATGTGAAAGGTACTTGTAAAGAAATCTGATATGCGGTTAAGTGGAGAAACTCGTCTTTTTTAGCATTTCGGTTATAGAGGGGATCACCTATAATTGGACAACCAATTGCGGTAAGATGAACGCGAATTTGGTGTGTGCGTCCAGTCTCCAGTGTTAATTTAACTAAAGCTGTATTGTTGTCATAGCGCTTCAAAACTTGATAGTTTGTGATTGATTTCAGTCCATCACTAACAACTTTGCGCTTACGTTGATCAAGTGGATCATGTCCGATGGGTAAATCAATTGTTCCGTTGTCATCAATTGCTTTTTCTAGATTAACAACTGCTAAATATTCACGGTGAAAGGCCTTGGTAACTAATTCACGGTTTAGAATAGGCACAACTGCTGGATTTTTGGCAACGAGGAGCAGCCCACTCGTCAACATGTCTAAACGATGTACAATAAAGGGAGAAAAACCCAGATAGGTGGCGCAATCATTTAGTGCAGTGTTAGTTTCAAACAAGTTAGGATGAGTTTTTTGACCAGCTGGTTTGTTAATTATTATGAAATTTTGGTCTTCGTAGATTATTTCCGGCATTTTACCACTAGGTGTATACTCATTTTGCGCTGTTTCAACGTGGTCTAACCAAAGTTCGACTTTATCGTTAGGATAGACTGCTTGATTGAAATACCGATAAGCACCATTAATTATTATCTTTTGTTCGGTACGCAAAAAATGACGCCATTTGCGTGGAATTAGTAATTGACGTAGCAAGTCGTTAACTGAACAGGGTGCATGATTTGTTGGAATGTTAAATGTAAAGTAATAGCTCATAAATATTTGTTAAATCTTCTTGAAAATAAAGGGAAGCCTTGCTAATATGATAAAATTTTAGTTGTTTCTAAAGGAGCAGATAAAATGGAAAATAATGAACCAAAGAAAAGTGGCTTAGCGGCCTTATGGTATCGCATTGATCACCGCTTTTATATCGGGCGCTGGATTATCTTAATCTTGCTCAGCATGACGCTTTTGGTTTGTACTTATTATACCGTCAAAGTTAAAACATCAAACATTTCAAATTTGAAGGCTTCATTGTCTACGACGACTGCTATTTATGATTATAAAGGTCAAAAAGCAGGAGCACTATATTCGCAAAAGGGAACTTTCGTAGAATATAACAAAATTTCGCCAAACGTAAAAAATGCTGTGATATCGACTGAAGACCGCACTTTCTGGAAAAATCCTGGCTTTAGTATCAAGGGAATGGGACGTGCAGCATTAGGACTGGTAATTCATCACGGCCAAATTGCAGGTGGTGGATCGACCTTAACGCAGCAGCTGGCCAAAAATGCTTTACTAACACAGAGGCAAACTTTGTCGCGAAAAATCGAAGAGTTATTTTTTGCGGTTGAAATAACGCATGTATACTCCAAAAAAGATATTTTAACAATGTATCTTAATAATGCCTATTTTGGTAATGGGGTCTGGGGTGTCCAAGATGCCAGTAGAAAGTACTTTGGTAAAAACGCAAATGAGTTAACGGTCGGAGAAGGTGCAACCTTAGCAGGAATTTTACGTAATCCAAGTAATTATAACCCAATTGACCACATGAATTATTCTTTATCAAGACGTAATTTAGTCTTGGATTTAATGGTTGCAAACAATAAGCTGACTTCTTCTCAAGCTAAGGTCGCAAAAAGCCAAAGCTTAGTTTTGCGTGATACCTATCACAACCAGGATGGCTACCGCTACCCGTACTTCTTTGATGCTGTTGTCGATGAGGCAATCAAACGCTATGGCTTAAAAGAAGAAGATGTTATGAATAAGGGTCTGCGTATCTACACGGCGCTGAACCAAAATTATCAGGGACAACTCCAAGAAAAATTTAGCCAAGACTGGTTATTCCCTCAAGGCTCAACTGATGGAACAAAGACGCAAGGCGCTAGTGTGGTAATGGATCCTAGTACTGGAGCAGTCAGGGCGGTCATTGGCGGACGTGGCAAGCATGTCTTTCGCGGTTATAACCGAGCTACCCAAATGAAGCGTCAGCCTGGCTCTTCAATTAAACCGATTGTGAGCTACGCACCTGCATTACAACAAGGCTATCATTATGACTCTCAGCTTTCTAACAAGTTGCAGCGATTTGGTAAAAATGGGTATGAGCCGCATAACGTTGATAATGGCTATTCAGATAAGATTCCAATGTATGTTGCTTTAGCTCAAAGTAAAAACGTACCGGCAGTTTGGTTACTAGACCGGATTGGTGTGTCCAAAGGGGTACAATCTGCAAATAATTTTGGCATTAAAGTACCAAAAGAAGACCAAAACCTAGCTTTAGCACTAGGTGGTTTATCAACCGGTGTATCACCATTGCAAATGGCACGAGCATATTCTGCTTTTGCCAATAAAGGTAACTTGCCGAATAATTCGTATTTCATTACAAAAATTACTGATGCAAGTGGTAACGTAATTGCCGAAAATCACGATACTGGCAGACACCGAGTTATTTCAGAAAGTACAGCACATGAAATGACAACGATGTTATTAGGCGTGTTTACTAGTGGTACAGGAGCATCAGCTCAACCAGCTGGTTTTCGAGTTGCCGGAAAAACTGGTTCAACTGAGGTTCCAAATTCATACGGTTTTGGAACCAAGGATCAGTGGATTGTTGGTTATACGCCTGACGTAGTTGTCGCAACTTGGGTTGGTTACGATCGCACTAATAAGCAACATTTCATGCATGGTGTGTCAGAAACTGAAATCACTAGACTATACAAGGCAGAGATGGAAGGAATACTTCCTTATACTGCCCAGAACCAATTTACCGAACAAGCTCCTAAGCAAATTATCCAAAATAATGGTACTGGATCGGACTGGACCAATGGATTGAACAATAAAATTCAAAAAGGTATAGGATCTGCGGGAGAAAAGCTAAATGAATGGTATAATAACTTGAAGGGTCTTTTTGGCCGATGATTAGGAGGATTAAAAATGGTGAATATTTTCGATACGACCAATCAATTAGCATCCGAGCTGCAAGAAATTGATGAATTTAGTGTTTTGAAAGAAGCAATTGAAGGCGTTAAGAATAACGCGGAAAGTACAGCACTTTTCAAGGAAATGGACAAGGTACAAAATGCGATTGTAATTGCCCAATCCAAAGGTGAAGACTTATCGCAAGAGCTTCAAGATGAATATAAAAACTTAAATGAAAAAGTACAACAAGATCCACAAATCTTGAATTTGTTACAAGCAGAGCAAGGTCTATATGGTACGATTGAAGAAGTACAGAAGATAATTACTCAGCCGATTAATGATCTGTATAAAGGTCTTAGAAATTAGTTAGACCAATGAAATTTATCCACTTAGCGGATGCGCATCTAGATAGTCCTTTTTTGGGGCTATCTTTTTTGCCATCTAAGAGCTCTTTACAAATACATCAGGCACCCAATAAATCGTTCACCAAGATTGTTGACTTGGCTTTAAGAGAAGATGTTGATCTCGTACTGATTGCGGGTGATACATTCGATAGTGCGCGTCCTAACCCAAGTACGCAGATTTTTTTCGCTGAGCAAATTGAACGGCTAACTAAGGCACAAATTCAAGTAGTCATGATTTTTGGTAATCATGATCACATGGCAGAAGCTGATTTGCTCGTTCCCGAAAGCCAGTATTTCAAGTTGCTTGGCAACGAAGAGAAAATCGAGTCCATTACTTGTCAGACCAAGACGGGCTTTACTTATGATGTAACGGGTTTTTCTTATTTAAATAATCACATCACAGAAGATAAGGTGAGTCAATTTCCTAGTAAAGCAGCGCATTACACTTTTGGACTAATGCATGCACAAGAAAAGACTAATCAAAGTGCTCAGGATGTTTATGCGCCTTTCAGCTTAACTACTTTAAAAGACCTGAATTATGACTATTTTGCTTTAGGTCATATTCACCTTAGACAGGTTTTAGCTAAAGCTCCGTGGATTGTATACTCTGGAAATATTCAAGGGCGCCACATTAACGAAACAGATAAAAAAGGCTGTTATTTGGGTGAAATTAATGAACAGACAAAGGAAACAACCATTCAGTTTGTTCAAACATGTCCAATTGTGTGGCAGCAACAAGTAATTAAGTTGAATTCTGAAGTTTCACAAACCGAATTGCAGAATCTAATTATCGATTCATTAAATCCAAATGAAACAACTTACTTTTGTCTGCAAATAAGCGGAGCGGAGTATTTAAATGATAAAGAGCGTGAACTGATTCAGGAAAATGATTTTTGGCGCATGATTTCCAATCAATTAGATTATGATTCTCAATTAGTAGACGTTCGTCTTTCGGCGAATAGTCAACTAAAAATCACTGAAAGTGATCTTGCCTTTTTTAATCAAGCAGAAAAAGAGCTTTTTGCTACAGACGAATTTGCTGAATTAAGTAAAGATTGGGCCAAAAAAGATGAATTCTCAAATCAATTAGAAAATGCTCCAGATTTCCTGCAGGAAGTGAAAGAACTAGCCGAGGTTAAACTGAATAGCAAGCTGAAAGGAATTAGCGATGAAGTTAAAGAAAATTAAAATTGTCAATTTCGGGCAGTTTTCTAATGTTACCTTTGACCTGTCCAGTCCTAAGCTCAACGTTTTTTATGGTACGAATGAAGCTGGTAAAAGTACGGTCGTTGCCTTTATTAAGCAGATTATGTTTGGTTTCCATTTAAAAAAACAAAGCTCAGCTTTTTTTGAAGATTACACGCCTTTAGCACGGGTTAGTCCAATGGGGGGTTCTTTATTTTTTGAAAATGACCGAGGAGACCACTTTGAACTTGAGCGCTTATATGCTGGCGGTAAAGGACTTAAAGGCGGCACATTAACGGTAAAACTAAACGAGCAGATTGTTCCAGAAAGCGTCTTTTTCGAAGAAATCAAAAATATTGATGGCGACTTTTATGCGGATAGTTTTATTTTTAATCAAGACATGCTTGCTAAAGTTGAGAAAATTCAACAAACTGACCTGTTGGAACGAATTTATTATTTGGGAGCCTCAAACAGTGACCAGTTAATCGATTTAAGAGATGACTTTGCTAAAAAAGCTTCCGAAATCTTCAAAAAGATGGGGAGTAACCCGCCACTTAATGTTCTTTTTAACAAATTAAAGGATCAGCGAATTAAGGTTGATGAAGCTGAAAACGAGTTTAATGATTATCGTACTTTGAGTGAGCAAGAAAAAACACAAGCAAGTGCACTAAGAGAGCAGGAGCAAGCTCTTCAAAAACTTCAGAGTGAGCAAGAGCAATTACGTCAACTGCAAAATCAGGTTCCTAACTACCGCAAGCTAATTGAATTAGAGCGGGAAGTGGAACAAGTTGAATTTGATCCAGAAAAATATCAAGCTGCGCAAAGACTCGATTTAGAAGCTAAAAATCTTCAAAAAGAGCAAAGTGAGCTAGAACAGCAACTTGCCAACTTTTCGTCTAATGATGAAAATCAGAATTCCTTGAAGTTGTTGGTACAAAAAAAGCCTGAAATATTGCAATGGCGCGCAGAAGACCGTGATTGCCAGCAGGACTTTCAGCAAGTTAGTCAGCAGCAGGAGCAATTACTCACTTTAAATCCAGACTTGCATCAAATCATCAATTTAACTCAGGCAGATATTATTCAACTACAAAATGATTTTGAAAAATTGCCATCTTCTGAAGACGATACCTCTAGTTCTGAAAATGCAGTTGGTAAATACGCTGCGATTGGTTCAGGCTTAATCATTGTTATCGGCATAATTCTGTTAGTTGCATCATCACCTCTAATCGGTGGGGTGGTCATGTTAATTGGCCTAGTCGGAGCTTGCTGGGGCATTGGCAAACAAAAGCGAGAAAAGCGTGTGCTCAACCAACAGGCAAAACAGGCGAAGCTGATTAAGGAACAAAGAATTACATTTTCACATAAGTATGGTCTTAATCCTGATCAGCTTGATCTTCATAGTTTGGTCAATGAATGGCGTCAATACCAAATGCTTGAGCAAAAAAAGCAGAATGATTTGCAGCATGAACGCGAGCTTAACGAGCAACTTGCAAAAATTGCAATGAAAATCAGTGCCACACTCGATCGCTCAATTGAACCTAGTTTTGAGGCCGTTATAGCTTCATTAGATGAACTTGAGAATCGGTTAGCGAACTCGCGGCACATAGCAGATCAAAGAATTGATCTGCAAAAGCGGCTGGCAAAAACTCAAGCTGAGTTGCATGATCTGAATTTACGGTTAAAGACGGCATTTGCTCAGGCACAGGTTCAAGATATGGCTGAATACCAAGCTCTGCAGGCTAAGAGTACTCGACAAGCCGAACTAAAAACTAAGATTTCTCTTTTGAAGGATAATCTTGGTGAAAATCTAGCTGAGATTAAGCAGCTTCAAGAAAGTGATCAACTTGCCAAAAAGCTAGAAACAGTCCAAATTAAAATTGACCAAAAGCAAGAAGTAATCAAGGAATTGCAAACCAAAGATGCCGAAACAAAGGTAAAAATGACCAATTTGGCGAATTCAAATGCCGTTTTTGCAGCCAAACAAGAATTAGCTAATACAGAAACTGAATTTAGAAACTTAAGTATTGAGTATCTAGCTAATTTAGCTGCTTCAAAGTGGATTTCACGCGCCTTAGACCTCGCTTCAAATGAGCGGTTCCCTAAAATGTTAAAGACAGCAAAAGAATATTTGCGACTATTAACAAATAATCGGTATAATAGTCTTAATATTGATAAGAAATTAACAGTTACTAGATTCGATGGTAAAAAGATTAAAGTACAATATTTGTCACGCGGCACATCTGAGCAGCTTTATTTTGCACTCAAGTTGGCTTTTGTTGAACAAATTAAAGATCAGATTAACTTGCCAATTTTAATTGACGACTCTTTTGTAAACTTTGATGATCAAAGAGTAAATCAAATTAAGCAGTTGTTGGGCCAGGTATCCGAGAATAATCAAGTACTTATTTTTACCGCACAAGCTGGATTAGTTGAAAAGTTACAGCTTAAGCCGCTAACTTTTACGAAAGGAACCGAGTAATGTATAAACACTTACTGGACTACAATGATGGCGAAGAATTAGAGGCGATTGTCTTAATTAAGAATTCCCAGTTAAGACATACTCAGAAGGGTAAATTATATTTGGCATTGTCTTTTGGTGATGCTTCTGGTGAAATTCGTGGAAATTATTGGGATGCAACTAATCAAGATGCTGCAACCTATAGTAGTGGCACAATCGTTGAATTGGACGGTAAGCGCGAAGAATATCAGGGTCAGCCACAAATTAAGATTTATGGTTTGCGTGTGGTAGGACCTGAAGAGGGCTATGATCTAAATCAATTTGTTAAATCGGCGCCAGAAGAAATTTCTTCAATGAAAGATGAAATTAATCAGTATGTGTTTGAAATCCTAAATCCAACTTGGAATAGAATTGTGCGCTATTTATTGAAAAAATGGGACAAGCGCTTTTTTGATTATCCAGCAGGCAAGAGCAATCACCATGCGGTACGTGGCGGTCTGGCATATCATACACTGTCAATGTTAAGAGATGCTAAAGCAATTGCCGATAATTATTCGCAAGTTGACCGTTCGCTCCTATACGCTGGCTGCATTTTACATGATATGGGTAAAGTTTTGGAATTGTCTGGTCCAGTGGCAACCCAATATACTACGGAAGGTAACTTGATTGGGCATTTAGTTTTAATTGATGAGCAAATAATGCTTGCTGCAAGAGAACTAAATTTTGATCTTGAATCAGAAGACGTTTTGTTGTTACGCCACATGGTATTGTCGCACCACGGTAAATTTGAATATGGTTCACCAAAATTGCCGGCTTTATTAGAAGCTGAGTTATTACACAGAATTGATGACTTGGATGCATCGCTTTATGCAATAACGAACGCGCTGCAAAATACGCGTCCTGGTAATTTTACAGATAACATTATGAGCCAGGGTGGAAGACGCTTTTATCGGCCAAAGAATGATGAGGCGTTGACGAAGTTTAAAAAATTAGAGTAAAAAAAGAAGTTCATTTTCTAATGAACTTCTTTTTTATTGCTTTTTATTTCTTAGAATCTGAAGTAGAAACGTAAGATGATAAGACGTTCTTCAGGTCGTTATCCTTAATTGAAACATCAGCCTTCTTTAGAACAGTTGAAATAACACTACGCATTGTTTCCTGATCTTGGGACATTGAACGATAAATTTCATCATCAATTTCCTTCTTGTGAGAAGCAAATGTACCCTTATCTGGGTGTTTAATCATTCTAATTACGTGGTAACCAGATTGAGATTTAACTGGGCTACTAGTAGTTTCGCCAGTCTTAAGTTTAAATGCTGCTTTCTTGAATGCAGGATCTAAAGTTGCATCAGTTGAATCAAATGCAGGAAGCTTACCTTCATCAGCCTTAGTACCAGGGTCTAATGAGTACTTCTTAACTAAGCTCTTGAAGCTCTTACCATTCTTTAATTCTTTAATGATGGTGTCAGCCTGTGATTTCTTAGAAACCAAGATGTGTTGAACAGTAACCTTAGGTTGATATTCTTTCCAAGCTTTGTCTTCCTGACTCTTGGAAATTTTCTTAACATCTTTTAATGCAGCTTCACTGAGTAAATTGGTCTTCAAGTTTTGTTTGAAACTTGAAACTGTCATACCGTTTTGTTGTAAAACAGCACTAAATTGAGAACCATATTGCTTTTTGTAGCTGTTGAATTGTTTATCAACTTGTTTCTTAGAAACTTTACTACCATATTGTTGCTCTAAAACATGGTTAATAATCATGTTTGCAAGAGTAGTTTGCCCTGCTTGTGATTTCTTCATTTCATCGTAGTAATCATTTTGGGTAATCTTGCCACCCTTATAGGAAGCAACTGTTTTACCACCGTTAGAACAAGCAGTGGTTGATAGTGCAATACCAGCTACAGCAGCTACTGTAGCTAATTTTTTAATATATTTTTTCATAAAATATTTCTCCACATCCTTAATTAAATAAGTCACCGACAATTAATATAACATAAACTCGCAGAACAAGTTTTTAAATTTACAGAATTCATTCAAAAAACAAACTTTCTTTAACAATTTTTAGAATTATTTGTTCTTTGAAGTACTTTGAACCAGTTTATCAAGTTCTTGCTGTAAACTATCAACTATGCGAGAAACACTAAGTTGGTAATACTCAATCTCTTTTTCTACTTCAGTCAATCCCTGCTTAGCAATCGGCGTTGCATCTTTTAATTCTTGTTGGGCCGTTTTTAAATCAGCGATGGCATTAGTCAGACTCTTAACATCATCTTTAACACCATTAAATTGCTTTTGAACTGGTTTAGCTAAACGATTGCCATTTTTATCTTCAAAAAGAGAGAGGACCATCCCGAATCCTGCACCTACGGCAAGTCCTAGGCTAAAATGTTTCATTTTTTCTCCTTAAAATTGTGCTTTAATCTGATCAGCAATCTTTTGATAGTCGTCAGGAGTGTATTTATCTTCATTATTCCGGGTGGCAAGTTTTAAGCCATCGCCTTCAAAACGGGGAATGAAGTGAATATGTGAGTGCATTACAACTTGACTAGCACTTTCACCATTATTGGTGGTAACGTTCATTCCAGTAATCTTAGGATCAAATTTCTTAATTGCATTGGCAATTGCCGGAATATACTTTAAGTACTTTTCTGCATCTTCGGCAGTATAATCAAATAAGTTTGTGAGATGCTTTTTGGGCACCATTAAGGTATGTCCTGGATTAACCTGTGATAAATCTAAAAAAGCTTTAACGTCATCATTTTCGAAAACGGTATAACTAGGAACTTCACCACGAATAATTTTGCAAAATAAACAGTCTTTATCTAATTCATCCATTTTTAAACCTCTTGATTTTGAAATTTAGTTTCCATTAATATCATGCTATCATATAAAATAAGTAAATTCACTAAAAGAAAGATAGGAATTATGGTTCTAAAAATAGAGCATTTGACTGGTGGCTACACTGGTGTGCCAGTCATTAACGATATTAATATTGAAATCAAACCAGGAGAAGCATTAGGCATTATTGGACTTAATGGTGCTGGAAAATCTACTACAATTAAACATATTTTAGGATTGTTACGTCCGCAAAAAGGGAAAATTAGTTTAAATGGAATAGAATTAACTAAACAACCAACTGAATTTAAGCGACAAATTGCTTATATTCCGGAGATACCAGTTTTATATCCTGAACTGACCTTAAAAGAGCATCTAAATTTAACAATTTTAAGCTATCAACTGGATGAAGATAAGGCTTGGCAAAGAGCGAATAAGCTGTTAACGATGTTCAGGTTGGAGGACAAGCTAGAGTGGTTACCAATTCATTTCTCCAAAGGGATGAAGCAAAAGGTGATGATCGTCACTGCGTTTCTAGCAGACACGCCACTTTTAGTGATTGACGAGCCATTTACTGGTCTGGACCCACTTGCTGTAGCTAATTTAATTGAACTGATTAAAGCAGCGATAAGTGACGGTAAAATGATTTTGATGTCGACTCATATCCTAGCTGATGCAGAGCAAGCAATTTCAAATTATGCGGTATTAAACAATGGGGTAATTGATGTTGTAGGTAATCTGACTGAAATTAGGCAGCACTATGGTCTAAAAGATAGCGATTCTTTTGACAAGATTTACCAAATCTTAAATCAGGAGCAACGTCATGCGTGAGTTAGCTCAAAAAAGATTACACAAAAATTTACAGCAGTCACTTAAGTACTTGGTGTTAGTTTTTAATGATTTCTTTATACTAGCCCTGATTTTTCTATTCGGCGCATTAATGTTTTGGTACGCGCAGAGTATGAAAAAGATGCCTACTGGATTATGGTTTTACCGCCCGCTAGTTGGAGTAATTATTTGGCTACCCTTAATTTCTGGAAAACTAGTAACTTTGCTAGAACCAGCTGATTTGCATTTTCTCTTACCGCAGGATAAGCAAATGCGTGACTATTTAAAACCAATGCTAAATTATAGCTTGATTGTACCCACAATTATTTTGGTACTTATTGTGGGAATCTTGTTTCCCTTCGCGACACTTAAAGCTGAAATATCCCCAGTAGCGTACGTTATACTTGCAGTAGTAGTTTTATTGGCAAAAGTTCTGCAGTTGAAATTAGAAGAATATAATTTATATTCGAGTCATAAGCTTTCATTGCCACTACTCAGCTTGCTACTTTTACTTGGCTTAATTTGCAGTGCCACTTGGACAATTTGTAGCTATATAGCTGTCATCTTGATTTTAGGTGCTTTTTTTATGCTTGCACAAAAGCAAAAAAATGTTGCGTTATTTGATTGGCAATATGCGGTTAACCAAGAACAAGGTAGAAAAAATCGTGTTTATAGTGCCTTTAGCATGTTTACTGATGTAAAAGAAAAGAAAATTAGTATAAAGCGGCGCAAGTATTTAGACTTTTTGCTACCAAAATCTTTGGCAAAAGAAGAACCAAATAAATTCTTATACCGTCGTTCTTTGTTGCGTAACCCGGAATACCTTAATTTACTGGTAAGAATGACTGCATTTGCAATTTTAATCTCATGGATAGTTCAGAACTGGCTTTGGGCATTTGGTTTGTCATGCTTAGTTATTTTTCTGACCGTTTACCAGTTATTACCCTTGGTATCTGAATTTGATGATAACGTTATGTATAGAATTTATCCGATTGAACGCGAAAAAAGGGGCCAAGATTTAGTAGCAGTACTTAAATTAGCGCTAGGCCTGCAATGGCTTATTATTAGCTTGTCTTGGCTAATTATCTTACCAATTAGTTTGCAGTTAGCTGAGGCAATCCTCGGTCTATTAATTTTTAGTATAATTATTTTGTGGTTATACTTACCAATCAAAATCAAGAAAAGGAAGATTTAAAAGTGAGATTACGGAATAAGCCGTGGGCAGTTAAGTTGGTACAGGAGCATCCAGAAAGTGTATTAGATCGTCCTGATCCTGAAAAACAGATTGATTGGTCACAGCGTTTTGCAGACTGTTCCAGACCATTGGAAATTGAAGTTGGGTCAGGCAAAGGACATTTTATTACCACTTTGGCTGAACAAAATCCTGATAAGAATTTTGTTGCACTTGAACTGCAAGTGACAGCTGCCGGAATGATTTTGCGAACCAAACTTGAAAAGAAGCTGGATAACTTGCAAATTTTATGTGCTGATGCAGCTGACATTACGGCATTTTTCGCTGCAAATAGCGCTGATACACTATACTTAAACTTCAGCGATCCATGGCCTAAAACAAAGCATGAAAAAAGGCGTTTAACTTATAAAACCTTTTTAGAAAAATATAAAAAGATTTTGAAGCCTGGAGGTCAAATTGAGTTTAAGACTGATAACTCAGGATTATTCTCATATTCAGTCGCCAGCATGAACAATTATGGTATGCATTTTGACTTTGTCTCTGTTGATCTTCATCATGAAAATGAGGAGATTGTAGCAAAAAACATTGAAACTGAGTATGAGCACAAATTTGCTGCTAAAGGTAATCCAATTTACGCTCTTCATGCAGATTTTGGAGTAGAATAGATTAGATATTTATCTAGATGAGTGAGGCTAATGAGATGGAACAAATTAAAGAATTAAACAAAGAAAAATTATCAGAGATAACTAAAAGTGGTCGAGTGGTTTTAGAATTTTCAGCTGACTGGTGCCCTGATTGTCACTTTTTAGATCCATTTTTACCTGAAATTGAACAAGACTTTTCTGAAAGTAAGTTTTACCAAATTGACCGTGATGGTTCAATTGATGTGGCTAAAGAGTTAAACATTATGGGGATACCATCATTTGTGGTCTACCAAGATGGCGAAGAAATTGGTAGACTAGTTAATAAGGATCGTAAAACCAAAGACCAAGTTGAAGACTTTTTGCGGTCATTGGACTAAGTGAAAGAGGATTGAATTTTGATGATTACTAGTATTAATAAACGTAGCTATCCCAATACTTTGATTGTTATTTTAGGTCAAGATCAAGGTAAGAGTGAATATGAAGAAAAAGGTAATATTACTCGTATTACTGATGAAAAAGGGAACGTCACTGGTTTCAACTTTTTCAACGTTGATAAAGTTATTGACTATGATAAGTTACCAGACGGTCAAGTCAAATTATCAGATGCAGATTTGAGTGCATTGAATAAAGCGTTAGCAGATGCCGGTTTTGCTGAGGAACTTGCATATGGTAAACCAACATTGGTTTACGGCTTTGTTAAAACTTGCGATAAGCACCCTGATTCTGATCATTTACATGTCACTACAGTTGAAGTTGGTAACGGCGAAGAACATCAAATTGTTTGTGGTGCTCCTAATATTGCTCAAGGACAAAAGGTAGTTGTTGCCTTACCAGGAACTTTAATGCCTAACGGACAAATGATTTGGCCTGGCGAATTACGTCATGTTGATTCATACGGAATGATTTGTTCAGCACGCGAATTAGGCCTTGAACATGCTCCAGAAAAACGTGGCATCATGGTTTTACCAGATGATTTTCAAGTTGGAGACGAATTTGATGCTGCTAAATGTGATGAATTATTAGCTAGCGGTAAAATCAGCCTATAAATAAACATAAACTTCACGGTTAACGTGAAGTTTTTTTATGGTTAAAAACGTAAAACGGTAATTTGAGATTTATTTTTGTGATTAACTGTTTATTTGAACTCTGCTCTTTTTACTGCAACAATGGTAAAATAATAAACGATGAAAAATAGATTTTGGAGCTAAGATATGTTAGACAAGAACAAGCAAATTTGGTTTATTGGAATTAAGGGAACAGGAATGGCTGCCCTAGCATTATTACTTAATGATCTAGGTTATGAAGTGAGCGGTAGTGATATTGAAAAATATACATTCACGCAGGAACCACTTGCAAAAGCTGGGATTAAAATTGCTCCTTTTAGTGCTGACAATATCAAAACTGAAGGTCAAGTAATTGTTAAAGGGAATGCGTTCAAAAACGATAATGTTGAAGTTAAGGCTTGTGAGGACAAAGGGATTAGCTGGCAAAGCTATCCTGATACGGTTGAAGAAGTTGTTGCAATGCATACAAGTATTGGTGTGGCAGGAACTCATGGCAAGACCTCAACGACTGGAATTCTTGCTCGAGTAATGAGCGAAGCAGCGCCAACTTCATATCTAATTGGAGATGGTGAAGGAAAAGGAATCAAGAGTTCACGCTTTTTTGTCTACGAAGCTGACGAATATCGCCGTCACTTTTTGGCCTACCATCCTGACTATCAGATTATGACAAATATTGATTTTGATCATCCTGACTACTTTAAGGATCAAGCAGATTATACTTCCGCCTTTCAAACTGCTGCAGATCAGACAAAAAAAGGTTTATTTGTTTGGGGTGGCAATGAACGTCTACGAGAACTCAAAGCAGCAGTCCCTAAATATACTTACGGGTTTGAAGCTAATGATGATTTTCAAGCAGTAGACGTCAAGCGAACAACAGAAGGCTCCACCTTTAGTGTTTTGGATCACGGTCAAAGGATTGGTGAATTCACAATTCACTTGTTTGGCGATCATAATATCTTGAATGCAACGGCTGTTATTGCTGTTGCTCACACAGAGAAGATACCTTTGGAAGATATCAAGCAAGGGCTCCTTACGTATCAAGGAGCTAAACGCCGCTTTTCCGAAAAGGATTTTGGCGATATTAATATTATCGATGATTATGCTCACCACCCAACGGAAATGCGGGCAACGATTCAAGCAGCTAGACAGAAGTTTCCTGATAAGAGACTTGTAGTTGTCTTTCAACCGCATACTTTTTCGCGAACTAAGAAGTATGCGCATGATTTTGAAGAAATTTTAAGTGGTGTTGATAAAGCATACGTTACCCCAATTTATGCTTCTGCCAGAGAAGCAAGTGGCGACATCTCGAGTGAGGATCTAGTAGCTAAGATTCCCGGGTCCGAAGTAATCAACCTCGAAAACATTGCTGACCTGGCTCAAAATAAAGACAGTGTGATTGTCTTTATGGGTGCAGGTGATATTCAAAAGTATGAAGACGCTTTGGAAAAATTAATTTAATTAAAAAATGGCCGTTACTTATTAGGTAATGGTCATTTTTATTTATTAAAGTCGTATATAGTATTTAGGACTATAATTGATAATGAGGTGATATTATGAAGTTAAAGAAAAGAATTGCATTAGGTGCCATAGGTGCCGTAGCAAGCGTTCTGGCGTTAGGATCTTTTGCAACAGTAAGTCAGACAAATGAAGTGCTTGCAGCAACGACAACTACGAATACAATGAAATTAGTGCATGGCGCTTATGTCTATAATAAAAATGGTAAACGACTCAAGAGATTTCAGGGCAGTAGATACAAGACTCATTTGTATAAAGGAGCAACTGTAAAGTTTGCTGATAAGCTTGAATCAATCAAGCCCAATACTAAGCAGTACTTCCTTTTAGATGATGATAATTATCACCAAACATGGTTACCATATACTAAGATTGGCAAAAGCTATTATTACAATATAGGTTCTGGTGGTTATATTAATGCGGCCAATGTTGGCCAGATTAATCAAAAACCGCTTTATACTGCTGAAGCAACCGTTAAGGTAAAAACTCCTAATTCTTTTCCTGTTGGTCGTGGAAAAGACAATATGATGATTAAGAATAATCAAAAAATTAAAGTAGATCGTACCACGTTAAAGCAGGAGGATCCATCTGCAGTTCCTTCTTACCGTATTAGTGGTACAAAGACTGGTTTTTTAGCAAAATCAGTTGTAGTAACTCCACCAAGACAGAAATTACTGACTTTTAGTGGTTATACCTATGTTTTAGTTAATGCCAGTATCAATACTTTTAACAATAAAGGTGAAGTTAGAGAAAACCAACAGCCACCATTTGAAGCTTATAGACCTTTTGGTAAAGGTGATAAACTACCAGTAGATGAATTACTTTATATTTGGTTACCAAAAGAAAATAAGGCTGCGTTGTTTTATCATTTGCTAGGTGATTCAGGTATGGGTGATATTGTTTACGTGGACAATTCTAAAGATAATTTGAGCTATCTTAAAGCAGATGACTGTAAATATATCGGAGGGCCATACTTGACACCAGTTAATACGCCTGAGCAGGCTAAAGCTGATACCCAGCTAGCAACAAGCACTGATAAATCAGACTTGCAGAAACTAATTGATCAAGAAAATGTAGTTAAGAATTCAGAATCATACAAGGAATTTAAACATGACGGTTATGATGCAGCGTTAGCAACTGCCAAAAAGCTTGTTGCTTCAGATACTGCAACTGTAATGGAAGTCAAACAAGCAACCTTTGTCCTAAAAGGACAGCAAGAAAAAGAATTGAAGTCGCCTGACGAACTTAGTCTTCTAGATTATGTAACCGATACGAAGCCATATTAGGTGTTGATTTAATAGTTTTTATTAAGCATTAGAAATTCTGTAGTTAATTTAAGAACCAAACTAAAAATTTTAGTTTGGTTTTTTCTTTATTAATTTTATTTTTCAGCTAAAATAGAGATTAAAATTTTTAAAAAAGTAGTTTGAGGTAATTATGAATTTACAAAAAAAGATGCTTAAAGGCGCAGTAGCTGGAATGATAACGCTTGGGCTTGTAAGCCAGTTAGCAAGTTTTAACGCTGCAACTGTTAAAGCAGCAACAGGCAATAACAATCTTGAATTAGCGCATAATGCCTATATTTTTAATCAAAAGGGTAAAAGGATTAAAAATTATCATGGGCAAAAGAATAATGCATATTTGAAAAAGGGCACGAGTATAAACTTTTCTGGTTCTATTAAAGAAGTTGAACCTAACACTAAAAAGTTCTATTTGTTAAATGAAGATCGTGAAAAGCAATCTTGGTTACCATATAAGATGATTAAGGGCCAATGTTATTACAAACTTAGCTCTGGTGGATATGTTAAAGCAAACAATGTTTATCGAATTGCTGGTCATCCCTTATATACTGATCAAGCAACTGTTAAAATTGCCAATTTAAAAAAGAACGAATCATACAAAATCGGTGTTGGTAAAGACAGTATTAACTTAAAAAATGGTAAAAGCTATCAAGTTGACCGTGTGACTGGTATGTCAGGCCAATCAGGTCTTTCGATTGAATATCGTGTTCGCGGAACTAAGACTGCCTTTATTCCAGAAACCAAAATAAAGGCTAAACCTAAGCAACAGTTGCAAACTTATACGCAAGCTAGTTACATTATATTTACCCAAAAAGCTGGAACTTATAATGTGGATGGTTCAGCTCGTCCTACAGCTGATCCTAACTCAACTTTTGCTGCTTATGATGTTTACCCAGTTGAAAGTGCAACTTATTTGTGGAATGCTAATGACAATAAGGCAGAACTATTTTACTTGTTAAAGGATTCCTGGAACGAGCCTCGTTTTTATTCATTAGCTAATTATCACGCACAAGATTTTGCTGGGTTAGTTTATGTTAAGGCAGATACAACTGAATATGAATCAGGTCCAGTTTTAAAACCAATTAACACACCTGAGCAGGCTCAAAAAGATGCTAAGATAGCAGTCAAAGAAGACAAACAGGAATTACAAGATTTAGTAGATCAAGAAAACATTACGCCATACCAAAGCTCGTCTTTGAGTAATCTTGAAAATCGCTTTAAGGCTGCACTGAAGTTAGCTAAAACTACACTAAGTTCTGATAAGGCAACAATTGCAGAAGTAAAAGCGGCAAAAGCAATCTTGGTTAAAACCCAAAATGATTTATCTCATTATGATAAGTCACAAGCCGAAAGTGATGCTATTTTAGGTGCTACTACACCATGTATTATATGGATCAGTACAATGAACTAAATAAAGACTAACCTAAAAGACTGAGTTTTCAGTCTTTTTTGCTGTTCAAAATTAATAAGTTAAGTAAATTGCAAGATAGATCAGTATTGTGCCAGAAAAAAGGAAAAACTGGTAAAATGATTAATGAATACTAGACTAATTTAACTGTGAGGAGATCTAATGGCTAACCAAAAACTACTTTTAATTGATGGTAATTCTGTTGCCTTTCGTGCTTTTTATGCATTATACCGTCAGCTTGAGAACTTCAGGAATCCTGAGGGACTACATACTAATGCCATTTATACATTTAAAAACATGCTCGATGTCTTACTTAACGATGTTAAGCCTGACCATGTGTTAGTTGCTTTTGATGCGGGCAAAACTACTTTTAGAAATAACATGTACGCTGATTATAAGGGGGGACGTCAAAAAACACCAGGTGAATTGTCCGAGCAATTACCATATATCCAAGAATTGCTGCATGACTTAGGTATATCGACCTATGAGCTGGAAAACTATGAAGCGGATGATATCATCGGTACTTTTTCTAGAATCGGTGAAGAAAATGGTTTTGACGTAACAATTGTGACTGGTGATAAGGATTTAACTCAATTAGCTACTGAAAAGACTACGGTCATGGTGACTAAGTCAGGTGTAATGAACTTAGAGGCTTACACACCGGAACACATGAAAGAAGTTAATGGTGTTACACCAACTGAATTCATCGACATGAAGGCCTTGATGGGTGACAATTCCGATAATTATCCTGGAGTAACCAAGGTAGGGCCCAAAAAAGCTTCGCAATTGGTCCAAGAATATGGTTCAGTTGAAAATCTTTATGATCATATCGACGAAATGAAGCAGTCAAAATTAAAAGAAAACCTGCTGAACGATAAAGACAAGGCTCTTTTGGGTAAAAAACTTGCGACTATTGATTGTCAAACTCCAGTTACGATTGGAATTGATGATATTAAGCGTAAGGATATCGACTATCCAAAATTACGACGTTTTTATGAAAAAATGAATTTTAGAAAATTTTTAAGTGAACTTGATCCTAACGCTGCAGATTCAGAAAATCAAAATGATGAAAATGAAAAAGTTTTGATGGAATACACAGAATTGACAAAAGATGATTTAGCAAAAGTTGATGCTAAAGAAGGCGACACCATTGTCTTTTACCTAGGGATGCTCGGACCTAATTATCATTTAGCTGATTTTGTTGGTTTTGCATTTAAAATTGCTGGTCAAATTTATGTCAGTCGCGATGTTGATTTATTAAAAGAGCAAAATCTGCAACATCTATTAGAAGATGAAAAAATCAAAAAGGATGTTTTTGATTTAAAACGTACGACAGTTGGACTTAACCGACTTGGAATTCATGCACATGGAATCGATTATGATATGCTCCTTGCTTCATACTTGATTAACAATGAAAATAATTCGGATGACATGGCTGAAGTTTGCCGGATGTATGGTAATAATTCTGTTAGAAGTGATTTGGACGTCTACGGCAAAGGAAAGAGTGAACAAATTCCTGAAGATGATAAGGTTTTGTTTAATCACCTTGCAACCAAGGCTGAAGCAATCGAAAGCTTGAAGGAAACCTTACTTGCTAAACTTAAGGAACATGAACAGGATGATCTTTTTGCTAGCATCGAGATTCCCGTTGCGCGCGTTTTGGCAAAGATGGAAATTAATGGTATCAAGGTATTACCTGATACATTAACCCAATTGCAAGATGAGTTTGCCGGCGAATTGTCCAAAATGGAGAAGGAAATTTATGAAGAAGCTGGCGAAGAGTTCAATATTAATTCGCCAAAACAGCTTGGTCATATCCTGTTTGAAAAAATGGGCCTTAAACCAATCAAAAAGACTAAAACTGGCTATTCGACTTCAGTTGATGTTTTAAATCAACTGAAGGATGAGAATCCAATTATTGAAAAGATTCTTTCTTATCGTCAAATTGCAAAAATCCAGTCAACTTATGTTAATGGTTTGCTTGATGTCATTCAAAAAGACGGACGTGTACACACGCGCTATTTGCAAACTTTGACCGCAACAGGACGTCTTTCTTCAGTGGATCCTAACTTACAAAATATTCCAACTAGAACAGAGGAAGGAAAGCAGATTAGAAAAGCGTTCGTTCCCAGTCAACCTGATGGTTATATTTTCTCTTGTGACTATTCACAAATTGAATTGCGGGTTTTAGCTCAGGTTTCAGGTGATGAGCAGATGCAAGAAGCGTTTAGAACGGGTTATGATATCCACGCTCATACTGCAATGAGAATTTTCCACTTAAAGTCAACCGATGAAGTAACACCATTAATGCGTCGCCGTGCAAAGGCAGTTAACTTTGGTATTGTTTATGGTATTTCAGATTATGGCCTGTCTAAAAACTTAAATATTAGTCGTAAGCAGGCAAAAGAATTTATTGATAACTACTTTGAACAATATCCACAAATTAAAGATTATATGGATAAAGCGGTGAAAGTTGCTCGTGAAAAGGGTTATGCGGAAACCATTATGCATAGACGTCGGTATCTTCCTGACATTCATGCGAAGAATTTTAATGTCCGTTCTTTTGCAGAAAGAACTGCAATCAACTCACCAATTCAAGGATCTGCCGCAGACATTATTAAAATTGCAATGATTAATATGCAGCAAAAGTTAGATGAAATGCACTTGAAGACTAAGATGGTTGTCCAGGTTCACGATGAATTGATTTTTGATGTTCCAAAAGATGAGCTTGAAACAATTAAGAAGATTGTGCCTGAAGTAATGCAATCAGCAGTTAGATTAGATATTCCTTTAGTTGCTGATTCAGGTTATGGTCACAACTGGTTTGATGCCAAATAAGGAGTATAAGTAATGCCAGAAATGCCAGAGGTTGAAACGGTACGTCGAACCTTATTACCACTGATTAAAGGAAAAACAATAAAAAAAGTTACGTTGTGGTACCCCAAAATTATTGCCAGTGATTCGCAAGAATTTGAACAGCAATTAGTTAATAAGAAAATAGAAACGATTGATCGCTATGCGAAGTACTTGTTGATTAGGTTGAGTGGGAACTTGACGGTAGTTTCTCATTTGCGCATGGAAGGCAAGTATCGCTTAGTTAAAGAAAATACGAAAAAAGATAAGCATGATCATGTTCAGTTTGTTTTTACCGATGGCTCAGCTTTGAGATATAACGATGTTCGTAAATTTGGTAGAATGCAGTTAGTTAAAACTGGAACGGAAAAAGAAATAACTGGTATCAGTAAACTGGGCCCAGAACCTAATTCACCCGCTTTTACAGTTGCTGCTTTTACTAGGGGACTTGCGCGCAAGAAAAAGAGTATTAAGAATACGCTTCTTGATCAGTCAGTGGTTGCCGGACTAGGTAATATCTATGTTGATGAAGTTTTATGGGAAACCAAAATTCATCCTTTAAGTATGGCCAATGCACTACCAAAAACCAAAATTAAGCAGCTTCACGATAACATTAATTCTCTAATTGAATTGGCAATTGAGGAACGAGGAACTACGGTTCATACATACCTTGACGCTAACGGAAAAACCGGTGGTTTTCAGGAAATGCTCAAGGTTTATGGTCATAAGGGTGAGCCATGTGTTCGTTGTGACACACCACTAGAAAAAATAAAAGTTTCGGGCCGAGGGACTACATTTTGTCCCCACTGTCAGGTAATTTATAAATGACTTTAGTACTTGGCTTAACAGGTGGAATTGCAAGTGGGAAAAGCACGGCAGATGCTTTTTTCCTTAAGCGCAATTTACCTGTTATTGACAGCGATGTGATTGCACATGACATTTTAAATATCGGTCAGTTAGGTTATAAAAAAGTGATTAGTTACTTTGGCCAAGATATTTTAAATTCTGATCGGACACTTAATCGCAAAAAGTTAGGACAAATTGTTTTTAATGATCAAAGTAAGCTAAATGTGCTTAACAAGATAACACATCCATTGATTTTTAGCGAAATTGAAGATAAAATTACGCAAAATAAACTTTTTAAAAAACCAGTAGTTATTGTAGATGCACCTTTACTATTTGAAACTAAAGTGAAAGATTATTGCGATAAAACCTTGTTAATTGCGGTTCCAGAGGAGTTGCAAGTGCAGCGATTAATGACACGTGATCGCCTAAATAAAACTGAGGCTTTAAATAGAATAAAAACACAGATGCCGCTATCGCAAAAGGAAAAATTAGCAGATTATGTCATCACAAATACTGGTACAATAAAAGAGCTAGAAACTAAATTAGCAAACCTGCTATGTGAACTAAAAGAGGAGGACTAAGATGGAATGTCCTAATTGTCGGCAAAATGCCTCACGTGTAATCGATTCGCGTCCAAGTGATGAAAATCGTGCAATTAGACGCAGAAGAGAATGTGAAAACTGTGGCTTTCGCTTTACTACTTTTGAACGAATTGAAACAACGCCATTATTAGTAATTAAGAATGATAATACTAGAGAGCCGTTTAATCGTAAAAAGATTCTGCATGGTGTAATGGCAGCTGGACAAAAGCGCCCAATTACCAGTGCACAATTTGAAGAACTAGTTGATCACGTTGAAAACAAGGTTAGACAGCAAGGTGTAAGTGAAATATCTTCGAAAAAAATTGGTCAGTTGGTAATGGATGAATTAGCTGAACTAGATGATGTTGCTTATATTCGTTTTGCATCGATTTACCGCGAATTTAAAGATATGTCGAGTTTCATGAAGACAATGGAGGATATGATTGCTAAAAGAGAGAAAGGAAATTAGAAATGTTTGAGACAGATAATCCCAAACAACCTTTTTTTATTGCTAATCATATTGACCTATATCCAGCTGATATTCGTATTTTAGTAAAGCTTTATCAGCCTTTAATTGGCTCTCTTGCTCTTTCCATGTATCTTAGTCTGAATGAAGACTATAATTCTGGTGCAATGCTATCTGATTCAACTGGCTTATACGCGTTACAAGAACAGCTTGATTGCAACCTTAAAAGTCTTTTTATTGCGCTGCATAAGCTTGAAGGTACTGGTTTGATTCAAACACGCATGATTGAAAATGAAATTATGGGTCAGGTACTAGTTTTTCAGCTAGCAAAGGTGCCAAGTAGTAATGAATTTTTTGCTACTCCTCTTTTAGCCAGTTTGCTTAAGGAAAAAATTGGTGTTAGCGCATTTCAAAAACTGAGTCATGTTTTTGCCCAAGAAGGTAGTCAGAACTTAAACCAACCTAATGGCTTAGCGACCGCAACTGATGTTTCTGCCTCATTCATGGACGTCTTTCGTTTACCTGATCAAGAAGCAATTGAACCTTCAATTGAAGTGAAACAGGCTGCTCAAGAAAACCAGATTCCTAAACCTGTTAAGGCAAGTATCAAACAAGATGACAAGATTGACTGGGATTTTATGAAGCAGCAGTTTGAGATTTATCAGATTCCGGAGACAGAAATTGATTGCAACCGCCAAGCAATTCGGGCCATTATGCGCACCTATGGTTTGTCCGAACAAGAATTTGTTGATGAGGCTTTGTCGTGCTTACACGGAGACTATCAGCTTGATATGTCCTTAATTAAAAAGACAATCGCAAACAGTATCCATGCTCAAACAACACGTGATCAACTTAAAAGAGTTACGCGTACTGAAGAAGCTAGTCCTTCAAATGCGCATTTTAGTGAACAAGAACAAAAACTTTTACAACTTGCGAAGAGTAAATCTCCAGCTCAGTTTTTATATTATCTAAAAACTGAACGTCATGATTATGTTGATGCTAGCGAATATCATGTCCTTGACAGTTTATATAATGAAAAAGGGATACCAGCTGAATTGCTGAATCTTTTGACCTACGCTTGTCTAAAAAGCGCACCGAATATTTCCTATCGTTTAGCAAATAAAATCCTGCATGATTGGTTGCAACATGGTGTCAAGACAGGTGAGCAAGCACTTGACTATATGAACAAACGTGAGCAAAATAAAGGAAAATATCCTCATTATACTCAGGCAAAAAGGGTTGAAAAGGCAACAGACTGGAGCAAGAAAAAAGCTACAGTTAAATCAGACGTTTCTTCGGCAGATTTAAAGAACTTTTTCAAGAACTTTGAAGACCAAAATGGCATGAAGTAGGTGAATCTATGGAACCGATTAATAAATTTATTTCTGGAAAGAATCATCCAGCAGCTAAAAAAATTGATCCAGCTCAGATTAGGCAGCAAGTTTTAACTGAACCGGCTGTCAGTCAGTTCATTAGCGCTCATCAGGACAAAATAACGGATGAAATGATTGATAAGAGTATGTCTGCTCTTTTTGAATTTTATTTGTTTCAACAAAATAAAAAGGATCCAGTCACACAAGGCTTTAAACCGAAGTTGATTCTAAATACTAATGCGATTGATATTACTTACGTTCCTGAAGACAGTAAGATTGAACATGATCGGGAAGTTAGTGCCAGAAAGAATCTGCGTTTAATTGATCTGCCAACCAGTTTGCATGATGTTAAACTCAGTCAAGTTGAGATAACGCCTGAAAGAAAGCAAGCAATGGCTGATATTGGTCAATTCTTGAGTGCGTACTCTAAGAATATTCATCAAAAAGGTCTATTTTTATCAGGTAGTTTTGGAGTAGGTAAAACTTTCATTCTTGCTGGCTTGGCAAATTCACTTGCATTGATGAATAAGCGTGTTGTTTTCATGCATGTGCCTAATTTTATTGCCGGTCTTTCAAGTCATTTTAATGATAATAGCCTGCCGGAAGAGGTACAGCGAATTTCAAATTGTGATGTACTAATTTTGGATGATATTGGTGCTGAAAATCTCAGTCAGTGGTCTCGTGACGAAGTTTTAGCAGTAATCCTGCAATCCAGGATGGACAATCAATTGCCGACTTTCTTTTCTTCCAATTTCTCGATGAACGATTTGGAAGAACATTTTAAGGAGACTAAAAATGCAATAGATCCAGTTAAAGCTGCAAGACTAATGGAAAGAGTACGGACTTTGGCTAAAGAGGTCGTTGTTTCTGGTCCTAATAGACGACGCTAAATTAAAAATAAGTTAAAACAAAAAGCACTTAACTAAAAAGTGCTTTTTGTGATTTTTATTAAAAAAGTTCTTGCAAAAAAATGTTAGATATGTATAATTATCTTAATTGAATGAACATGATGCAGCTCAAGTCAGAGAGAATCACATTATTCTGGAAGTGGTTCAATGTAGATGTACCCCACTCATTCAAACTTAAAAAGTAATTAAAATGGGTGAGTTCCATTATCAACTTAATTTGAGAAGTTAGATTCGTATATCTGACTTGAAATTTGGGTGGAACCACGCTAATAACGTCCCAGTGCAGTGATGCACTGGGGCGTTTTTTTATATTTTCGGAGGTATAGATGAGTTTTTCAGTTATTTTGCCAGATGGATCAAAACGTGATTTTGATCAAGCAATTACAATTAGTGATTTGGCACATGGTATTTCAACATCACTAGGAAAAGCAGCACTTGCTGGTAAAGTAGACGGACAATTACAACCGGTTGATTATCAACTCGATCGTGATGCTAATGTAGCAATTATTACTGATAAAGATGAAGAAGGCTTGAACGTCTTACGTGATACAGTAGCATTTGTTTTTGAAGCAGTTGCTAAAAAAGCATATCCAGAATTACGTTTTGGTGAACATGCTGCAGGCGAAGATGGCTTTTTTGTTGACACCGATAAGGAAAATCAAATTAAAGTCAATGAATTACCTGAACTTGAAAATGCTGTTAAGAAAGCAGTTAAAGCAGGCGAAAAAATTGAAAGTGTTGTTATGCCTAAGGCTGAATTGGAAGAAATCTTTAAAGATGATCCATTTAAGCTTGAGCTATTAAATCAAGAAACTAGCGATGAAGTTAAGGCCTACAAGTTAGGTGACTTTGTTGACTTTGGGTTTGCCGCACTTTTACCAAACACTGGCAAAATTAAACAATTTAAGCTTTTATCTGTTGCTGGTGCATATTGGAAGGGCAAGTCATCCAATCCAATGCTGCAAAGAATCTCAGGTACAGCATTCTTTAAGAAAGCAGACTTGGATGCAGATATTAAACGCCGTGAAGATATTAAAGAACGTGATCACCGGACAATCGGACGTGATCTTGACTTATTCTTCGTTGATCCTAAAGTTGGTGCTGGCTTACCATACTGGATGCCAAAGGGTGCAACTATTCGCCGTGTTGTTGAACGTTACATTATTGATAAAGAAGTTGCCGATGGCTATCAACACGTATATACCCCAGTTTTGATGAATGTCGATGCATATAAGACTTCTGGACACTGGGCACACTATCGTGATGATATGTTCCCACCAATGGATATGGGTGATGGTGAAATGCTTGAATTACGGCCAATGAACTGTCCTTCACATATTCAAATTTACAAGCACCATATTCGATCTTACCGTGAATTACCAATCAGAATCGCTGAATTAGGTATGATGCACCGGTATGAAAAATCAGGTGCCTTATCTGGATTGCAACGTGTTCGTGAAATGACTTTGAATGATGGTCACACTTTCGTTGCACTTGAGCAAGTTCAAGAAGAATTTACCAAGATTCTGAGACTAATCATGGAAGTATATAAGGACTTTGATATTACTGATTACTACTTCAGACTTTCATATCGTGATCCAAAGAACACTGAAAAATACTTTGCAAATGATGAAATGTGGGAAAGAAGTCAATCAATGCTTAAGAAGGCAATGGATGACATGGGACTTGAATATGTTGAAGCCGAAGGTGAAGCAGCCTTTTACGGTCCTAAACTTGATATTCAAACCAAGACTGCTTTAGGTGCGGATGAAACCATGTCAACCATTCAACTTGACTTCATGTTGCCAGAACGCTTCAACTTGTCATACGTTGGTCAAGATGGTGAAGAGCACCGTCCAGTTATGATTCACCGTGGAATTGTTGGAACAATGGAACGTTTCATTGCTTACTTAATTGAAATTTACAAGGGTGCGTTCCCAACTTGGTTAGCACCAGTACAAGTAGAAGTAATTCCAGTTAACCTTGATGCACACTCTGAATATGCGAAAAAGGTACGCGATGAACTTAACAAGCGTGGCTTTAGAGCTGAAGCAGATTTAAGAAATGAAAAATTGGGTTATAAGATTCGCGAGTCTCAAACTCAAAAGATTCCATATACCTTAGTTTTAGGTGATGAAGAAATGTCTTCTAACAGCGTTAACGTTCGTCGTTACGGAACTGAAGAAGAAATTGTAAAGAGTTTTGACGAATTTATTGCAGAAATTGATCAAGATGTTAAGTCATACTCAAGAAAAAAATAGGTAGTTAGAAATTGAAAAAGTATTTATCGATAAATCAAAGATTATAGGGTGACAACATAAACATTTAATTTTTTAATATACTGGAACTTTGCAAGTCGGGTAACAAACGTAGTGTTGACGGGGATGCACTTTTGATTTTTTAAATCAATTGATAAGAAAAGTATGATGTGTTTTTGTTGATCGAACACAAAGGAGCATTTATATGTCAATGATAGAATTCCACGACGTGCAAAAATATTATGGTAAATTTCACGCCTTACACGATATTAATTTAGAAATAGACAAAGGTGAAACGGTCGTTTTAATTGGTCCTTCGGGGTCAGGTAAAAGTACGCTAATTCGGACAGTAAATCGGTTAGAATCGATTCAAGGTGGAAAGCTGATTGTTAATAATCAAGACTTGTCCAATCCTAAAACGGATTCCAATCGTTTACGTCAAGATGTCGGGATGGTTTTCCAACACTTCAATCTTTATGCAAACAAAAATGTACTAGAAAACATTATGTTGGCACCAAGAATAGTTAGTCATATGCCTGAAGAGGAAAACAAAAAGCAGGCGATGGAGCTATTAGACATGGTTGGTCTTGCAGATAAGGCCCAAAACATGCCTGCACAAATTTCTGGTGGACAGAAGCAGCGTGTTGCAATTGCTAGATCCTTGGCAATGAAACCTAAGTTATTGCTGTTTGACGAGCCAACTTCTGCACTTGATCCTGAAATGATTGATGACGTTTTGCAGGTTATAAAAAAGGTAACCTCTGCAAGTGAAATGACATCATTGATTGTTACGCATGAAATGGGTTTTGCTAAAGAAGTAGCTAATCGCGTGATTTTTATGGATCAAGGACATCTTGTTGAAGATGACGAAAGTATAGCCTTCTTTAAGCAACCTAAGACAGTACGTGCACAACAATTTTTGAGTAAAATCATTTCGCACTAAGGAGGTTGGCATGATGAAAAAAATTATCTGGCCAATTGCTCTATTATTCAGTGCATTAATGCTCACTGGTTGCGGGAAAAGCGTAACAGATCAATCCGCTTTAAAAAATGTCCGTTCATCTAACACAATTACATGGGCCGTCGAAGGTGACAAAAAGCTTTTCAGTCTAATTGATATTCGTGATGACCAGGAAAAAGGTTTTGATATCGATATGGCTAAAGCCATTACTAGAGAGATTTTGGGACCGAAGGGCCAAGCAAGATTTACTTTAGCAACATCGCAATCAAGAATCCCACTTTTGAAAAACGGTAATGTTGATGCAGTAATTGCAACTTTGACGATTACGCCTGAGAGAGCAAAAATCATTAGTTTTTCTAAGCCATATTTTAGGGCTGGTAAATCATTGCTAGTTAATAAGGACTCTGATGTTAAAAGTGTGCGTGACCTAAATGGTAAAACTGTGATAGGAATCGTCGGTGACAACTCGGTTGAAGTAATTAAAAAAGTTGCACCTAAAGCTAAAGTTGTTGCAATGCAAGATTACGGTCAAGCTGTTTCTGCCCTTAAATCACATCAAGGTGACGCCCTAACTAGTGATAATGGTATTTTGTATGGACTTGCTGCACAAAGTGCGGGGAGTTTAGAAGTAAGAGGTGGCACTTTTACGAAAGAACCTTATGGTATTGCGGTTAACCAAAATCAGGAACCTTTTCATCGCGCAATTAATCGCGCAGTTGATAAAATCCAACGCAGTGGTGAATATAATCGCTTAATTAAAAAGTGGTTTGGCCAAGTTCCCGGTTTCAACTATAAGGAGATGTTTTACAAATGATTAACATATTAAATCACTTTAGTAACGAACTTTTTGTGGGTTTTGGCTGGACACTTTTAGCTAGTTTTTTAACCTTAGTTTTCAGTTTGATTTTCGGTATATTTATTGCTTTATTAGAAGTAATTCCTCATAAAGTTGCTAACAAAATTGGACGTGGTTATGTAGAAATTTTTCGTAATATTCCTTTGTTGATTATTGTGATGTTTTTCTATCTAATAGTTCCAAAGTATATTATTCAATTAAATGGTTTTACAGCAGGTACAATTGGACTGTTCCTTTACACTTCAGCTTTTATTGCTGAAATAATTCGTTCAGGTATTCAATCAGTATCTGGTGGTCAAATGGAAGGTGCCAGATCGACTGGCATGACTTATAAACAGGCAATGCAGTACATCATCTTGCCGCAAGCAATGAAGATTGTCATTCCACCATTAGGTAATCAGTTCGTTAACCTTATTAAGGATTCCTCAATTTTAGCCTTTGTAGCTGGCTTTGATTTAATGTATCAAGCCAATGCAATTGCATCCGTAACTTTTGACACAATGAATAGTTACTTCATTATTGGAATCCTATATTTAA
Source organism: Lactobacillus sp. M0403 (assembly GCF_016101265.1). Taxonomy (NCBI): domain Bacteria; kingdom Bacillati; phylum Bacillota; class Bacilli; order Lactobacillales; family Lactobacillaceae; genus Lactobacillus; species Lactobacillus sp. M0403. The sequence goes on from NZ_JACFQV010000002.1 coordinate 67,837, forward strand.
TCATCACGATGCCGTTAAGTTACTACATGCGGTACCTTGAAAAGAAATTAGCGTAGGGAGGCGACTGATATGCAAACATGGATAGACGCATTATCTTGGCTAAACTTTGGCTTCTTGCTTAAAGGTTTGGCCGTTACATTATATATTTCATTAGTATCGATTGTTTTAAGTTTTATTTTGGGTTCGGTATTAGGGATAATACGGTATTCAAAAATCAAATTTATTTCAGCCGCTGTTGGTTTTGTAATTGATCTGGTTCGTAACCTTCCTTTATTGTTAATTATTTTCTTTACTTATTTTGGAATGCCTAAAATTGGCTATCGCCCTAGTGCAATTACTTCGGCAATCATTGCAATGACAATTTTTGAATCAAGCATGCTAGCTGAAATTGTTAGATCTGGTATACAGTCAGTTTCTGAGGGGCAAATGGAAGGGGCAAGATCGACGGGGATGAGTTTTGTCCAAGCATTGTGGTACATCATACTGCCACAAGCATACCGCCATATGATCCCAACGATTATTGGTCAATTTGTCTCTTTAATTAAGGATACCTCTCTTGCCACAATTATCGTTGTTCCAGAATTGATGCAACATGCTCAGGTCATCTATGGTCAAAATGCTAATTACATTGTTCCAATGTTTGCAGCATTAACCTTGCTGTATTTTATTATTTGTTTTACACTTTCAATGGCAGGAAGCTATTTGCATAAGCACATGGCTAGTTAACAATTTTGATTTTTTGATAAAAGGTCTTTCCTCAAGACTAAGAACATTTTTAGACAGATTATATTGACTAATTGAATACTAACGCGTATAATCACATTAGTTGAGAACAAGAAGAAGCTCCCGCTTCTCGCCTATGTTAAGTTGACCTCTGGGCTAATCGATATTTTCTGTTGATTAAAGGCGGGTACGTTTTACCCGCCTTTTTCTTGTCCTCAAATTAACACGGAGGTGAAGAATTATACCAAAGAATTTGATATTAAACGATCAAATACGTGCTCGTGAAGTTCGTTTAATTAATGAAGATGGTGAACAAGTTGGTGTTGTAACAAAGACTGAGGCTTTACGCCAAGCCAGTGCTGCAAGTTTAGATTTAGTTCTAATTTCGCCTAATGCCAAGCCACCAGTTGCCCGCATTATGGATTACGGTAAATACCGCTTTGAACAACAAAAGAAGGTTAAGGAATCTCGTAAGAAATCTAAGACCGTCAGTGTCAAAGAAATCCGTTTGAGTCCAACAATTGAAGGCAATGATTTTAACACTAAATTAAAGCACGCTCAAAAATTCCTCACTAAAGAGGGAGCAAAAGTTCGTGTTTCAATTAGGTTCAGGGGTCGAGCTATTACTCATAAGGAATTAGGTCGCGAAGTATTGGAAAAGATGGCTGAAGCCACTTCGGATATTGCTACTGTAGTAAGTAAACCGAAAATGGAAGGTCGCTCAATGTTCTTAATGCTTGCTCCCAAGAGTGATAAAAAGTAAATTAGTTAATTTGGAGGAATTAGAAAATGCCTAAAATGAAAACCCACCGCGCTTCTGCAAAGCGTTTCAAGAGAACAGGTTCTGGTCAATTAAAACGTCATCACGCTTTTACTGGACACCGTTTCCACGGTAAGACAAAGAAGCAACGTCGTCATTTGAGAAAGGCTGCATTAGTTTCACGCAGCGACTTGAAGCGCATCAAACAGATGCTCTCTCAAATGCGTTAATTAATTGTAAGAGACGATATTTAGGAGGAATTTTAGATGCCAAGAGTTAAGGGTGGAACTGTTACACGTAAACGTCGTAAGAAGGTTATGAAGCTTGCCAAGGGTTACCGTGGCGCAAAGCATATGCAATTTAAGGCTGCAAGTACACAATTATTTGTATCTTACAGATATGCATTCCGTGACCGTAGAAGACGCAAGAGCGACTTTAGAAAATTATGGATTGCCAGAATCAATGCAGCTGCAAGACAGAATGATATTTCATATTCTAAGTTAATGCACGGCTTGAAAGTAGCTGGTGTTGACATTAACCGTAAGATGTTAGCTGATATTGCTTATAACGATTCAAAGACCTTTGCACAATTAGCTGAAACAGCTAAGAAGGCTTTAAATTAATTTAAAAATGGCGCATTGGCGCCATTTTTTTATGTCAAAAATTATCACTTTACTGAATTTTTTTGATATATTAGATGAGTGAAAACTTAAATAAAGGGGAAGTTGAATGTTATTCAGGCCACGTTATACAATTGATACGATTTATCATTTAGATACTGATGTGCTTCAACAGATGAATGTCAAAGCAGTTTTTTCAGATTTAGATAATACATTACTTGCATGGAATGAATTTGAGACTGCCAAAAAAATGGATGAGCTCAATCAACGTTTGGCCAAAGCTGGCATCAAATTGGTTGTAATTTCCAATAATAATGCAGAAAGAATCGGTAAGGTTCTAAACCCATATCAAATTGACTTCGTTGCGAAGTCAAGAAAGCCGCTTCCTTTTGCAATAACTAAAAAAAGAGAACAACTTGGTTTGGCAAAAGATCAGGTAATGATGGTTGGCGACCAGTTGATTACTGATATTCAGGCTGGAAATTTGGCCGGTGTAGAGTCAGTTTTGGTGAAACCATTGGTTGAAACGGATAAATGGAATACTCGCATTAATCGCTTCTTAGAAAAAATAATTTTTTTCTTTTTAGCAATTTCGCATAGAGTTACCTTTAAGGAGACATTAGAAAATGGATGATGAGTTAATTTGTATCGGTTGTGGAGCAAAGCTGCAATCAACTGATCCAGAAGAAGCAGGTTTTTTACCAGCTCAACGTTTGAAGAAAGCTATCGAAAATCAAGACGAAGATAATGATACATATTGCCAACGCTGTTTCCGCTTGCGTCATTATAATGAAATTATGCCTGTTAATGCGGATAACGATGACTTTTTAGCACTGCTAAATTCATTGGCAGAAAAAAAGGCGTTAATTGTTAACGTGGTAGATTTGTTTGATTTTACTAATTCATTATTATCTTCTCTTAAACGTTTTATCGGTGATAATGACTTCATTTTAGTAGGAAATAAATTTGATTTATTCCCGCTAAATTCTCGTCAAAGCAAAATTAAAGATTGGATGCGTCAAGAGGCTAATCGAGTTGGCCTATTTCCAAAGAAAATCTTTTTGGTTAGTGCCAAAAAACAAAAGAACTTAGAAACTTTAATTTCGTATTTAGATAAAGCTTCAAGAATAGAAGATGTATACTTTGTTGGTATGACTAATGTTGGAAAATCAACTTTGTTAAATGCAATTATTGACCAAATGGGTGACATTAAGAATCTGATTACAACTTCTCGTTTCCCTGGAACTACATTAGACAAAATTGAAATCCCGTTGGAAAATGGACACTTTTTAGTTGACACTCCAGGTATTATGACTGAAAATCAGTTGGCAACGCGATTAAATGCTAGTGAATTAGCAGTTATTTCACCACAAAAGCCATTAAAACCTATGACATACCAATTAAAGCCAGGTAATACATTATTCTTGGGAGGACTTGGGAGAATAGACTTTATCAAGGGTGATCCGGCTAGCTTTACAGTATATGCGGCGCGTGGATTATACATTCATCGCACCAAGACTGAGAATGCTGATACTTTTTACGAAAAGCATGTTGGTGAATTGTTGAATCCACCAGAAAAAGAAACAGATCTTCCCGGACTAAAAGGGCAAGAATTCCATACTTCAAGTAAAAGTGACTTGCTATTTGGTGGTATTGGTTTTGTGACAGTGCCGGCAGATTGTTTGGTTAAGATTTATACTCCTGATAAAATTGGTTTAGGTATTAGACGTGCACTAATTTAGAGGCAAAAATGATCGCTATTGCTAAGGATTTAGGAAAAATTCCGTCAGTTGAAATTAAAGAAGAAAAAATAGAGCCTAAGAAGGGTAAACAAATTGGAATTTTAGGTGGAACATTTAATCCAGTACACTCGGCTCATTTAATAGTTGGTGAACAGGTATATAATAAGCTTCACCTCGATGAAGTTTGGTTTATTCCAACTAATATTCCGCCTTTGAAGGATTCTCCAACTGTTTCACCGCAAGATCGTGCTAATATGTTAGGATTAGCAACTCAGGACAATCCTCATTTTCAAGTGAAGTTATTTGAACTCTATCGTGGTGGTGTTTCATATACTGTCGATACATTGCGATACCTACATGAAACTCAGCCGGAAAATCATTATTACTTGATTATGGGCAGTGATCAGGTAAATAATTTCAATGAATGGAAAGAACCGACTAAAATTGCACAAATGGCAACCTTGGTTGGAATAAAACGTGCAGGCTATCCCACTAAAGCAGAATTGCCAATGATCTGGGTCGATGTTCCAAGTCTAGATGTCAGCTCGACCTCAATACGCCAAACTATTGCAATGGGTGGCTCAATCAGGTATCTTGTACCTGACACAGTGAGAAACTATATACAAAAAAAGGAACTATATCATGAGTGATTTATTTTTTAATGAAACGTACTCACCGCTATCTAGCGCTGAAATAGTTGCTAAAGAAAGAAGCAATATGGATCAAAAGCGTTTTACCCACTGTGTAGGAGTGAGTGAGACGGCTCGTAAGCTTGCTAAACTAAATGGTTATGATGAGGATAAAGCCGCACTTGCTGGTTTTATCCACGATTATGCCAAGCAAGTGCCAGTAGAAGAATTTCGACAAGTAATTAAAACCCAGGGATTTGATCAGGATTTGCTTAATTGGGGTCCTGCAATCTGGCACGGAATAGTGGGTACTTATTTTATTGAACGTGATTTAAAAATTACTGATGCGGAAATATTAACCGCTGTTCGACGTCATACAACTGCTGATACAGAAATGACCACCTTAGATAAGATTGTTTATATGGCTGATTATATTGAGCCTGGACGAGATTTTGCGGGTGTTGAACAAGCACGTGATGTCACCTATGCCAACTTAGATGAAGGTGTAGGCTATCAACTTGCACATACACTTGAATATTTAGTTCATAACAGAAGTAAAATTTATCCACGCACTTTAGAAGCATACAATGTGTGGAGTATCAAAAAACAATAAGGAGAAAAATTGACTAGTAAAGAAATCTTAGCTTTTACATTAAAAGCAATCAGTGACCGTCATGGTGAAGATACTGCTGCATATGACATGCAAGGATACAGTATTTTAGCTGATTATTACGTTGTTACCAGTGCAGGTTCTAATAGACAGTTGCACGCAATTGCTAATGCAATTATTGATGAGGCACATAAGGCTGACTTCTATGATTATCGAGTTGAAGGAAGTAGCGAATCAAATTGGCTACTTTTAGATTTAGGTGATGTAGTCGTCAATGTCTTTACTGAAGAAGCCCGGGACTTTTATAATGTTGAAAAACTATGGGCAGACGGTAAAAAATTAGAGTTAGAGGAAGATTAGCTGCTAATGAGTGTTGTTGGGATCATTGCTGAATACAATCCCTTTCATAGTGGACACGAGTTTTTGATGAATCAGGCTCGCTATCTGGCAGGAGACAAAGATCCAATCGTGATTGTTATGTCAGGTAACTATGTTCAAAGGGGCGAAATGGCAATTATGGATAAGTGGTCGCGCGCTAGGGCTGCACTTGAAAGTGGTGCGGATTTAGTATTTGAACTACCATTTTCAACTGCGGTTCAACCAGCAGACCTCTTTTCACTTGGAAGCATCGACCAATTAGTCAAAGTTGGGGTTACTGACTTAGTTTTTGGCGTTGAAGATGCAACCCAAAATTTTGCTTACTTAGGAAGCAAAATTGCAGAAATTCCACAAAGTCATATGGACTTTAATGATTATAGTCAGACATATTCAACACAGTATAATCAGATGGTTGCACGTGAAGTTGGGCATGAAGTTAATGAGCCTAATGCAATTTTGGCGTTGGCCTATGCTGTTGCAAATCACAACCTAGGTACACCTTTAGCACTACATCCAGTTAATCGAATTGGTGCTGGGCATGATGATTTGTTACAAAATAATGGTGTAGTTCAAAGTGCGAGTGCAATTCGCAATATTATTTTGCATAACAAAATAGATTCGGAATTAGAGCAATGGCTGCCCAAAAAAGAAGTTCAAATGCTTGATGCCCAAAGCGAGTATCCAAACTGGAATATATTGTTCCCGTTTTTAAAGTACCGGCTTGAATCTACTAGTGTAGAAGAACTACGTCAAATATATCAAATGAGTGAAGGCCTTGAATATAAAATGAAACAAGAGATTCACTTGGCCCATGACTTTACTGAGTTTTTACGTAGAATCAAATCGAAACGGTATACCTATGCGCGTTTGAGAAGATTATGCTTGTATACTTTACTGAATGTAAGTCAAGACGATATGATTGAAAGCTTTAACCATGAGTCGTTGTTATTACTTGGCTATAGCAAGCTTGGGCGCAATTATTTGAAGCAAATTAGAAAAGATACTTCTGCCAATATTATTTCAAAGGTTGATCAGAACAATGCTAAGCATGGTTCATTGGGCTTACAGGTTCGCGTTGATCGTTTATTTGAACAAATAATGCAGAAGGATCAAAATTTTGGCCGTCGTCCGTTGGAGGTTTAGAATGCTATCAATTAACTTTTCACAAATCAAAAATAGTAATGAAGTTTTGACGAAGATTGATCAGGAAGTTCAAATGAGGCCAGAATTTTTTGACCGGAGCAAAAACTTGGTTGATCAAGTAAAAAAGGTGCAATTAACTGGTTCACTTTTTTACAATGAACCATATGTAACTGGCGATTTTCATGTTAAGGCATCCTTGGTTGTTCCTTCGAGTCGAAGCTTAGAACCTGTTGATTATCAACAGGACTTCCGGTTTACAGAAAACTATACTGATGAAGAAGTGTCGAAAGAAAAAATTGATGAAAGTGAAATTCCAATCGTTAAGGTTGAAGATGATCTAATCGATTTGCAGACTGCAGTCGAAGATAATATTATTCTTAATATTCCAATCACAATTTTGACACCTGAAGAAGAAAAAGAAGATATCTATCCTCAAGGCAATGGCTGGTCTGTTATTTCAAAAAGTGATTATGACCAAGGAAAGAAAAATCAAGTTAATCCCGCATTTGCCAAGCTTAAATCCTTGCTTGAACAGGATGAACATGATAAAAATAATAAGCAAAAATAAAAATAAGTAATGCAAAAACTTTGAGTTATTCTTAACTCAGTTTTTTAATCTTGTTTTAAAACCTCTTTTAAAGTATGCTTATCTTAATTAAAAGGTTTTAACTTGATTTAGCATTTGATAGTTAATATAAAGGATGATAAAAATGGCAAAAATTTTAATTGTTGAAGATGAAAAGAACTTAGCTCGCTTTGTGGAGCTAGAATTAAAACATGAAAAATATGATACTGTTGTTGAGAGCAACGGTCGTAAAGCATTGGATTTGGCTTTGAAAGAAGACTTTGATGCTATTTTACTTGACCTAATGTTGCCTGACTTAAATGGTCTTGAAATTGCTCGTCGTGTTCGTCAAGTTAAGAGTACACCGATAATTATGATGACTGCACGTGATTCTGTAATTGATCGTGTTTCTGGTTTAGATCATGGTGCAGATGATTACATTGTTAAACCTTTTGCCATTGAAGAATTGTTAGCTCGTCTACGTGCCGTTTTACGTCGTGTCAAGATTGAAAAAGATGCGTCAGATGATACAGTTGAAAAGAAGGTAGTTAAGTTTAAGGACTTAACAATTGAAACTGCAAATAGAATTGTTCGTCGCGGGGATGGTAAAGCAGTTGACCTAACCAAACGTGAATACAACCTCTTGATGACTTTAATTAAGAACAAGAACAACGTTGTTAGCCGTGACCAACTACTTTCTAAGATTTGGGGACCAGGTTCAAACATTGAAACTAATGTTGTTGAAGTTTATGTTCGTTACTTGCGTAATAAGATTGACATCCCAGGTCAACAATCATATATCAAGACTGTTCGTGGTACCGGATATATGGTAAGAGATGAAGATGATGAAAAGAAGTAAAGTCAAAGGTAAAAAAGAGACCAAGCACTCATCGTTAATTGTACGCTGGGTCAGTATCGTTGCTTTAACGATCATGGTCTCTTTTATTGTATTCTCAGTTGTTATTTACTCAGTTGTAGGTCAGCAATCATTCGTGCAGCAGAAAAAGACCTCAACTGAAATGGTTGTTAAGCTAAATGAAAGCTTAAATAGAATTCCACATGAATTACAGATTTCTAATGTAGTTCCTGCTCTAACGCCATCAACCAGAAATGTTTTAGAAGGCAATCCGCCTATTACTAATGATGACCATCCTGGAAGTGCATTTAATGATGACCTCCTTTCATCACTAACGAATCCTGATTTGAGTGTTGTTGTTTATAACTTGGAAAAAGAAGACGTTTTTGATAATGGTGGACCAATCCCTAAGTTTAAGCATATTAAGGGTGATTATTCGATGGAGAGCGTCTATGTTAAGGGCCATCGGCGCCAAATTATTACCTATCAAAAAGTTAGAGCAGCCCATAGTGGCAAACTCACAGGCTATATTGTTGTTGCCAACAAGATGTCTTACTACAATGAATTGATGCACGATCTACTTAAATGGATGGTACGAATTTCCGCTATTGCAATTGTGGTCTTTATTTTGATTTCGTACATGATTGTGCGCGGTGTTGTTCGGCCAATCAAAGAAATGTCTAAAGTTGCCCGTGAAGTTAATGCAGATCCAAACAGTACTGCTCGAATAAGAAGATTTCACCGAAATGATGAGCTGCAAGAGCTTGCAGTTTCTCTGAATCAAATGCTTGATCGAATGCAGCGCTACATTGACCAGCAAAAAGAATTTGTTGGCGACGTTTCACATGAGTTGCGCACACCAGTTGCGGTAATCGAAGGACATTTGAACTTGTTAGAACGATGGGGCAAAGATGATCCAGAAATTCTGGAGGAATCGATCAATGCTTCATTACAAGAAGCCAACAGAATGCAGCATCTAATTCAAGAAATGCTTGACTTAACCCGTGCGGAACAAATCAATGTGCAGTATCCAAATGCTGTAACAAACGTTGCGGATGTTTTGAAGCGTGTCGCTGGAGATATGGCAATGGTCCATCAGGACTTTTCAATCGGTTTGGAAATGGATGATTTACCTCAGGATACTGAAATTCAAATCTACCAGGGGCACTTGGAGCAGCTACTTGTAATTTTGGTTGATAACGGAATAAAGTATTCAACTACGCGAAAAGAAATTAACATTTCTGCTGGGTTGGCTCAAACTGACGTACACATCATCGTACAAGATTTTGGTGAAGGAATATCTAAAGAAGATCAAAGCAAGATTTTTAACCGTTTCTACCGTGTTGATAAAGCGAGAACACGTGAAAAGGGTGGTAATGGTTTAGGTCTGTCGATTGCACAAAAACTGGTTAACAGCTATCATGGTAAAATTAGTGTTGAATCAGTCGAAGGTCAGGGTAGTCAGTTCATTATTGAGTTCCCAGCCCTCACAAAGAAGCAGGCACAAACTTTGCGTGAACGTGCTCAAAGTCAAAAAGAAGCAGAGTAATAGAGGAATATATGAAACAGCAAAAGGAAAACTTTTGCTGTTTTTGTTTTAGCTTAATTTAGGTAAGTAAAAAGGCTAATTCTATGTACTGGAATTAGCCTTTTAGGAGTTCTATATTATTCAGTAAAAATCTTGAGTGATCATTATTTATGATGCTTTTGTTGTTTACCTTTATTACGGTTGCGCAAGTTTTCGTGCAATTCCTTTTCTTTTTCAGAGACAGCTGAACCTGAAGTTTTTTGATTTAGTAATTCATCAATTTTCTCTTTCGTTACAATCGCCTTAATTGGTTCGTTCTTAAGGTGTTCATCAACGTCCCTCTTAACTTTTGGCATGATGATAAAAGTAACGATCAACTGTTGAATGACCGAGAAGAAGTTTCCGGCAGCCCAGTATAAAGCTACTGAACCAGAAACGGATAGAGAAATAAACAAAGTCATGATTGGGTTCATCAACATCATTGATTGCATTTGTTTCTTTTGCTCTTTAGGGACACCGATAATTGACAGGTACCCTTGGATGAAAGCAAACAGTGTTGCAATGATGGTAACCGAAATGGATCGTTCACTAAGTGAGATACCAAAGAAAAACGAGTTTGCCAGTGGTTTGGAATACATTACGGCTTGATAAATTCCAATCATGATTGGAAACTGAATAATCAAAGGCAAGCAGCCCATACCACCTGTTAAGGAAATGTTGTTTTGCGAATAAAGTTCTCTTTGCCAGCCTGCCAAAGTCATTTGTTGGTCTTGAGTTAAATCTTTACGCTTCATTGCGTCCTGGATTAACAGCATTTGAGGCTGAACTCGCGTCATTTTTTCCTGTTGTGTAGTTGATTTCTTTTGTTGGCTTAGCATTAAAGGTAGAAGAACTATTCTAACAACTAACGTCATTAAAATGATTGCCCAACCTGCGCCATTTGCTCCACCAATCATGTGCGAAAACGACAACATGATATTTTGAAGTGGCTTCCCAATAAAGCGATAAATATTGCCATAGAAAAAGCCTGTAGGGGGCTTAGTAGCAGCATTACCATTTTGGGCACATGCTGTAACAGTTAGCATGACCACAAAACAAAGAGCAATTAATCCAATATATTTACGAAATTTTTTCATTAAATTCACCAAGTTAGTTTTTTAAAAAGTCAATACTTAATATAATACATGAAAACCATGGAGTTTGGCTACATCTGTCAGTTTTTCTTTTTTTATTGTAGAAATACGTGCAGAAGGTGAAACATTACGAGGCAGTTCCTTGATAAATTGATTGACGCAATCAAGGTTAGTCTGTAAAGTAATGGTGACTGTGCTGTCGCTATTATTACATACGTTACCAGCAATATTCATCTGCTTGGCAAGGTTCATAACACTCCAGCGAAAGCCAACACCTTGGACAATACCAGAGGCAGTTAACTGCCACGTTTCAACTGGTGAGTCAGTCGTTTTTTCACTATTGTGGTTGTGATGGTTAAATAAGCCCATAATGATTTTCCTTTCTAAAAGCATATCATCTTGATTTTACCATTTTCTTCATCGAATATTACAATTGTCAGGTACTAAATCTAAATAAAAAGAGGACAAATAAATGGAACAAATTACTTCGGTAAATAATCAACTTATTAAAAGTTTAGCTAAACTAAAGCAAAAAAAGTATCGTGAGCAAACCGGTACTTACATGATAGAAGGTTTTCACTTAATAGAAGAAGCACTTAAAGCAAAGCTAAGTTATGTTTATTTACTAGGAACAGAAGATGCTTTGGAACGCGCAGAAGAGGAATTAAATGTAGATTTAAGCGCCAAAAACGTTTTTTTGATAAATACAGCAATTACACGAAATTTAACTAGCACTAAAAATTCACAAAGTATTTTTATGGTTCTTAAGATGACTCAGCCGAAGAACTATTCATTTAACTTTGGTAAGTGGGTATTGCTTGATAATCTTTCTGATCCTGGAAATGTGGGGACAATTATCAGAACTGCCGACGCTGCCGGCTTTGATGGTGTTATTTTGTCACCTGAAAGTGTTGACCTATATAATCCTAAAACGCAGCGTGCAATGCAGGGTAGCCAGTTTCACCTTAATTTAATAGTTAAACCACTATCCGAAGTAATTAATGAATTGAAGTTAAATTCTATCCCTGTCTACGCCAGCTTATTAGACAAAAATGCGAAGCAATTACCAGAATTTGAGCATGTTGCTCAATTGGGCTTGGTAATTGGGAATGAAGCACACGGTGTAAGTGAAGAAGTTGCTAATATTTGTGATGAAAAGCTCTATATTCCGATTAAAGGGCAAGCAGAATCACTTAATGCTGCAGTTGCGGCTGGAATTATGATTTATTATTTTGCCTAGGTCTGGTACTTGTTTCTAGTAAGTGTTTTTTTTATAATAAATTCATGATATTGCTTTGCTGTAGGAGGAAAGTAGGATGGCTTCAAGTAGTAAAACCAAGGAAGGTACTGACTATATTGGCACAGACAACGAGATGTGCCAGCACTATATAAATGCATTTCAAATAATTGGTAAAAAGTGGAATGGCTTAATAATTAGTTCCCTCTGTGCCGGAAATTACATGCGCTTTAAAGACTTAACACGTTGTGTCAGAGCTTGTTCTGATCGTGTTTTGGTCGAACGTTTAAAAGAACTAGAAAAAGAAGGAATTGTTAAACGTTCAGTTGATAGTGATACTAAGATTATTTCTTATGGTTTAACGAGAAAAGGTGCAGATTTAAAGCCAGCTTTAGACAAAATACATGATTGGGCCGACAAGTGGGTCTAATTTTTAATAATTGCTTGCATGTTTTAACAAAAAGAATTATTCTAATAGTTAATTACATGGAGTAAGACTAGTAGCAGTAATCGTTTATTGCAGAGAGACTTTTTTATTAGCTGAAAGAAAAGTCTAAATAGAGCTGTGAATTTCATCTTACTAGTAGGATTTAATCAATTCCGGTATTCACCGTTATCGAAGACTTGAGTGTAGACTCTCTTTGTGAGTCTAAACCAGGGTGGTACCGCGAAGCTTCGTCCCTTGATATGAGGGATGAAGCTTTTTTGTTTGAAAGGAAAAATTATGGATTTGTTTGAGAAGCTACAAGAACTTCGCGACCAAGGATTATCAGAAATTGATAAAGCAAAAACCGAAGAAAAGCTAAACGATGTACGCGTTAAGTTAGTAGGTCGTAAAAGTGAATTAACCGAAATTTTGCATTCAATGAAAGACGTTGAACCTGAAAAAAGACGTGAGATTGGTCAAAAGGTCAACAAAGTGCGCGATCTGTTTAATCAAAAATTAGATGATGCCAAAAATGAAATTGTTGAAAAATTGGTTAAGGAACAACTGGAAAAGGAAGCAATTGACGTGACGCTTCCTGGACGTGAGGAGCATCTTGGCACTAAGCACCCAATCAATATTATTTTGGATGACTTAGAAAAATACTTTATTGGCATGGGTTTCAAGGTAGCACAGGGTCCTGAAATTGAAACTGATCACTACTGTTTTGAAATGATGAACTTACCAAAGGATCATCCAGCACGTGACATGCAGGAAACCTTTTATATTGATTCAGAGGATTTGCTTCGCTCGCAAACTTCAGGTGATCAAGCCCGTGAATTAGAGAAGCACGACTTTTCAAAAGGTCCACTAAAGATGGTCGGGCCTGGTAAGGTATATCGTCGTGATGATGATGATGCAACGCACTCACACCAATTTATGCAAATGGAAGGCTTAGTAGTCGATAAAAATATTACAATGGGCGACTTAAAAGGCACATTGGAGTTAATGGCTAAGCATGTTTTTGGTCAAGACCGCGAGACACGCCTTCGTCCTAGTTACTTCCCATTTACTGAACCATCAGTTGAAATGGATGTTTCTTGTTTCAACTGCAATGGTAAAGGCTGCTCAATTTGTAAATATACTGGCTGGATTGAAGTTTTAGGTGCCGGAATGGTTCACCCTAATGTTTTGGAAAATGCTGGGGTTGATTCTAATGTCTATGGTGGTTTCGCCTTCGGTGTAGGATTAGACCGCTTTGCTATTCTTAAATATGGCATTGATGATATCCGTGACTTCTATACTAATGATGTTCGTTTCTTAGAACAATTCAGCAAGGAGGAAAGATAATGTTAGTTTCATATCAATGGTTACAAGATTTTCTTAAATTAGACCAAGAGCCACATCAATTAGGCGAAAAAATCACCCGTACTGGGGTTGAAATTGCTGAAGTAAAGCATCCTGAAGAAGGACTTAAGAAAATCGTTATCGGTCACATTATCGACTGTGAGCCAATTGAAGGCACACACTTGAACCTAACTCATGTTGATGTTGGTGACGAAGAACCCCATCAAATCGTCTGTGGTGCTCCAAATGTTGCTGCAGGTGAGGACGTTGTAGTTGCATTGCCAGGTGCGCGTATTGCGGATAACGTTAAAATTAAAAAGGGTAAATTGCGTGGATACGAATCCAATGGCATGATTTGTGGCTTGCAAGAGATTGGTTTTGCCGACAATCTCGTTCCAGAAAAATACGTTGATGGTATTTTTGTCTTCCCTCAAGATGCTGATGTAAAACCTGGTCAGGATGCTTACGAACCTTTAGGAATGGATGACTATATTTTTGATTTTGATATCACACCTAACAGGGCAGATACATTATCAATGGAAGGTGCTGCTTATGAAGTAGGTGCAATCGTTAATGAACCAGTTAAAATTGAAAATGTCACTTTAAAGGCAGACGGTGAATCTTGGACTGACAATTTCACTACCGAAGTTGACCCTAAGCTCGCACCAAAATTTAATTTACGTAAAATCAGTGGTGTAAAGGTGGCCGATAGCCCTCTTTGGATGCAAAAGAGACTTTGGAATGCTGGTATTAGACCGATTAATAATGTCGTTGATGTGACAAACTACATCATGCTTTTAACTGGTCAACCAATGCACACTTATGACGCTCGTGCATTTGAAACTAACAAGTTAGTAGTAAGAAAAGCAAATCAAGGTGAAAAGTTAACTCTTCTAAATGACAAAGAGATTGACCTTGATGAAAATGATATCGTTATTACTAATGGTGAACGTGTTGTCATGATGGCTGGTGTTATGGGTGGCCTTAATTCAGAAATTAAGGATGACACAACCGATGTTATTTTGGAATCAGCAATTTTTGATCCAACTCTAATTCGCAAAGCAGCTTTACGTCATGCTAATAGAACTGAAGCTTCAAGTCGTTATGAAAAAGGTGTTAACTGGGATGCTACTGAGCGTGCGCTCGACATGGCAGCTTTACTTCTTCGTAACAATGCTTCTGGTACAATTGACGAAGGTGTGATTACTGCGACTGATGAAAAACGTCAACCTGATGTTATTCACACTACTGTTTCTTATTTAAATAAAGTGCTGGGAACAGAAATTTCGAATGATGAAGTAGGTCATATCTTCGATCGACTTAACTTTGAATACGAACTTGATGGTGATAATCTAACAGTCAATGTACCTGCAAGAAGATGGGACGTTTCTATTCCAGCAGACTTGGTTGAAGAAGTAGGTCGACTTTATGGTTATGACAAGATTAAATCAACTCAACCAGTTTTAGCGGAAACACATGGGGGTTATTCTGAAACAGAGGAAACAATTAGGAGAATTAAAGCAGTTGTTCAAGGTCAAGGACTAATTGAGGCAATTTCATATTCACTGACTTCTCCTGAAAAGGCTGTTTCATACACTCACAATCCCCAAAAATTAGTTCAAGTACAAATGCCATTAAATTCAAGTCGTTCAACTTTACGTCAAAACTTAATGACTGGATTAGTTGATGCGGCAAGTTATAATATGGCACGTAAACAAAATCAGCTTGCACTTTTTGAACAGGGACGAGTATATGATTTTGAAAACGACACATATAATGAGCACGAACATTTAGCTACGCTATATTCTGGGAATGTCTATTTCGATAACTGGCAACATGAAGAAGAACAAATTGATTTCTTCTATGTCAAAGGACAATTAACCAACTTGTTTAAAGCCATTGGTGTTAATTTAAGTAAAGTCGAATACAAAGCAGAAGAAATCGAAGGAATGCATCCAACTAGAACAGCTGGTATTTATATCGATGGTCAATACGTTGGAATGATTGGAATGATTAGTCATGCTATAACCAGAGCAAGCAAGGCATTAAATGGCAGTGAGATTTATGGCTATGAAATCGATCTTGATACTTTAGTTCCAATGATTATTAGTCCTAAGACTGTTTCTAAAAATGCACCTAAGTTCCCTGCAATTGAGCGTGACCTATCAATCTTGGTTGAAGAAAGTGTCTCTAATCAAGCCATTGAAAATGTCATCAACGATAATGGTGGCAAGTTCTTAGTTAATTTACGTGTTATTGATGTATATCAAGGTGCTCATATTGATGAAAATAAGAAGAGTCTGGCTTACCGTCTTACTTTCCTTAATGAACAAGACACCTTGACTGATGAAGTAGTTAACAAAGCGATGGCTGCGATTGATGCAGAACTGAAGGAGCAACTTGGTGCTGAAATTCGGTAAAGGTTGACTTTAGAAGTAGAAATCAATATCATAAACCAGTGCAAATAGAATTTTAACTTTAAGGAGTAGAAAATTTCATGCCTGAGAAATCATATCCAATGACTGCTGAAGGAAAAGAAAAACTTGAAGCAGAACTTAAGAATTTAAAATTAGTAAAACGTCCTGAAGTAATTGAACGAATCAAAGTTGCTCGTTCATACGGTGATTTATCTGAAAACTCAGAATATGATGCCGCTAAGGATGAACAAAGTCACTTAGAAGACCGAATCAATGTCGTTGAAGAAATGTTGAAATATGCACACGTTGTTGATGCGAATTCAAGTGACCCAGATGAAGTTGCTGTCGGAAAGACTGTTACTTATACTGAAGTTGGTGAAGATGATCCAGAAACATATACTATTGTTGGTAGTGATGAATCTGATCCAATGAATGGTAAAATTTCTAACGATTCACCGATTGCTCAAGCCATTCTTGGTAAGAAAAAGGGTCAAACAGTGACCATTACAACACCAGGTGGTAAATTTGACGTTGTTATTAACAAAGTTGAAGAATAATTATAATAAAAAACCAGTTACATAGAAGTAACTGGTTTTTTGTATGGTAAATTACTAGTGACTAGTAAAGTAACGATAATCTTTACTCTTATCAAAAACAACACCGCGGGCATTTTCTCCATTAGAGATTGAAAATACAGCTTTTGGATAGCGCTCATGAACTTTAGCTTCCAAGTAATTTCGCATCATTTCATTGTTTGCAAGAACTGAACCTGTCAGAGCAATGCGCATTGGCTTTGGTTCCTCGTAGCGATCCATACCAATGATAATATCGCGGGCGAGTAACTCAGCCTGTTCTTTAATTACTGCAGTTGCATTTTCATCGCCACTGTCAGCTAATTTTGCAACGCTAACAGCCATTGAAGCAACTTCTGGATTAGTCATTTGGTAGAACTTGGCAGTCCCATCAACGATGTTATCAGTCTTAAATAAGTCATTAAACATTGGAATAAGTTTGTTATCTTCGCGCTTATCCCAGCTTAATAAGGCAGACTTAAGTGCAGTCAAGGCAATTGCATAACCGGAGCCTTCATCTCCCAAAGTGGCACCGTATCCGCCAGTAGTGATGATTCGCCCATTTTGTAAACCGTTAAATACTGAACCGGTTCCTGCAATAACCAAACCGCCGTCTTCGCCTTCAAGACCACTATAAAGTGCTAATAATGAGTCTGTAACTGCACGCGTTGGTAAGTTATTAACTTTAGCAGAAATTTCTGCAGCCACTTCGGAGGCATGTCCAATAACTGATAGGCCTGCCATACCGCACAAAATGCGTTGGCAATCACCATCAATTTCATCAATTAGGTGGTTAATGGCACTAGTGATGTTCTTGATTGCAGTGTCGTAATCTGTATTGACTTGACCCGGGCCAGCTTCACTACGTTTAATTTCGTTACCGGTTAGATCATAAGCAATTGCGGTGGTATGTGTACCACCAGCATCGACACCAATTTGGTATTCAAGTGTCATAGTTTTATCTTCCTTCCATTAATTACTCTTTTCACTATCTATTCTATTACAAAAAGCTTAAATGCAGAAGATGTTTCAGTAAATAAAGAAGTAGATAATTGCTTTTTAAAAAAGTGGATTCAACAAATTTACTATTATGCTGTTCTCTTTTTAAATTTTGTCAAAGCAACAAGCAAGTGATGGAATTACAACACTGCATTTGATAAAATAGCCTTAGTTTAGTGAGGTTGGATTACGTGAAATTTTTTAAAAAGGATCAAAAATCAAATAGAAATAAGACAGAATCGTCAACACCACTCAGAATGAAGTTAATTCTGGGCATTATTTTTGTGCTTTTTGCTACATTAATTGGTCAATTAGCTTATTTACAAATCGGGTATGGGTCCCGGTTTAAAGCAGAAGTACAAAAATCAAATTCTGCTGTTGTCTCTAGTCAGGTTCCGCGTGGTGTGATGTATGATAATAAGGGACGAGTTTTAGTTGGTAACACCGCCAAAAATGCGATTACTTATACTAAGAGCGTTTCAACGACTATTGATGATGTCTACTCAATTTCTAATAAGCTCAGCAATTATATTTTGATTAAGAACGAGAAGCCAACTGAACAACAAATCATTGATTACTATTTGGGTAATAAGGAGAATAGTAAGCGAGAAGCTGCTAGAGTTCCTAAATCTATTCGTGCTACCGAAGATGATGAAAAAATTAATAAAAGTATTCAACAACAGGTTCAAGCAAAGCATTTAAAACTATCTAAACGGCAGGAAACAGCAGCGTTAATTTATAACAAAATTTCCGGTGCGTATACACTGTCAACCATTTACGTCAAAAACGATGGTTTAACCGATAAAGAAATTGCCGAAGTGGGTGAGCACTTATCCGAGTTGCCAGGAGTTGGAATTGGAACTGACTGGCAAAGATCATATCCTAACGGCTCTTCTATTCAAAGTATTATTGGCTCAGTATCAACCCAAAAGGCGGGTTTGCCGAGTGATAACTTGCAATACTATTTGACCAACGGTTATTCAAGAAATGATCGGGTTGGTACTTCATATTTAGAAGAAGAATATGAGCCACTGTTAAAAGGAACAAAATCAACCAGTAAAGTTTCAACGACAAGTTCCGGTAATATTGAGCAGACTAAATCAGTTTATTCTGGTCAAGCTGGAGCAAGTTTGGTTTTAACGATTGATGCACGCTATCAAAAAGAAGTACAGAAATCACTTGAACAGATTTATTCTTCCGCGATTGCATCTGGAGCTGCTCATTATTCGAACGGTGCCTATGCCGTTGCAATGAATCCTAAAACTGGTGCACTTCTGGCAGTTGCTGGAATTAGTCGAGATCCAAAGAAAAATAAAACAACTAATAATGCCTTAGGCGTCATCAATCAAGCCTTCGTTATGGGATCTGCCGTTAAGGGAGCAATGGTTAGTGGTGGCCTAATTAACAAGATTATTACGCCAACAGACAACGTGATGCCCGATGTTCCAGTTTATCTACCCGGAACACCGATTAAGAAATCAGTATATCCAGTGGGAACGTTTGGCTCATTGGATGCTTCAACAGCACTGGAAGTTTCTAGTAACATTTACATGATGCGTTTGGCAATGAAATGGGTTAACGCTAAGTATGTTCCTAAAGAATTTATTAGTATGCCTAATACTGCCTTTGATACAATCAGACATAATTTTAATATGTTTGGCTTGGGACAGAAAACTGGTGTTGATTTACCAGGCGAAATTTCAGGTATTCAAGGTAAGTCCTTTAATGAACACGGGCAGATTTTATCAGGGTCAGTTCTAGACTTGTCTTATGGTAACTATGATGCATATACACCAATTCAAATGGTGCAATACGTTTCAACAATAGCTAATGGCGGCTATCGAATGCAACCATATATCGTCCAGTCAATTGGTCGAACTTCCAGAAATGGTAAAAAGGTTTATATTGATTATGACAAAAAACCTAATGTTCAACTAAAAATTCCATGGACGCCAAGTGAACTGGATGTAGTTCGGCAAGGATTTTGGCGTGTTGTACACGGTACTAACTCATGGGGTACTGCGCATAAGATAAAGAATGTTAAACCGTCAATTTCCGGTAAATCTGGAACAGCGCAAACCTTTTATTATGATCCAGATAACCCTAATCAAAAGAATCCACCAGAGTTAGTCAATGCAACGTTTGTAGGATATGCACCATCGGACAATGCAAAGATTGCGACTGCCGTTGTTTTCCCAGGTTTAGACCCTGATTTGGAAGGCTCTTACACACTGCAAATGACTAAAGCAATGGTTCAAGATTACTTTAAACTCTATAAAAAATAGAAAAAAGATAATAATTACTGGTAAAAGTGAAAGAGAAATGCTAAACTTATACAGTCAGAATAAAGAATTTAGGTGGTGAAAGAAATGGCAGATAACATCATTTTGGAATGCACCGAATGTGGCGATAGAAGTTACTTATCTAAGAAAAACAAGCGTAAGCATCCGGATCGTTTAAGTTTGAAGAAGTATTGTCCAGTTGAAAGACACACTACTCTTCATCGTGAAACTAAGTAATAAACCAATATGGCAGGAGCCTATGCTCCTGCTATTTTTTGTATAGGGAAGACATGGACAAAAAAGAATTTAGGCAACAACAAATAAAGATTTTAGGTGAATATGCGGACAGTGAGCAAAAGATAAATGAAGATCAAGCTTTGCTTGACAGCTTAATTAATACTGAGCTATTAAAAAATAGTCGTAGTATTGGAGTCACTTCTTCTCTATCCTATGAAGTAGATACTGCTAAGCTGATTGCTTATCTGTGGGATTTGGGCAAAGAAGTTTATCTTGCACGTGCGAATAACGATAAAGAACACACGCAAGATTTTGTTCTATATAACTATATGACAAGAGTTTCGCGCTCAAAATTTGGTGTAGAAGAAGTAAGTGATCCGCACGCTAAAATTAATAATGAACTCGATCTGTTGATTGTTCCTGGATTAGCTTTTGCCGAAGATTCCCATCAACGTTTAGGCTTTGGTGGAGGCTATTATGACCGTTTTTTGGCTAAACATACTGCCACTAAGACTGTTGCCTTAGCGAATACAAAAATGATTTTTAGTTCTGCTCAGTGGGAAATTGAGGCAACAGATATTCCGATTGAAATGATTATTACGCCTACTTCAATTTTACAAAATTAACGAGGTTAAGATGGATCAACGACAATATTTAAAAAATTGCTACGTAACTGTTGGCATTTTGGTAGTACTACTACTTACCTTTATTGTAGAAACAGCTCTTGGTGGCTCAGAAAATACGGCTGTCCTGGTTAAAATGGGCGCCATGAACAATTATGCTGTAGTTGGTGGAAACCAATGGTGGCGGCTCTTTACAGCCCAATTCTTACACATTGGCATTATGCACTTGGTTTCAAATGCGGTAATGATTTATTATATCGGTTACTACATGGAACCACTTCTTGGTCACTGGCGCTTTTTATTGCTTTACCTGCTTTCAGGTATCGGTGGTAATTTGTTAAGCTTGGCTATGGGAAGCGACAGTTCTCTTAGTGCCGGTGCTTCAACAGCATTGTTTGGCTTGTTTGGTGCAATGACTGCAGTGGCTTTAAAAAATCGTGCTAATCCAGTTATTTCGTATTTGGGCCGTCAGGCTTTCTGGCTAGCAGCCATTAATATTGGATTGGATTTATTTGCTCCTAATATCGATATTCAAGGTCATATTGGCGGTTTTGTTGCAGGAGTACTTGTGGCAATTATCTTAGGAGACCGCACGACACATCATTACTCGGTTAAAGAAAGAACTGTTGCTGCAGCTGTCTTAATTGTTTATTGTGTCGCCACAGTCAGAATGGGTATGGTCATAAAACTATAATGAAAACACTATATGATGTACAACAGCTTCTTGAAAAATACGGCATATTTGTTCATGTTGGTAAGCGGATCTGGGATATTGAACTCATGGCGCTAGAACTCGATAATATTAATCATGCTCATCTAATTAGTCAGCACGATTACTTAGTGGCAAAACTAATTTTAAATCGAGAGCATGAATACGAAGAAAAGCATCAACAAGATAACCATAGCTCTTAAAGAAATTTAGGAGTATATTATTTTTATGAACATTTTTACTAGAGGAGAAATCGATTTTTATGTCAACTTTTATAATTATTGTAGATATAGTATTAATAGTTATCATCTTGGCTTTTGTCGCTGTTTGGCTGTGGAATAAAATTCAAACAAAACGATTAGGTAATGGTGACTTAACCAATGAAGAATTTAATCAAGGAATGAGAAAGGCACAAATTGTTGATTTACGTGAAAAGGAACCTTTCAAAAGAAAGCACATTGATGGTGCCCGTAATCTTCCATACACGATGATGAAATACCAATACTCAGAGTTAAGACCAGACTTACCTGTTTATTTGTATTCCGATTCTTTGTCGGTTACTCTTCGTGCCGCTAGATTTTTGCAAAAGAAGAACTTCTCTTCAATTAAATGGCTAAAAAATGGCTTTGATGAATGGGATGGCCGTACCAAATCATCTAAATATTAATCTAAAAACATGTTTGTACTCTTTTTCAAACGTGTTTTTTTAATATATAATTAAAATCGATATGCAAAAAAAGGGAAGCGAAAGATGCAAAAAATATTAGCAATTGTTGGGCCAACGGCAATCGGTAAGACAAGCACAGCGATTAATATAGCCACTGAGCTCAATGCGGAAATTATCTCTGGCGATTCAATGCAAATTTATCGTGAAGTTAAGGTGGGCACAGCCAAGCCGACGAGCGAAGAACAAGCATTAATTAAGCACTATTTGGTCGATGTGCAGTCGGTTTATGAGCCCTATTCAGTTAAGGATTTTGTTGACCAAGCGCAGCAGGCAGTTTCAGAGATTGCACACAAAAACAAGTTGCCAATTTTGGTAGGGGGAACAGGTTTTTATGTTAATGCGCTGTTAAATCAGATGCAACTTGGTGAAGTAAATGAACATAAGCAAGCAGTAGACGATTATTGGCAAAGCTATTTAGATAAAAACGGTGAGACTGCTTTGTGGCAAGAATTGGCTAAGCAAGATCAAGTGACTGCGTCTAAGATTCCAGTTACAAACTCAAGAAGGGTTTTACGTGCTCTGACAGTTATTAAGCGCACAGGGAAAAAGTTTTCAGAGCAACAAACACAAATTAAGCCGCGTTATGATTATCTGATTTTTGGCCTAAATTCTGATCGCCAAGAAATTTATCACAGAATTGATTTACGAGTTGATCAGATGATGGATGCGGGCCTACTTGATGAAGCTAGGTTTATTTATGACAATCGGCAAAAAGAGTACCAAGTATTGCAGGCAATTGGGTATAAAGAATTTTTTCCATATTTTGAAGGCAATAAAGAACTTGATGATTCTGTTAAAGATTTAAAGACAGCCTCACGTAGGTACGCTAAACGGCAGCTGACCTATTTTAGGCATCAATTGCCAATTACATGGGTCGACCCCCTTAATGATCAAGATTATTTAATAAAAATGAAACAGAAAGCAGAGGAATGGTTGAATGAATAATTGGCCAGAAGAATTACAACAGATTGTTAGTGAGATTGATAAGCAAATTGCTCCGCAGTTAGCAAAAATTGACGATAATATTTTGTATAATCAAAACAAAGTATTGCAAGCATTTAAGGATAAGGCCGTAGCAGAAGCCGACTTGATTGGTAGTACCGGTTATGGTTCAGATGATAGTGGCCGTGATAAGCTTGATCGTATTTATGCGCAAATTTTTCATACCGAAGATGCGCTGGTTCGCTCTCAGTTTGTTTCCGGAACGCATACTTTAGCCACTGCAATGGCAGGTAATTTACTTCCTGGGGATGAGTTAACTTATCTGACTGGAATGCCTTATGATACCTTGCAACAAGTTATTGGAATTGCTGGCGATGGTCGAGGCAGTCTGAAATCATACGGAGTGAAATTTTCTCATGTTGATTTGCTTGAGGATGGTAGCGTTGATTTTGACGGTGCACGTAGTTTGCTAGCTGAGCATCAGCCAAAAATGGTGGTTATTCAACGTTCACGTGGCTATGATACGCGTAAAAGTTTTACGATCGAAAAAATAAAGCCAATGATTGAAATGATCAGAGAAGTGAGCCCCGCCAGCATCATTTTCGTCGATAACTGCTACGGCGAATTTTCTGAAAAACATGAACCAACAGAGTTTGGCGCAGACATAATGGCTGGTTCTTTAATTAAAAATGCTGGTGGTGGTTTAGCTAAAGTCGGTGGCTATGTTGTTGGAAAGCATGAGTTAATTGAAAATACGGCTGCACGTTTAACAGCTGGTGGTATTGGACGTGAAGAGGGTGCAAGTCTAAATAATAATTTGGATTACTTTGAAGGTCTGTTTATTTCTCCAAGTGTAACGGGAAATGCGATTAAAGGTGCAATTTATTCTTCTGCTATTTTAGAACGAATGGGAGCAGAAGTTTCTCCAAAATGGAATGACGATCGAACTGATTTGATTCAGGCAGTAATTTTCCATGACAAAGATAAAATGATTCGCTTCGCTAAAGCATTACAGGAAAATTCACCGATTAACTCGTTTGTTGATCCTGTGCCAAGCAATGATACTGGCTATGAAGATAAGGTTATTATGGCTGATGGATCTTTTGTTGAAGGTGCAAGTATCGAGTTTTCTGGAGATGGACCAATTCGGCCGCCATACGCAATTTACATGCAAGGTGGGTTAACTTATGCTCATGTCAAAATTGCGATTACAAATGCAGTTAATGAATTATTCTTCAAAAATTAATTTTGGCCTGTCAATGGCTTTATATTAGTAAAGCTTTTGTAAAGATTAGCAAAAAAATGGTTAGACCACTTTGACAAGCATTTAATGTTTTGCTAATCTATTAATCAAGTTTTGAGCAAGTTTGGAAAACTGTGTTCGGGCTATACCAATTGTTAGTTATTTATAGTTGTTTATATTTTTAGGTGGAAAAGCATGACAAAGAAAATTACAGCAGATGATATTAGAAAGAGCGTTATTGATGATGACGTTCGCTTTATTCGATTGGCTTTTACAGATATTAATGGAACTCTTAAAGCAGTAGAAGTTCCAACTAGCCAATTAGACAAGGTTTTGACTAATGATGTTAGATTTGATGGTTCTTCAATTGATGGCTTTGTTCGTCTAGAAGAAAGTGACATGATTTTGTTCCCAGACTTTTCAACTTGGTCAGTACTACCTTGGACAGATAGTCGTGGTGGTAAAATCGGTTGCTTGATTTGTTCCGTTCATACAACAGATGGTGAACCATTTGAAGGTGATCCACGTAATAATTTGAAGCGAATTGAAAAGCAAATGAAGGACATGGGCTTTTCTGCATTTGACATCGGTTTTGAAGCAGAATTCCATTTATTTAAATTAAATGAAAAAGGTGATTGGACTACTGAGGTTCCAGATCACGCTTCATACTTTGACTTAACTTCAAATGATGAAAGTGCAAGTTGCCGTCGTGATATCGTTGAAACTTTGGAAAGTATCGGTTTTGAAGTTGAAGCAGCTCACCATGAAGTTGGTGATGGCCAACAAGAAATTGACTTTAAGTTTGACGATGCTTTGGCAACTGCGGATCGTGTACAAACTTTCAAGATGATTGTTCGCGAAATTGCTAAAAAGCATGGCTTGTTCGCAACATTCATGGCTAAGCCATTACAAGGTCAAGCTGGTAATGGTATGCACACTAACATGTCTTTGTTCAAAGATGGTAAAAATGCTTTCTACGATAAGAATAATGAGTACCACTTATCAAATACTGCTCTTTACTTCTTAAATGGTATTCTTGAGCATGCTCGCGCAATTACAGCGGTTGCTAACCCAACAGTTAACTCTTATAAACGACTTATTCCTGGTTATGAAGCACCAGTTTACATTTCCTGGGCATCTAAGAACCGTTCTCCAATGGTCAGAGTACCCTCGGCTGAAGAAGTTAATACTCGTTTAGAAATGCGTTCTGCTGACCCAACTGCTAACCCATATCTATTGTTAGCAGCATGTTTGGAAGCGGGTCTAGATGGTATCAATCGTGAAAAGATGCCAATGGATCCTGTAACTTGCAACTTGTTTGAAGTTAGTGAAGAAAAGCGTAACGAAATGGGTATTAAGCCTTTACCTTCAACTTTGCACAACGCACTTAAGGCCTTCAAAGAAGATAAATTAATTCAAGAAGCACTTGGTGAACATCTTACACAAAGCTTTATCGATTCCAAAGAACTTGAATGGGCACAATACGCCGAAACAGTTTCAGATTGGGAAAGAAATCGCTACATGGGCTATTAATTAATAAGAAATATAGTAAAAGCGAAGCAAATGATTGTTTCGCTTTTTATTTGCTACAGTATTTTGAAGCTGAAAAGCTGATTAAAATAACAACTATTTTTTAATAATAAATGTATGATAAGATATATTCATCCTTAGTATTTATTGAGTTATAGGAGGTAAAAAATGTGTACAAATATTTCAATTACTGCAGATAACGGAGATGTATTTTGGGGTCGGACAATGGACTTCACTTTTGATCCATTTAAGCCTAGTGCTGACAGTAAAATGACCTCTTATCCTGCAAATTATGAATTAGAAGGTTTGCATCAAAGTTGGTCAACTAAATATGCTTTTATGGGAATTAATGTTAATGATTCTCTATTTTTTAATGATGGTATTAACAGTGCTGGTATTGTAGGGGACGCACAATACCTAGAAGAAGCTTCTTGGGATACAGTTGATAATCTCAAAAAGCGTGGCCTAAAACCAATCATCGGTGAAGAAGTAGTTGCCTACGTTTTAAGTAATTTTGGTAGTATTGCCGAAATTAAAGAAGCTTTTCAAAAGATGGGCCAGGAAAAAACAACTTATCCTGACTGGGAAGCTGCTGATACTGGCATCCCAACGCCAATTCCAATGCACTATACTTTCAGCGATTCAACTGGTAAAAGTCTCATTTTAGAGCCGGTAAATAATGGTGCTTTCAAAATTTATGATGGCATTGGTGTAATGACTAACAGTCCAGAGTATCCATGGCACTTGGATAACTTACGTAACTATCTTCAGCTTACAAACCACAATTTAGGTCATAACCAAATTACTGATCAACTGGATATCAAACAAATTGAAAGTGGCTCCGGATTGATTGGCTTACCTGGGGACTATACAGCACCATCTCGTTTTGTTCGAAGTACTTATCTTTCAAAATTCCTTGCACCTTTTCATTCTGATCAAGGAATTACACAGCTTTATAATGTCTTTAAAGCATTAATGATTCCAAGAGGAATTGAGCATCTTAGTGCAGAAACTGATAACTGTGATTACACTGGTTATTGGGCTGGTTATGACGTGACCCAAAGAAGTCTATACATTCAACCTGAGGACTGTCCAACAATGACTAAATTTGTACTTGATCCGAATATAACTACTAAGGTTACACAGCCTATTCAGCACGAATTTAAAGTTTTAGAGACCAAAAACTAATTATTACTAATAAAGAAGGCATTTCAATAAATGGAGTGTCTTTTTTGATTGTTAAACTTTGCTGCAGTTGGTCCTAGCATAGAACGAGGGACATGCTTGAATAAAACTATCTTTTTAAAAAGCTTGAGTATCTAGCTAATGTTAGTTATGCAAAAACAATAGCTTTTTGTAATAGTAAAAATTTGCATGCAATTCGTAGTTAACTCAAAATGTTATAAGTGATAGA
Source organism: Lactobacillus sp. M0403 (assembly GCF_016101265.1). Taxonomy (NCBI): domain Bacteria; kingdom Bacillati; phylum Bacillota; class Bacilli; order Lactobacillales; family Lactobacillaceae; genus Lactobacillus; species Lactobacillus sp. M0403. Next base: position 95,227 of record NZ_JACFQV010000002.1, read on the forward strand.
ATAAAAACATTAATCTATTTTTAAAACTAAGTGAGAGATTAAATGGCTAAAGAAAAATCAATTTATACCAAAGACGTAATTCTAGTGATGGCAGCTTCGTTCTTTTTTATGTTCAGTACAATGTTTGTTAATCCACTAATTAACGGTTATGCCAAAAGTCTTGGAGCAAGTAGTGCATTTGCAGGCGTTATAGTCGGCATTATGAGTATTGCATCAATGTTTCTAAGGCCAATAGCAGGGAATTTAACAGATAAACTTTCTAAATATTGCTTATCATTGATTGGCGGTATTTTAATCATGATAGGTGTGATTGGCTATGTCATAGCTCCTGCTAGCAACTGGTTATTAATTTTTCGCTTGATTAATGGCGCCGGGTTCGTTCTATGTACTGTTTGCATGTCTACGTGGCTAGCATTTTTGGTTCCTCGGGCTCATGTCGGTCAAGCTATGGGCTTTTATGGCTTAATGAATGCTTTGGCAATGGCGGTTGCTCCGGCCTTGGCAATTAATGTTTATCAAAAAACTGGTTACCGGCTGGCACTAATTGCTTCTGCAATTGCAGCTTTTATGATGGTCATTATCATTCAATTTGTTGGTAATCGTGCAAATCCTAAAAAAGGTACGGCTAAGAAAAAGTCCGGTTCTTCGCATCAGTTTAAAATTATTCAAAAAAACGTTCTGCCAATCGCACTGCTGACGACATTATTTGCTTTTCCTTATTTTGCCACGCAAGCTGATTTGGTTACTTATGCTCAAGAACGTCATCTGAATGTTAATGTGGGATCATTCTTTTTGATTTATGCTGTGGTTCTACTAGTAATTAGAATCTTTCTAAAAAACTTTTTCGATACAGTCAAATTTGGTATCTGGTTTTGGGTTAGTATTGGAGCCACTTTGATTTATCTGCTTTTATTATCAACTATGAAGAATAATTTGATGATGGCCTTAGCTGCTGCTTTTATGGCAGTTGGCTATGGGGTAATCTATTCAATTTTGCAGTCAACAGCACTTCTTTTGGCGCCAATTAGTGAGCAGGGACTAGCAAGTAGCACTTTTTACTTGGGATTAGATATTGGGATGGCATTTGGTCCAATTATTATGGGATTAATTAGCGATCTTTTGCCAATTAAATTTTTCTACCCAATTCAATTGCTGTTATTACCACTGATGTTGATTGTGTACTGGCGTTACCATACCCGATTGAATGGAGCAATTAATCATCATTAAAAGTGTGATAAGACCTAGGGAGACAAATAGACTAGAAGTATGTAACATAGACAATTTTTCGCAAAAATTTGCGTGTAAATTACGATTGCAACTAAAAAAGTGCAACTAAACGATTGTTTAGCTGCACTTTTTGTTAGCAAGATTAATTATTGGAACTTTTTACCCCATTCCCATGGATCTTCGTGCCACGTTTTTAATGCTTCATATTCATCAGAACTAATATAGTTCATTTCTTTTTCTTTTTGAAGTAGTTGAGGATAAGTGAGCAGTGGACTGAAGTCTACACCTGCATCAGCAAAGTTCTTTTTAGTATCACTGAGGTAGTATGTGAAAATTGAACCTACACCGATGACGTTGCCACCTTCATTTTCAGTCGCCTTAACGGCGTTGATGACAGAACCACCTGTTGTAATTAAGTCGTCGATTAAAACAATTTGATCATTTTCAGTAAAGCGTCCTTCGATTTGGCGACCTTTTCCGTGATCTTTAGGTTTTGGTCTAACGTAAATCATTGGCAAGCCTAATTTGGTAGCAACCCAGGCTGCATGAGGGATTCCAGCAGTGGCAACACCACCGATTACAGATACATTAGGATATTTTTCTTTAATCAATGCGGCTAAGTCGGTAGCAATCCAATCGCGTAAATCCGGATAAGAAACCGTCAATCTTAAGTCAGTGTAGATTGGTGATAACATACCACTGGCATAGGTATAGGGTTTGTCAGGTGAAATAGTAATAATTTTTTCTTCAACAAGTTTGTTAATGATTTGATCTTGATACATTTAATTGAACTCCTTTTTAATTTTTTGATATGTTAATTCTGGATTATCTGCTTGTGTGATTGATCGTCCAACAACAATCGCGCTAGAACCAAATTCTTTAGCTTTGTGTGGTGTTGCAACACGCTTTTGATCTCCATTGGTGTCACTTGCTAAACGAATGCCGGGTGTGACGTATAAAAAGTCATCTCCAACTTCTTTTTTCAGTTTTTCAACTTCAAGTGGTGAACAAATTACACCATCAGCGCCAGCTTTCTTAGCTGTTTGGGCAAGGCTAACAACTTGCTCAGCCATTGGTAATGAACAATTTTGTTCATTTGCCAAGATTGAATCTGAAATGGATGTGAGCTCGGTTACTGCTAGCAGTTTAGGAATTTCCTTTCCTTCAGGAGTTCCGTCTATCAATCCTTTTTGTGCAGCTGCAATCATTTCACTACCACCAAGAGCATGGATAGTTGTACAAAAAATTCCAAGTCGAGCAAGCTGTTTAGCTGCTTGATAAACTGTGTTTGGAATATCGTGTAGCTTTAAATCCAAAAAAATGGGGTAACCTTGTTGAACTAGTTCTTTAACTAAGTCCGACCCGGCGTGATAGAAAAGTTCCATTCCAATTTTTAAATAAGTATTTTCGGGCTTGCCTAGTTTTGCCAGTAGCATTTGAACATCATTTTCATTGTCATAGTCCAAAGCTACAAATACCGCTTTTTCCATTAAAAACCTCCACAAGCAAAAAAGCCTATTCTGGTACAAGAGTGCAACAAAATAGACTTTTTATTTAATTTAAGTCATGTTCAACTTGCGGTCTCTCTGTACCGTTTAAAGTTTGTCAACATTGAGATTACCACCTTCATCAATAAAATACAACCAATTTTTAGTTTTTAAAAAATGAAAAAACGTGTAAAATAGAGCCAAAAATAATTGTAATGACTGAGAGCATTCATTTTTGGAGGAACTTATGACAAATATCAGCGTAAAATTACCAGGACTTAATTTAAAAAATCCAATCATGCCTGCTAGTGGTACTTTTGGTTTTGGCGACGTACCAGCAGCTAAGAAATTTGATTTGAATGAATTAGGTGCACTAGTAATTAAAACAACTACGCCAAAAGCGCGAGTTGGTAATCCGCAACCACAAATTGCCGTTTTAGACAATGGGGTACTTAACTCGGTTGGCCTAACAAATCCAGGAGTTGATCAAGTCGTAAGCGACAAATTACCTGAATTGAAAAAGAGTTATCCGATGCTGCCACTAATTGCAAGCGTAGGTGGTGAAAGTGAAGAGGGTTACGTTGAAGTAGCAACTAAATTAGCTAATTCAAACTTAGTTGATGCACTAGAAATCAACTTTTCCTGTCCTAATGTTGCTGAAGGTGGCATGACCTTTGGTGTTCATCCTGAACTCGTTGAAAGTTTAACTGCTAAAATTAAGGCCGCGGTTAATGTGCCAATTTATATTAAGTTAACGCCAAATGTAACAAGCACAACTGAAATTGCGCGTGCAGCAGAAGCTGGTGGCGCTGATGGATTGGCAATGATTAACACGGTAACTGGGATGCGGATTGATCTTAAAACACGTAAACCACTTTTAGGTAACAATATCGGCGGTTATTCTGGTAGCGCTGTAAAGCCAATTGCACTGTATCAGATTAATCAAGTGCGTCAGGCTACTAACTTGCCAATTATCGGAATGGGTGGAATTGAATCTGCAAAAGATGTTGTTGAATTTATGCTAGCAGGTGCTAATGCAGTCGAAGTTGGCAGTGCTCATTTTAAGGATGCATTAGCATGTCCACATATTGCACGTGATTTGCCAGCGGTACTTGAAGAACTAGGTGTCGAAGATATTAATGACTTAGTTAATCAGGTCGAGTTTAACTAAGTTTAACAATTAAGTGCAAATTTATGTTTGATACTCTTTCTTGAATTCTGCTAATAACCTAAGATTTTTAGTTGACAAGTAGGAGTGGAACACGTATATTTAAATAGAAATATGTCCTTTAAATTAGTCCAGTGAGGCTAGCAAGGCAGGCTTAATTAAGTATCAAACTTTTTAGGAAGCACCTAGTCTCATTTAGACTAGGTGTTTTTTCATAGCAACGGTAATAGGAGAAAAATGATGGCAAAAGAAATCTGGGATGCGCTTGCAATGAAGCGTGCTTTGACACGAATTACTTATGAAATTATTGAACATAATAAAGGCACAGAAGATTTAGTTTTAGTTGGCATCAAAACTCGTGGTGTTTATTTAGCACAACGTATTCACGACCGGATTCAAAAACTTGAAGGCGTAGATGTACCTTTTGGTCAACTTGATATCACACTTTATCGTGATGACCGTCATGATGCTTCTTTAAAACAGGATCCTGTTGTTAATTCAGATGAATTGGGCGTTAATATTACTGATAAACATGTAATCCTTGTTGATGATGTTATTTACACTGGCCGAACAATTCGTGCGGCTATGGATGCATTGATGGACATGGGACGTCCGAGCTCAATTGCTGTTGCCGTATTAGTTGACCGCGGTCACCGTGAGTTACCAATTAGAGCTGATTTTGTCGGTAAAAATATTCCAACTTCTTCAAACGAGCAAGTTGCCGTTAAAGTTGAAGAAATTGATCAAAAAGATAGTGTTGAACTGAAACCACTATCGTGATAAAAGTTATGATTTAATTCAACCATTTAATTGACTCCAGAGAGGGTCAGAAGGGCTTGAATTTCTTTTGTGCGGCACTGCATAAAATAAAATTCCCTTTTGATAAACCTGGAGTAAAAGCTTCCGGTTTATTTTTTTGCAAAAGAAAAGAGTTTTAAAATGAAAACGACCAATTTAGTCACTTTATCATCATTCGTCAGTGTTGAAGACCTGAGTGTGCAAGAAGTTGAAGCATTGATTGCGCGCGCACAATACTTTAAAAATGGTGGTGCTAGACCTCATTTAACTGAGCCTGTATATGTTACAAACATGTTTTTCGAAAATTCTAGTAGGACACATACCAGCTTTGAAATGGCTGAAAGAAAGTTAGGTTTAACGGTTATTCCGTTTGATCCATCTCATAGTTCAACTAAAAAAGGCGAAACGCTTTATGACACTTCTTTAGTTATGCAAGCCGTTGGAATTGATCTCGAAGTAATTAGACATCCTGAGAATGAATATTATGAAGAGTTAATCCATCCTAAGAAAAATGAGCATTTAAACATTGGCGTAATTAATGCCGGTGACGGTAGTGGACAACATCCTTCGCAATGCCTACTAGACATGATGACAATTTACGAACAATTTGGTCATTTTAAAGATCTCAAAATTGCAATTGTCGGCGACATCACTAACTCAAGAGTAGCTAAGAGCAACATGGAGCTCTTAAATAAGTTAGGTGCGCAGGTTTACTTCTCTGGCCCAAGCTACTGGTATGACAGCAAGTATGATCAGTATGGTCAGTTTAAAGAGCTTGATGAATTAGTCGACCAAATGGATGTCATGATGCTCTTACGGGTTCAACATGAACGTCACGCCGGTGATCCAAATGAAGCACAGTTTGATGCAAAGCAATATCACGAAGAATTTGGAATTAATCAGAAACGCTATGATCAAATGAAAGATGATGCCATTATTATGCATCCAGGTCCAATTAATCGGGGAGTTGAATTGGCAAGTGAGTTGGTAGAAGCACCTAAATGCCGCTTTGTTCGTCAAATGGAAAATGGTGTATTTATGAGAATGGCAATGATTGAAGCTGTAGTGCGTGGGCGCAAGCTAGGAGGCCTTTCCTAATGTCAACTGTAATTAAAAACGGGCAACTTTTTATCGGGGACCGGATTGAATCGGGCGATCTCTTAATTGAAAAAGGCAAAATAGTTGCTATTGGACAATCACTTACAGGAGACAATGAAATTGATGCAAGTGGAAAATTAGTTAGTCCTGGTTTAGTTGATGTCCACGTTCATTATCGTGATCCTGGCCAAACTAATAAAGAAAACGTGCAGACCGGTTCTAAAGCAGCAGCACACGGTGGATTCACCACTGTTGGTGCCATGCCAAATGTTACTCCGGTACCTAACACACCGGAATTAATGTCTGAGATGGTTAAAAATAATCAGGACCATGGTGTGGTTCATATCATGCAGTATGGTCCGATAACGACAGATGAAATAGGCGATGAGATTCCGGATTATCAAGGCTTGAAAGAAGCGGGCTGTTTTGCATTAAGTAACGATGGTAAGGGTGTTCAGAGTGCACAAACAATGTACTTGGCCATGCAGCAAGCAAAGAAGAATAATCTAGTCATCGCTGAGCACGCGCAAGATGATTCGCTTTTTAATCTGGGTGTGATAAATGAAGGAAAAAAAGCAGAGGAGTTTGGGGTGCGGCCAGTTACTGAGTTGGCCGAGACAACGCAAATTGCACGTGATCTATTGCTTGCACAAAAGACGGGTGTGAGATATCACATTTGTCATGTTTCAACTGAAAAGAGTGTGGCTTTGGTAAGACTTGCCAAGAAGGCAGGTATTAACGTTACTTGTGAAGTTGCACCACATCACTTGTTAATTGCGGATTACGACATCCCTGCAAATGACGGTAACTATAAAATGAATCCGCCACTTAGAAGTAAGGCTGATCAACAAGCGCTAATTGAAGGTTTACTTGACGGTACAATTGATATGATTGCAACAGATCATGCTCCGCATACCCAAGAAGATAAGGCAGGTGGTTTTGCAAAAGCCGCCTTTGGCATCACTGGGAGCGAAACTGTCTTTAGCGAACTATATACCCATTTTGTTAAAACCGGTGTTTTTTCACTAACGCAGTTATTGAAATGGTTAACTGCTAAACCTGCCGAAGCGTTTGGACTTAGTCAAGCGGGCAGGATAGCTTTAGGACAACCCGCAGATATTGCAATTTTTGACTTGAATAGTAGTCATAAAATTGCCGAAACTGATTATTTATCAAAAGGAACTAATACTCCTTTTACGGGGGATGAAGTTTATGGTCAAACATCCATGACCATAGTCGATGGTAAAGTTGTTTACCAAAAGGAAGGAAATTAAATGAGATACTTAATCTTAGAAGATGGCAGCATATATGAAGGCGAAGGCTTTGGCAGCAAAAAAGAAACCAAAGGTGAAGTCGTATTCACAACAGGTATGACAGGCTATCAAGAAGCTATTACGGATCAGTCATATGCAGATCAAATTTTAGTTTTTACCAATCCGTTAATTGGTAATTATGGAATTACGTTGGCAGATTATGAATCACTTGAGCCTGGCATTAAGGGCGTGATTTGCCATCAAGTTGCACGCTACCCAGATAATTGGCGGATGCAAACAACTTTACCTGATTTTTTGGAGAGCTTGGATATACCGGGAGTCCAGGGAATCGATACCAGAGAACTGGTTAAAAAGTTGAGAATGTACGGAACTATGAAGGGCCAAATCTGCGATTCAAAAGAAGAGGCAGAGACAGTTGCTTCTGAGCTTAAGAAGATTAATGTTACTAAAGATGTAGTTAGCCGAGTTTCAACTTCTACACCTTATCCGGTACCTGGCTCAAAGCGAAATATTGTTGTAGTTGATTTTGGCTTAAAGAACAGTATTTTACGTGAGCTTGCCAAACGTGACTGTAACTGTGTTGTTTTACCTTACACAGTTTCGGCCGAAAAAATCTTATCATTGAAACCAGACGGTGTGCTCTTGTCCAATGGACCTGGTGATCCGCTTGAAATGGCAGATGCCGTAGAAATGGTTAAAGAGGTGGAAAAGCATATTCCTTTGATGGGTATATGTATGGGTCACCAAGTATTTGCCTTAGCTAATGGTGCCAAAACTTATAAAATGAAATTCGGTCACCGTGGTTTTAACCACCCAGTGCGTGAAATTGCAACTGGTAATATCGGCTTTACTTCACAAAACCATGGATACGCAGTTGATCGCGATTCAGTTGATCCAGAAAACCTCATGATTACTCACGTTGAAGTTAACGACGGCACTGTAGAAGGATTACGCCATAAAAAGTATCCAGCTTTTTCAGTTCAATTCCACCCAGACAGTACCCCTGGACCTCACGATGAAGAAAGTATTTTTGACTATTTCATGCAAATGATTGATCAAAGAAAGGAAGCACAGACTCATGCCTAAAAGAACAGATATCAAAAAAATAATGGTGATCGGTTCTGGTCCGATTATTATTGGACAAGCTGCAGAATTTGACTATTCGGGAACTCAAGCCTGCCTTGCTTTACGTGAAGAAGGTTATGAAGTAGTACTGGTTAACTCTAATCCAGCAACAATTATGACTGATACCACAATTGCTGATAAAGTATATATTGAGCCATTAACAGTTGATTCAGTGTCACGTATCATTCGTCAAGAATATCCTGATGCAATTTTACCTACTTTGGGTGGTCAAGTTGGCTTAAACATGGCCTTGTCCTTAGCTGAAACTGGTATTTTAGATGAGTTAAATATTGAACTTCTGGGAACTAAACTTGAGTCAATCGAACAAGCAGAAGACCGAGAGAAGTTCAAAGAACTGTGTCAAAAATTAGGCGAACCAGTTCCACCTTCAAAAAGTGTTAAAACCGTTCAAGAAGCTTTAGACTTTGGTGATGAAATTGGCTATCCAATAATTGTTCGTCCTGCTTTCACAATGGGTGGAACAGGTGGCGGTATTTGTAATGACCGCGAAGAACTTGCTAGTGTTGCCAAAAATGGTTTGGAATTGTCACCAGTAACTGAATGTTTAATTGAAAAATCAATTGCTGGATACAAAGAAATCGAATTTGAAGTAATGCGAGATCATGATGATAATGCCATGATTGTATGTTGTATGGAAAACTTCGATCCAGTTGGTATTCACACAGGAGATTCAATTGTTTTCTCGCCTTCTCAAACTCTATCTGATAAAGAGTATCAAATGCTTAGAGACTGTTCCTTGCGTTTGATTAGAGCTTTGAAGATTGAAGGGGGATGTAATGTTCAGTTAGCCCTTGATCCTAATAGCTTTGACTACGATGTTATCGAAGTTAACCCTCGTGTTTCAAGATCATCAGCCTTAGCTTCTAAAGCAACTGGTTATCCGATTGCCAAGATGGCAGCCAAAATTGCTGTTGGTTTAACTTTAGATGAAATCAAGAATCCTGTTACTGGTACAACTTTTGCTGAATTTGAGCCTGCGCTTGATTACGTTGTCTGCAAGATTCCACGTTTTCCATTTGACAAGTTTACCAAGGCTGATCGTCAACTTGGTACACAAATGAAAGCCACTGGAGAAGTAATGGCAATTGGTCGTACAGCTGAAGAAGCATTCCAAAAAGCTGTACGTTCACTTGAAATTGATCAAAAAGACTTTTTTTCTAAAGAGGCGCATGAAGCAAGCGACGAAGATCTTGAAACTAAATTAGTTAAAGTGCAAGACGACCGTCTCTTCTATATTGCTGAGGCCTTTAGAAGAGATTACTCAATTTCAGACGTACATGAGTTGACTAAAATTAATTTCTACTTCTTGGATATCGTTAAGCACATTGTAGAATTAGAAAAAGAAATTCAAGCAAATCCTGATGATATTGCCATATTAAAGAATGCCAAAAAATACGGTTTTAGCGATGATACTATTGCCAACTTGTGGAATGAAAATGTAGATCAGGTACGTAATTTGCGTAAGAGCAATGGTATTATTCCAGTCTATAAAATGGTTGACACTTGTGCTGCAGAATTTGTTTCTAAGACACCATACTTTTATTCAACTTATGATTTTGAAAATGAAAGTTTGAAAACCAACAAGAAGTCAGTTTTGGTTGTTGGTTCCGGTCCAATCAGAATTGGTCAAGGGGTAGAATTCGATTACGCTACTGTTCACTGTGTGAAGGCATTGCAGAAAATGGGATATGAAGCAATTGTCATTAATTCTAATCCTGAAACTGTTTCAACTGATTTCTCTATTTCAGATAAATTATACTTTGAACCATTAACTTTAGAAGATGTCTTAAACGTTTGTGACTTAGAAAAGCCTGAGGGTGTCATTATTCAGTTTGGTGGACAAACCTCAATCAACTTGGCTGCGGGCTTAGAAGAACATGGAGTTAAGATCTTGGGTACTAGTGTGGCTGATTTGAACCGTGCTGAAGACCGTGAATTGTTTGACCAAGTAGTTAAAGAATTAGGATTAAAGCAACCTCAAGGTATAACTACTACCACGCACGACGGTGTAATTGAAGCAGCAAAGCAACTTGGTTATCCTGTTTTAGTAAGACCTAGTTATGTGCTTGGTGGTAAGGCAATGGAAATTGTTTATACTGAAGCAGAACTCGAAGATTACTTAAATAATCACGTTGATATCGCCAGCAGCCATCCAATCCTAGTTGACGACTATCTTGATGGTCGCGAGTGTGACGTTGATGCAATTTGTGATGGCGAAACAGTTCTAATTCCAGGAATTATGGAACATATTGAACACGCCGGAGTCCACTCTGGTGACTCAATGGCTGTTTACCCAGCTCAAACCTTTACCCCTGACATTAAGCAAAAAATTGCTGATGTTACCAAGAAACTAGCCTTGAAGCTAAATTGTCATGGTATCATGAACTTGCAGCTAATTGAGCGTGATGGGGAAATTTATATTATTGAAGTTAACCCACGTGCTAGTCGAACAGTTCCATTTTTGAGTAAAATTACTGATATTGAAATGGCACAAGTGGCAACACGAGTTATTATGGGTGAGAGCTTGAAAGAGCAAGGTTATGCTGATGGCTTGGCTCCCGAACCAAAAATGATTAGTGTTAAGGCACCTGTCTTTTCATTCAGTAAGCTTGCTGATGTCGATAGTTACCTTGGACCAGAAATGAAATCAACTGGTGAGGTTATGGGTAGCGACTTGAGCTTCCCTAAAGCATTGTACAAGGCCTTTTCAGGCGCCAATATGCAAATTCCTGACAGCGGCAATGTTTTGTTAACAATTGAGGACCGTGACAAACAAGCAATCTTACCGATTGCCAAAAGATTTGCTCAAATCGGTTACAGAATTTTTGCCACTAGTGGAACAGCTAACTTCTTGCGGGATAATGGCCTTCATGTAACTGAAGTAAGTAAAATCCATGAAGAGAAGGAAGACAACCTTTTAAGTGAGTTTAAAAATGGTAAGATTGATCTAGTAATTAATACAATGGGGCACGATGTGGCCAAAAACTCTGATGGCTTCATTATTAGACAAAATGCAATCCAGCAAAATATTCCATTGATTACTAGTCTAGATACAGCGCGAGCGCTATTAATCGCTTTGGAAAATCGTTCATTTATAACAACGAGCTTAAAATAGAAAAAAGCTAACAAAAAGAGAACTACAGGATATCTGATATGACCCCCAAATTTAGGACAAATTTGGGGGTTATTTTTATGTCTAAATTATCTAAACAAGATAAAATTGAAATCTATCATCTTTGGCATGATTATCAAATCGGTTCTATTGAGTTAAGTCAGCGTTATCGGGTTGGCAAATCTAATATTAGTTACTTGTTGGCTTTAATTGACCGTCACGGTCTAGCTATTTTAAACCAGCCGTTCACTACTTATACAAGTAATTTTAAGGAGCAGGCTCTCAAGCGAATCGTAGTTAACCATGAGCCCCTTTATTACGTAGCACTAGAAAAGTTATGACATGTTGTCCAATTGACTGCGCGAATACCGTGAAAATGGATATAATATCGTTAACAAGTAGAGAGGACAACCGCTTACGCCAGCAGAACTTAAAGCTGAAAATCGAGAACGAATTTATAAAAAATTGAGCGTCTTAATCGACCAGCGGAGCAAGAACCGCAAGCCTCGGAAATAGCCCTGGCAGTCACCCAACTAAGAAGCGAGCTTAAGGTCAGTGTAACTTTTATTCTTGATGCCATTAATGCCAACTTGAATCCGCCCCGTCTTTCTCGTAGTAATTGCTACTACGCGCTTTAAAGAAGAAGGACAAAGATCGGAATAATTAAGAAATAATGGCTGAAATCAGAGCTATTTATGAAGAATACAAGCACCACTATGGCTATCGCCGCATTACTGTATAGCTTAGACGTCACGGTTTATTAATCAATCATAAAAAGGTGCAGTGCCTAATAACAAAATGAAATTATTTGACATAGTCAGTAAACGCTGGCACAAATACAACAGCTATCGCGGTACTCAGGGTCTGATTAAGCCTGACTCGATTAAACGCAGCTTTAGTGCGGTTTATCACCATCACAAATGGTATTCAGATATAACTAAGTTTAAGCTCAAGGTGCAAAAGACCTATTTATCACCGATCATTGATGTGTGTACTCTATTGAAATGAAACTTAAAAAATTTAAGGTTGGTTTTGACGGTGGTAATTTTTTTCTATTGTTTTATTTGAAACCGATAAAGCATGAGCTTTTTGTCACTTTTTCAACTGCTCTAAGCAAATAAAAGAAGGCACTTTAAAGTGCCTTCTTTTACTTTAGTGATAGATGGGTCTTATCAAATATCATTAGGATCTATATATTCACGTGTCAATCTTGCAACCTCTGAAAGATCAAGTCCATAATCAGTTATTGAAACTTCATATTCAAAAGCATGAATTTCATCGACTTCTTCTGCCTTACCATAATTAAAGAAGGCACCAAGCGTTCCACATAAATGTAAAATGGTAGAGAGACTTTCAGTAGAATACACAACAATAAAAACGCTATTTTTATATGATTTTTCAATTTTATATTCAAAATCATTTTTAATACTTGTTTTTATAACAAGTATTAAATCTTCTTGCTTTTTTTCGTCCATTTTATTTTTCGTTAAATTTGATTTCTGTTTTTGCGAGATCAATCGTATAAGTTGTTTCTTCAAGTGGTCGTTTGGTCATGCCTTGGTCAGTTGAATAGATAATTAAGCATAGTTTGCTGCCTACTGGAATTTTATAGTAAGTAGGTTGTAATTCAAAGCTCAAATCATAGAATTCTCCTGGCTCAATTGCTGCAGGTTTTTGCATGTCCGCATAATTCTGTAGATTCATGTGAGCCTTAGTTATTAATTTAGCATGAGATAGCTTATCAGGAACAAATTCTTGCAATGTATCTGTTCCAAAACGAAAACCAAGTTCTTGGCCATCACGCATCAGGAATTTTGGTACTGCAGTTAGACGCTTACGGTCACCAAGTTCCACTAGAGCAACAGAAATTTGGCCTTTGTTAAGACTAGATGAAACACGTAATTTTACTTCAGGACGTCCAACAATAGTTACTGGGTGAATAAACTCATCTGTTGTAAAGCGAAGACTAGGCTTAGCCCATTTTTCATCACCAGCAATAAATTTATCTTGCCAAGCACTTTCAGAAATTTTAGCTGCTTTAAAATCTTTACCACCTAAATCAAGAAAAGCAAGCTTCTTTTTGCCGTTACCATCTTTTTGCAATTCGGCATCGTCAGTTGGGTAGTAAACTACTTTTTGACCAACGTCATTGCTCCAGTCCTCTTCATCGTGCCAGATATCGGCCTCGAGATTGTCTTGAATCATGACAGTTGGCCATTGATTGTAGGCATTATTTTCGATACCCAATAATTCGTGAACAAACCATAAATTCATTAAATCAGTGAAATCAATTGATACCAAGTTATTCATATTATAATGAGGTCCTTGGTGTAAAAATAAGTGGTGCTCAACCGGTAAGTCTTTTACTTTTTGCCAAATTTTATAGACATTTTTCGGCTTGACGTTCCAGTCATTTAGGCCATGAACGCTAATCCAAGAGCAATTGATTTTATCTGTATGATGACGGTAATTTCTATTTTCCCAGTAATCAGAATATTGGCCCGTTTTACGGTCTTCTTTTTCTAGTAGACTAGCCTGCATTTCATCATATTTAGGCTTAATCTTAATGTAGTCACCTGAATCCAGTAAGTTAGATTGACAAGTTTCTGCTAATAAATCTAAGTCTTCACCTTGACAATCTTCAGGAGCGATTACAAGGCCGTGTTCACGGTAGTAGTCATACCAAGAAGATATAGCAGCTTCAGAGACAACTGTCTTTAATCCGGCAACACCAGTCGTTGCGATTGCAATTTGTAAAGTCCCTAAATATGAGCGACCGGTCATTCCAATATTATGGTTGCACCAATCTGCTTTAATCTCATGTTTTCGCGAGCGGTCGGTATAGGCAATTCTGTCTCCATGAAGCCATTCAATAATTTCTTTGGCACTCTCAGTTTCTTCTGGGGCACCTGTGATTCGCAGACCGTCACTTCCTCGTGTACCGATTGCACCAGCAAAAACACTGGCAAAGCCGCGAGCTAACAAATATTCATTTAGGGTATAAGAAGATTTGCCGACAGCCATTTCAGTTGCAGAAGAAGTATTTTCATCACTAGGTTTTCTCGCTTTGACTACAGCAGATGGCTCGTACTGTGGATTTGTCCATTCAGTAGCATCCGTCAGATTTTCGTCAACATTATGGTTACGTTTTTCGTTGTCAATAATTCCACCAAAGTAGGGACTAGCTGTATACAAGGCTGGAACAGGCATTTTTTCACTTTCGAAAGGACGAAAAATAGTTGCTTGAAGTAAGTCAGATTGGCCGTCGCCATCAGTATCTAGATCACTTTCAACATAAACAACTTCTCGAATTACTTTGCTAGTGTCAAATACTGGTAAGCTTTTACCGTTCAAGAAGACAAACTGGTTAGTAGGCAATTCATTTTTACGGTTATAAAAATAGCCTTTGCCAGCCATTACATCGATTAGCAGCTGACCGTTTTTAGTACGCGTATTTAGTAATCGGTAAAAGGCACTAATTAGTTCTTCTTTATTACTAATACTGTCGACCATTGGCAAAGCTTGCTTTTTCATTGTCTTGCAGGGATCATTTAGGTCGTAGTCATAATGAACACGGTAGTCCAATAACTGTAAAGCGATATTGTAAAATTCAATCAATGAAATTTCTTCTGGTTTTGTATCCAAGAAAGCTGCCAAGGTTTGTGTAGGTGTAACAGCAATTTCATTTAGTTTTGTAGCACGAGCGTTTTCATCATTTGGCTGAACTTCGGCCCGACAATTTTCTACCATTTCGGCTAATAGTTGCGCAAAAGATAGATCCTGATAGTTAGCAGGCAAAAATTTAATTTGTAGTAGTTCTTTAACTTGCGTTTCTAATTTTGTTTCAACATATGCATACTGGTTATATTTCATCTTGTCCTCCTTATTATTTTCTTATTTTACCTGTTCTTGAGATGTTACGAAAGTTTAAAAAGAGGATAAATAAAAAACGGATTTTTACATCCGTTTTTACAGCCAAGTTTTTTTATATAAATCTTCTTTAAAGCCACAAGTTAGTTTTTCACCCTCAACAACTAGTGGGCGTTTAATTAGTTTACCGTTCTTCGACATCATATCGGCAGCCTCCTCAATTGACATTTCTGGAACGCGCTCTTTTAAGTTCAACTTGCGGTAGTCTTGACCATGAGTATTAAAGAAATATTTTAGCCCTCGATCTTGGTGCATTGTCATCCACTTAACAAGATCTTCTTTTCGAGGAGGTTGCTCAACTAAATCTTGAAAAGTGAAGTCAACATTATGATCTTGAAGCCATTTTTGTGCACTTCTAGAAGTTGAACAACGTTTATAACCATAAAAATTAATCATTATTATTTCCTTTTCTTAATCATCTTGGCACTTATTATAGCAGTGATTAATTAAATAGAAAATATATAGGCTAAGTCATTTTTATTCAAAATCTAATTCGAAATCTTTGCCAGTGAAAAAGTGGGTTTTAACCGATAATAAGTAGTTGGCAATAATTCCAAGTGCAATCGGTAAAATGAAAAAGAGGATTGTAATTAAAGCAATGTTAGCAAAATTAGCTTGGCGGCCGGCCATAGCAGCAACTGGTCCGATCAAACCGGAGAAACCGAATCCAGCACTCATTGGATTACCAACAATTCCAAAGATTGCGCCTAAAGCACCCATAATTCCAGCGTTAACTGCAAGTGGAATCAATAGCTTTGGCTGAGTAAGTAGGTTTGCCATCTGCATTTTTGGTGAACCCAAGAAATGCGCAATTGAGGTACCGAATGAATTTACTTTCCAACCAAAAATTGCTAGGGCAAAAGCTGCAGCAGTAATTCCCAAATTGGCAGAACCAGCCGCGATACCGTGAATACTAATTGCAGTTGCGATGCCGACAGATGAAATAGGTGAAACTACAAGGATTGCGAAAACAATTCCCATCAGTGTTCCCATTAGAATGGGTTGCAGTGATGTTAGATGTTCAATTCCTAAACCAATTATTCTCGTAAATGCACTGATTGGAATTCTGGTGAGACTTCCGATTCCACCTGCAACTACCAAAACAATTAGGGGGACAAGTAAAATTGTGTATGCCTTTAACTTTTTACCTAAAAACAGGACTAATGCGTAGGCAACCATGATCGTGACTGCGACATTAATTACGTCGCCGCTGCCGATTACTACAACTTTACCGTTTTGAATCGTAAAGTTACCAGCTGCAGCAGTAGCTGCAAGTGCAATGGATGAAGTTTGGATAGGGGTCAACTTACCAGTCATACCAACACAAACGGCACTAATTGCAGGTAGAAGTGAAGAAGCAAAAGTAGTAAAGGTAAGGATGAATCCTAGTTGAGGAAACATGGGTAGGAGTACTTTAATTAATTGACTAACTAAAGCGCCTGGAATTAACGCGACTACTATTCCTGTGGATAGGCCATTAAGCGTATCTAAGGTAATTCTTTTTAAAATTTTCATTCTTTTCTCCCGAAATAAAAAACTCACACAGTCAATCGCTGTGTGAGCATTACTCGAGAAGAGGTACTTAAGCTACGACACACAGCATTTTATTTGAACTGTGTGTCTAAGACAATACAAATTAGGCACTCAGATCATTCACTAAAGTACCAAAAATAATATTTAACTGGTGTTAGATTAGTTTTTATGTTTGTCATAATAATCTGTACCTCTCATAAATATTTAATCAATATCATACTAAACTAAATTTTAAAAAGCAAGCAAAATTAAAAATAAAATATTTAGTGTAAAAATCATAAATAGAAAATAATTCCTAAAAAATAAACTATTTAATACTTGTTAAGGACACCTTTGTTGAACTAAAATATTCAGTAATTGCATTATGGATTTTCCATAATCAGGTTTGAGAAAAAGGAGAAGTGATTAAAATATCTACGTTTATTAATTTTATTAGCTTTTTGGGTGACTGGTTGCTCTTTTCTTTTCCTTTATATCAGGGATTGATGGAGCTTTATGATTATAAGTGGTTTTTGACCGAATTTAATCAGTCTAGTAAATCACAACCGAAAATTTCACCACTTTATTGGATTGCACCAATAGTTAAGATTTATCTTGAGAAAAAACGTGCAGTGAAAATTTTAGGTGACATCATCAAGAATGAATCAGATTTGAGAACTGCGATGAGTTTTATTGACAAAGCTACGGCTTGGTACTTTGTGTCACTTGGTGGTTGGCTTAAGATGGTCTCATCTTTATATGAGTTCTTAGGCGAGCTTCACATTGAAAGTGTCCTCTGGCTAATTGTCGGTACAGTAATTTTGACTTTCTTAGGTATTTCTTCGGCATACTACCGTATTAATCCTAAGCGTCAAGAAAATCTGATTTCAAAACTCAAAGACAATTAAGTTATTAAGTGATTTACAAATCAAAAGGGCCTCAACTTAAAGTTGAGGCCCTTTTTGTTAATAAAAGCTGTTTCCTTTATGATTAAAAATTCAAAATTGGAGTTTTTGAGTAACTATAACTACCTATAATGTTTACATTCTATACTCGGATAAGTTAATATCATATTAGTGATTATCAAAGTATAAAAGGGGTACCAAAATGACAGATTTGAAATTTAAAAGTGTGCATATTAATGAATTAAGAAATTTTTCGGATATTGACTTTGATTTAGGAAATAGAATGACAGTTATTTCGGGAGTGAATGGAATTGGTAAGTCTTTTTTACTATCTCTAATTGTTTCAACAACTGGAACTTTTAATAGGAAACTCACTGGAGGTAACTTTCATCCTGATTTCTTTGATTTTTTTAAAATTGAACCTAATCCCCAAAAATATAAAAAGTACAGTATGTACGTCTCATTTAATCAAAAAGATTTTGAGAATCATTATTTGACAAAAAAAATTCGCTTTGCCAATTATTCAAAAGCTAAAAGGGGAATACGTGTATTACCGGAAACGAGTAATTACAAAATCGATAAAACAAAAAAAGAAGTGGACGCCGAAGTTAGGGAAAAATTCGAAATAGGTCCTGCTGCTAGGGTACCTATTCCAACTATTTATTTGAGCTTATCTAGAATACTTCCCTTAGGTGAAGAGGAGATTAAAGAGGAAAAACTTGATAGTAGATTTAATTCTATATTCAAGAATGGCTATTATGATTTTTATACGAAATGCTACAATTCAGTGTTTCCTAACTCAATTGATTCGAGTGCAAAAAAAGCAGCTAAAGTTAAAAGATCATTTATAAAAGATAATTATCTTAATGCTCAAGTAAGGAATACAACTACGGAAACACAATCAGTTGGGCAAGGAAATTTAAGCAGAATAATTTCTTCCTTGACTAATTTTTATGCTCTTAAACAGGAATTAGGTGATCAATATAGAGGTGGAATACTGTGCATAGATGAAGTAGACGCTACACTTCATCCAAGCGCAGTAATTGCATTGTTGAAATGTCTTGATGAACAATCTAAGGAATTAAATTTACAGATTTTGTTAACAACGCATTCTTTAACTGCTCTGAAATACATTATTAATTTACAAAATAGAGAACCTGAAAACTATCAACTTGTGTATTTTGTTGACAATAAAGTACCAAGAATCAACGTCTATGATGATTATAACAATTTAAAAGCTGACCTCCTTAATGAAAATTTACCTACATCGCCGAAAATAAAAATATACTTTGAAGATCAAACTACCCAAGAAGTTTTTAATTTATTAATAGATTGTGGTAAAAAGACTGGAAAAATAAAAACAAAAATTGAAGCAAAGCAAATACCGATTCATTTGGGTAATACAAATTTAAAAGGGTTACAAGACAGTGATGAGTATTTTAAAAAAGTTGTTATGATTTTAGATGGTGATGCTAAACTAAGAGATAAAAAAATTGATAATACTCGTGCAATGCACGATACAGAGTACAAACAATGTAAAAATTTAACTCCTCAAGAAAATAATAAGAAAAATATTGCTTTTTTACCTGGCTTTTTCCCTCCAGAAGTTTTCCTATATAATATATTTGAGGAATATACAACAAATGCAAAAAAGCATAACTCTTTTTGGAAATCATTAGGAGATAAGAGGGCTACATCAATAACTACTGTTGATTCTGTTATTAAGAAATTGAAAATTTCTAAAAATACAACGTTTGAGGACATACATGAAAAAAGCAAGTGGTTTGAAGAAGCTATAAAATTTGTAAAAGATTCAGATATTTTAATTAATTATTATAATGATTTAAGAAATAAACATGCTATAAATGAGTTCGAAGGTTTTTTAAAGCAATTTAAATCAGCTGAAGAAATTGTGTTAAAGAAAATTAGTTCTCAACTTTTTGATTAAATATGGCCAATTTGCAGTATCCTTGTTATTATGGATATGGAGGTAAAAATATGGCGCGTACAAAGTCATTATTAAGATATCCTGGAGGCAAATCTCAATTAACTGAATTTGTTAAGCATATTTTGGATATTAATAATTTACAAAAAACGTACATAGAACCTTTTGCTGGTGGTGCAGGATTAGCATTAAATCTTTTATTTGATAATTCAATTGACAATATTGTTCTTAATGATCGTGACTCCTCAATTTATTCTCTTTGGTACAATACGTTGAATAATATTGATGAACTTATATATAAAATAGAAAAAACTGAAATATCAGTAGAAGAATGGAAGCGTCAAAAAAAAGTTCATTTAGATAAAAAAGACGACCCTATTTCTGTTGAAAATGCATATTCAACCTTGTTTTTAAATAGGACTAATATTAGTGGAATTATTAATGGTGGTCCAATTGGTGGTTTTGAACAAAATGGAAAATATAAAATAGATTGTAGATTCAAGAAAGAAGTTCTTATTAAAAAGGCTAGGGAAATAAATAATAAGAAAAAATTCATTCAGCTGTATAACTTAGATGCAAACGAGTTCATACTGGAAAAGCTTTCTAATTATGAGCCAGATGACACATTTATTTTTTATGATCCCCCGTATTATAAACAGGGGAAAAATTTGTACATGTCTTTTGTGAGAAAAGATGATCATAAAAAATTAGCAAAGAATATTATTTCAAAAAATGAGTTTAATTGGATAACAACATATGATATTCAAGATGAAATTTATAATCTCTATTCTAAGCAAGCCCAAGCTTATACATATTCGTTGAGTTATTCAGCAAATATTAAGCGTAGAGCTAAAGAATACTTATTTGCAAACCCTAAAACAAAAATAGAAACTTTTGCTAATGTTAATTTAGAATAAAAAGGCCTCAACTTAAAGTTGGGGCCTTTTTGTTAATAGTCATTCGGGTACGAAAAAACCACCCCTACAAATTGTAAAGGTGGCTTCAAAAGTGATCCGGGTGAGATTCGAACTCACGACCCACGGTTTAGAAGACCGTTGCTCTATCCAGCTGAGCTACCAGACCATCAAATTTACGCTTGCCGCGCAAGAACAGTAACTATTATAGAAAAAAAGATGTCTAATTGCAACCACTAATTTTCAAATCTTCCATAATAATTGTTGTACTTTAAATAAATTTATATAGGGTGGTGTTTTATATAGTAATAATCTGTATAATTAAACCAATAAACTAAGGAAAAGGTAGAAAAAAGTATGAGAAGAAAGCTGTTAAAAATACTTCCTCTTATAAGTGTTTTGCTATTTTGTTTTGCTATGCCGCAAAAAGCGAAGGCAGAAGTTGAAGTTAAATATGATATTCAAAACAACCAGGTTACTTCTAAAGTAAATCCGGATGGCTCATTAACGATAAAACGCAGAATTGATTATGAATTTCAATCAACTGCTAACGGCGTTTTTTATCGTCAAAATCTTGAGCCTAATCAAAAGATTAAGCATGTCAAGATAACGACCAAGGCCAATGATGCACCAACGCTTAATTCGACCGATTTTACGCTTCGTAAAAGTGAACACGGCTATGAGATGATAGTGCCACATGTTGTTAGAGAGAAGCATGAACATTTTACTGTAACTTACGCCTACCAAATTACCAATGCAATTACTAATTATCGCGATATTGCTGAATTAAACTTTATGATTATTGGTAATGGCTGGGATACAAGATTAAAAAAAGTTAAAGCGAGTGTGATTTTTCCAGGCCCAGTTAAGGACTTGAAGGTTTGGGCCCATGGCCCACTTGATGGTAAGCTTGAAGTGGATCCTCAAGATGGCAAAATTATCATGACTGCTGATAATTTGGGTGGTCATACGGGAATTGAAGTCCATACTATTTTTCCATTAAGCGTAACGCCTAAAAATAAAAATGTAAAAAATGTCAATCATAAGCAGGCTGTTCTTAAACAAGAAAAGAAATTAGCAGCGCAAAGTAACGCCAAACAAAAGAAAAACTTGATGATTAGTCTAGTTCTTGTTTTAGTCAGTGTTGTGACGGGAATCCTCTCTATTTTTAAAGGCTTTACCACACAGAAGATAGGCTATAAGCCTAAAAAGACTAGTGAGTTAAGTCACGATTATGAAATACCTGATGCCAATCCAGTGATTGCTCAAGTTCTTGATACTGCTAAAGTTCCTGATAGTAAGGCTTTTACGGCTTACTTAATGGAGCTTGCTATTCATAAGAAAATTAAAATTGAAGATTACAAGAGTAAGCTAAAGACAACCTATTATCGTATTTCATTAATCGATGAGAATGTTGCACACGAAAGTACTCTTATGTGGATGCTTTTTAATGAAATTGGTGATGGAACAAGTTTTACTACAAAAGAATTGAAAAAAGCACGTGGTAAAAAGTTGGGACGCAGTTTTGATGACTGGGCTGACGATCAATTCTATTCAGCAGATAAAGATCAATATATGCCTGAGGAGTTATTGTTAAAGAAGAAGCGTAGTAACAGGATAATTCTTGGTTTGAGGATTGCGAGTTTGGTTGCAGCAGGTCTCTCCTTGTTATTTACCCGCAAGTATTTCTGGCCAGTTATTATTGTTGCAGGACTACTTTTTGTCATTGGTACTATAGGTATGTACAGGGACAAAAACCAGATCAATCTGTATTCCAAGAAGGGTGCACTTGAAGTTGACAAGGTACGTAGCTTTAAGAAGATGTTGAAAGACATTGGCCGTTTCAATATGAAAGAAGTTGGCGATTTAATCCTGTGGGAAGATATTTTACCTTATGCAGTTTCTTTTGGCTTAGCTAAGAAGGTTATGAAAGAACTTAAAATTGAATTTAACCAGGATGAGTTAAATAATAGTGATTTATTCTTCTATGGTTTTCTGGCTAATAGTGGTAAAAATAGTTTTGCTGAAAACTTCAATACCTGCTTTAAAAACGGAATTGCCGCTGGTTCAAGTAGCGTTTCAAGTGCTTCATTTGGTTCCGGTTCATCGGGCGGCTTTGGCGGCGGTTCCGGTGGTGGAGCATTTTAGAAATTTCATTAAAGGTCTAGTTGTTATGCTAGGCTTTTTTTGTTTGCTATACTATTAAAGATAGAGATTAGAAAAAAGTTGGAGATTAAAATGTTTGATTACCGGAATAATATAAAAAGAATTTTAAATCAGACTACTGGCGATGAGAAAAGCTTACGAAATGGTCTAGCAGCAATTAAGTTGATTTTAGGCATGACAGATGGTGATCAAGCAATACCAAAAGAAAAAAGGAAAAGTTCGATTGAACTTGATTTAAATCAAGTAAATATGCTTTTGACCAGTCTCACTAAATTGCTCCGGACACCAGGAGATGTTCAGGCAAAAAACACAGCTTTATCGGCGATTCAAAAACTGACAATGACACCACAAGTTGACCAAAAATTCAGGGATAATCTGATTGATCTTAAAAAGAATGTTAATTTGTCTAAGACTTCGAATGAACAAGTTAATCAAAAGATCTTTGAGCAGGCGCTTGAGAAAAAAGAAAAACCAAAAAAGGATTATCGAAAAGGTAAGCGTTATACAGTTGTTAGGCTTTTATCTGGTTGTGATTTAGTCGATGATGGTAATAGAATCGTTTATACGATGAAGGAATCGCAAATTCACTCTTTGAATTTAAAAAGTGGTGATATTGTCGAAGCTTTACCAGAAGAAAATAATCCACATTATGAAGCAGAAATTTTACGTATTGTTGGCTTTCGCAAGTTATCAAAAATGGAAGTTGATACTATTTCTACCTTTAAGTACGCTGTTGTACAAGGGAGACCAGGTCATTTGTCAATCAGCCGTAATGCTCAGGGGCAAAAACTACGTATTCGAGGCAAGGCAGTTTTACTCCCAATAGATTCAAGCAAATACTGGGATGATAATATTCAATTGGTTGATGGCTCAATTGTTGATTTAGCATGGTATGACGGGGATGTTAGGCTAAAGAAAAGTCCGGCTGACGCTATTCAAATTCGCTGGGTTTACCAGCTTGAACAGCCACAGTCGGCGACTCATGTTAAGAAAAAGAAAGATAAAGATAAAGTTGAAACGCAGGCAACTGAGTTACCAAAATTAGCTTTAGATCTTCATTACCAAAGAGTTGGTATTGCGGTAGGAGATAATCAAAACGAAGCTTTATTAGAGGGAATCGTAACTCGTTATAATGGAATTCCGATTCCAGTAGATGCCTTTCAGGGAAAGAAAAAAGTTATTGAGAATCAAATAAAAGATTTAGACTTGGTTATTTTGGTGACAGCATTTGCTGCTCATGATAGTGCTTGGAACATCAGTGAATTTGCAAGTAAATATAATGTCAAGTTCGCCGTTAGTTCAAGTAAGGGTTACCAATCATTTGAGCGTGCGCTATATCGTGCTGCCAAAGGGTTACCAGCATATGAGGGTAATCAAAGTATTCAATATGAAAAGGCAGATAACTAGATCAATTAAATCTATAAGTTTTTGATAATTTAGGAGGCAAAAAGACTTATTTCTTGCGTATATTAGTTATTTTCTTGTATTATATTAAATAACACTTTTTATGGAAGGAAGATGAGATGAAAAACATAAAGCACAAACACACATGGCAATATTGGTTATTTTTCTTGGCTGGACTTGAGATTATAACAATTGCAATTAACTTCTTCTATGCACCAATTAATGTAGCCGCAGGAGGATCAACGGGAATTTCAATTCTTGTAGACGCCGTATGGGGCATTAATCGCTCAATAACAGTTTTTATTGTCAATTTAATCATGCTCATTCTGGCAGTCATTTTTCTTGGCAAGGAAACTTTGAAAAAAGTGGCTCTCGGTAGTATGTTGCTGCCAATTTTAATGGCAATCACGCCAAGCATGAAATTGACTACTAACAATATGCTGGCGGTAATTTATGGTGGTGTTCTAATGGGAATTGGGGTATCAATGCTTTATCGCATCAATGCCTCATCTGGTGGAACAACAATTCCACCACTTATTATCAAAAAGTACTTTTACATCGATCCTGCTATGTCGCTGATGGCAATTGATATGACTATAATTGTCTTAAACCTCTTTGTTGATGGGACGGAAGCATTCTTACTTGCCGCTTTTTCGCAGGTAATTACAACAATTACAATGCGGTATACAGAAACTGGTTTTGATAAGAAATACCAGGTTAGAATCATGAGTAATACAAAGTTGGATCAGGTTCGTGATATGCTACAAAATGACTATGAAGGTCTAACAGTTTTCAACGTTGTTGGTGGTTACACCGATAAAGACAAACAGCAGCTGGTAATTGTAGTTGATACCAACGAATACGGTCAATTAGTAGCAAAAATACGTGAAATTGATAATGAAGCCTTCATCGTGACAGAAAATGTAGCAAAAGTTCACGGTGGAAAGTGGCAAATTTAAGGCTCAATTAGTTGGATTTTTATTGCCAATTTTTGTTTGAAGTAGTACTATATAGGAGTTGTATTTGTGGAGACCTTCACATCTGCAACCGCACATTTTGTGGTTAGAAGTTTTCTATCAAGAAACACCTCAATTGGCGAGTCTAAGTAAATTTTTGGAGGGCAGTAAATGTACGCAATTATTAAAACCGGCGGAAAGCAATACAAAGTTGCTGAAGGCGATAGTGTTTTTGTTGAAAAGCTTGACGTTGAAGAAGGTAAGGAAGTTACTTTTGACGAAGTAATCTTAACTTCTGACGGCAATAACGTTAAGGTTGGTGCACCTTTAGTTGATGGCGCCAAGGTTGTTGCTAAGGTTGAGAAGCAAGGTAAGGAAAAGAAAGTTGTTACTTTCAAGTACAAGCCTAAGAAGCACTCACATTCAAAATATGGTCACCGTCAACCTTATACTAAGGTTACAATTGAAAAAATTGAATTAAACTAGAGGTGAAACAATTATGAATATTTTAAATCTTAAATTATTTGCCCACCACAAGGGTGGAGGTTCTACTGCTAACGGTCGTGATTCAGCTGGTCGTCGTTTAGGCGCTAAGGCTGCAGACGGTCAAACAATTCACGCAGGTACGATTATCTATCGTCAACGTGGTACTAAGATTCACCCTGGCAAGAACGTTGGTCAAGGTGGAGATGACACATTATTTGCATTAGTAAATGGTGTAGTTAAGTTTGAACGTAAGGATAAATACAGAAAGCAAGTTTCTGTTATCCCAGTTGAAGAAGAAGCTAAGTAATTTAGTTCTTAATTAAGAAGACGAAAAGCATGTGCTTCTCGTCTTTTTCTGTGTTAAAAAATACGTTATGATCTATAAATAGTTTTTAGCAGTAAAATATAGTCAAACTTTACATAGGAGAAAAAAGATGGCTGAAAAAAATGAATTATTAAGTCTACTAAATAGGCGTATTACAGAAGTAGCTAATTTAATAAAAGAAAAAAATGCAGATGCTATACTCATTTTTAATCAAGCTAACTATCGTTATTTGACTAATTTTACTGGTGAAGAAGCACAGTTGATTTTGACAGCTGCAGGTGATCGGATTTTACTATCAGATTCGCGTTTTGCGGGCCAAATAAAGGCTCAGGCTCCTGGTGAAATGACTGTTATTATGAAGCATGGCAACCAGGATCAAGAAATATCTGATCAGTTAAAAAAGGCTAATCTGAAAAAAGTCTTGGTTGAAGGGGAATTTGTTTCAGCAACTGAGTTATTTACTTTGCAAGAGCTTAATCCAGAAATTGATTTTGAACTTTGTGAAGAATTAGTTGAACGAGTTAGAAACGTTAAAGATCCGCTGGAAATTGAGATGCTCCGTCGTGCGATTAATATTTCAATGGATAGCTTCAATGAAATTCTACCTTTAGTAAAGCCAGGGGCAATTGAGCGTAATATTGGTGCCAAACTTGATTACCTCTTTAAAGTTAATGGAGGCGATGGTCCGAGCTTTGATACAATTATTGCTTCTGGCGCGCGTTCAGCTTGGGCACACGGAGTTGCAAGCGATAAAGTAATTGAAGATGGCGACATGGTTGTAATTGACTTTGGTGCCTTTTATAATGGTTACGCAGCTGACATTACGCGGACTGTAGCAGTTGGTAAAGTTGATCAAGAAATGCAAAAAATTTATGAGATTGTTCATGAAGCTCAAAGACGTGGTATCGAAGCAGCAGTGGTAGGCAATCAAGGTAGTGATGTTGACCATGCTGCCCGCGACTATATCACTGAACAAGGCTATGGTCAGTACTTCGGTCATGGCATTGGGCACGGAATCGGCTTAGAAATTCACGAACTCTGTCAACCGGCGTTACCATTTGGTAAGCAAGAATTGGTAAATAATATGGTTCATACTGTCGAGCCCGGAATTTACCTTCCTAATAAAGGTGGGGTTAGAATTGAAGATGATATTCTTGTTCACGACAATTCGCCAGAGACTTTATCTACTTTACCTAAGGATGAGTTAATTTCTTTATAAAGTTAGAGATTATTTATAGTAAAATCACGTGTTAATTGGTAAGATATTATTATGGAGATGAGGTTCTTAATATGACAATGATTTCAGTTAACGAGTTTAAAAATGGTTTGACCATCAAGTACAATAATGACTTATGGCGCATCGTTGAGTTCCAACATGTTAAACCTGGTAAAGGTAGTGCCTTTGTTCGTTCCAAGTTAAAGAGCTTAAACACTGGTGCAGTTCAAGAATATACATTCCGTTCCACTGCTAAAGTTGAAACTGCGGAAATCCAAACAAAGGGTATGCAATACCTTTATAACGATGGTTCAAACTATGTTTTCATGGATACAACTACTTATGATCAGTTAGCAATTCCAAATGAACAAATTACTGATGAAGCTAAGTATTTAAAGGAAAACATGGATGTTAGTGTAATTATGCATGATGGTAAGACATTAGGAATTCAATTACCTAACACGGTTGAATTAGCGGTTTCAAAAACTGAACCAAATATTAAGGGTGATACTTCTTCAGGTGGTGGTAAACCTGCTACAATGGAGACAGGTTTAGTAGTCAACGTGCCATTCTTTATTAATGAAGGCGATGTATTAATTATCAATACTGTTGATGGCACATACGTATCTCGCGCAAATAAATAGTTTTTTGAGGTAAACAAAATGGCAGATAGTTCAAAAATTGTCTTAGATGATAAAAATAACGGTGAAGAAATTGAAATAGATCCTAGTGTTCTTGAAGTTATTATGGGCATTGCTGCCGAAAAAGTTGACGGTGTGGCTGAAATGCATGGCAATGTCAGATCTGGAATTAACTGGGTTTTAGGTCGCGAAGATTTACGTCGCGGCGTCGAAATCAGAGTAAACGAAGATGGTGACTTAATTGCTGACGTCTACGTTGGTCTTGAAGCTGGCTGTAATGTTCCAAAAATCGCAAAGGATCTTCAAAAGTCATTAAGACAGCAAGTGCTTCAAATGACTGATCTGACTCTCAAGGAAATTAATGTCCATGTAATCGGTCTAGTATTCCCAGAGGAAGAAGAGCAGGATGATAGTGGTACCTCTCAACTTTTCTCTGACATTGATGAAAAGGATAAAAATGAATCAACACGAGAGTCGTAGAGTTGCAATGCAGGCTGTATATTTAGCTAATCAAGATTTAAAGTATACACCTGCTGAAGTTGAGGCAAAAACCGTTGCAATGCTTGATTTAAAAGAACTTTCTGCTTATTCAAAGACTTTAATTGAAGGTGTGATTGAAAAGCGGGACGAGCTAAAAGGTCAGCTTGCTTCTTATCTAAAGAAAAACTGGCGCATTGATCGAATTGACCAAATTTCGCTGGCTATTTTAGAAATAGCTCTATTTGAAATTAAATATAGCGATGAAATTGAGCCTAAAGCAGCGGTCAATGAAGCTTTGAACTTATGTGATGAGTTTGCGGATCCAAAAACTAAACCGTTTATTAACGGTATTTTGGCAAATTTCATCCAAAAATAATTAATAGTCGGCTTGATAGCCGGCTATTTTTTTAAAAAAGGAATAAACTAATGGGTCAATTTCTAGATGGAAAGAACTTAGCTGATGAGCGCGCGGCTATACTAAAGACACAAGTTAGTGAATTAAAAAGTCAGGGAATAGTTCCATTATTTTGCGTAATTAATATTGGTGATGATCCAAGTAGTAAGCTCTATATTAAAACTAAAAAAAGGCGAGCAGATGAAATTGGAATTGTTCAAAAAGTCTATCAACTGCCTAAAACACAGAGTCAGCAGTCTTTGTTAACTCTGATTGATCGGTTAAATCAGGATAAAAAAGTTTACGGTATTATGATCCAGTTACCGGTCCCACCGCAAATTAACCTCAATGAAGCATTGGAACATATCGACCCAGAAAAAGATGTCGATTGTTTGACGCCGAGTAATGTAGGCCGTTTATGGCGCGGTGACCATTATGTAGAACCTGCAACAGCTCATGGTGTATTGGCATTACTTGATCACTATCAAATTAAGTTACATGGCAAAAAAGTGGTAATCATCGGTCGTAGTAGTATTGTTGGCAAGCCATTAGCTGCTTTAATGCTAGAAAGAGATGCGACAGTTTCTATTTTGCATTCAAAAACAAAACAGCTTGCTGAATATACCAAAAATGCCGATATACTTGTTTCAGCTGTTGGACACGCTAACTTGATTACGCCAGAGATGGTCAAAGAAAATGCAGTGGTGATCGATGTTGGCATTAATAGAGTTAACAATCAAACTGTTGGGGATGTTAATACTGTGTTGGTTAAACCTAAAGTGAGCTTTATTACGCCAGTCCCTGGAGGAATTGGGCCTTTAACTGTAGAATCATTGATGGAGCAAGTTGTTAAACTAACAAGGAGAAAAAATGGCAGATAATAAGTATCTTACAGTTACGGATCTGAATTACTATATTACACAGAAGTTCAAAAATGATCCGTATTTGCATAAAGTTTTTCTTCAAGGTGAACTGTCTAATTTTCGCTATCGCAGAAATTCTCATCAATATTTTTCGTTGAAAGATGAAAAATCTAAAATAAATGTGGTAATGTTCCGTTCATATTTTGATAAGGTTAAATTCAAGCCTGAAGAGGGTATGAAGGTCTATATTTCGGGTTATGTAAGTGTGTATGGTCCCCAAGGTACCTACCAATTTTATGCCGAATCAATGGAACCTGCTGGTCTTGGGGCACTATATGAGCAGTTAAAACAATTGCAAAGAAAATTATCTGACGAAGGTTTGTTTGATGAAGCCCATAAGAGGCCGTTGCCAAAGTTTCCAGATCATATTGCAGTAGTTACAAGTGCTTCCGGAGCAGTAATTCATGATATTTTGGTTACTGTCAATCGCAGATTTCCTCATGCCGAAGTTGATTTATTTCCTGCTCAAGTTCAAGGAGATCGTGCTGCAGATTCTTTGGTGGAAGCAATGAAACAAATTACCAGTTATGGTGACAAATATGATGTCATGATTATTGGTAGAGGTGGTGGCTCGCTTGAAGATTTGTGGCCTTTTAATGAAGAAAAAGTGGTTCGGCAAGTTTATGATATGAGTATGCCGGTTATTTCATCAGTTGGTCATGAAACTGATACTACCTTGTGTGATTTGGTGGCTGATGCCCGTGCTGCAACACCCACTGCTGCAGCTGAATATGCAACACCTAACTTGCCTGATGAATTAGCTAATATTCATCAATTACAAAGCAGCCTATTGGCAAGTATGCAGAATATTATTCGAGTTAGACGTGAATATTTGAATCGTATTAACAATTCGGTCATTATGAGAGAACCGGCCAGACTATATGACGAGCAGGCCCAAACCGTCGATTTATTACGTGAGCGGCTTCACAGTAGCATGATTCATCTACTTGAGCGGCAAAGACAACAATATCAACTTACAAAGCAAAAGCTAGTTGGTGTGAATCCAGAAAAGAAAATTGAGCAAGTGCTTCAACAAGAGAACTTTTTCTACCAAAAACTAGTTTCCAATATGCAGACGCTTTTACGCGAAAAAAGGCATCATTTGGCTCAAGCTGGTCAGCAATTGAACGACTACAGCCCCTTAATGACGCTTGATCGTGGTTATGCTTATGTAACTGATGATACGCAGAAGACAATTACTTCTGTGGATCAATTGAAGAAGAATAATGAAATAAACATTAATTTTAAAGATGGTAAAGCACAGGCTGTTGTAAAAGCAGTTAGGAGAAACGAAAATGGCAACTAAGAAAAATAACTTCGAAGAAGAATTAAATGAATTACAAAAAATTGTTAGCAACCTTGAAAATGGTAATGTAGCCTTAGAAGATGCATTGACTGAATTTCAAACTGGAGTAAAACTGAGTAAGGACTTGAACAAACGTTTAACGGAAGCAGAGGAGACTGTTGCCAAATTAATTGATAGTGATGGTACAGAACATCAATTAGATCCAAATGACGCTGCAGCACCGGAAGAATAATATGAATTTTGTAGAATTTAGAAAAAAATGGACACCCAAAATTGATCAATATTTAGAGGAACATTTAAAACAAGACATTGATGACAAAAAAATAAGTCAAATTATGACCTATTCAGTAATGGCTGGTGGTAAAAGACTGCGGCCCTTATTGTTTTTGGCTACCTTAGATTCTTTAAATAAGGACATTACGAATTCTGAAGTTCAAATTGCTTGTGGTATCGAACTAATCCACACGTATTCTTTGATTCATGATGATTTACCTGCGATGGATAATGATGATTATCGCCGTGGCAAATTAACCAGTCATAAAAAATGGGGTGAAGCTGAAGCAATATTGGCTGGAGACGCATTGCTTCCATTAGGAATTCAATGGATTGCAGAAGGCAGCAAGTCCTATGAATTGGTTGAAATTATTACCTCAGCAGTTGGACCCAACGGTATGGTTGGAGGACAATATCTTGACATTGATTCAACCAATAATGCAAGTGTGGCTGATGACGAAGTTTTAATTGATCGAATGGAATGGTTAAAAACTGGTTGCTTGATTGAAGCTTGTGTCAAAATGGGTGCTGTTTATGCGGGAGCAGATGAAAATAGTAAGACAAATCTAATTAAATTTGCCGATAATTTTGGTCGAGCATACCAAATTTATGATGATTTAGTTGATGTCGTTCAAACTAGTAAAGAGGCTGGAAAAGCAACTCACAAGGACCAAGAAAATGGTAAGAACAATACTTTAACAATTCTTGGTATTGAACAAAGTAGAAGAGAACTGACCAAATTAATTGCTGAGGCAAAAGCAAATTTAACGAGTCTTAACAATGGAGTTTTAACTGGTTTTCTAGATTTATATCAAAAGGTGCTCTAAAAAATGAAAGAAAGAGCTGACATACTATTAGCTAAACAAGGACTTTTTAACTCTCGAACTCAGGCACAGCGAGCAATTATGGCTGGTTTGGTTTCGGATCACAATCATCAGCGGATTGATAAGAGTGGAACAAGTTTTCCTGAAGATGAACATTTTTATATTAAAAAGTCGGATAAAAAATATGTCTCACGTGGGGGTTTTAAGCTCGAAAAAGCCCTTGAATCGTTCGAAATTGATTTAACAGATAAAATATGTCTTGATATTGGAGCTTCTACCGGTGGTTTTACAGATGTTGCACTACAGAACCACGCCAAAATGGTGTATGCACTTGACGTAGGATACAATCAGTTGGCTTGGCAGTTGCGAGATGACAAACGCGTTGTGGTCATGGAAAAGCAAAATTTCCGTTTTAGTAAACCTGAAGATTTTACCCAGGGATTACCTGATTTTGCGATGACTGACGTTTCTTTTATTTCACTTGATCTAATTATGCCGCCAATGTACGACATTCTTAAAAATGATTGTGATGCTGTTTGCCTAATTAAGCCTCAATTTGAAGCGGGGCCA
The DNA here is from genome assembly GCF_016101265.1 of Lactobacillus sp. M0403. Lineage (NCBI taxonomy): Bacteria > Bacillati > Bacillota > Bacilli > Lactobacillales > Lactobacillaceae > Lactobacillus > Lactobacillus sp. M0403. The sequence continues at coordinate 127,707 of NZ_JACFQV010000002.1, forward strand.
GAAAATGTTGGTAAACACGGAATTGTTCATGACCACCAGGTTCATTGCAATGTAATTGAACATACCATCGAAAAAGCGCGTGAAATAGGCTTTAACGTGCTAGGCCTTGATTATTCACCAATTAAAGGTGGCAAAGGCAATATTGAATTTTTAATTCATTTGCAAAAAAGTGAAGAAGATGGTGGGCAAATGCTATGGTCAGGAACCCCTGAAGAAGTTGTTGAACGAGCAGTTGCTGAGCTTTAGGAGATAATTATGTTAGTTGAACTGGATATTAAAAACTTCGCCATTATTAAGGCTTTGAAGGTTCGCTTTCAAGAACATATGACAGTGCTAATTGGTGAAACTGGTGCTGGTAAATCTATTATTATTGATGCCGTTTCACTATTGATGGGTGGAAGAAGCCAAAAAGAAATGGTTCGTAGTGGTGAAAAGAAGGCTGTTATTACAGGTCTTTTTGAAATTGACAATCAAGCCGCTAAAATTACAGAACTATGTGAGCAGTATGGCTTGCCTATTTCAGACGGGCAACTTGTGATTAGTAGGGAGCTTGCCGTTAAAGGTCGTAATGTAGTCAGAATTAATGGACAGTTAACGACGATTAACGTTTTACGAGAATTGGGTTATTATCTGGTTGATATTCACGGTCAAAATGATCAACAAATTTTAATGGATCAGGACCGGCAAATTGATTTAGTTGATAATTACGCTCCAGAACAATTTAAAAAAGAGCTAGCGGAGTACCAAGCCAATTTCGCTACTTGGGAAAAGTTAAGCAACCGGTTGAACCATTTGCGAAGTGACGCTCAAGAGTTAGCCCAAAAGCAGGATATTTTAACCTTTCAAAGTGAAGAATTATCTTCTGCCAACTTAACTGATCCAACAGAAGACGAGCAACTAGAAGAAGAATACAACGAATTAAGTAACTATCAAAAAATCGTGGACACTGCAAATTACTTAATGCAGTTGTACGATGATGACGAACATGGTTTGGAAACACTACTAGGTAATGCTCAGAGTGCTGCAAATGAACTCGGCGAATATGGTGCTAAGTTTAAGGACATTGCCAAAACAATTGATGACGGTGTCTTTGCATTAAGTGATGCCAGAAGTGAACTATCAAATGTCTTAGATGAAATGGACTTTGATGAGGAACGCTATCAATATGTTACAAGTAGATTAGATTTACTCAATTCGCTAAAGAAAAAGTATGGCCCTACTTTGCAGGATGTGTTTGCTTTTTATGAAAAAGTACAAAAAGAGTTAAGTCAATATGAAACTGGCGGTCTGGATGAAGAAAAACTGCAAAAAGAAGTAGCTCAAGTTGAAAGTAAGCTAACTGAAGAAGCAAAGAAACTTCATCAGATGCGTGAAAAAGTTGCAAATACATTAGAAGAGAAGATTAAGCAAGAACTTAAAGACTTATACATGGCAAAGGCCCGTTTTGCAATAGATATTTCGACTACTAAGGGTTTCACCAAAAAGGGAACAGATGAAGTTGTGTTCCTAATCGCTCCTAATCCGGGAGAAGATTTAATGCCATTGGTAAAAATTGTTTCAGGTGGTGAGCAATCAAGGTTGATTTTAGCGCTTAAAGCAATTTTTAGTCGGGTTGAACCTGTAGGAACAATGATTTTTGATGAAATTGATACTGGTGTCTCTGGAAGAGTTTCAGCGGCAATTGGAAAGAAATTGCATTCAATTGGACAAAATAAACAGGTTATTGCCATAACTCATTCGCCTCAGGTAGCTGCAGCTAGTGATCAAAAGTACTTAGTTGCCAAGGAAGTTAAAGATGGTGCAACCTACACTCAAATAGGTCCATTAACCCAGGAAGAAACAGTAACTGCAATTGCCGAAATGATGGCAGGAAGCGATGTTACTCAAGCTGCAAAACAAAACGCGAAAGACCTAATGAGGAGTTTTAAAAAGAAAGAATGAGATATCTCGAAAAAATAAAATTAGATTCTAAAGAAGTGAAGCAGGCTCGTCAGCTAGCTAAAGTAATTCATGAACACGATAAAACTTTTTGTGATATCTATTTAAGTAATCAATACAATTATTTTAAGGATATGCCTACTTTTATTCTAGCTTATGATAATGAAGAGCTAATAGGTCTAACAATGCTTTATGCTGATGAGAAGCCGGATGAAGAAGTCGACATTCATGTGGAAGTAGCGCCCAAAAAACGTCAACAAGGCGTAGCTACTGAAATGATTAAGCGTGCAAAAAAGATTCTGAATAAATATGGTTATCAGAACTATGATTTTGTTAGCGAGAAAGCTTTTATAGAACAAAATCCGACATATTTGTCCAATAATAATTTAAAAGTTGATGCTACTGACTATCATATGAGTACACAAAATCCAGAGAAAATTTTTCAAGATGACAAACTTAATCGCATACTAGGCGTGCGTCAGATGGTCAAAACGGATTTTAATAATGTTGCAAGTATTTATAGTGTAGCTTTTGATCTAGATATTGCGAACGCTAAAACTTATATTGCCGAAAGTTTGGCTGATGATCAAATGCTGAGTTTTGTTTTAACTTATAAAGAAGACGTGATTGGCTATTGTGCTGTTGATGACGGGTATTTCTTTGGTTTATTTGTTGCTCGCGACTATCAGGGACATGGATATGCTAGCTTCTTTATTAAAAAAATGATGGAAATTTTGCTTAGAAAAGGAAAAAACGAGTTTTCGCTTGATGTCGAACCTGATAACATAGCGGCAGTTCGGACTTATCAAAATGCTGGCTTAAAAATAGTTAGTGAAACTTACTATTTAGTGAAAGAAGAATAGTAAAAAAGAGTTGAGAAATATTTCTCAACTCTTTTTTTTATTAAGCTAAATCGACCCTAAAAATATTATCTAAGTCAATAACTTTTATTAGCTTTTGGTTAGTTGTGCGCAAGGCAAAGCGTCCTGCAGAAATGTGCTTAATGACCTGCCCAATTTCACTAGTACCATCTTGATATCTTAATAGGACATAAGCCCGGTGAAGTAAAGCAAATTCTAAAGAAGATAGAATTTCACTGTGATATTGGTCATAAATACTCAGTTTATCAATGTCATAATCAAATAAATAGTGATAGATTTTTTTAAGTGAGTTTTTCATCAATCATACCTCAGTTTTTCTCGAACACTTGTTTGACTCTTTATATTATAAGAACATTTGTTCAGAAAAACAATACTTTTTCCAAAAATAATTTCCATCATGCGCTACTTTAAAATTCCCTATTGTACATAATAAATAGGTAGAACTTGAAAATATTCTGCATTTAGTGCAAACTAGACATAATAGCTTTTATTAGGGGAGTATGGCATGACAGAAAAAGGCTTGTTGCTTGTTCTTTCTGGTCCTTCAGGAGTAGGAAAGGGCACTGTGAAAAGTGCAATCGTAGATGGTAAAGTTTTTCCGTTTGAATATTCGGTTTCGATGACAACAAGAAAACCTAGACCGGGCGAGGTAGATGGTAAAGATTATTACTTTGTTAGCGAAGAAAGATTTCAAGAAGCCATTAACCAAGGTGAACTTTTAGAATATAATAAGTACGTTGATCATTTTTATGGGACACCTTTAGTACCGGTTAAGCGAATGCTTGAAGAAGGCAAAGATGTACTGCTGGAAATCGATGTTAATGGAGCAAAAAAGGTACGAGAAAAAATGCCTGACGGAGTTTTTATCTTTTTAACGCCACCAGATTTGCATACATTACATCAACGCCTAGAAAATCGTGGGACTGAGTCTGAAGATGTTATTATGGGAAGAATCAAGCAGGCGCGTAATGAAATTTTAGTCATGCAAGATTATGATTATGCGGTGGTCAATGATACTGTTGCAAATGCAGTTGATCACATTAAGGCAATCGTAGATGCTGAACATGTCAGTGTAAAACGCGTTATTGATACTTACCGTAAAATGGTTAGGGAGGATTAAAGATGAGAGTTACATATCCATCAATTGATAAATTATTAGCCCAAGTGGATTCAAGATATTCATTATCAGTTCTTGCTGCTAAGCGTGCACATGAACTTGAAGCTGGTGATCCAGAGGCATTGAAAGAATATAAATCATTAAAGCCCGTCGGAAAGGCCCTTGAAGAGATTGAAGCCGGTAAAGTTACCGTCGATTCAAGCCATCGCGAGGTTAATCAGTAGTTGGTTGAATTATTTAACCTCCATCTCTTTTGGGATGGAGGTTATTTTTTTAAGGATGATTAAATGATTGCGCAAGTAGTAATTGATATTGCAGCAAAACAGACTGACCGCATTTTTGAATATCATGTACCAGATGACTTAGATGGTGTAGAAATTGGCTCACGAGTATTTGTACCATTTGGTTCACGTAAATTGCAGGGTTTTGTCGTTGGCCTCAGTGAAAAAAGCAAATATCAGGGTGAATTAAAAGATTTGCTTTTAGTAGTGGATGAAATGCCACCGTTAACACCTGAATTAGTTGAATTATCTAACGCGCTGGCTAATCGGATTTTTGCCTATCGAATTTCGATTCTTAAGACAATGCTCCCAAGAGTGATGCGGGCAAATTACCGCAAAATCTTGGTACCGATAACCGACGAAGCAAAAAAAATGCCATACTTTCACGGTGATCCAATTGATTTAGCTAATGTGACTGATAATCAAGAGATTGGTCGTATTAATAGCTTGCTACGCAGTCAAGATGCCAAGATAGAATATTTGGTTGAAAATCGTGCCAAAGTAAAAACAGCCAATTGTTATGAACTTACTTTAGCTAAAAAAGATTATATTAGTTTGTATGAAGAGCTTCGTACAAATGCCGTTAAGCAGCGACAACTATTAATGTTTGTCATTGAAAATTATGAACAATTTCCAATGATGCAAAATGAACTTGAGCAAGGGGCTCAGCTCAAAACAGAAACTTTAACAAGCGCGATTAAAAAAGGTTGGCTTGAAAGAAGTCAAACTGAAATTTATCGTGATCCAATAGCTAGCTATGGACGGTCTAAAGCAAGTCAACCAAAGGTTGAGTTAAATGAGGACCAGAAAGAAGCACTTGCGCAAATTACCCCTGCGATTCAAACTAAAACGGCTAAGACTTTTTTATTAGAAGGGATTACGGGTAGTGGCAAAACTGAAGTCTACTTGAATGCAATTAGTAAGACGCTTGAGCTTGGCAAAAATGCGTTAATGCTAGTACCAGAAATCTCACTAACACCGCAGATGGTTGAGCAAGTAAAAAATCGTTTTGGTGATCAAATAGCGGTATTGCACAGTGGTTTATCTGAAGGGGAATTATATGATGAATGGCGTCGTATAAGACGCGGGGAGGTTCATGTTGTAGTAGGTGCACGAAGCGCGGTTTTTGCTCCTTTAACTAATATCGGTTTAATTGTAATTGATGAAGAACATGAATCGTCTTATAAGCAAGAAGACAATCCGCGTTATCATGCACGGGATGTTGCAATTTGGCGTAGTAAATACAATTCTTGTCCTTTAGTTCTGGGTAGTGCCACTCCGTCTCTTGATAGCCGTGCACGAGCCCAGAAAGGTGTTTATCAGTTATTAGAACTTCCAAAACGTGCCAATGCCAAGAAACTACCTGAAGTAAATTTAATAGACTTAAAAAAGGCTGATTTTGCAGGTAATCAACTTGATTTATCAATTCAATTAGTTGATGCAATCAAGCAAAGACTGCAAAAAAAGGAACAAGTCATTTTAATGCTCAATCGACGCGGCTTTGCCAGTTTTATGCTTTGTCGTGAATGTGGTTACGTAATGAAATGTCCTAATTGTGACCTTTCGTTGACAATGCATAAGGATACCCAACAAATGCAGTGTCATTATTGTGGCTATACAACTGCAATTCCACAAATTTGTCCTAATTGTCACAGTAAACGAATCAGATTTTTAGGTACCGGAACGCAGAAGGTGTTAGAAGAGTTGAATGAGCTAATACCCAAAGCAAGAGTGTTACGGATGGACGTTGATACGACGAGAAAAAAAGGTGCCTTTAAAAATATTCTTGATACTTTTGGTAACCATGAGGCAGATATTCTATTGGGCACACAGATGATAGCCAAGGGACTGGATTTTCCCAATGTAACTTTAGTTGGTGTAATCAACGCCGATACGGGTTTGTGGGTGCCAGATTACAATGCATCTGAACGTACCTTTGAGCTTTTGACACAAGTGGCCGGTCGGGCAGGACGTGCTGAAAAGACTGGCGAAGTCATAATACAAACTTTTAATCCAGATCATTACGCTATTAAATTTGCTAAAAAACAGGATTATGAGAATTTTTATGCTTATGAAATGAAAGTCCGTCATGCTGGTGATTATCCGCCATACTTTTATACCGTTTTGGTTTCTGTTGCATCCAAAAATGAGCAAAATGCTGCTAAGGAAGCATTCAAAATTAAAAAGCAACTTCAGCAACATTTGAGTAGTTCGGCAATTATCTTAGGACCATCACCAAGCGCAATTTCTCGTCTAAAAAATCAATATTATTATCAAATACTGGTAAAATATAAAAAAGAAGACAATTTAAATAGCTTATTACATCAAATCCAGGATTCTGCACAAAAAGTGAAGAGATATGGATTAAATATTTATATCGACAATGAACCAGAACGAATCATGTAAAGGGGATATGTTTAATGACATCAATAATTTTTATGGGAACACCAGATTTTTCTGTACCAATTTTAAAAGGACTAGTCGAAAATAATTATGAAATTAAGGCTGTAGTGACGCAACCAGATAAAAAGGTTGGTCGAAAGCAGCAAGTTACTAAAACGCCTGTTAAGGTGGCGGCTGAAGAACTCAATTTACCGATTTATCAGCCTACTAAGTTGGCTCGTTCCGAAGAAGTCGAAGAGCTGATTGAAATGCACGCTGACCTTATTGTTACAGCAGCATATGGTCAATTTTTACCAACTAAATTTTTAAACTCAGTTAAAATTGCTGCGGTTAATGTTCACGGCTCACTTTTACCTAAATATCGTGGTGGAGCGCCAATTCAATATTCTGTGATTAATGGCGATCAAGAAACTGGTATCACTATTATGGAAATGGTCAAGGAAATGGATGCGGGTGACATTTATGCGCAAAAGGCAATTAAGATAGAGCCTGATGATACTACTGGTAGCGTTTTTGATAAATTATCACTTGTTGGTCGAGACTTGCTTTTAGAGACACTTCCACATATAATTGCTCATCCAGATGAAAAAACGGCGCAGGATCCTGACCAGGTCGTTTTCTCTCCGAATATCAGCAAGCAACAAGAAAAGATTAGTTTGACGTTAACTGCGTCACAAGCAAATAACTTAATAAGAGGGCTCAATCCTGATCCAGGCGCTTACCTAATGCTTGGAAATAGTCGACTTAAAGTTTGGCAAGCTCAAGTTTCTGAAGAAAAAACAACTCTGCCCGCTGGAAGTCTAGTTGCTAATGATAATCGTTTCGCAATTAGTTTTGCGGAAGGCACCGTTTTGAATCTGCTAGAAGTTCAACCAGCTGGAAAGAAGAAAATGGCAATTCAGAGCTTTTTGAATGGTCAAGGTAGTAAGTTTAAAGTAGGAGAACAAGTAGTTGACGGATAAAAGTGCTCGCTTTATTGCTTTAGAAACTTTAATACACATATTTAATGATGGCTCATATTCAAATATTAGCTTGAATAATAGCTTGCGCAATTCTAGTTTATCGGAAACTGACCGCAACTTTGCTACCAGGCTTGTTTATGGTACGGTTCAATATAAGATTTATTTGGAATTTCAATTGCATGATTTAATCAAAACTAAGCTAAAAGAAGACTATCTAAAGCCATTGTTATTAATGTCAGCTTATCAACTCTTTTTTATGGATAAAGTTCCTAACCGAGCAGTTTTAAACGAAGCTAATATTTTGGCTAAACAGTTTGGAAAGCGTAATTCGACTGGCTATAAAATAGTTAATGGAATCTTGCGCTCTTTAATTAGACGTGGGCCAGTTTTACCTGAAAAAGAGCAGCAGATAAATTATTTAAGCGTCAAAGAAAGCGTCCCAGAATGGTTAGTTAAGTACTTAGTTGATCATTGGGGAATTGAACGAACAGAAAGTATTCTGGCAAGTATTAATGAACCAGCTAAAAATACTGTTCGTCTTTCTCGGCTGGCGAATCCAACTGAAGTTGTCAGTGAGTTGAATGAATTAGGCTTCTCGCCACAACATTCCCAATTGACGAGTGAAGAATTGGTTTTGGATCATGGCGGTGTTAGTTCAACTAACTTATTTAAATCTGGCAAACTAACCATTCAAGATGAAGCTGCTAGCTTAGCAGTGAGCGCTTTTGATTTTACAGGAAATGAAAAAGTTCTCGATGCCTGTAGTGCCCCAGGCGGTAAAACAGTGCAGATTGCTGAAAAACTAGACAGTGGCACAGTTACGGCGTTGGATATTCATGCCAATAAATTACGCTTGGTTAAGCAAAACGCTGAACGAATGAATGTAGCTGAGCGGGTAATCACCAAGGAAATGGATGCTCGCAAGGTGGATAGCGAATTTAGCAAAAATTCTTTTGATAAGATTTTAGTGGATGCTCCTTGTTCAGGATTAGGATTACTTAGAAGAAAACCAGAAATTCGCTACAATAAAACCCTGGCTGATCTAACCAAGCTGCAACAAATTCAGTTGGCGATTCTTGATCATGTTAGTCAATTACTGAAGCAGAATGGAGAGCTAGTATATTCTACCTGTACGATTGCAAGTGAAGAAGACGAAGACGTTGTAGAAATTTTCTTAAAAGAGCATCCGGAGTTTGAATTACAGTCATTCACTACAGGTAATATGGATGCGCCAAATGGTTTAATTAAGCTTTTACCGGACAGTTATGGCAGTGATGGCTTCTTTATTGCCAAGTTTATAGCACGAGGTTAACATTTTGATTAAAACAGCATTTGCTTCAAGTATTGGACGAATACGTAAAAGCAACCAAGATTTTGTACAAGTTTTTAAAAACAAAAGTGGAGCGACGATGGCAATCGTTTGTGATGGCATGGGTGGTCACCAAGGTGGTGACGTTGCCTCAACCATGGCTGTTAGCCATTTAGGTCACAGCTTTAGCGAGACCGATTTCAGTGATTGTGCAAATGCTCATAAATGGCTTGATGTCCAATTAAGCTCTGAAAATGAAACGATTTTGCGCACAGCAGATCGTTTTCCTGATTTAAATGGAATGGGCACTACAATTGTTTTGGCAGTTGTGTTTGACCATCAAGCTTTGATTGCTCATTTGGGTGATTCACGTGCTTACGGTTATGCAGAAGGAAAATTTGTTCAACTAGTTGAAGACCATTCTCTTGTTAATGAACTAGTTAAAATGGGGCAAATTACTAAGCAGCAGGCTTTAACCCATCCGCAAAAAAATATCATTACGCAGTCACTTGGCGTTTCAAGCACAATTGATCCTGAGTTTCGTGAAATCCCCTTCAATGATGACGACCTTATTTTGCTGTGCACAGATGGCCTAACCAATTCTTTGACTGATCCGCAAATCCAACAAATTTTAGCCACTAAGGATCTATCACTCAAAGACCGCTGCCATAAGCTAATTAATGAAGCAAATCGTCTTGGTGGCGGCGATAACATTACCGTTTGTCTAGTCCTAAATGAAGGTGGTGGCTCACGTTGATTAATAAAGGCTATTTATTAGGCGACCGCTATCGCATAATCGATACATTAGGTGAAGGCGGAATGGCAAATGTCTATTTAGCTGAAGACATCATTTTACAGCGGAAAGTTGCCGTTAAAATTTTAAGGCTGGATCTACAAAAAGAGCCGCAAACTGTAGCGCGCTTTCAACGTGAAGCGCTTGCTACCAGTGAATTAAGTCATCCTAATATTGTGATGGTTTTAGATGTGGGCACTGATCAGGGCTTGCCATACATGGTAATGGAGTACGTAGATGGACCTGATTTAAAAGACTATATTATTCAGAATTCACCACTTAATTTGCATGATGTGATTCGAATTATGGATCAAATACTTAGTGCAATGACATTGGCTCATAAGCATAATGTGATACACCGTGATTTAAAGCCACAAAATATTTTGATGGATAAACACGGTAATATTAAAATTGCCGATTTTGGCATAGCAGTTGCATTAAACCAAAATTCAATTACGCAGACAAACTCTGCGCTCGGTTCAGTGCATTACATGTCTCCTGAACAGACACGTGGTGGGTTAATTACTAAACAATCAGATATTTACTCACTTGGAATCATTCTCTATGAGCTGATAACTGGCTCAGTTCCATTTAATGGTGACTCTGCAGTCGCGATTGCTCTTAAACATGCCCAAGAGCCAATTCCATCGATTAAAGAAAAAGATGCGAAGGTTCCGCAAGCTCTAGAAAATGTTGTGCTAAAAGCAACCGCTAAGGATCCGCGGGATCGCTATGCTTCAGCGAGCGCAATGCGTGCAGATATTGACACTAGCTTGGATCCTGCTCGAGTTAATGAACCTGTTTTTGTACCAACACATGGCACAAGTGATGATGAAACTATAATTTTACCTGATTTTAAGGCTAATCGTCAGCGAGAAGATAGTAATCAAGTAAAAGAAGAGACATTAGACGATAAAAATAATAAGTCCTCAACAAAAGGCAATTTTTTGCAGACATTAAAAACTCATAAATGGTGGTGGCTTTTTATGGGTCTGGCAGCTGTTTTAGTGGTTGGTTTATTACTTTTAGTTGTTACCAATAACAGTCAAAGTGAAGTAAGAATTCCAGATGTTACTAATTTATCCGAAGAATCTGCTCGCCAAAAAATTGAACAAGTCGGTTTGAAGGTTGGTAGAATAAGGCATCAAAATTCAGAGCGAATTAGTCGAGGTAAAGTTATTTCAACATCGCCTCCAGCTGGTAGAGTGACAAAAAAAGGTAGATTTGTTGACTTAAAAGTTTCCGATGGTGTTGGAATGGCTAAAGTGCCGGATGTGTCAGGCGATTCATATCAAGTAGCGGTTGCTAAACTAGAAAAAATGGGCTTTGACGTTATTCGTGAAAACCAGTTTTCTGACAGTGTTCCAATTGATCATGTGGTTTCGCAAAGCATTGCTGCTGGAGTTGAAGTAAAGCCGGCAGAAACAACAATCACTTTGGTCGTTTCAAAAGGACAAGATGATCACGAAAAAAATGATACAGTTAAGCTTCCAGATTTTAAAGATTACACATTGCGAGAAGTTCAAGAATATGTTCGTCGGCATGATTTGATTTTGCAAGTCAGTCCTGCTTATTCAAAGAAAGTAAAGAAGGGCATGGTTATTTCCATGAGTCCTGCCCCCGGAACACATGTCCCTCACGGAAGTACAATAATGGTTAGTGTTTCTGAGGGTCCAAAAATTGAACGAGACCATACTGCGATTAAAACATTTACAGTAACGTATCAAGATAATGATGATGATTCGCCTAACAGAAGAGGTAATCACATTCAAATCTATGTTTCTGATGACGATCACTCAATTAATAATATTTACCGTGATTTGTACATAAAACGAGACATGAACTTCTCAATTCCATTTTCGTTAAAGGATGGAGCAGGTGAATTACGTGTTGTCAGGGATGGCCAAACTATACTAAACGAAAAGGTAAATAGATGATTAAACAAACTGATGGGATAGTTGTTGGACTAATTTCTGGTTTTTATGATGTTCAAACTGGAAACCAAATTGTTCGCACAAGAGCGCGAGGACTTTTCCGGAAAAATAAGGAAAAGCCCACTGTTGGCGACCATGTAAAAATTCAAGTAGACGAGCAGGGTACAAGCTATTTAACAGAAATCCTGCCTCGAGTTAACTTGATTGGCCGTCCTGCACTAGCAAATGTAGATCATGTTTTACTGGTGATTTCAGCTGTTGAGCCTGATTTTTCGCTTCAATTATTAGATAGGTATCTAACCTTCTTTTCTTGGCAAAAAGTTGCAGTTAGTATATATCTTTCAAAAAGTGATTTGGCTGATGAAGCAAAATTGGCCGAAATTAAAGCTAATTTGTCTTATTACGCAAAAATAGGTTACCCAATTTTTTATCAATGGGAAGAACTAGCGGAAAAATTGCCGTCGGCAATTGAGTTTCAACAAATTTGGACTCTGGCTGGTCAATCTGGTGCCGGAAAATCAACATTGATTAATCATCTGAAACAAGATATAGAGCAGGAAACTGCTGCAATTTCTACCAGTTTGAACCGAGGTAAGCATACTACTAGAACAGTTCAACTGTTCCCACTTGGTGAGGGCTTTTTAGCTGATACACCAGGCTTTTCTGCAATTGACTTTACACCAATTAAGATTAATGATTTATGTAATTACTTTGTTGAATTTAAACGAGCAAGTGTTAAATGCAAGTTTCGTGGTTGTCAACATATCAAGGAACCTAAATGCGAGGTCAAAAATCTGGTTGAAAAGCAGGAAATCACACAAAGCCGTTATGATAATTATTTACAGATGCGCTCAGAAATTGAGAATGGTAGGATGCCAGAGTATTTAAAATAAGGAGACAATAATGATTGCACCATCAATTCTAAATATTAATAATTTGAATTTGAAGGATGATATTGCTACTGCTGCTGAAAATGGGATTACGCGTTTTCATATTGATATTATGGACGGCCATTTTGTACCAAATCTGTCATTTGGCCCGCAGCTAGTCAGTGATTTTAAAGCTGAATTTCCTGATTTAGAAGCAGAAGTTCACTTAATGAGTAATAATCCTGATGTTTTGGTACCAGAATTTGCTAAAACAAAAGCGGATTTGGTTTTACTTCATTATGAGGCAATGACTGAAGATAAGCTGAATCACTGGATTGATTTTTTACATTCAAATGGGATAAAAGCTGGCATTGTTCTTAATCCAGACACACCGGTTTCAGTTTTAGAAAAATTCCAAGCTAAAATAGATCAAGTTTTAATGATGACTGTTTATCCGGGGTTTGGCGGACAAAAATTCATTTCGGGCTCATGTGAGCGAATTAAAGAAGCAAATGAACTTTTAGCAGGAAGAGTGCCGATTGAGGTTGATGGTGGTATTAACGACCAAACTGCTCAACTGGCTAAGGACGCTGGAGCTAATATTTTTGTTGCGGGTTCGTATCTATTCTGCCAAAAGAGTATTCCAGTCCAAATTAAAAAATTAGAAAAAGCTGTTGAAGAATAATGAAGGCTATTGCACTATTAGGCGGTCCAAATATTTCTTGGCCTATTGATATAAAGGATAAACTAGTAAAAGCTCGTGAAAAAGGAACTTTTATTATTGGTGTCGATCGTGGAAGTTTGTTATTGGAAGAGTTAAATTTAACTCCTGATCTTGCGGTAGGTGATTTTGATTCTCTGAAAAAAGAAGAGCTATTGCGGATTAATCAGAGTGTTTCTGATATTCGTTACTCAGTGCCTGAAAAAGACTTAACCGATACCGAACTTGCTTTGCATTATGCTTTTGATGATTATTGCGTCGACTCACTATCTTTAATTGGTGCAACTGGTGGAAGACTAGATCATTTTTTGACTAATTTATTCATGCTGCTAAAACCTGAATTCAGGCAATATGCTGAAAAGGTACAAATAATTGATCAGCAAAATTATATTTCATTTTTAAAGCCAGGAAAGCATGCTGTTAAACGTATAGAAAATTACACTTATTTTGGTGTCGCTCCATTGAATGAGGTAGAAGAACTAAATATCTCAAATGCAAAGTACAATCTTGCAGGCTATTCAAATACTAATCCTGTATCACTTAGCTCAAATGAATTTTTGCCTGATCAGGATACGTTTAATGTATCATTTAAGAAGGGGTTAATCGCGATAATCCAATCGCGTGATCTCGAACGTTTTCAAAATATTCAAAAATAAAGAAAAAGCCACTTTCTCAGCTTAAAAGAGAAAGTGGCTTTTTAAGTACAAAAAAAGACCGACAAACTATTTGTCAGTCCATTTATTAGGCACGAGTAACTTTACCAGACTTTAAAGTCTTAGTTGATACCCATACGCGCTTTGGTTTACCATCAACAAGAATACGAACTTTTTGAAGGTTTGGCTTCCACGTACGACGTGATGAATTCAGTGAGTGTGAACGTGTGTTACCAAAAGTGGTCTTTTTACCAGTGATATAATCTTTTGCCATTTGCTAAACCCCCTTTATTTGTGTTTTCATACTTAGTTAAGATAGCATATTCTCTAAATCATTGCAACCTGAAAAGTATTTTTTATAAATGGATTTTTGTATTATTACTTGATTACTATGATAAAATAGATTCATAATATTGAGAACAATGATTCGGAGGATAAACATGGCTGTTAAAATCAAAACAAAAGATGGTTTGATTGATATTTCAAACGGAGTAATTGCAACTGTTGTTGGTAGTGCAGCTACATCCAATTACGGTGTTGTTGGAATGGCATCTAAGAATGCTATTCGCGATGGCTTTGATGGAATTCTTAATCGAGCAAACTATAAACGTGGTGTTGTTGTTAAGTCAGAAGATAATAGTATTACGGTTGATGTTTATATTATTGTGGGCTACGGACTAAAAATTTCTGAAGTTAGCCGTAACGTACAAACTAGCGTTAAATTCAATTTGAAGAATCAACTTGGAATTGATACTAAGGCTGTTAATGTCATCGTTCAAAGTGTTAAAGTGCTTGACGAATAACTCAAGCGGAGGTTATAAATTTTGGTTTTAAAGGAAATAGATAGTAAAAAGTTCAGAGACATGGTTCGTGTGGCAACACACAGACTTGGTCGAAATGCAGAGTTTATTAACTCCTTGAATGTTTTTCCAGTTCCTGATGGTGATACTGGAACAAACATGAATTTAACTATTGAAAGCGGAGCAAAGGCAGTTAGCGAAAACCCAAGTAATAGTGTCGGTGATTTAACCGAAAGCTTAGCTAAAGGGATGCTAATGGGTGCCCGCGGTAACAGTGGGGTTATTTCTTCCCAGCTCTTTAGAGGTGTGTACAAAGCTACTCAAGGAATGCAGACTTTAAACGCTCAAGAACTTGCAAATGCCTTTTCTAATGGTGTTGCTACAGCTTATAAGGCTGTGATGAAACCAGTTGAAGGTACAATTTTAACTGTTGCCCGTGTAGCAGCTCAAGAAGGTGCTAATAAGGCCAATGAGACGGACGATGTTGAAGAAGTAATGAAGGCGATTGTCGAAGGTGCCAAAGCAGCTTTGAAGACAACACCTGACTTATTACCTGTTTTAAAACAAGTCGGCGTAGTTGATTCTGGTGGACAGGGCTTGCTCTTTATCTATGAGGGATTTTTGGAAGGACTTCTTGGCGAAGATTTTGCAGATCGCTACCAACCAGATGAAGGTGAAATGGATGAAATGATTAATGCCATGCACCACCAGTCCGTTCAATCACAATTAGCTACTCAAGATATTGACCATGGTTATTGTACAGAAATTATGGTTGATTTGACTGCTGATATGCCTGATAAAAAGCCATTTAACCTTGAAGAATTTAGAGATCACTTATCTAAATTAGGTGATTCGCTTTTAGCTGTTTCTGATGACGAGGTGGCTAAAGTTCATATTCATACTGAGCATCCAGGTGCAATTTTTGAATATGGCAGCCAATTTGGACAATTAGGTAAAATCAAAATTGATAACATGCGTATTCAACATGAGACGATTGTTAACAACAATGAAGAACAGCAAGAAAGTGTAGATTTTGCTGTAATCGCAGTTGCTTCTGGTAACGGTATTCGTAAGCTGTTTGAAAGTGAAGGGGTAAACCGGATTATTTCTGGTGGACAAACAATGAATCCTTCTACTCAAGACATTATCGATGCGATTAAGAAATCAGGAGCCAAGAAGGCAATTGTTTTACCTAACAATGGCAACATCGTAATGGCAGCAAAACAAGCAGCAGAAGTTAGCGATATTCCAGTTGGAATTGTCCCTACTAAGACAATTTCGCAAGGACTAACTGCAATGTTGTCTTTTGATGCAGATGATACATTGGAAAACAACGTTGATAATATGACTGATTCACTTGAAGATGTGGTTTCAGGAGAAGTTACTAAAGCTAACCGTGATACAACAATCAATGGTATTGAAATCCATGAAAATGATTTTTTAGGTATTATTGATGGTGATATTCAAGTTGCTGAAAAAGATCTAGTTCAATCTACCGTTGATATGGTTGAAAAAATGCTTGATGAGGATTCAGAAATTATTACTGTGATGTTTGGTCGTGATTCTAACAAAGAAGAGGCCAATCAAGTTGTTTCTGCGCTAGAAGAAAAGCACGACGATCTTGAATTTGAAGTGCACAATGGTGGGCAACCAGTTTATAATTTCTTGATTTCTGTAGAGTAAAATGGATGCAAACAAACTATTTGCTCCTGTGACCAATTTAAAAGGCATAGGAACAAAAACTGCTGCTGCTCTTGGTAGCTTAGGAATATATAGCATATATGATTTGTTATTTTATTTTCCATTTCGCTACGATGAATTGCAGACGATACCACTTGATCAGATCATGGATGGTCAAAAGGTAATGCTAAAAGGGATTGTTGCGACTGACGCCTTTGTTAGCAGATTTGGTTACAAAAAAAGCAGACTTAGTTTCAAAATGAGAATTGACCATGATGTAATCTTGGTCAATTTTTTTAATCAGCCATGGCTAAAAGAGAAAATTGAAGTTGGAAAAGAAGTAGCAGTTTATGGCAAGTACAACCTTGCAAGGCAAAGTTTGGCTGGCTTTAAATTTGTTGCTGCAAAGGAAAATGACAGCGGAATGGCTCCGATATATTCGGTTAACCATCATATTAGGCAAAAGAAGCTCGTTGAGTTGATAGATTTAGCTTTGGAGGATTTTTTGCCAGACGTAATGGATATCGTTCCCGAACCAATTCGTCAAAAGTATCGCTTACTTCCCGAGCAACAAATAATTTTGCAAATGCATCATCCAAAAAATGGTCGTGAAGCAGAATTAGCGAAAAGAAGCGCAATTTTCCGCGAATTTTTTATTTTCCAAACAGAACTTGCTGAACTGACTAGGCATAATTCCCAAAATACTGGAATAGCAAAAAAGTATGACTTGGAAGAAATCAATGAACTGACCAAAGCATTGCCATTTGATCTTTCAGATGATCAAAAAAGGGTTATAAATGAAATCTTTGCTGATTTGCATTCTACTAAGCAAATGAATCGCTTGCTGCAAGGGGATGTTGGGTCAGGTAAAACGATTGTTGCAATCTATGCGATGTATGCAGCCGTTACTGCGGGGTTTCAAGCAGTTTTAATGGTGCCAACAGAAATCTTAGCTACGCAGCATTTTAAGAAGATAGATGATCTTTTGCGGCCGTTTGGAGTTAGGACAGCACTTTTAACTGGAACTACTAAGACACTCGAGCGTCGAGAAATATATCGTGAATTGACTGATGGCACTATCAATGTGGTTGTTGGAACTCATGCATTAATTCAACCAAGTGTTATTTTTAAAAGCCTAGGACTCGTAATTATTGATGAGCAACACCGCTTTGGAGTTGGACAACGTCAAGCTTTGATTAATAAGGGTAATGCACCTGATACTTTGGCAATGACTGCAACTCCAATTCCAAGAACCCTAGCCTTAACAGTTTATGGCGAAACTTCTGTTTCAGAAATTCGCCATCTTCCGGCGGGCCGAAAGCAAATTAAGTCCTTTTGGAAGACTGGCAACCAGATGAGTGATGTTTATCGTCTAATGCGCGAGCAACTGGAGCAACATTTTCAGATTTACGCGGTTACTCCACTGATTACTGAATCTGAAGCGCTTGATTTAAAAAATGCAGAGGAACTTTTTGAAAAGCTAAGCCATGATTTTCCTGATCAACGTGTTGAACTTCTTCACGGCCAAATGCCGGGAGCAAAAAAAGAAGAAATTATGTCAGAGTTTGCAGCTGGTGAGATTAACATTTTAGTTACTACTAGTGTGATTGAAGTTGGAGTCGATGTCGCCAATGCAAATTTAATGATTATCTACAATGCCGATCGTTTTGGAATTAGTCAGTTGCACCAACTTCGTGGCCGAATTGGACGTGGAAAAACGCAAAGCTATTGTGTCTTTTTAGCAGATCCAAAAACGGAAGCCGGGAAGGCACGAATGAAAATAATTGCATCAACAACCGATGGCTTTAAACTGGCCGAAGAAGACTTAAAGCTTCGTGGTGAAGGTGATCTTTTCGGGCGTGCACAATCTGGTTTGCCAGAATTTCAGGTAGGAAATGTGGTCAACAACTACGAAACAATGGTTGTGGCTCAACAAGTAGCCAACAATATAGTTGAAAAAGATCCAGAATTATCTGATAGTGAGCACAAAAATTTAAAACAAGTGATAGAATATAAAAAATTACAGCAAGAACGTACTTAGAAAAGATTGTGGAAATAAATGAGAACAATTGCAATTGATGCAATGGGTGGCGAAAATGCGCCAGAAGCCATTGTCCAAGCCGTTTTGCAGGCAAAAACAGAATTAAAAGAAACCAAATTTATTTTATTTGGTGACCAAGCAAAAATTAAAAAATTGGTCGGTTCCGATACTGACCAAATAGAGATAGTTGGTACAACAGAAGTTATTAATGATGAGGATGAACCTGTTAAAGCAATCAGGACAAAGAAAGATTCTTCTTTGGTTGTCGCAGCGCAGTATGTTAAGCAGGGAAAAGCAGACGCACTTTTATCATTAGGAAATTCTGGTTCAATTCTGGCTAGTGGTATTTTTATTATTGGTCGGATTAAGGGGATTGCTCGTCCAGGATTTATGCCAACTTTACCTGTTAAAAATTCAGACGATGGTTTTAACATGATTGATGTTGGTGCAAATGCCAAGACCAAACCTGAGTACATCCTTAATTGGGCTAAAATGGCATCATATTATGCTGAAAAAGTCCGCGGTATTAGAAATCCACGCGTTGCCCTTCTTAACAATGGGTCTGAAAGTGATAAGGGTGACGATGTTCATCAAGAAGCCTATCAATTATTGCTTGATAGTGAGTTAAACTTCATTGGTAATATTGAAGGAAATGAGCTTTTAGAGGGTAAAGCCGATGTTGTGGCAACAGATGGTTTTACAGGCAATGCCGTCTTAAAGAATATTGAGGGAACGTCTTCAGTTCTAATTCATTTATTAAAAGACAATTTGCTAAATAGTGGTTTTTTGGTTAAAATTGGTGCTTTATTAATAAAAAATGCCTTGAAAGGTTTAGTTTCAAAATTTGACGTTGATAAGTACGGTGGAGCAGTTTTGTTAGGCTTGGATGCTCCTGTGGTAAAGACTCATGGGCGTTCAGATCAGCGAGCAGTCTATTTTACAATTAAACAGGTCGATAAAATATTAAAAGAAAATATTATTGATCAATTTAGGGCTGAATTTGCTACCGATAAATAAAAAGTAATAAAGGAGAATTGATAATGACTGAAGAAGAAATTTTTACTAAAATAAAGGACATTTTAGCCGATAATTTTGAAGTCTCTAAAGACAAGATTACAAAAGAAACGAATTTTACAACTGATTTAGATGCTGACTCAATTGATTTAGTAGAGTTCATTTTACAATTGGAAGATGAATTTGGTGCAGAAATTTCTGATGAAGATGCTGAAAAGATAAAAACAGTTGGCGATGCAGTTAGTTACATTGCTTCACATCAAAATTAATTTCAATAAATTTCAGGTTGATATTTGCATATAGCCATTTTGATGTATATAATTAGAAATTAAATAAATTTATTAAGTATCTTTAATAAACTTGTTGAAAAATTGAGAGGGGAAATGGCCTTTGGAAAAACAAAGTGATCTCTTGCTAGATATCCAGCATCTTCATACTGCTTATCGTCTAAACGGAAAGTTTTACGATGCAGCAGACGATGTTAACATTACTCTGAAGCGAGATGAAATTTTATCAGTCGTTGGTGAATCTGGCTGTGGTAAGAGTACAATAGCCGCAAGTATTATTGGTTTATATGACCATAAAAATACAAAAGTAACTGGAGATATTCTATACAATGAATTAAACCTGGTCGGTTTAAATGAATCTCTATTTGATAAGATTCGTGGAAATAAGATTGGTATGATCTTTCAGGATCCACTAGCCAGTTTAAACCCACTTATGCGTGTAGGCGATCAAGTTGCAGAAACTCTGTACTACCACACAGATATGAATGAAAAAGAACGTCATGAACGCGTGATCGAATTGTTCAATCAAGTTGGTATGCCAAAGCCAGAAGAAACATACTCAATGTATCCCTTCGAACTTTCAGGTGGCTTGCGTCAACGTATCGTGATTGCCATGGCAATTGCCTGCAAACCAGAAGTTATTATTGCAGACGAGCCGACTACAGCCTTGGATGTAACTATTCAAGCACAAATTCTTGATTTACTTGAAGATATTCAAAAGCAATCTCATTCAGGTATTATTTTGATTACGCACGACTTGGGCGTTGTGGCAGAAACAGCTGATGAGGTTGCTGTTATGTATGCCGGTCAAGTAGTTGAAAAAGCAGACGTTAAGACAATTTTCAACAATCCGTTACACCCATATACACGTTCATTATTGAACTCAATGCCTCAATCTGATGATACAGATGAAGATTTACACGTTATTCATGGAACCGTTCCATCATTGATAAACATGCCGCGTGAAGGGGATCGTTTTGCGGATAGAATTCCGTGGATTCCTGCGAGTGCCCATGAAAAGGAACCAGTCATGCATGAAGTTGAGCCAGGTCACTGGGTAAGATGTACATGCTGGAAGACGTTCCACTTTGATGATTCTGAAGCAAGTGGGGAGTAATTATGGCAAAAGAAATTATTCAAGTAAAAGATTTAAAGGTACACTATCCAATTAGATCTGGTTTTTGGAATCGTATTACTGATTATGTTCGTGCGGTTGATGGTGTCAGCATCACTATTAACGAAGGTGAAACATATGGCTTAATTGGTGAGTCAGGTTCCGGTAAGTCAACAACTGGAAAAGCAATTGTTGGTGTTGAACCAGTAACAAGCGGCGAAATTATTTATCATGATGTTGATATTACAAAGTCTAAGAATCGTCGTAAGTTAAACTATAACAAAGATGTCCAAATGATCTTTCAAGATTCAATGTCTAGTTTGAATCCTAGAAAGCGAATCGAAGACATTATTGCTGAACCAATTCGTAATTTTGAGAATTTAACTACTGATCAAGAACGTGATCGTGTACAAGAATTATTGGACATCGTTGGTATGCCAAGTGACTCAATTTATAAGTACCCACATGAATTTTCTGGTGGTCAGAGACAAAGAATTGGTGTTGCACGTGCGGTTGCAACAAATCCAAGGTTGATTGTTGCCGATGAGCCAACAAGTGCTTTGGATTTGTCGGTTCAGGCGCAGGTTTTGAACTTTATGAAGCATATCCAACAGCAATATAACATTGCATATTTGTTTATCTCTCATGACTTGGGTGTTGTTAAGCACATGTCGGAAAACTTGGCTATTATGCACCGTGGTCGTTTAGTAGAAATTGGTAGTCGTGAGGACATTTATAACCACCCAATGCATATCTACACTAAGCGTCTGCTTTCAGCAATTCCTGTTGTTGACGTTGAACATCGTGCAGAAAATAAAAAGCACCGTGAAGAAGTCGAACAAGAATTCCAGAATGACCAAAGTAAATGGTACGATCAAGAAGGTCGTGTCTTCCCACTGCAACAAGTTTCGGGCAAGCACTGGGTTGCTTTGCCAAAAGAAGAACTTAAACGTGAAGAGTTTAAAGAAGAAGGGAGAAATTAATAATGTGGAAAACAGTCTTAAGACGAATATTAGTCATGATTCCTCAGTTGATTATCTTGAGTATTTTGATCTTCTTCTTAGCTAAAATGATGCCTGGTGACCCATTTAGTGGACAGATTAATCCTAATACTGATCCAAAGCAACTTGAGGCTTTGAAACGTGCCGCTGGTTTGTACGATCCAATTCCAGTTCAATATGGACGCTGGGTTGCTAACTTATTTAAAGGTGATTTAGGAACTAGTTATATCCAGCATGTTCCAGTAACTTCATTAATTGCTGACCGTGCTGTAAACACTTTCTGGCTATCACTTTTAACTACTATCATCAGCTATGGTATTTCTATTCCTTTGGGTGTTACCGCTGGTCGTCACCAAGACGAATGGCAAGATCAAGCAGTTCAAATTTTTAACTATGTGACTTTTGCAGTACCACCATTTGTCTTCTATATCTTAGGAATTTGGCTATTTGGTTTTACTTTAGGTTGGTTCCCAATCTCAGGTTCCGTTTCGCCTAGCGCTTCTGGTTTCTGGGGTACTTTAGGTAGTCAAATCTATCACATCATTTTACCTGCTTGCTTGGTTGCCTTAATTACAACTACTTCAATTGTTCAGTATTTAAGAACTGGTATCGTTGATAATAAGGTTGAAGATTACGTTCGTACAGCCCACAGTAAGGGTGTTCCAGAAAATGTTGTTTTCCGTAAGCACATTTTACGTAACTCACTTTTACCAATTGCCTCATCATTTGGTACAACAATTACCGGATTATTGAGTGGTTCAATGATTGTCGAGTCAGTCTTCAGTTATCCAGGAATGGGTAAACTGTTCCTTGACTCAATTGGCCAACGTGATTACACAACCTTAACAGCATTGATTTTAATCTTCGGTATTCTTACTTTACTCGGTAATTTATTATCAGATATTATTATGAGTATTGTTGACCCACGAATCAGAATTAAGTAAGGAGGAAAAGAAATGTCTGAAAAGAAAGAAAACACTTCAACTGAAGAAGTTAAAAAGAAAAAAATTTCTTCTCCTGCTTCAAGCTTAAAAGTGATTGCGCGAGAGATTTTTAAAGACAAAGTTGCTTTAACTGCTTTTATTATCATAATTGCAATTTTATTATTCACCTTTGGTGGTTCGCTTTTCTTGAACGCCGAAAAGGTTACAGAAACCAATATTATTGATGCCTACTATGGTTGGGGAACCAATGGCCACTTATTGGGTACTGACGATGGTGGTCGTGATATTGTAAAACTATTGATTATGGGTGGACGTAACTCAATTCTTATTGGTATGGGTGTTACTGCTATCTGTGAAATTGTCGGTTTGGTTGTCGGACTAGTTTCAGGTTATTACGGCGGTTACATTGATGCAATTATCATGAGAATAGTTGATTTTATCCAAGTTTTACCTGTAATGCCAATCGAAATTGTTTTGGTAACAGTTATTCCTCACTACAGCCCACTGAGTTTGGTTTGGATAATTTCAATGTTTGGTTGGACTGGAACGGCTAGGTACTTTAGAGCCTTTGTTCTTTCCCAGCGTGGACGTGATTATGTGTTAGCTTCAAAGACTTCTGGTTCGTCTGACTTTAAGATTATGTTCCGTGAAGTGTTACCTAACATTACCTCAATGATTATCATCGACGTTGTTATTGCAATTGCAAGTAACATTGGTGTTGAAACAACTCTTTCGTTCATTGGTTACGGATTACCGCCTACAGTGCCTTCACTTGGTACATTAATTGGTTTTGCCAATGACCCAGTTAACGTTGTTAGTCGTCCTTGGTTGTGGCTTCCAGCAACGGTTATGTTGTTAGCTATTTCGCTTAGTGTTAACTATGTCGGTCGAGCATTGCAACGTGCAGGTGATGCAAGACAACGTGAAAACTAAAAATAAAAAGGCTTGTGAGAGCAAGTCTTTTTTGTTGCAGCGAAAAAAGTAAAAAGTGGTCACATTTAAAAGTAGCGGTAAATATGTTAAAATTAGTACATTAGCTTATTCCAAGAACATACGGGAATTTATTATTCATTGATTAGATAGGAGTTTTTAAATAATTATGAATAAGTCAAAAATTCTTCGTTCCATAGGTTTAGTGTCTGCTGCGGCTTTGACACTGGTAGCCTGTGGTAAAAGTAATAATACTGCTAATGATGAAAATGCTAAGACGGCAAGTAAATTTCCTCAAGCAGTGCCAGAAAAAGAGGCTAAGCAAGGTGGTACTCTAAAGTACGCTATTAAAACAGATACACCATTTACTGGTATTTTTTCAGATGAATTATCGACTACTGCAATTGATAGTTCAGTAGCTGAACCTGGTGAGGAATCATTATTTGATACTGACGACAGTTACAAGATCACTAATAAAGGTCCAGCAACTTTTAAACTAGACCGAAAAGCTAAAACAATTACAATTACAGTGAAAAAGGGTGTGAAGTGGTCTGATGGTAAGCAAGTAAATGCTAAGGACCTCGAATACCCATATGAAATCTTAGCAAACAAGAAAACAAAGGCACAAAGATATAGCAGTCAATTTGAAGAAATTGTTGGTATGAAAGAGTACCATGATGGAAAAGCCAAAACAATTTCAGGAATTGAAATGCCAGACGGTGAGTCAGGTAGAACTATTGTTTTGCACTTCAAAGAAATGAAACCAGGGATGCTTTACAGTGGTAATGGTTACTTCTGGGAATCAGCAGCGCCATACCACTATTTGAAGGATATTCCTTTTGATAAATTACAATCATCTGATCAAATCAGAAAGAAGCCGATGTTCTTTGGTCCGTTTAAAGTTCAAAAAATTGTCCGTGGACAATCAGTTACTTGGGTTCCTAATAAGTACTATTGGCGTGGTGAACCAAAACTAGCAAAAATCGTTTCACAAGTAGTTTCCGATAACTCAATTTCGCAAAGTATTAAAAGTAATAAATTTGATGTTACAGAAGTAGTTAATTCACAATGGAATGAAGTTAAGGATACTAAAAATGTTAACTTTGTTGCGCAAATTCCTCTTAGTTACCACTACTTAGGCTTTAAAGTAGGTAAATGGGACGATAAGCAAGGCAAGAACGTTACTAATCCTAAAGCAAAGATGAATAACAAGGCATTGCGTCAAGCTATGGGCTATGCAATGAATGTTTCATCTGTTGATCAACATTATACTTCTGGTTTAAGTTTCCGCATCCCAACTCTAATCCCTGCTCAATTTGGTGATTACTACGATAAAAGTGCCAAAGGATATGATTATAACTTGAAAAAGGCAAATCAGCTACTTGATAAGGCTGGCTATAAGAAGAAAGGTAAATGGCGTGTTCAACCTAACGGTAAGCCATTAACCATTAACTTCTTGGCAATGACCGGTAGTTCTGTTCAAGAGCCAACCGTTCAAAACTATATTCAACAATGGCAAAAAGTTGGCCTGAATGTAAAGCTTGTCGGTGGCCGTTTGAGTGAATTTAATTCATTCTATGATAAGATTCAAAACGACAACCCTCAAGTTGATGTGTTCATGGCTGGCTGGAGTTTAGCAAGTGAGCCATCGCCAGCAGCGCTTTATGGTGAAACTTCTCCAATGAACTACACTAGATTTGTTACGCCAAAGAACAATAAACTATTGAAAGAAATTGATTCGCAAAAATCATTCAATCATAGCTACCGTGTAGATAAGTTCCATGAATGGCAAGATTACATGAATGACGAGGCTTACGTAATTCCTCTAGATAACTCATACAAAGTAATAGCTGTTAATAAGAAGATAACTGGCTACTCAACAAATCCATCTGAAAATTCAAATGGACACCAATTATGGTATAAAGTTGGCTTTACTAAATAACTAAGTTTATGGCAACACCTCAAGATATTATCTTGGGGTGTTTTTATTTGCTGCTTTATTTTAAAACTTAATTTAAGGCTACCTTTTTCGATAAAAATTAAAATAATATTAATAAAAGTGATTGACATGTTTAATTAATTCATATAATATTAACAAAACTAATTTTAATTCTGAATTTGAAGGAGTACTTTTATGAAAAGAGCAAAACTAGCTGGATCGGCAGGAATGTTGGGCCTTGCTGCGTTGACTTTGGTAGCATGTGGCAAAAACAATAATGCGGACAACACTAATAATGCAAAAACAGCAAGTCGTTTTCCTAGTGCAATGCCCAAAAAAGAAGCTAAACAAGGCGGCACTGTACGGGTGGCATTGGAAACAGATACTCCGTTCACAGGGATTTTTTTAGATGAACTGTCTGTCACTAGTTTTGATGCTCAAGTTGCTTCTCCAGGTGAAGAATCATTATTTGCAACTGATGACTACTACAAGATAACTGATGATGGTCCTGCTACAATGAAATTGGACAAAGACAAAAAGACTATCACCATTACAATCAAAAAAGGTGTTAAGTGGTCAGATGGTAAGCAAGTAACTGCTAAGGACATGGAATATTCGTATGAGATTTTAGGTAATGCAAAAACTAAAGCTCAACGATATTCAACCAAATTAGAGGCTCTTAAAGGTCTGAAAGAATATCATGAAGGAAAAGCTAAAACAATCTCCGGAATCGAATTACCAGATGGTGAAAACGGTAGAACAATGGTTTTACACTTCGATTCCATCAAGCCCGGAATGGCGTATAGTGGGAATGATTATTATTGGGAAGGCGCAGCGCCGTATCATTATTTGAAAAATGTTCCTTTTGACAAACTTGAATCTTCAGATGAGGTTAGAAAAAAGCCACTTTACTTTGGACCATTTAAATTGGCTAAATTAGTCCGCGGACAATCAGTTACATGGGTGCCTAATGAGTATTACTGGCGTGGCAAACCAAAGTTATCTAAAATTGTTTATCAGGTAGTTTCACCTAATTCTGCTTCACAAGCAATTAAGGCGCATAAGTTTGAAGTTGCCCAAGTTGTTAACGCACAATGGAAGCAAGTAAAGGACACTAAAGGCGTTAAGTTTATTGCACAAATACCGTTAGCATATAACTATTTAGGCTTCAAAGTCGGCAAGTGGGATGCCAAAAAAGGCAGAAACGTTATGAACCCTAATAGTAAAATGAATAATAAGTCTTTGCGTCAGGCTATTGCTTATTCAATGAATATTGCTCAAGTTACCAAGCACTATACAAATGGTTTGAGCTTCCAAGTGCCAACGTTGATACCCAAACAATTTGGTGATTATTATAATAAAGATGCAAAAGGCTACCACTATGATTTGAAGAAAGCTAATGAACTCTTAGATAAGGCTGGCTATAAGAAGAAGGGTAAGTGGAGAGCTCAACCGAATGGTAAACCTTTAAAGATTAACCTTTTAGCAATGTCGGGGGCCGTAACACAAGAGCCAATCGTTCAAAACTACCTACAACAATGGCATAAAGTCGGTTTAAATGTACAGCTTGTTGGAGGAAGATTAACTGAATTCAATTCATTTTATGATAAAGTACAACATGATGATTCTGCTGTAGATATGTTTATGGCTGGTTGGGGCTTGTCGAGTGAGCCTTCACCAAATGGATTATACAGTGAAGGTGGACCAGCGAACTATACTAGGTTTGTTACCCCAGAAAACAATAAATTAATTGATGAGATTGATTCACAAAAAGCTTTTGACCGTAAGTATCGTGTTCAAAAATTCCATGAATGGCAACAGTACATGAATGATGAAGCATATGTTGTTCCAATGTTTAACTCGTACAAGATTTTTGCTATTGATGATAAGATTACTGGTTACTCGCTTAAACCAACTGAAAATAGTAATGGACATCCTTTATGGTACAAAGTTGGCTATGTGAAATAAAAAATTTATCTAAAGCTCTCTTAGGGAGAGTTTTTTTGTTATATTTAACAGCATGAACTATTTATTAAATTCATAATCTACTGAACTATTGTTTTTTTACAAATTGGCAGATTAATAAGGAAAAAGTGTAGGTAAGATAAATGAAGAAAATCAAAACTTTAAGCTCAATTGCCCTGCTCAGTGCTGCTACGCTTGTTTTGTCAGCTTGTGGTAATAAAGCTGAAAATACTGATGATTCAAAAAAGGCTAGTAAATTTCCTTCGGAAATGCCCAAAAAAGAGGCTAAACAAGGTGGCACAGTTAAGTATGCAATTGAAACTAATTCACCATTTACTGGAATTTTTGCTAGTGAATTGGCGTTTTCAAAAACTGATATAGATCTAGCTTCTCCAGGAAACGAAAAATTGTTTGATATTGATGATGATTATCGTATTAACAATAAAGGCACTGCAGTGTTGAAAATTGATAAAGAAAAAAAGACGGTTACGATCATCATTAAAAAGGGAGTTAAATGGTCTGATGGTAAGCAGGTAACTGCCAAAGATTTGGAATTTCCGTACGAAATTTTGGCCAATAAAGCAACTAAGTCGCAAAGATATACAAGTCAACTTGAGTATATTAAAGGGATGAAAGCATATCACGAAGGCAAGGCGAAGACTATCTCAGGTTTAGAAATGCCAGATGGTGAAAATGGACGAACTCTAACTATTCACTATACAGAGTTGAAGCCAGGCATGTATAACAGTGGTAACGGTTATTTTACTGAAGGAGCCGAACCATATCATTATTTAAAAGATGTCCCATTTAGTAAGTTTGAATCATCTGACAAAATTAGAAAGAAGCCAATGTTTTTTGGCCCATATAAATTGGAAAAATTGGTTCGCGGACAGTCTGTTACTTGGATTCCTAACAAGTATTACTGGCGTGGAAAGCCAAAACTCGATAAGGTTGTTTGCCAGGTTGTTTCGACTAATTCAGCTTCACAATCAATTAAAAGTCATAAGTTTGATGTTGCTAACGTAATTAATGACCAATGGAAACAGGTAAAAGACGCTAAAGGAACCACTTTTATTGCTAATATTCCTTTATCCTACCGTTATATCGGCTTTAGGGTTGGAAAATGGGATGCCAAAACAGGTAAAAATGTGATGGATCCTAAGAGCAAAATGAATAATAAGGCTTTACGGCAAGCAATTGCTTACGCAATGAATATTGAAGACGTTAATAAGAAATATAATAGTGGCTTAACATTTCAAATTCCGACGCTGATTTTAGCGCAGTATGGCGATTATTTTGACAAAGATGTTAAAGGCTTTTCTTACAACTTAAAAAAGGCTAATCAAATTTTGGATAAAGCTGGATACAAAAAGAAAGGAAAATGGCGTGTCCAACCTAATGGCAAGCCGCTTAAAATAACTTTTTTAGTGCAGCAAGGTAATGACACTCAAGAACCAATTTACCAAAATTATTTACAGCAATGGCATAAAATTGGTCTTAACATTAACTTGTATAACGGAAGGCTAATTGAATTTAACTCATATGCTGATAAGGTCCAGCATGATGCACCTGGAATTGATATGTTTACAGGGGGATGGAGTCTAACCAGCATTTCAAGTGAACCATCACCAGCATACCTTTATAGTGAAGGGGCACCTTTCAACTTTGCTCGTTTTGTCACTCCAGAAAACACAAAATTACTCAATGCAATTGATTCGCAAAAAGCATTTAACCACAAATATCGTGTTGAACAATTTCATAAGTGGCAAAAATATATGTTTGACCAGGCTTATGTAATTCCTACTACTAATGAATACACAATAACAGCTGTCAATGATAAGCTAACGGGATATTCAGTAAAGCCATCTGATTCAAATGCTCTTTGGTTTATAGCAAATAAAAGCTCAGGCTCTGCTTGAGCTTTTTAAATTATGAAAAACAATTTAGCATAATTAAACATGTTTTAGTATATATTAATAATCAAATTATGTATTTATTAAAAAATATATTGATATTTTAATTAAGTATGATAGTATTTTATTATTAACTTGTTTCCAAGAAAATACTCAAATTTAAAAAAGGAGTAGGTATAAATGAAAAAGTCAAAAATTTTAGGGTCTGTCGGAATTGCCAGCTTAGCTGCTTTGACCCTCGCTGCTTGTGGTAAAAGCAACGATAATAATGCTAATGAAGTAAAGAAAGCTAGCAAGTTTCCAACTGATGTACCTAAGAAAGCTGTCAAGCAGGGTGGTACAGTAAAATTAGCTATTGAAAGTGATTCGCCATTTACTGGCATTTTTGCCAGTGAATTATCAACTACAAAAACTGATTCTGATGTTGCAGAACCAGGTAATGAGTCATTATTTGATGTTGATGATGATTACAAGATTAATGATAAAGGTCCCGCCACTTTAAAAATTAATCGTAAAAATAACACAGTAACCATTACGCTCAAAAAGGGTGTTAAATGGTCCGATGGTAAGCAAGTAACTGCCAAAGACATGGAATTTTCATATGAGATTTTAGCTAACAAGGCGACTAAGTCTCAACGCTATACCGCTTCGTTACAAAACATTAAAGGCTTAAAGGAATATCATGAAGGTAAGGCAAAAACTATTTCTGGAATTGAATTACCTGATGGTGAAAATGGACTTACAATGGTTTTGCACTATACAGAGTTAAAACCAGGTATGTATAACAGTGGTAATGGCTATTTTTCAGAAAGTGCTGAACCATATCACTATTTAAAAGATGTTCCTTTCAGTAAACTTATGTCATCAGATAAAATCAGAAAAAAGCCTTTGTACTTTGGCCCTTATAAGTTGGACAAACTAGTTCGTGGACAGTCAGCAACTTGGGTTCCTAATAAGTACTATTGGCGTGGTAAACCAAAATTGGATAAGATTGTTTGCCAAGTCGTTTCAACTAATTCCACAACTCAAGCAATTAAGAGCCATAAGTTTGATGTTGCTAAGGTAATTAACTCTCAATGGAAGCAAGCCAAAGATGCTAAAGGTGTTAATTTTATTGCAAAGATTCCATTGTCATATAGTTATTTGGCTTTCAAAGTTGGTAAATTTGACGCTAAGACAAGTAAGAACGTCATGAATCCAAAGAGCAAAATGAGTAACAGGTCTCTTCGTCAGGCTATGGCATATGCCATGAACATAGATCAAGTTAACAAGAAGTACAATAGTGACTTAAACTTCCATATTCCAACTTTGATTCCAGCGCCATTTGGCGATTACTTTGACAAAGATGCTAAAGGTTATAACTACAACCTTAAAAAGGCAAATGAAATTTTGGACAAGGCTGGCTATAAGAAGAAGGGTAAATGGCGTGTTCAACCAAATGGTAAGCCTTTAAAGATTAAATTCTTAGGTATGGCAGGATCAGCTGTCCAAGAACCAATCATCCAAAACTATATTCAACAATGGCAAAAAATTGGTTTAAATGTTAGCTTGTATAATGGACGTTTAATAGAAATTAACTCCTTCTATGATAAGGTCCAAAATGACGATCCTGGTGTTGATATGTTTATGGGTTCTTGGAGTTTGTCAAGCGAACCTTCACCTGCTGATATTTACAATGAAGGTGCACCATTTAACTTCAGTCGTTTTGTAACTCCTGAAAACACTAAGCTTTTGAATGAAATAGATTCACAAAAATCATTTGACCACAAATACAGAGTTGAAAAATTCCATGAGTGGCAAGAATATATGAATAAAGAAGCTTATGTAGTTCCAGTTAACAATTCGTATGAAATTACTGCTGTTAATAAGAAGCTGACAGGGTACACATTAAAACCTTCACATTCTAATTCAATTTGGTATGAAGTTGCATACGCTAAATAAGCAAAAAACTCGAGTAAAGCTCGAGTTTTTTGTTGCTTTTGAAGAAGAATAATATAAAAAACTTAACTTTTGATTAATCATATTATTGCAATTATCATTTTTAATGCTAAGATAAAATTATTAACTTGTTTCGAGAGCTCAGTTAAATTCTTATTTATTTAAGAAGGAGAATCTCGCTTATGAAAAAGAGTAAGTTTTTAAGTTCGTTAGGAGTTGTGACTGCTGCAGCCCTAACACTAGTTGCATGTGGTAAAAGTGAAAGTTCAAACAATGAAAGCGCCAAAACAGCAAGTAAGTTTCCAGTAGAAACTAAGAGTGCAGCTGTAAAAAAGGGTGGCACTATCAAGGTTGCTGAAGAGACAAATACACCTTTTACAGGTATTTTCAATGAAGAATTGCAAATGAGTCAGCAAGATGCTGATGTTGCAAGTCCAGGTCAAGAATCACTTTTTGATACCGATGATCATTACAAGATTAATGATAAAGGTCCAGCTACTTTAAAACTTGATCGTAAAGCTAAAACAGCTACAATCACAATTAAAAAAGGCGTAAAGTGGTCAGACGGTAAACAAGTAACCGCAAAAGATGTTGAATATGCTTACGAAATTATTGCGAATAAGGCTACTAAGTCACAACGTTATGCATCACAATTCAACATTATCAACGGCATGGAAGAATACCATGAAGGTAAAGCAAAGACCATTTCTGGTATCGAGATGCCTGATGGTGAAGATGGCCGAGTAGTTGTATTGCACTGCAAGGAATTAAAGCCAGGTATGTATTACAGTGGTAACGGCTATATTTGGGAAATGGCTGCACCATATCACTACTTAAAGGACATTCCATTCTCTAAACTTGAAAGTTCAGATGAAGTTAGAAAGAAACCTTTGTACTTTGGTCCTTACAAGGTTCAGAAGATTGTTCGTGGTCAATCTGTAACATGGGTACCAAACAAGTACTACTGGCGTGGCACTCCTAAGCTAGATAAAATTATTTATCAAGTTGTTTCACCTAACTCTGCTTCACAATCAATCAAGAGTGGGAAGTTCGATGTTACTCGTGTTATCAACAGTCAATGGAAGCAAGTTAAAGATACTAAGGATGTAAACTTTGTAGCACAAATTCCTTTAGGTTATCGTTATCTTGCCTTTAAAGTTGGTAAGTGGGATGCTAAGAAGTCTAAGAATGTCATGAATCCAAATTCTAAGATGCATGACAAGTCACTTCGTCAAGCTATGGCTTATGCAATGAACACAGATGCTGTATACAAGCACTATACAGATGGTCTTAGTTTCCAAATCCCAACTTTAATTCCAGCACCATTTGGTGACTATTTCGATAAGAGCAATAAGGGTTATACATATAACCTTAAGAAAGCTAACCAAATTTTGGATAAAGCTGGATACAAGAAGAAGGGTAAGTGGCGTACAACTCCAGAAGGTAAGCCTTTAACAATTAACTTCATGGCAATGTCTGGTCAAGCAATCAACGAACCAATTGTTCAAAACTTTATCCAACAATGGAATAAGATTGGCTTGAACGTTAAATTGCTTGGTGGTCGTTTAACTGAATTCAACTCATTCTACGATAAGGTTCAACATGATGATCCTAAGGTAGATGTCTTTATGGCTGGTTGGACATTATCAACTGAACCATCACAAGAGCAAATGTTCAGTGAAGGTACAATGTCGAACTACTCACGTTTTGTAACTCCTGAAAACACTAAGTTGATTAAGGAAATGGATTCACAAAAAGCCTTTGATCACAAGTATCGTGTTGACAAGTTCCATGAATGGCAAAAGTATATGAATGATGAAGCCTACGTCATTCCAATGTACAATGAGTATCAAATTGATGCTGTTAACAGCAAGTTAGTTAACTACTCATTGAAGCCTTCTAAGTTAAACAATGGTCACCAATTATGGTACAACGTTGGTTTTGCTAAGTAAAAAATCAAATAAGCTTTAAGCTTAATACATGAAAAGAGTGAAGAAATCTAGGTTTCTTCACTCTTTTTTGTGATAAATTATTGCCAAAATTCTTTCTATTATAAATAATTGCTAAAATAATAAAAATAAATGAAATAAATATTAATTTTTATATTGATTTTATAATTTTTGATGGTATTATTTTATTATTAACTTGTTTCTAATACTCAATTAAAATTTTACGAATTAAGGAGGAACACGCTTTATGAAAAAAGGTAAATTTATCAGTTCCCTAGGTATTGTGTCAACAGCTGCTTTAGCACTAGTTGCTTGTGGTAAGAGCGGTAATGGAGGTAATGAGGGCGCTAAGACGGATAGAAAGTTCCCAATTGAGTCTCCAAATAAGACTGCTAAACAAGGTGGAACGATTAAAATAGCATTAGAATCTGATACACCATTTACTGGAGTTTTTAACGAAGAGTTGCAAAATGATCAGCCTAGTGCTGATGTATCAAGTCCTGGTCAAGAATCTCTCTTTGATACCGACGACGAATATAAAATTAATGATAAAGGTCCAGCAACATTAAGGCTCAATCGTAAAGCGAAAACTGTTACGATTACAATAAAAAAGGGCGTTAAGTGGTCGGATGGTAAACAAGTAACTGCTAAGGACGTTGAATTTGCTTATGAGATTATTGCTAATAAGGCAACTAAATCGCAGCGTTATTCCTCCCAATTTAATATCATAAATGGTATGGAAGAATATCATGAAGGTAAAGCCAAGACAATTTCCGGCATTGAAATGCCAGATGGTGAAGAAGGTCGAGTAGTTGTATTACACTGCAGTGAATTAAAACCTGGGATGTATTATTCTGGTAACGGATATTTCTGTGAGAATGCTGCACCATATCATTACCTTAAAGATGTTCCTTTCTCTAAGCTAGAATCGTCTGATCAGCTCAGAAAGAAGCCGTTATATTTTGGACCGTACGAAGCTCAAAAAATTGTTCGTGGTCAAGCTGTAACTTGGGTACCTAACAAGTACTATTGGCGTGGTAAACCAAAATTAGACAAGATTGAATACCAAGTAATTGCTACAAATTCAGCTTCTCAGTCAATTAAGAGTCATAAATTTGATATTGCTCGAGTTGTGAACAGCCAATGGAAAGAAGTAAAAGACACTAAGGACGTAAACTTTGTTGCCCAAATTCCATTAGCCTACTTCTACATGGCATTTAAGGTTGGTAAGTGGGATGACGCAAAGTCTAAGAACGTAATGAATCCTAAAGCTAAGATGGGTGATAAGTCACTTCGTCAAGCAATGGCATATGCATTGAATACAGATTCTGTCTATAAGCACTATACTGATGGCTTGAGTTTCCAGGTCCCAACCTTGATTCCTGCGCAATATGGCGATTACTTCGACAAGAGTAACAAGGGCTATACCTTTAATCTCAAGAAGGCTAATCAAATTTTAGATAAAGCTGGATATAAGAAGAAGGGTAAATGGCGTACAACTCCTGATGGCAAGCCATTAACAATTAACTTGTTAGCTAAGGCTAAGACACCAATCGATGAGCCAATTATTCAGAACTATATCCTGCAGTGGAAAAAGGTTGGCTTGAATGTTAAGTTGGTTGGTGGCCGTTTAGCCGAGTTTAACTCCTTCTATGACAAGGTTCAACATGATGATCCTAAGGTTGACGTCTTTCTAGGTGGATGGACACTTTCATCTGAACCTTCACAGGAACAGCTCTATAGTGAAGGAACCATGCAGAACTATTCACGTTTTGTAACTCCAGAAAACACTAAACTGTTGAAGGAAATGGACTCACAAAAAGCCTTTGATCATAAATATCGTGTTCAAAAATTCCATGAATGGCAAAAATATATGAATGATGAAGCATATGTTGTTCCAACATACAACGTATATCAAATCGACGCTGTTAACAGCAAACTGACTGGTTATTCGTATAAGCCATCTAAGATGAACAATGGACACCCACTATGGTATCAAGTAGCTTTTACTAAATAAAAGCAATCTTAATTTAATGCAAATAGACCAATAATAAAGAAAACTATTACATGAATTTGATGTAATAGTTTTCTTTTTCATTTTTAAAGGTAAAAACTGGTATAATCTATAAAGAAAAAGGGGTTGAAAAGATGGTCAGTACAAAATTTATTAATCAATTAAAAACCAAATACAAGATTACCTTTAATAACCCAAAATTATTAGAGGAAGCTTTTACCCATTCATCGTATGCCAACGAGCATCCGAATGATGGCGTTCGTGACTATGAAAAACTAGAATTTTTAGGTGATGCAGTTCTTGAATTAGCCATTTCAGATTATTTGTATCGTAATTTCCCTCAACTTAATGAAGGGGAACTAACACGGATGCGGTCAAATATTGTGGATACCGAGGGCTTTGCTAGGTTTGCACAAGAATTTGGCTTTCCAGCTGAAATTAATTTAGGTCATGGTGAGGAAAAAGCAGGAGCAAGAGCCAGAAAAACGCTCTTGGAAGATGTTTTTGAAGCATTTAACGGTGCACTTTTTCTTGATCAAGGCATGAATACGGTTGAGCACTTTCTAAGATTAACGGTTTTCCCAGAAATTGATGCTGGTAATTTTGATGCATCGCGGGATTACAAAACGGACTTACAAGAATTTTTACAACAGGACGGACCGGTTAAAATTGAATATCAAGTAATAAAAGAAGTTCAGACACCTTCTAGTTTTACTGTTCAGTT
The DNA here is from genome assembly GCF_016101265.1 of Lactobacillus sp. M0403. NCBI lineage: Bacteria > Bacillati > Bacillota > Bacilli > Lactobacillales > Lactobacillaceae > Lactobacillus > Lactobacillus sp. M0403. Next base: position 163,821 of record NZ_JACFQV010000002.1, read on the forward strand.
AGTTGTAAATGGGAAAGTGGTTTCTCAAGGAAATGGGCATAATAAGAAGGCAGCTGAACAAGAAGCAGCTAAGGTTGCCTTAAACGAACTCAATTAGGAGGATAAGTGTTTGCCATTAACAGAACTTATCATTGATGGTTTTAAATCATTTGCTGAAAAAACTAAAATTGAATTTGACACTGGTATTACCGGAATAGTTGGCCCAAACGGTAGTGGAAAAAGTAACATTACTGAAGCAATACGTTGGGTAATGGGTGAATCAAGCGCCAAGTCGCTACGTGGGTCAAATATGAAAGACGTCATCTTTGCAGGTAGTGAATTCCGTAAGCCCGCTAATCATGCTGAAGTCTCAATGATTTTTGATAACAAAAAACGTGAACTTAACTTTGATGATGATCATGTAATCGTTACTAGAAGAATATTGCGTTCCGGCGATAATGAGTACTTAATCAATAAGCGTAGTGTTAGGCAAAAAGATGTCCGTGCTTTATTTTTGGACTCAGGAATTTCTCAAGATAGTCTTGCAATTATTTCGCAGGGGCGAGTAGATCAGATTCTAAATTCCAGACCGGAAGAAAGACGAAGTCTATTTGAGGAAGCTGCTGGAATACTACATTTTAAAAAGCAAAAAGAAGAAGCCAGTGCTCAATTAGACCAAACTACCGAAAATCTAATTAGAATTAATGACTTGGTCAAGGAACTGGAACAAAGAATTGAACCGCTTCACGAGCAAAGTTCACTTGCTAAGGAATATCAGTTTCAAAAAGATAGTTTAGACAAAGATTTAAAGACTTTATTAGCGTTTGAAATTGAAGACTTAGATGAACAAAAAAAGGAAGTTCAAGAAAAAGCTGATCAAAACCAAGTTCTTTTATCAAAGCTTGATAGTGAAGTGAAGGAATCTCAAGCAGCGGTTGCTGCTAAGCGTTCAGAGTACAAAGCAGCAAATGATGAACGCGAACAAATTCAGGAAAAACTACTTGCTTTGACAAAGAAACTTTCTGATTTGAATACTGAATTGCAGGTTGCTGAGCAAAGCAAACAGTATAGTGAAGCAACAAAGAAAGAGTATCAGAAGGAGCTGGCAGATCTAAAAAAGCAGATTGCTGACTTACAAGAAGAATCTGCGGCGCTACTTCAGCAAAAAAAGGAACTGGCTGAAGAACAAGCTCAGCTGAAAGATAAAAGAACTAAGCTAACCGAGCAATTGGATGAAAATCCAGAGCAATTAAATAAGAAATTAGACGATCTAAGAGCTGATTATATTCAACTTTTGCAAGATCAAACTTCTAATAATAATGAAATTGTCTATTTAAATTCAGAACTTAAGCGCACTAGCGATGATAGTGATTACCAGAATGATGATGTAGTTAATCAACTTGAAAAAGCGGATAGTGAGCTTGAACGGCTACGTGAGCAAGGAAAAAAATTAAAAGAAAAACACCAAAAGGCTAGAGCCGATGTAAAGCAATTGACTGACAAACAAGCTAGTCAACAAGCAACTTTAGCTAATTTGCGTCAAGTAGTCAGTGATAATAACCAGCGCTATAGTCAGGTTAATGCTAGGTATGAAGCACTTAAAAACATTAGAAACAGGCATGAAGGCTATTATTATGGTGTGAAAAATGTGCTTAATAATTTAAGTGATTTTCCAGGAGTTATTGGTGCGATTGGAGAACTAATAACTTTTTCGGCTGAATTTGAAGCGGCAATGACTACTGCTTTAGGTGGAGGAGTTCAGGATCTTGTGACCACTTCTCGCACTAGTGCGCGGGATGCGATTAATCGATTAAAAATGAATCATAGTGGTCGTGCCACTTTTCTACCACTCGATGGTTTAAGAGTAAATGAAATACCTTCCTCAACAGTTAAGATTATTGAATCTTATGACGGCTATCAAGGGATAGCAAGCCAGCTTGTCAAAAGCTCCACTGAAGAAGATATTAGTGCTGCAATCAATTATTTGTTAGGCAGCACAATTGTGGTTGATACAATCGATAACGCAATGAAAATTAGGCAACGAGTTGCTCGGTATCGCATTGTTACACTCGATGGTGATATTATTTCGCCTGGTGGTTCAATGACAGGAGGAGCGAGAAATCAAAAAAATAATTCCCCGCTTCAGACTGTTTCTGAACTTAACCAATTAAAGAAAACACTTGCTCAACTGAAAGAGCAAATGGCAAAGGATCAAGTGCAGTTTACTGAATTATCCGATTCTAGTGATTCTTTAACTGAAGAAATTACTCAGCTACAAAACAAGGAACGAGAATATAGCAGAGACTTAGGTGAGGCCGTTCTTTCTTTTCAAAATCAGGAGAAGGAAGTTAATCGATTAAAGGCTGCCAAACGTTTGCTGGAAGCTCATCAACAAGAACGTGACGAGCAAATTGCAAAGATTAAAGAAAAGATTTCGTCAGCTGAAAAACAAAAAGCTGATTTTGTCAAAAAAATTGACCAACAAAAAGAAGTAATTAGCAAGATACAAGATAGAATCAAAAACTTTACCGAGCTTAATCAAAAAGTTCAGGCACAGCTTTCTGAATTAGATCCGCAAATTGCTGTTTATACTAATAAGTTGGAAAACTTAACTAGACAAGAAAATGACAAGGCCGTAAGCTTGAAACAGCATAAAGCTCAGCTCAAGTCTTTATCCGAAAAATTATCTTCACTCAGTCATAGTGGCGAGCTAGACCAGGCTAAGAAAAAGCAAATGGATGAAGAAATTAAGCAAGGCTCTATTGAAAAAGAAGAATTACAAACTAGTTTAAATAATCTTAGTTCAAAGCTGGGACAATTTGATGCTAAGATTAATCAGCTCGATCAAGTGGCAAGTAGAAACTATGATTTGCGCAAAGATGCAGCAAGTGAACAAGAAGATTTCTCAGTTAAGATTGCTCGTCTAACTAGTCAAATTGATCAACGACTTGACCAATTAAGTAAAGATTATTCTTTGAGTTTTGAAGCTGCTTTGAATCAGGCGCAAAGTCCAAATAATCAAGAAACCCGTGAACAACTTCAAAAGAGTGTAAAATTACACAAAATGTCACTTGAAGATATTGGGCCAGTTAATTTAAAGTCAATTGAAGAGTATGAGAACGTTAAGCAACGGTACGACTTCCTTAACAATCAACAAAATGACTTAATCAAGGGTCGTGACAATTTGCGCGAATCGATGGCCGAATTGGATCAAGAAGTTAGTTCAAGATTTGAAGCGACATTTACCGCAGTTGCTGAGAGCTTTAGTCAACTGTTTCCAGTAGTTTTTGGTGGCGGTAATGCTAAACTTGTTTTAACTGATCCGGACGATATGTTAACTACTGGAATCGAAATCATGGCAGAGCCACCTGGTAAAAAGTCACAACGTTTAAGTTTACTTTCAGGTGGTGAACGTGCTTTAACTGCGATTACATTATTGTTTGCGATGCTAAAATACAAACCTGTTCCATTCTGCGTTTTGGATGAGGTTGAGGCCGCTCTTGATGATGCTAACGTAACTAGGTTTGCCAACTTTTTGGAAGAATATGATATGCATACTCAGTTCATTGTTATTACGCATAGACGCGGAACGATGGAACGCGCGGATCAGTTATATGGAGTAGTGATGCAGGAATCGGGAGTTTCCCAGGTACTTTCGGTTTCATTAAAAGAACTAAAAGATGAGGTGAATTAACTTTGGGATTATTTGATAAGATAAAAAAATCTTTATTTGGTGAAGATGAAAATACAGATAAAGAAACCAAAAAGGACGAGAAAACCGAAGAAGAAAACGGTGAAAAAGCAGCTGACGTTGAAGAAGCAGAGCAAGATGAAAGTATAGAAGAAGCTGAAACAGCAGAAGAAAATCCGGAAGATGATTCTTCGAATCAATCTAACGATGTTGAAGAAGAGCAGTCTGAACAAGATAAAGAAGATACTGCCCAAGAAGACGTTGATTCTGACTCAACAGATAATGAGGAAAATGAAGTAGAGGATCAAACGGGTTCTGAAGAACAACAATCTGAAAATCAAACTGAGTTATATGAAAAGGGATTAGAAAAGACGAACAAAGGTTTTGGTGCTCGTTTGAATCGCTTTTTTGCTCAATTTAGAACAGTTGATGAAGATTTCTTTGATGATCTAGAAGAGCTGTTGATTGAATCAGATGTTGGTTATGAGACAGCAGAGCAGTTAACCGATGCTTTGAGGGATGAGGCTAAATTACAAAAAGCTAAATCTCGCGATGATCTTAAAAAAGTCATTGTTGAGAAAATGGTTGAGCTATACGATCAAAATGGTGACAGCGAAAACGAAAAACTAAGTCATCATGATGATGGCAAGACTAACATCTATCTTTTCGTTGGAGTTAATGGCGCTGGTAAAACTACCACAATTGGAAAATTGGCCAAACGTCTTAAAGATGAAGGTAAATCTGTTTTACTTGCTGCTGCAGATACTTTCAGAGCTGGTGCAGTTGAACAATTAGTTGAATGGGGGAAACGTGTCGATGTTCCTGTTGTTACCAGTAAAGAGCAAGCCGATCCAGCCTCGGTAGTTTATGATGCAACTAAGAGAGCAATAGACGAACAAGTTGATTACTTGCTAGTTGACACTGCTGGACGCTTGCAAAACAAAAAGAACTTGATGAATGAGCTTGAAAAAATAGAGCGAACAATAAAAAAATTAGCTCCTGACGAACCAACAGAAACGTTGCTTGTTTTAGATGGCTCAACTGGCCAGAATGCATTACTTCAAGCAAAAGACTTTGACAAAACAACTAAATTAACGGGTTTAGTTTTGACTAAATTAGATGGTTCCTCTAAAGGTGGGGTTGTCTTGGCAATTAGAAACGAAATGAAATTACCTGTGAAATTGGTTGGTCTTGGTGAAAAAGCAAGTGATTTAGCCGATTTTGATGCCGCAGACTATGCAGTTGGTCTTTTCCACGATTTGGTTTAAGATAGAAAGATAGAACAAAAAGAGGAGATACTTGATGAAAGAATATAGCGCATGTACCACAATTTTAGTAGGTAAAAATGCTTCTGTTGACGGTTCGACTATGATCTGCCGAAACGATGATACTTTTCGTCCAATTACACCACAGAAGTTCATTATCGAACCTGCTGCAAAAGGTGAAAAGGGCCGTAAAATTAAGTCTTGGCTAAACAAATTTGAAATGGATTTGCCAGAAGATGCTCAAGCAGTTCCAGCAGTTCCTAATGTTGATTATAAAAATCGTGGTTACTACGATGAAAGTGGAATTAATCAAGAAAATGTTGCAATGTCATGTACTGAATCAACTTATGGTAATGAACGTGCATTGGCCTATGATCCACTTGTAAAAGATGGTCTTGATGAAGATTGTATGCAGACAGTTGTTTTGCCATACATTCATTCTGCTAGAAACGGTGTTGAGTACTTAGGGAAATTAATTGCTAAATATGGTTCACCAGCTGGAAACTCTGTTCTGTTTGGTGATAAAGACGAAATTTGGTACATGGAAATAGTTACCGGTCATCATTGGGTAGCTGAACGTATACCAGATGATGCATATGCCGTAGCAGCTAATCGTGTTTCGATTGAGCAAGTTGATTTTGAAGACACTGACAACTTTATGTGGAGTGATGGTATTCGCGAGTTTGTTGAAGAACATCATTTGAATGTCGATCATGAAGGCTGGAATTTCCGTCATATCTTTGGTACTTACAGCCAACAAGACCGGTTCTACAACACTAATCGTGTTTGGTATGGTCAAAAGTACTTTAATCCAGAGATTGAACAAGATCCAACAGATGGTGATTTGCCATTTATTAGACGTGCTGCTAAAAAAATCACTCGTGAAGATATCGAATTTGTTTTAGGTAGTCATTATCAAAACACGCCATATGATCCTTTTGGCAAGGGCACTGAAGAAGAAAAGCACCGCTTCCGTCCAATTGGACTTAATCGTACTCAAAATGCGCATATCTTACAAATAAGAAATGATGTGCCAGACGACAAGGCTGCTGTAATGTGGCTTTGTATTGGTGGACCAACATTCACGCCATTTGTTCCATTTTTTGCTAATATGAATGATACTGATCCTTCATATAACAATACTTCAATGGATTACAATATGGATGACGCTTGGTGGTACTACAAGTCACTTGCAGCGTTGGTAGAGAGTCATTACCCACAATTTGTTCAGTTAGATACTGATTACTTGAATGAACTGAACCAATACTATCGTCACCGTGTACATGACGTTATTGAAGGTGCAGGTGAAAAATCTGGAGCTGAATTGACTGCTTACTTAACGAAGGCAAATCAAGAGACCGTTGCGTATACTAGAAAACGTTCAGAAAAATTATGGGCACAAATGATGATTGATTCTATCAATATGTCTAAGCTAACCTTTAATATGGATGCTAATCTATAAGTCACTTTTAGAGTTAAGTGAAAAAACCTCCTAGTTTTTACTAGGAGGTTTTTTAATGCTATTTAATTTCGTTTATCCATCGTTGAGTGTCTGATTCCGTAAAAGCAATAAATAATAAGCCCAATAATGGTCCAGAAGAACATGTATTTTTTAGCTTGCATGTCTAATCCCCAGAAAACGGCGAAAGATCCCAAAAATGCTAAGAACGGTAAAACCGGATACCATGGCATTTTAAAGGCTGGATCAGTAATATCTTTTCCTTCACGCGGACGTAAGCGATAAATTCCAATTGAAACGAACATAAAGGCAATTAAAGTTCCTGCAGATACCAATTGCGTTAAAAAGGTAAACGGTATGAAGGCAGAAATAAAGATAGCAATAATTGCAACTGTCCATAGCGAACATGTTGGACGACGAGAAGCCGATAATTTTCCTAATTTTTTAGGTAGCATCCCATCACGACCAAACGAATATATCAAACGTGAACTAGCCAAGCAAAGGCCAATCAAGGCGGTAAACATGCCTAAAACTGCGACAGATTGGACAATTACTGCGACCATACCATGACCCGTTTGCCTTAATGCGTAGCCAACTGGTTCTGCTGAATTAAGATATTGTTGATAAGGTACCATTCCTACTAGAACTAGACTAACAGCAACAAATAATGCAACTGAAATAAGCAAGGAACCGATAATTCCACGCGGCATTGTCTTTTGCGGATTGACTGCTTCAGCTGAATTTGAAGCGATTGTGTCAAAACCTAAAAAAGAAATGTAAATCATTGAAACGCCAGCATATATTCCTTGCCAACCACCAAAAGCACCGTGGCTAGTAGGTCGGTATGAAGGAACAAAGGGAATGAAATTAACTTTTTGTACTGCGGTTAGACCAACAACAACAAATAAAAGGATTGCCAGAACTTTTGTTACAACTAAAACATTTTCAATTTTTGAAGCTTTAGATACACCGCAGCTAACAATCAGAGCAGCTAGTGTAATCGCAATTAAGGCAATAAGATCAAAGAAGCCGCCGTTTACTCCTAAAGGGTTAGCTAACGCATTTGGTAGTTGCCACCCAAGTGGAGCAATTAAAGCGCGGAAATTGGCTGAAAGCCCAGAGGCGATAAAGGCCATTCCAATAAGATATTCAGCAAGTAGTGCCCAGCCAGAAATCCAGCCCCAGAATTCGCCGAAGATAACATTAATCCATGAATAAACTGAGCCTGCAAATGGCATTGCTGCCGCCATTTCAGCGTAGGCAAATGCAACCAAACCAGCAACGATTGAAGCAATTACACAGGAAATCGCGACAGCAGGACCAGCGTGCAGGGCAGCAACTTCACCAGGCAGGGTGAAAATTGAGGTTGAAACAATTGTTCCAACACCTAAAGCTAAAAAATCTCGGACTTTTAATGTGCGGATTAAGTGACCATCTTTTTCTTGATAAATGGCCGGATTTTCTTTCCGATTCATTTTTTTCCAAAAGTTCAAACAAAAATCTCCTTAGTGTTATGTTAAATTTAACAAGCAAAAGCTTGTCATTAGTGTATTCTTACCTTTTAGACAAAATAGCACCGTAATGATACAAGCTATTATCTTTGAATGCAAGAAACTTTAATTGGATTTTTTAGGTAAACTCATCTTTCTAGATCGTCAAGTACGCGCATTTTTGCTATACTGGTTCAAGGTGAACGCAATGGATGAACTAACAAAAAATGAAGTCCTAGGTGATTTATACGCCTATTATGGAAAATTATTGACTGAAAACCAGCAAAGTTATTTTGAAGATTATTATTATAATGATCTTTCTTTGGGTGAAATTGCTCTGAATCATCAAGTTTCGCGGCAAGCAGTTTATGATAACTTACGGCGTTGCCGCACGCTGCTAGTTAATTATGAGGAAAAACTGCACATGCAAAAAGACTATAATGAGATTGAAGAGAAGCTAGGTCAAATTTCCATTGCAATTAAAGAAAAACAGCAGAATCAAGCTTTAAATGATATTAACGAGTTATTGCACAAAATGAGGGGAGAATAATTCATGGCGTTTGAGAATCTAAGTGAAAGAATTCAAAAAGCTCTACGCAATTTATCTGGTAAGGGTAAAATTTCTGAAGAGGACATCAATAATGCCAGTCGTGAAATCAGACTAGCTTTACTCGAAGCGGATGTTAACTTTAAAGTTGTCAAAGACTTTATTAAAAAGATTAAGCAAGAAGCCTTAGGAAAAGAGGTTCAAGAAAGCTTAAATCCGGGTCAACAAGTCATTAAGATTGTTAATGATGAATTGACTAAGATGATGGGCGAGAGTGCTACAACACTTAACAAATCTAAGCACATTCCTACTATTATTATGATGGTTGGTTTGCAAGGTACCGGTAAAACGACAACTGTTGGTAAGCTAGCTAATCGTCTGATTGAAAAAGAAAAAGCCCGTCCTTTATTGATTGCAGGCGATATCTACCGACCTGCCGCAATTGATCAGCTTGAACAAATAGGTGATCAATTAAAGGTTCCAGTTTATAGTCAGCGGGATGAAAAAGACGTTGCGCAAATTGTAAAAAATGGTCTGCAACAGGCTGATCAAAATAAAAATGACTATGTCATTATCGATACGGCTGGTCGACTAGAAATTGACGAGCCATTGATGGAAGAGCTTGAGCAAGTTAAAGCAGTTGCACATCCAGATAATATTTTGCTTGTAGTTGATGCAATGACTGGTCAAGCAGCAACAGATGTAGCAAAGGGGTTTGATAGTCGCTTAGACATTACCGGCGTCATTTTGACCAAATTAGATGGTGATACTCGAGGTGGTGCAGCTTTATCAATTAGAGCTGTGACTGGAAAGCCAATTATTTATACTGGGCAAGGTGAAAAATTAACTGACCTTGAACAATTCTATCCTGACCGGATGGCCTCCAGAATCTTGGGTATGGGTGACATGCTGACTCTGATTGAAAAAGCTCAGCAAGATTACGATGCCAAAAAAGCTGAAGAAGTAGCAGAAAAGATGAAAGAGAATACCTTCGACTTTAATGACTTCGTTGATCAGCTTGAACAAGTTGAAAAGATGGGACCACTTGACCAAATTGTTAAGATGATTCCTGGAATGGCTAACAACCCTCAGCTAAAAAATGTCAATTTTGATAAAAAGCAAATCGTCTATGTTAAAGCAATTATTTCTTCAATGACAGAAGAAGAGCGTGAAAATCCTGAATTGTTAAATCCAAGTCGCAGAAGGAGAATTGCTGCTGGATCTGGTAGACCGATTGTTGAAGTTAATCGAATGATTAAGCAGTTTAAGCAAGCTCGTGACATGATGAGTAAGATAACCAAAGGGAATTTAAAAGGAATGGAGAATATTCCTGGTATGGATTCACCAATGGGAAGAATTGCAATGAGAAGAATGGGTAAGAAGTTTAAGAAAAATAAGAAGAAGCGAATGAAGGTCAAGCGTTATCATTCTTAGTTTTTACCTGTTAAGGGAAAAAGCTTTACACCCTCAAAAAAACATGCTATATTATTATTCGTAAGTTTTAGGAGGATATTAATTTATGTCAGTAAAAATTCGTATGCGCCGTATGGGTGCCAAAAGAAAACCTTTCTACAGAATAGTTGTTGCAGATTCAAGAATGCCACGTGATGGTCGTTTTATTGAAGAAGTAGGTTACTACAATCCAGTTTCAGAACCTAAGGAATTGAAGCTTGATGAAGACAAGATTTTTGAATGGTTGAAGAAGGGTGCACAACCTTCGGATACTGTACGTTCACTTCTTTCAAGCGCTGGCTTAATGAAGAAGTTGCACGAATCAAAATTCAACAAATAATTGAATTTGTTAGAAAAAGTTTGGAGTAGTTTGCTTCAAACTTTTTTCTTGGTTTAAATTTAGGAGAAAAGATGCAGTTTTATGACGTCGCGCGCATATTGACGACACATGGTTTAAATGGAGAAGTCAAAGTAACGCAAATTACCGATTTCCCAGAAAAACGGTTTGCTCCCGGGAGCAAGTTATCACTGAAAGATGATCTGCAAACGGAATTAACAATTAAGAGTAGCAGACCGTTTAAACAATTTTGGCTTATTCAATTTGAAGAGATCAATCAAATTGAGCAAGCAGAATTACTCAAGGGAAAAATCTTGGTTGTTAGTGAGACTGAACAGCATGAACTGCCACAAGGCTACTATTATTACCGTGACATTTTAGGGTGTTCGGTTATTGATAATCAAGATGGTAGTGATTTGGGAAAAATCACTGGAATTGAAACCCCAGGAGCCAATGACGTTTGGGAAGTTACTGAAGATTCAGGCAACGAGTATTTAATTCCTTATATTGATGATGTTGTCAAAAAGGTCGATGTCAATGCTAAAAAAGTTTATGTAGAACTATTGGAGGGCTTGCGAGATGAAAGTTAATATTCTGACACTTTTTCCGGATATGTTCACTCCTTTAACAACTTCAATGCTTGGCCGTGGTCTTGAAGACGGTAAATGGGAATTAAATTTAGTTAACTTTCGTGACTTTACTTCTGATGTTCATCATCATGTTGATGACACGCCATACGGCGGCGGCGCAGGCATGGTCTTACAAATTATGCCAATTAAAAAGGCACTTGATTCACTTTCCAATAAAGGTAAAGTGATTATTACGGCACCACAAGGAAAGACTTTCAATCAGAAAATGGCACAGGAATGGTCAAAAGAAGATAATTTAACTTTTATTTGTGGCCATTATGAGGGTTTTGATCAGCGTGTTTATGATTTAGCGGATGAAACTGTTTCAATTGGAGATTATGTTTTAACTGGTGGAGAATTACCAACGATGAGTATGGTTGACGCAACTGTACGGCTATTACCTGGTATTTTAGGTAACGCAGCCTCTCCAGTTGAAGAAAGCTTTGCACATGGCTTATTAGAATACCCGCAGTATACTCGACCAGAAGATTTTGAAGGGATGAAGGTCCCAGCTGTTTTGACTTCAGGTAATCATCAAAAAATTGATGAATGGCGTCATAAAGAGTCGCTACGAGCAACGTATTTGCATCGGCCTGATTTACTGGAAAATTATGAACTTAGTTCTCAAGAAAAAACCATGTTAGAAGAGATTAAACAAGAAGACACAAGAGCTTGATTTTACAAGCTTTCTTTGCTAAGATAACAAAGGTGCAATTGTAATGTACTAATAGCTATGGGTGTTCCGCTGGCGTAGATAATCGTTGATGAATGCCGAAGAAGGAGAAAAATATGGATCCATTAATTCAAGAATTAACTAAAGAACAATTACGTGATGATATTCCTGACTTCCGTGCTGGTGACACTGTTCGTGTTCACGTACGTGTTGTTGAAGGTTCTCACGAACGTATTCAGATGTTCGAAGGTGTTGTAATCAAACGTAAGGGTGCAGGTATTGCTGCAACTTATACTGTACGTAAGATTGCTTCTGGTGTTGGTGTTGAACGTACCTTCCCAGTAAATGACCCTCGAGTAGCTAAGATTGAAGTATTACGTCACGGTCGTGTACGTCGTGCTAAGCTTTACTACTTACGTGAACGTCATGGTAAATCTGCAAGAATCGCAGAAAAGCGTCGTTAATTCACGCTTAAGTAAAAAAGAATCACTCCGTAAAGGAGTGATTCTTTTTTGTTTATGTTAAAATATTCATTAAAATATTTTTAATGAGGAAAAGAATTATGAAAGAACCATTATTGTTAAATTTTGATCCTGAACCTCGGGCGGTTTTAGAACCAGATCATGAGAAAAAGATTAATAACTTTCGTTTTCAGCCTAAGTTACTGTTTGCATTCCTAACTCCTGATGTGATTGGTGATTTCTTGGCTCGTCATCCTCATAAAAAAATTGGGTTCTTTGACTGTTTCGAAGGAGAAACTCCAATTTATGAGGTTGATTTAGACGAAGAAAAAATTACTTTTTGTCAAGCGAAGATAGGTGCTGCAGCTGCTGTGATGCTATTGGATTGGTTAATAAGTTACGGTGTCAAGCAAATTTTAGCAATAGGATCTGCAGGCTGTTTAATTGATTTACCGGAAAACTATTTTCTACTGCCTACAAGAGCTATTAGAGATGAGGGCACATCCTTTCATTATATGAAACCAGGAACATATATTGATTTAAACTCAAGGTTTCTAACAAAGACAAAAAAGTTACTGAATCAAGAAGGCTTTAAAGTTGAAGAAGTAACTACCTGGACAACTGATGGTTTCTTTAGGGAAACTGTCAAGAAAGTAAAGCAAGCCCAAGAACTGGGGGCCTCTTGTGTAGAGATGGAATGTGCAGCAATGGCTGCGTGCGCACAATTTAGAGGGGTAGATTTTGCACAAATATTATTTACAGCAGATTCTCTCAAAGACTTAGAAAATCATGACGAAAGAGGCTGGGGCAGTGATGCTCGTGAAGCAGCCATTAATTTGGCAGCAAATATTATAGCCAACATTTAATTTCCAACTTTGTGAAAAACGGAAGTGTGAAACTGATGTGAAACCATGTTGTATTTCACAAAGTTTAAAACAAATATTGATATAACAGCATTTAATACCGAAATAACTTCAAAAATTTGTGAATTACATTTTAATAATTGCTGTGGAAAGATAAAAGGACAAATTTTGCATTTCTGCTTTATTTAGATGCGACTCAAAAATGTAGAAAAAAACCATTGAATTCCGAATAAAACTAGTTCGTAAATTTCAATGGTGTAATAAATAGTTTCTAAATAATGTTGTTTCGATATAAGCCAACCACTTTACCTAAGATATGAACGCTGTTCAAGAGTATTGGTGCCATAGTATCATTTTCTGGCTGTAAACGGTAATGATCTTTTTCTTTATAGAACCGCTTGACGGTTGCTTCATTTTCATCGGTCATTGCAACAACAATCTCACCGTTAATAGCAGAGCTTTGTTTACGGACAATCACATTGTCTCCGTTTAAAATACCAGCGTTAATCATGCTTTCGCCGTGAACTCGTAGCATAAATAAGTCGCCAGCATCATTAGCTAAATCGGGAGGAAGTGGGAAATAATCTTCAATATCTTCAACGGCTAAAATTGGCTGACCTGCTGTGACATCACCAACAACGGGAATATCAGTAGGCTTGACGCCAAGTGCCTTTTTGCCTTCTTCTGTAATTTCTAGTGCTCGAGGCTTAGTTGCGTCCTTAACAATTAAGCCTTTTCTCTCTAGTCTAGAAAGATGACCGTGAACCGTAGAAGTTGATGAGAGTTCAACTCCTTGGCAAATTTCTCTAACAGTGGGAGGGAATCCGCGTTTTTCAACGGTATCATATATATAACGAAGAATTTGTAGTTGCTTAGAACTTTGCTTATTGGTCATTTTTTTCTCCCATTCGTTAGTTAATTCTTTGTATTAACTACATTCTAACAAATAATGTTGCCTAATACAAACAGGCGTTCTAAATAATTATTCTTTTTTTTATCCAAAAAGTAAGGTAGACTTTTACAAATGAGAGGTGCAAAAATGACTGAAAATAATGAACAAAGATTAACTGAAGAACAAGAAAAAAAACTAACTGATAGAATCAATGAGTTATACCATAAGAAAGAAGCTCAGGGATTAACTAAAGAAGAAGAAGAGGAGCGACAAAAACTTCACAAAGAATTTATCAGAAATTTCCGTGCTGGCTTTAAACAAGATGTCGAAGACTTGGTTATCGTAGATAAAAATGGTAAAGAAGTAACTTCCGAAAAAGCAAAAAAAGCACAGCGTAAGAAAGGCTTGAGAAAAGACTGATTTATAGCTTTTAATTTACTTATTTTTTAGGTAAGATATATCTATTGGACAAATTGAGGTGATTATTTTATGAATTTAGGATTAGCAATTGTATTAATTATTGTAGCGCTGCTAATAGGTCTTATTGGCGGCTTTTATGGTGCTAGAGCATACATGAAGAAATATTTTAAAGATAATCCACCAATCAGTGAAGATATGATTGTTGCCATGATGTCACAAATGGGTCAAAAACCTTCTGCTAAAAAGGTAAACCAAGTGATGAACATGATGAAACATCAAAAATAAAATCTTAACTAGATTGACATCAGACGGAGGATTATTTCTTCCGCCTTTTTATTTTGAAAGACAGGTGAAAAATGGGTATATTTTTTAAGTTAGGCTGGTTTTTTAAAAAGGAAAAGAAACGCTATTTAATCGGTGTTGCTTTTCTAGCACTAACTTCAATAATTAACTTAGTACCACCAAGAATTTTGGGTTTAATGGCTGATCAATTAGATAAAGGTCATATTTCTTGGCAAGAATATGCGACTTTAATCTTAGCCATTGTACTAGCTGCGTTAGTTTTATATGCTTTCCGCTATTTTTGGCGTCGTCAAATTTGGGGTGGTGCAGCCGAATTAGAATTGCAAATGCGCTCTAAACTGTTTGAGCACTTTATGGAAATGGATCGTACATTCTATCAACGCCATAGAACAGGTGACCTAATGGCACACGCCACTAATGATGTTTCAGCGATTCAGGAAGTTGCGGGTGAAGGTGTATTGACATTAGTTGATTCACTTTTGATGAGTGTAACAACAATGGTCGCAATGATAGTATTTGTTGATTGGCGGTTAACAATCGTTGCACTTATTCCATTACCATTTCTTGCCTGGGGGGCATGGAAATTAGGCGATCAGCTATACGGTGCGTTTGATGAATCACAGGCTGCTTTTTCTCGTTTAAACAATAAAACTCAGGAATCGATTTCTGGGATTAAGGTTCTAAAAACCTTTGGTCAAGGAAAAGAAGATACTGAAGCCTTCAATGACATGGTTAATGATACGATTAAAATCAATAAACGTGTCTTTAAGTGGGATTCATTATTTGACCCATTGGGAACGCTTCTTATTGGACTGACCTATACAATAACTATTATTTATGGTGGATTGTTGGTTAGCCACAAGGCTTTATCAATTGGGCAACTTGTATCATTTATTGCCTATATCGGGAATATGGTTTGGCCTATGTTTGCAATTGGTTACCTATTTAATATCCTTGAGCGAGGTAGCGCAAGCTATGATCGAGTTGAAAAACTACTTGATGAAAAACCTGAAATTACCGATCAACATGCTGATCAAAGTCTCCAAGCTCAAGATATTGCAGGTGATTTGAAATATCAAGTAAAATCTTTTGCTTATCCTGATGAGCCACAAACTCCAGTGCTGCACAATATTGATTTCACTCTAAAAACAGGGCAGACACTTGGACTAGTTGGGAAGGTCGGAGCAGGTAAAACTACGATTATTCAGCTGTTGCTGCGTGAATTTGATAAATATGATGGGAAAATAACATTAAATGGTCACGATATTAGAGAAATACCATTAAATGTTTTATTGCGTCAGATTTCATATGTTCCGCAAGATAATTATCTTTTCTCAACAAGTATTCAAAAGAATATTGCTTTTTCAGATGCAAATTCAGATGAGAGTGCGATTGTGTCAGCTGCTAAAAAGAGTGATTTGCACAATGATATTTTGCAAATGCCTGGTGGCTACAACACTCTTGTTGGTGAAAACGGCGTTTCTCTTTCTGGTGGACAGAAACAAAGAATGTCAATTGCACGAGCTTTGTTGAAGCAAAGTCAAATTTTAGTCCTAGATGATGCTTTATCCGCTGTTGACGCAAAAACTGAGATGGCAATTTTGAAATCACTAAGTAAAGAGCGTGAAGGTAAAACCACTTTAATTGCTACGCACAGACTGACCTCAGTTATGAATGCCGATTTAATTTTGGTTCTAAAAGACGGTCAAATTGTTGAAAGAGGTACGCATGATCAGCTGTTAGCAGAAAACGGCTGGTATGCAGACATGTGGCAACGCCAAGAATTAGAAGCAAAGGTAGGTGAATAAGATGGACGATCAAAGTAATTATGAATCTGTCTGGTCAAAAGAAATACCTGTAAAAGAACAAATTAGCATCTTCAAACGTTTGATGCGCTTTGTAATGCGGTTCAAAAATGAAATGATTATTGCGGGTATTGGAGCATTTTTGGTTAGTGTAATCAACATGCTTCTGCCATACGGATTGCAGTTCTTTTTGGACAATTACTTAGTTAAAGAGAGTGTTACAACCCAGATTATCTTATTTGCTGGTTTCTTATATGCTTTTGGTTCAGTTATCAAAGCGGTTTTGCAGTTTACTTACGAGTACTTTTTTGCTTTAGGTTCTGAAAAATCGCTTGAAAGTTTACGTTCAGCACTATATAAGCAATTACAAAGGTTGGGAATGCGCTATTTTGATCAAACTCCAGCTGGTTCAATCGTTTCGCGCGTTACTAACGATACAATGACTTTAAGTAACTTTTTAGTGGTACTTTCAAGTGTTGTCATGTCCTTTTTCTCAATTATTTCTGCTTTAGTAGCGATGTTTACGACTAACTTTTATGCGGGCTTAATTGTTTTGGCATTTTTACCCATTTTATTGCTAATTATTTGGCAATATTCTAAGAGAAGTTCAAAGTTATACCGAAATTATCGCGAGCGCTTAAGTCGCATTAATACGAATTTAAACGAGTCAATTGAAGGGGTTTCTTTAATTCAGCAATTCAAACAAGAAAAGCGAATGATTAATAATTTTGAACATGAAAACACTTCTTTAATGAAGACGCGTTTTAGTATGATAAACCTTAATTCATTACTTTTATCACCGTTAACGAGTATGCTTTACTCGATAGCACTTGCTTTAACCTTGATGTACTTTGGTTTTCCACTACGTGAGACTTTTGTTCCTGCAGGTGTGGTTTATGCATTTTCACAATATATCTCGCAATTCTTCAATCCAATTGCTAATATGATGGATCAAATGACTTTCTTTCAAGATGGAATTGTTGCCGGAAAGAGAATCTTTAGAATTCTTGACAATACAGACTTTGAACCTGAGCAGCAAGCTGAAAAAGGCTTAACAATTACTAAAGGTAAAATTGAATTTAAGCACGTAAGCTTTTCATATGATGGTAAAAATGAAATATTGCATGATATTTCTTTTACTGTTAATCCAGGTGAAACATTGGGAATTGTTGGACACACTGGTTCCGGTAAGAGTTCAATTATCAACGTAATGATGCGTTTTTATGAATTCTATAAGGGGCAAGTACTAATTGATGGTGTAGATATAAAGAAGTATCCAAAAGAAGAGCTTCGCAAAAAACTAGGTCTAGTTTTACAGGAGCCATTCATGTTTTATGGTGATGTGAATTCTAATATTAGACTTTATAATAAAAATATCACTGATGAGGAAATTAAGGATGCAGCTAAAACTGTTCAAGCAGACGGCTTTATCGAAAATCTACCTGGTAAATATCATGCCAAGGTTGGTGAAGGCGGTAGCGAGTTCAGTCAGGGACAACGACAACTGATTTCATTTGCACGTACTTTAGTCACTGATCCTAAAATTTTAGTTCTTGATGAAGCAACGGCTAACGTAGATACTGAAACTGAAACATTAATTCAAACTGCCTTAAAGAGTTTAAGAAAAGGCCGAACTACTTTGGCCATTGCGCACAGATTGTCAACAATTGTTGATGCTGATCAAATTATCGTTTTAAACGATGGAAAAATAGTTGAACATGGAAATCATGAACAATTATTGGCTCAAAAAGGTTATTACTACAACTTATATAAGTTGCAAAACAGTCAAAAATAAGTTTATGCACGGGTTATTTAATTATCCCGTGCTTTTCTTTTACACCAATTGTTGACAGCGGTTACATAAAGATGTAAATTAATTATAATAACAATTAAAAATATTTATGTTTTAGAAATAGGAAGTTTGAAATGGAATACCATCAAATTAATGATACTGATCGTGAAAATTTACGTAAATTTATTTCAGAACCTGAGCGTTTTGTTACAGAGCCAACTAAACATTGGGATCATGACCAATTTAGAACAGTAACAGCAATGCCAGAATTAGTAATTCAACCAGTTACTAATCAAGAAGTAGAAAATGTTGTTAAATATGCGAGTGATCATCATATTCCTTTGGTGCCACGTGGTAATTCAACTGGGTTAATGGGTGCCAATTTATCTGTTGATGGCGGTATCTCACTCGATATGGTTAAAATGAACCGTATTTTAGAATATGATCCGGATGGGTTAACTATGACAGTTCAAGCAGGAATCAGATTAAAGGATATTGAAGAATATCTTGCTGATAAGCCATTTACTTATATGCCTGCACCTGCTATGCACTGGGCTACAATTGGTGGTAATGTTGATACAAATGCCGGTGGCTTAAAAGCAATCAAGTATGGTGTTACAAGAGAGCACATCCGCGAATTGAAGGTTGTTTTAACTAACGGAAAATTGTATAAGTTTGGCTCTAAAGCAGTTAAATCTTCATCAGGTTATTCTCTAAAAGATTTGATTATTGGTTCAGAAGGTACGCTAGGCGTAGTTACTGAAGTTACATTGAGATTGTATCCAAAACCACGCAAATCAATTAATGCAATTATTCCTTTCCCAACTTTGAATGATGCAATTAGATCAGTTCCAGCAATTCTTGCTTCCGGTGTTGTTCCAACTACAGTTGAATTCATGGGACGTAAAGTGATTAACTTATGGGAAAAATACGCAGACGATGAATTCCCAATTAAAAATGGTGATGGTTTTATTATCATGGGCCTGGATTCATTTACTGAAGAAGAGTGGCAAGCAGAACTGAAACAAGCATTGGAAGCTGTAAAAGAATTTAAAGCTGAAGATGCAGTTATCTTAAGTGCCGATTCAGAAGAAGCTAAGAAAATTTGGAAATGTCGTGAAGAATTACTTCTTGCAATTCAAAAGTCAACTCCAAAGATGGATGAAATCGATGTCTGTGTTCCGATTAACCACATTCCAGAGGTTTTAGATCGTATTGAAGAGCTTGAAAACGAATTGAATATTAGAATTCCAAACTTTGGACATGCTGGCGATGGAAACCTACATATTTATCTTTGCTCTGACGACATGTCTGATGAAGAATACGCCAAGACAAGTGATAAAGTAATTTCAGAATTATACAAGACAGCTAAATCACTTGATGGTAATATGTCCGGCGAACACGGTATTGGTTATGCTCGTGCTGGTTACTATGAAGATTTCTATGGTCACGACTACACTGAACTTTTACGTCAAGTTAAGAAGTTGTTTGATCCTAATGAAGTTGTTAACCCTGGCAAAATCTTTAAGATGTAAGAATGTAAAAGTTAAATAGTTTATAAAGCAACTTTCGATATCATTATTGAATTCGAAGGTTGTTTTTATTTTTAGCAAAAATTTCTAATTCAAAATAAAAAAGACTAGTTACGATGAAATACGTAACTAATCTTTTAAAAATTGAGTTATAGCTCATTTGTTTTAATTTTTAAGCATGTAATCACGAGTCATTGGTAAGTTTTTACCAGACGGCCCTTTGGTTAGGAGATATTGAACTACATCAATATTTCCCGATTCAAAGGAGGCAGCACATGCTTGTAAATAAAGGTCCCACATTCTAGTGAAGCGCTCACCCATGTTTTTTTGAATAACATCACGATGATTGTTAAAGTTTTTATCCCAAATTTCAATTGTTCGTTGATAATGGCGTCTTAACATTTCAATGTCATCAATTTGCATGCCATTTTCGACAATATGATGAACATTTTCATCTAGTCCTGGGATATAGCCACCTGGGAAGATGTACTTATCAATCCAAGCATTGCTAGCGCCACCTTGTTGGCGGGTAATTCCGTGGATTAGGGCAACGCCGTCTTTTTTAAGGTATTTTGCAACGTCATTAAAATACTGACCAAGATTTTCTTTACCAACATGCTCAAACATGCCAACTGAAGTAATGTAATCCCATTGTTGATCGCCAAGTTCGCGATAGTCTTCTAGCTTAACTTCTACCTGATCCTGTAGATTTTCATCATAAATTTTCTTTTGAACAAGTTTATATTGTTCTTCGCTTAAAGTTACACCAGTAACCTTAAGATCATATTCTTTGGCTGCAGTCAACATAAGCGTTCCCCAGCCACAACCTATATCTAAAAGAGTTTTACCTTTTTGTGGATGTAGTTTATCAAGAATGTGATTGATTTTATCAATTTGAGCCTTTTCAAGGTCGTCTTGATTACCTTCCTTGAAGTATGCACATGAGTAGGTCATCGTAGGGTCAAGCCACAACTTATAGAAATCATTACCGATATCATAGTGACTTTGAACGTCTTTTTCACTCTGTTGTTCAGTATGATTTTGCTTAGGCATAAATTTGCGGAATTTACTAGACCGCATAAAACTGTTTGGGCTTTCATAAGCTCCAAGGATAAGTTCCTGTATACTGCCCTTGATTTCAATCTTTTTATCCATGTATGCTTCGCCGAGTGCTAATGAAGCATTACGGGTGATTTCATTAACTGGAATTTTTTCATTAAAAATGATTTCAATGTTTGGGTTGCCATTGCCATAAACTTCACTCTTACCATCCCAATAGGTTACTTTCACTGGGAAAGGAAAAGATTTACTTAACATCATTTTATAAAATGTTTTCTCTAACAATTTTTTGACTTCCTCCATTCAATTACAGTCGTAATTATTTTAACACTACAAAAAAAGATTAAACTTATTAAAGTTTAATCTTTTCATTTTGTCTGTTTTTACTTTGGTTGATAATGAAAATTAGGATTCTGTTCTTGATCAATCTTATTCCAAGCTTCTTTAAGCTGATTATCTAACATTGCTTCATTTTCATGTGTTAGTTTGATTTTTCGATCAACTTGAATAGGGTCGCCAAAGCAAACCTCAAGTGGTTTTCTCTTTAGAAGTCCTGTAAAGGTCAGAGGACCTTGATAAACAACGGGAACAATTGGCTTACCGGATAGCTTTGCAATTGCAATAGTTCCGCCTTTTAGTTCGGCGGAATGTCTGGTTCCAGATGGAAAGATAATTAATGAATAATTCCCATTTTTTAGTCCCTTGATAGGTGTCTTTAGAGCAGATGGACCAGGATTTTTACGGTCAACTGGGAAGGCATGTGCATGCTTTAAAATGAAATTTAAAACAGGATATTTAAATAATTCAATTTTTGTCATAAACATGAATTCTTTCGGACTTGCAGCTAAAGCAAACAAAATCGGTTCCCACCACGTGCGATGCGGAGCTGCCAAAATATAATTCCCATCTGGGATACGTTCTTTATGATTAACATGTAAATGCCCATTTAGTAGCCAGACAATAAAGCGGGCAATTGGGCGAATGATATGATAAAACATTATTTCCTCCAATGATGTAAAATATTATAACAGAGCTTGAGGAGAGGAAGAAATTTTTATGGTAAATTTGTCAAAAAATGAACGAATTGATTATATGTATAGCGATAATCTTAAAATTGTTCAGGACAAAGATGCCTTTAGCTTTTCGTTAGACACATTATTACTGGCGTCAGAAGCTAAAGAATCAATTAAAGATAGTTCGAAAGTTGCTGATCTCTGTGCAGGAAACTGTGCTGCAACAATTTATATGGCATATTTTAATCGAGCTAAGTATGATGCAATTGAAATTCAAGATGAGGCTGCTTCACAAGCTAGGCGATCGGTTGAATTAAATCAAATGGAAAACCGTATTCAAGTTCATCAAAAAAATGTTAAGGATGCACCTAAATTTTTACGTAAAGATTCTTATGATGTAGTTGTGGTTAATCCACCATATTTTAAAGTGGCAAAGAATCATAAAGTAAATCCTGATCCTAAAAAAGCAATTGCACGTCATGAATTGTTAATTAACTTAGAAGAAATAATTATGGTTGCCAGTGATCTTCTTAAGATGAAGGGCAAAATGTATATGGTACATCGACCTGAACGTCTTAACGAAATTGCATATTTTTGCATAAAGCACGATTTAAGTATCAAATTTGTACAGCCGTATGTATCTCATCGTGGAGATGATGCAAATTTAGTTATTATTGAAGCTGTTAAGCACACGGCAACAGATGGCTTGGTTTTGAGGGATGCGATTGAAGTTCATGATGAAAACGGTGATTTTTTACCTGTGATTCAAAAAGTAATTCGTGAAACTGATGAAGAGCGGCAAAAACATGATGAAGGGAAAAGTTACTATTTCTATGTTTTGTTGTGTAATGATGGCAGTTTTTATGGTGGTTTTACAAATGACCTACAAAAACGGTTAACTGCACATAACACTGGTAAAGGAGCAAAATATACTAAGACTAGAAGACCTGTCAAAATGATTTATCATGAAAAATTTCAAGATAAGCAACTAGCATTGAAAAGAGAGTATTGGTTTAAGCACCATACACGACAGTGGAAGGAAAATTTTTTGCGTGAACGATCAGTTGATTTTTAGCCTTGATTCTTAAGCCTAAATTTAGTATTATTTTACTTGTGTGTTAAACACACAAGTAAGAAACATCAAGAGTGATCAACGTTTTGGTGCCACACACTGGTGAAACGTTGAAATGATCGCTTGAGAGGTATAAAACCATAGGAGGAAGTTAATTATGTCAGTAGTTTCAATGAAACAATTACTTGAAGCTGGTGTCCACTTCGGTCACCAAACTAGAAGATGGGATCCAAAAATGGCTCCTTACATCTTTACTCAAAGAAATGGTATCTACATCATTGATTTGCAAAAGACAATCAAGATGTTGGATGACGCATACTCATTCGTTAGAGCAGTTGCTCAAGACGGTGGTGTAATTCTTTTTGTAGGTACTAAGAAACAAGCTCAAGACTCAATTGCTGAAGAAGCAACTCGTGCTGGTCAATACTACATTAATCAACGTTGGCTTGGTGGTACTTTAACTAACTGGAAGACTATTCAAAGTCGTGTGCAAAGATTAAAGGACCTTAAGAAGATGTCAGAAGATGGTACTTTTGAAGTATTACCAAAGAAGGAAGCATCTTTATTAACTAAGGAAAAAGATAAGCTTGAAAGATTCTTAGGTGGTATTGAAGACATGCCTAGAATCCCAGACGTAATGTTTGTTGTTGATCCTAAGAAGGAAAAGATTGCTGTTCACGAAGCAAACATTCTTGGTATTCCAGTTGTTGCAATGGTTGACACTAACACTGATCCAGATCCAGTAGATGTTGTTATTCCTTCAAACGATGATGCTATTCGTGCTATTCGCTTAATTTCAGGCGCAATGGCAGATGCTGTTATTGAAGGTAAGCAAGGTCAAGATGACAATAACGCTGACGTAGAAGCTGAAATGACTAAGAATGCTGCAGCTGATGGTGCTGAAGAAGCAACTGAAGCTGAAGAAACTTCAGACGAAGACTAGTTAAATATCTTTTATTTGAAAGGATACATCAATGGCAAATATTACTGCTAAACAAGTTAAAGAGTTACGTGATCGTACTGGTGCCGGAATGATGGACTCCAAGAAAGCTTTAGTTCAAGCTGATGGAGACGTTGAAAAGGCAATTGATATTTTAAGAGAAAACGGTGTTGCAAAAGCTGCTAAGAAGAGTGGTCGAATTGCAGCTGAAGGTTTGGCTGAATATGCATTCTCTGGTAACACAGCTGCATTAGTTGAAATTAACTCAGAAACTGACTTTGTTTCATCAAACGATAAGTTCATTAAGTTAGTTGATGATGTAACAAAGGCAATTCTTGCTGCAAAGCCTGCTAACGTAGAAGAAGCTTTAAAGGCTCCAATGGCTGGTTCAACAATCGGTGAAGAAATTACCAACTTGACTGCCGTTATCGGTGAAAAGATCACTTTAAGAAGATTTGATTTAATCAGCAAGAATGATGATGAAGTATTTGGCGCTTACAAGCATAATGGTGGATCAATTGTTGCTGTTGTTACTTTAAAGGGTGACAACGAAGAAGCAGCTAAGAACATTGCAATGCATGTTGCTGCTATTAACCCTGAATACTTAGATAAAGCTTCTGTTCCAAAGGCTGATTTTGATCGTCAAAAGGCAGTTTTCACTAAGGAAACTGAAAACGAAGGTAAACCTGCAAACATTATTCCTAAGATCGTTGAAGGTCGTGTTAACAAGTACTTAAGCGAAATTTGCTTAGTTGACCAACCTTACGTTAAAGATGGCGATATGACAGTTGCAGAATATGCTAAATCTGAAGGTTGTGAAGTTGCTGCATACGCTCGCTACGAAGTTGGCGAAGGTATCGAGAAGAAGCAAGAAGACTTTGCTGCTGAAGTTCAAGAACAAATTAAATAGTCCTTGAAGTCTAAAAAAAGATTTACTAAAAACCTTATCCTAATGGATAAGGTTTTTTTATTCTTAAAGAAAGTTAAAGTTAATAAAATAATTCTAAAATAAAAGCAAATGAATTTACCGACTAATTTTAATATGGAAAAATATAATTAGATAAATTTCAAAGTGAGGTAAGGCATATGGGCTTTGACATAATGATGATTGCAGTGATAGTCGGAACGATATGTATATATTTAAGCGTTGAAAAGTCCTTTTCTAAATTAAACAATAATTTAGTTTTTGTTATGGGTATCATTCTAGATGCGCTAGCATTTTTCTTAGCTGTCGGATAAAAGCCCTTCTAGAATAGAAACATTTTCAGGTTAAATAAAAAGAACCCTCTTTATAAAGGGTTCTTTTTGCATTCTTAGATTGATTTAACGTCTATTTAACTATATAGCTTTTTATTTTTGTCCACCAAATATGTAGGCAATATGCAGAAGTGAACGATAGTATCCAAGTTAAGATCCATGTGCCTAGGAAAGTTAAAAATGGGTGATAAGTCGCATGGTAACTCATATTTAATCCACGCCAAATCAGTTGATTCCAAAATACGTTTGAAAGGTAAGCACGGTAAGCATATGTAGCTAAAAAATGAAAAACTTTGAGTGAAGTTTCCGAATCATTCCTAACTTGATGTAAGCATAGAGTTGCAACTAAAGCAATGACTGCTAAACAATAGAATGTCATTGATGGTTTATAATACGGAGCGTTTGCAAAAAGGACTGGATGTCCAAAGCCGTGTAATTCAAAATTTGTCCAAATAAAACAAGCAAGAAAAACTAATAGAATTAGCCACCAAAATTTACTTAATATTGAATTAACATAATCTCTCAGTTGCCATGCAAGTACTCCAAATACGCCATAAATAAAGAACGAAATAAAAATTCGATCTAGCATATACCACGTTTTTTCGTGTGGACCATGGAATACGTAAAAATCATAAAACCATAGCCAGACAAAATATAAAACAAAAGTAATTAGAGCGACAAGTAATCCTCTTTTTACATTTTTACCAACGTAACGACTAATTGCCCAAAACAATGGCATTAAAATAATAAACTGCAACATCATTGTGTTGTACCACAAATGCGGTGCTCCATTACCATTAATAAAATGCCAACAAAATGAACCAAAATTATTAAATTTATTTATCTGTTGGAGCCATGGCATTCCCAGCAAATAAATTAACGTCCACCAAATTGTCGGAACAAATAGGTTTGACCAGCTTGACCTCATATGTGCTTTATATGAAAAATTGCCTGCCAAATCATTTGTTCGAATTGTGGTGTATAGGATGCCAAAAATAAAGGCTGGTGCAGTGTATTTAACCAAATTATACATAATGCCAAATATATCTTGTGTGGCAAAAGGCTGACCAACCCCCATAACCAAAGACATAATTGGCTGCGACATAACTGCAGTACAGGCAAAGACTTTTAAATAATCTCCAATATCTGCTGTTTTATATGCCGGATAAGGATATTTATCCATTTCATTTAAGACCTCTCTTAGTAGATTTGTGAGATCCCTAAGAAGTTCAGCCTTAATATATGCGATTTTTTCAAAAAAGGCAAGTTTTATTTTTTTCTTTTAATTCGATTGTGCTTCAACTAAAACACTAGCAATTTCATTGCTAAATAAGCGTTGAGTATCATTTAAAGTCTGGTGTGGGGTATTTAAATAGATTGTTCGGTGTGGTGAATTGGGAAGAATTCTTGCAATATCGATTGAGTTTGAATTAGTAAAGTAATTTCCCCATGTGACTTTAGGAATAAAACCCATACCTAGTCCTGCTACAATCATTTCTCGAACTGTGGCCGGTTCATCTGATTGGTATTTGAAATTTAATTTGATGTCATTACTTACTAAAAACTGGTTAACAGTTTGTTGTAACTCGGTTTCATCATTTTCACCGACAAAGGTAAAATTTTTTAATTCTGAAGCTAGAAAAAACTTTTTCTTATGCATGAAACTTTTTTTCCAGCCAATTAAGATTTCTTCTCTTAATAAAGGAATTGCCGTAAAGTTTTTAATCTTATGTGAAGAAATAACAAAGTCAAATTGCTTTAGGTCTTTAGCAAAAGTTGTACGCTGGTGAATATTTAGGCTGACATTTGGAAGTGATTTTTGCATTTTTAGTGCAATGATCGGAATTAAAGGTGAGCCAACAGTAAAAAGAACGTTGATTTGTCCATTTTCTTCTGCTGAATTAGTTTTCACTGCGTTGATGCCACGGCTCAGCAGGCTAAGACTATCGGAAACGTATGAATAAAAGATCTTTCCCTGCTGATTCAACTTAATTGTTCTTCCTTGACGATCAAACAGTTTTACACCAATTTCTTCTTCAAGCTGTCTAATGGTTTTACTAATTGCGGATTCACTGACATATGCTGCTCGGGCTGCTTCCGTTACAGAGCCCAAACTAGCTACACTGACAAAATACTTTAAACCAGTTAAATTCATTATTTTGCTCCAATTAATAACTTTTTGGTTAACTATTATTCCTATTATCTATTATAAATGGTTATCTATTGGGTTTAAACTAAATTTGTGAGATCCAAAGAGGTGATAACGTGAAAAGTTTATGGTTGTTTCCTGGGCAAGGAAGTCAGAAAGCTGGAATGTTAACTAATGTTGACCCCAATTTGAAACAGAATGTAGAAAATTGGACGGGAGTGAAACTTTTAGATACTAGTGAAGGTTATTCTGATTCGCAACAGATACAATTAAGTATTTTACTTTTGCAAATTAATGAAGTTGATCAACTTAAAAGAATGGGTTGGCAACCAGATTTAGTGGCTGGACATTCCCTAGGAGTGTTTGGAGCAGCATATGCTGCTGGAGTAATTTCAAAAGAAGATGTTTTTAAATTAGTTAGCTTAAGGGCTAAGCTGATGCAATCCTCTTATCCCGAAGGATATGGTATGGGCGTGGTAGTTGGTTTATCTCGACAAGAAGTTGCCGAGCTTGTGAAGCAGGTTCATACCGAAGAAAATCCGGTATACCTGTCGAATCAAAATTCAGAGTTGCAAAATACTCTGTCAGGTAAGTTGACTGCGATTAAACAAGTGTTAGAGCTTGCCACCAAGCAAGGTGCAGCTAAAGCTAAATTATTGCATGTACCTAATCCGTCACATTCGCCGCTAATGGCAAATGTTGCTGAACAATTAGATTATGAGATAGGGAAGTTACATTTAAGTAACCCTGCCTGTATTTACTTGGCCAATAATAACGGTCATCCGGTAAAAAAGGTTGCAGATGTTAAATATGACCTAGCTAATAATTTAACTCATCCCGTCTTTTGGGAAACGATGATTAATGTTGCACTTGAGTATAATCCGCAAGTGAGTATCGAATTCTCGCCAGGAAACGCATTTACAAAGTTATTAAAGGTTAAAACTGATCAGGTATCAAATATTATATTAAGTGAAATGACAATAGATGATGCCGACTTTTTACTTAATAAATGGAAAGGAAAATAATATGACTGAAAGAAATTGGCATACGCATCGAGATGCAAAAGCTGCACGTTTAAATGGCGCAAGTGCTCTTCTTGATGGCAAGTTTGCAAAAACAGAAGATGTTGTTAAAGTTCTTGAAGCGCTGATTAAGCCAGGTGATAAGGTTGTTTTGGAAGGAGACAACCAAAAACAGGCTTCATTTTTATCTGAAGCTCTAGCAAAAGTGGATGCAGATAAAGTTAATAATTTGCATATGATTATGTCCAGTATTTCGAGACCTGAACACTTGGATATTTTTGATTTAGGAATTGCCACTAAGATGGACTTTTCTTATGCTGGTCCACAAAGTACTAGGGTTTCCCAAATGATTGCAGACAAAACGATGCAGGTTGGAGATATCCATACTTACCTTGAATTGTTTGGACGACTGTTCATAGATTTGATTCCAAATGTTGTTTTAGTAGCAGCAGATAAAGTTGATCGTGAAGGTAACCTATATACAGGTTTTAATACTGAGGAAACACCAACAATTGTTGAAGCTGCAGCATTTCATGATGGTATCGTCATTGTTCAAGCAAACGAAATTGTAGATAAAGTTCCAAGAGTTGATATTCCAGCTGGTTGGGTTGATGTTGTGATTCCAGCTGATAAGCCATATCAATTAGAGCCATTGTTTACGCGTGACCCACAAGCAATTAGTGAATTGCAAATTTTAATGGGTATGATGGCAATTCGCGGAATATATGAAAAGCATAATGTTCAAACTCTAAACCATGGTGTTGGTTTCAACACTTCGGCGATTGAATTGCTATTACCTACCTACGGCGAACAACTTGGTCTTAAAGGAAAAATTTGCCGTAACTGGGAATTGAACCCAACGCCAACTTTGATTCCAGCAATTGAAAGTGGCTGGGTTGACTCAATCCACTCATTTGGTGGTGAAGTCGGCATGGAGAAGTATATTGCTGCTCGGCCAGACGTTTTCTTTGTCGGTAAAGATGGCACTATGCGTTCTAATCGTGCTTTAGGTCAAGTTGCTGGTCAATATGCCTGTGATATGTTTGTTGGATCAACATTACAAATTGATCAATGGGGTAATTCTTCTACTGTTACTCATGGTCGCTTATCAGGTTTCGGTGGCGCACCTAATATGGGCTCGAATCCAACTGGTCGACGTCACTCAACTGCAGCATGGCAAAGTTTGAAGCCAGCTGATGATCCTCTAGCTAAAGGACAAAAATTAGTTGTCCAAATGGTTGAAACATTTGGTTCTAATAAGAAACCTGTCTTTGTTGATCATTTGGATGCTGAAGAGGTAAGAGAAGAAGCAAAATTGGCCAATGTACCAATCATGATTTATAGCGAAGATACAACTCATATTGTAACTGAAGAAGGAATTGCATACCTCTATAAGACAGATAGCATGGAAGAGCGTAAGGCTGCCATTGAAGCAATTGCGGGTGTAACACCTGTAGGTCTTCGCTCTAATCCTGAAGAGGTCAAAAAGTTGCGTGATAAAGGAATTATTGCTTTGCCAGAAGATCTTGGGGTTCGTAGACAGGATGCAAAGCGTTCATTGCTAGCTGCACAAACGATGGATGATTTAGTTGAGTGGTCACATGGTTTATACAATCCACCTGCTAAATTCAGATCATGGTCATAAAGGAGGTTAGTTAAGATGGAAAAACTTAATTTTACTTATCAAAATTCAGAAACTGTTAAAAAGTTTGTTCATGTTGGTGTAGTAGCATCCGGAGATTTAGAAATCCTACTTTACCCTGCAGATGAAACAACAATCGAGATAGTAACTGGTAGTGATGGCTTTAAAGAAGTTTGGAAAAATGTTTTAGATCGCTTTTTCACTCGTTATCCTTTAAAAGGAAAATTTGTAATTCATGACTTTGGTGCAACACCAGGCGTTGTTAACTTACGTCTCACACAAGCAATGGAGGCATTAAATGATGAAAAATAGTTTTGTTGAATTAAATGGACGTCAACGTGCTTTTAGCTTACTTGATGAGAACACTGGGCGCGAGATTGTTGGACCTGAATTTGATTTTATTTCACCACATTTGGAGCCGCAAAACATTGTACCTGAAAGTGATGACGGCGTAATTGTTGTAAAAGGTAAGTTAGATGGAAAAGCTGCCGTTATTATTTCAATTGAAGGTAGTTTCCAAGGTGGTGGAATTGGTGAAGTTTCGGGAGCTAAAATTGTAGCTGCTTTGGAAAAAACACTTGAAGACAATAAAAATGGAATTAAGGAATACCCAGTTATTGTTCTTGATACAGGTGGTGTGAGGTTGCAAGAGGCAAACTATGGCCTGCTTTCAATTTCAGAAATTCAAAACGTAGTTATTGCCATAAAAGAATATGTTCCCGTTATCGGTATTGTGCCGGGAAGAGTTGGTAGTTTTGGTGGAATGTCAATTACAAGTGCAATTTTTTCTTATCTGATTACAACACCTAAGGCTAGAATTGCTCTGAATGGTCCAGAAGTAATTGAGCAAGAAGCTGGGGTAAGAGAATTCGATTCCAGCGATAAGAACTTGATTTGGGACACTCTAGGAACACGTCAACGTGTTGAAACAGGAATTGCTGATGAAGTAGTTGACGATGATGTTTCAGCTATTAAGGACGCAATTAACAATGCAATTGATCAGAATAAGGATGCTCATAGAACAGACCAAGCTGATTTTTACCTCTCTTTACTCGATGAGATTGATTTTGCTCAACCGCTTAATACCAAGCAATACCGTGACCTTTATTCTAAGAATAAAGCAACTAAACATGTCGTTAATGAAGCTACTGCTAGTCAGCAAGCGAAAACTAAGTCACGCGGTCGACTTTGGTTTGAAAAATTAACTGGAATTGAAAATGCAGAATCAAATTATCCTACTGTTTTACATGCTGAAAAAGATGGTAAAGAATATATTGCAATTGTCCCAGATGAAAATAATCGTTTTCCACGAGTTCGAAAGGGAGAAGTTGGCTTACAGGAAGGTTTTCTAGTAGCCGAAATTGTTAACAAGATAGTTGATGAAGACAAAGATAAGAAAGAAAAACGGCCACTTATTTTGGTTGTTGACGTACCAAGTCAAGCATATGGCTACAAAGAGGAACTAATTGGTATTCATATCAGTTTGGCATCCGCTGCTGCTGCATATGCTAAAGCACGTCAAGCAGGTCATCCAGTTATTGCGTTTATTCCTGGGGATGCCGTTTCAGGAGGCTTTTTAGCTCATGGTTTGCAATCAAACCGAATTATAGCTTTAGCAGATGACTCAATCACAATTCAAGCAATGTCTAAGGCTTCAGCTGCTCGAATTACTCAAAGAACGATTGCTGAATTAGAAGAAGCCACAAAACATGTTCCTGCAATGGCCTATGATATTCTCAACTATGAAAAATTAGGTGCTCTTTACAAATTGGTTCAGGATGTTTCCTCATGGGATGCTAATGAAAACGCAGTTGAAGAAATCAAAACCGTTATTGATGAAGCAATTGAGAGTACTAAGAATCAACCTACTGATTTGCACTTTAGATATGAAACGCCAATTGCGGTTGAAAGTGGACGTCAAGCAACTAACAAGATGCGTAAAACAGTTTTTGAACAATGGAATCAATAAAACAAGTTTGGCCACATGATTTGCTCACTTTTAACAAAATTAGTGATTTGGTGCTAGGCGAGAATCCTTTACCTGAATGGGCAAAGGATTCTTTAGCTAAAGCTAAAATCGTTGTTGTCAGAAGAGGAGAAATAGATAATAATCTAATTCCAGTTGGAATAAGAGGATTTCAAAGAAATGAGCGCTTAGCCTGTTTCTTAAAAAAAGAGCGAGCAGTAAATTGTTACTCGCCAGACTACTTTATAAAAAAACAGTTATGGAAAGAGTTGCCTCCTGCTCGGCAAAACATACCTCAATTTCAAGCTCTAATTAAAATGGTTCCTTTGTTAAAAGGATTTAAATGGGGAATCGGTGGCTCGGTGGCTTACGAAATGGCCACTGGAATGAAGATAGTAAAAAATAATTCAGAGCATATCAGTGATTTGGATGTTATTCTGTCGGCAACAAAAGAAATTAGTGTGAGTCAAGCAAGAGAGTTATTAAGAAAGATAAATTTATACGGAGTTCATGCGGATGTTCAGGTTGTACATGGACAAAAAGGCTTTTCGTTAGAAGAGTATGCTGCAGGGCGCAACAAAAAAGTACTAATCAAAACAGCTACCGGACCTATTTTGGTAGAGAACCCGTGGAATTTTGTAAGGAAAGAATAGATGAGTTACTATCTAACCAGTGATCGGGTTAAACTTAATTATCATGTATACGGAAACGGTAGGCCAATTGTCTTGGTTACTGGCTTTGGTGGTTATCAAGAAATCTGGACAAAACAAGTATCTTATTTGTTAAATATGGGATATCAGGTAATAACGTATGATCACCGTAACATGGGTGAAAGTGAAAAAACATTAAATGGTCATACTCTCCAAAGATTGACTGATGATCTGATTGGTTTAGCGAAATTTCTAAATATCAGTCATGCCACATTTATTGCGCATTCAATGGGTGGTAGTGTTCTATATGATTTAATTAAGACAAAACCTAATTTAGTTGATTTAGCTTGTATCGTTGATCAAACACCATATATGCTAAATACTAAGGACTGGCATTTTGGCTTCATGAACTATACTTTGGAAAACTACAAAGAGCAATCTAAGATTATTCCAGAGGTTCATGAAACTTTTCATGGCCTTGATACTGAAGTTTTTAATGAACTCAACCTAGTTAAAACTAAGTATCCTTTTGATCGTCAAAGTAATATGGATTTATTGCAAGAGCACATTAAGCAGGATTGGCGAAATATAATTATAACCACTACGCAAAAAATAGTTGTTTTTGCTGCTAAGAAAAGTCCATATTATAACTATCAATTTGCTGAATGGATGGCTAAACATAATTCGCGAATTGAATATGCCGTTTTAGATGATTGCGGACATGATATTATGGCTGAGGTTCCTCGACGATTTAATCAGCTGTTACGTCACTTTTTACTGAAAAATCGTTATTTGCCTGAATAGTGTATTAGGTTTAAGGATTTAAATTTTTTTAGAAGACCTCTTATTTAATTGGATAAGAGGTCTTTTTGATATTAGGCATAAAAATAGTTTTTAATGTGAGATATAATTTTTAAAGGCAGTTTTTGAAAATTTATGATACAGTAGAATTCTTGATTGTCTAAAAGTAATGCAATCAAAGATTGAGTTTTAGTTTATAATCTTTAATGTGGCTTTTTATGGCTGTAACTTTTAATTTATCTATTGGTGAAGGATGAAGATGAAAAATTATTTAAGTATTGATATTGGCGGAACAGAAATTAAATACGCACAAATAGACCAAGCTGGTAATATTATTGAAAAGGGCAAAGTAAGTACTCCTGACAATAAAGCTGACTTTTTAGTTGCAGTAGATAAAATTGTTAAAAAATATACAGATAGAATCAAAGGTTTGGCAATTTGTGCTCCGGGAAAAATCGAAGGAACAAAAATACGTTTTGGAGGAGCAATTCCTTATCTTGATGGCATTGATTTTGGAGAAATCTATCAAGATCAAGATTACCCTGTAACTGTTCTTAATGATGGTAAAGCCAGTATTTTGGCAGAAAATTGGTTAGGAAGCTTAAAAGGTGAAGCTAACTGTGCAGCACTAACATTAGGCACGGGTGTTGGCGGTGGCATCATGGTTAACGGTCATCTTTTACAAGGCTCCCATTATCAAGCTGGTGAAATGAGCTTTATGATTATTGATTTGACCCACCCAGAAAAAATGCAAGGTAGCGTCGGTAATCTATGCTCTGCTGTCAACTTTGTAAAGCATGTAAATCAAAAAACAGGTTATTCTGAAATAAATGATGGAATTCATGCTTTTGAAGAAATTAAAAGCGGCAATGAAGACGCAATTAAGATTTTCAATGATTATTGTTTAAACATTGCAGCATTAATTTTAAATATGAATACAGTAGTTGATATAAATAAAGTGGCAATCGGTGGCGGCATTAGTGCTCAACCAATTCTACTTTCTGGCATTAATAAGGCTTATGATAAGTTAGTTAGCGAAATGAATTCAATCATTGGACAAACATTAGTTAAACCAGAAATAGTTGCAGCTAAATTTAGAAATGACTCTAATTTGTATGGAGCCTTATATAACTTGTTATTAACTGTAGATAACGAAACTGATTATTAATCAAAAACCTCGCTTTAAGCTAAAGTGAGGTTTTTGATTAGCTTAAAAACTGCTGGATTAATTTTTTCTTTTCAGTTTTCTTTTGATAAATAGCTTGGACATGGTAATTTTGGGCACTGCTGTTGCCCTCTAATGGTAAATATTCAATTTTCTCACTCGGAGAGTTTGAAGGTTGAAGTAAGCCATCTGGATAATATGCATTAGCTTGATTAGAGGAAACAAGAATTTGCATTTGTTCAATAGTTGAAATTCTAGCGACCGGTAAATTTTGATATGCTTCAGGTAAGGTGGCAAGAAAAGCATGCTTTAAATAATTGGTTTTCTCAGGTCCATAATATAAAATTGGCTTTTCCTTAAGAGCAGTTAATGGAAAAACAGTGCTGCTACTTAAGGGATCGAGTTTACTGACGCCAATCACCATTTTGCTTTGAAAAATACTCTTGTTAGTTAGGTTCTTAGTCAAGAATTCTTGGTCTCCATAATCTAAGATAAAAGCTAAATCTAATATGCCAAGAGAAACGTCCGATATTAGGTGTTCAATACTCTCCTCGGTTATCTTTATTTTTAATTCAGGCTGTTTTTGATTTGCATCAAAGACTTTTTGTAGCAGCAATGCCCCTTCAAAAGGAGAAAAGTAGCCAACTTTTAGTTCTTGATAGGTGGTGGCTACTTCGTGCCGCAGAGAATTGATTTCTACAGAAAAGCTATGTAATATTTCCTTGGTTTTTAAGAAAAATTCCTGTCCTTGAGAGGTAATTGAAATTTTGTTTTTGCCGCGCTCGAACAATTTAAAGCCTAATTCGTTTTCTAGCTTGCCAATTGACTGTGAAACTGCGCGTTGACTAATGTATTGTGTTGCAGCCGCTTTTTGAAAACTCCCCGTTTCGACTACCGTAATGAACGTATTTAATTGAGTGAAATTCATCTTTATCCGAACCTTTTACTTCTAGTGCTGAAAAATAAAGTATCTATATTTTTTACTTGTAAGCACTTACTATTAAAGCATAAATAGTTTTAAAGAGGTACATGGTTATGAATATTTCAAAAAAAGAAAATTACGATGTTGTAGTTGTAGGTTCGGGTGCTGCTGGTCAAGCTGCTGCATTAACAGCTGTCGAGAACGGTAACAGTGTTTTGATGCTTGAAAAAGGGCGTCACACTGGTGGTTCTGCAAATTATAGCGAGGGTCTTTTTGCAGTCGGTTCATATTTACAAAAAGAAAAAGGAATTAATGTTTCAACTTTGGATGTTTTAAAAGAAGAAGTTGAGTATTCTAGCTATAAAGCTGATTCGAGGATTTGGCGTAATTACTTGGATACTAGTGCCGAGAATATTAAGTGGTTACATGATGAAGGCGTTGAATATGAAGGCGTTCAAGCAATGGGTGCTGGTGAAGCAACATGGCATATTTATAAAGGATACGGCGATGGCGCAATGCACAATGGTTTGGAACCTCGTTTCAAAAAATTGGGAGGAGAACTTTTAACTTCTACATCAGCAATTAACCTAGAAATTGATTATGATGGCAATAAAAAGGTAACAATCAAAAATGAAGCTAATGGTGACATTGAAACAATTACAGCCAAAGTAGTGATCCTGGCAACAGGAGGCTATTTAAACAATGACGAAATGATGGCAAAAGAAACCAATTATGATTTATCCAGATTGATTACAGTTTCATGTGGCAAAGGCACTGGTGATGGTTTGAGACTAGGATGGCATGTTGGTGGTCAAAAATATGGCATGGGTACAGCAATGCTATTTGGTGGCTATCTGAAAGATCCAGGCCAACCATCGTTCAAGATGATGCGGAGTCAGATGAATGTGGCTGCAGGACAACAACCTCTTTTATGGGTAAATGAAAATGGTGAGAGATTTGTTGATGAATCAGTCGTTTATAACTTTTCATATGCTGGCAACGCTCTGTACAGTCAAAATAAGGTTTACAGCATTTTAGATAAAAAGATCATTGATGAAATGGCTGAAAAGGGTAACTTTATGGGACTAGGTGTTTACATTGAACGTGGACACAAGATGGATAAGTTACAAGAAGAAATTGATCAAGCAATTAGTGAAAACAAACCATTTATCTTTAAGGCAGATACGCTAGAAGAATTAGCAGAAAAAATGAACTTGCCAAGAGATAAGTTTGTTCAAAATATTGAAAAATTCAATGAAGATGTAAAATCTGGTGAGGACAAGTCATTTGGCAAGGATCCAAAATATTTAAGAACTGTTGAAGACGGTCCATTTTATGGCTTTAAGTTAACAGTTGGTGCATATTGCACGATGGGTGGTCTAAGAATAACCCCTGATAATGAGATTGAAGATGAAAAAGGTCAACCAATTAAAGGTGTATATGCAACAGGTAATGATGCAAGTGGTTTAACTGGAGATACATATGGTCCAAATATGCCAGGAACTTGTGCCGGATATGCATTTTATTCTGGAAGAAATGCAGCGCAACATGCACAAAAATATTTGAAATAATAATAGATTAAAAAGCTCTGTTTAATACGACAGTGCTTTTTATTTTCAACAAAAAATAATAAATAAGTAGTGCGTTTTTCTTCTATTAAAATAAGCTTTTAAAGAGAAAATAAATTTCTTGATAAATTTCTGCTCTTTTGTTTTGTAGTCCTACATTTGCCATTTTTATATGGTAGAATAACTAAAGTTAATAGAGGAGGTTGTCATGACTCAAGTTAAATATAAGCGAATTGTTTTAAAGATTTCTGGTGAAGCATTGGCTGGTAGTCAAGGTACTGGAATTGATCCTACAGTTATCAGCCATTTAGCCGAAGAAATTAAATCAGTTCACGACCTAGGCGTTGAAATTGGAATCGTTTGCGGTGGCGGTAACATGTGGCGTGGTGAAACTGGTGAAAAACTGGGAATGGAACGTTCACAAGCAGACTATATGGGTATGCTAGCAACTATCATGAATGGTTTAGCTCTTCAGGATGGTCTGGAGCATGTAGGTGTGCCAACAAGATTACAGACATCAATCGAAATGAGACAAATTGCTGAGCCTTACATTAGAAGAAAGGCAATTCGTCACCTTGAAAAAGGCAGAGTAATAATCATGGGTGGTGGAACCGGTAACCCATACTTTTCGACTGATACCACTGCAGCTTTACGTGCAGCTGAGATTAATGCAGATGTCATTTTAATGGCTAAAAATGGTGTTGACGGAGTTTACTCCGCTGATCCAAAAATTGATCCAAGCGCTAAAAAGTACAATGAGTTAACTCAACTTGATGTAATCTCCAAAGATTTGAAAGTTATGGATAGAACTGCTAGTTCACTTTCAATGGATACAAATATTCCGTTAATTGTATTTAACGTCAATACAGAAGGAAATATTAGAAAAGTCGTTATGGGTGAACATATAGGAACTGTAATTGAAGGTGGAAAATAATGAATAACGAAACGATTAAAAAAGCGCAAGATAATATGGAAAAATCTATCAGCGTTTTTGAAAAGAATCTCGGCTCTATTCGTGCCGGTGTTGCCAATGCAGCCTTGCTTGATGGCGTTCAAGTTGAATACTATGGTGCGCCAACCCCATTGACTCAAATGTCGAGTGTGACTATTCCAGAACCTCGTGTTCTCTTGATTACACCATATGACCAAAACAGTGTCGATGATATTGAGCATGCTCTTCTTGCTTCAAATCTAGGCTTAACACCAGCAAACGACGGTAAAGTTATTAGACTAGTTATTCCTCAATTGACTGGTGAAAGACGTCAAGAAATTGCCAAAGAAGTAAATAAAATTGCCGAAGAAGGAAAAATTGCTGTTAGAAACGTAAGACGTGATGCAATGAACTCACTTAAGAAGCAACAAAAAGATGATGAAATAACTGAGGACGAGCAACGTAACCTTGAAAAAGAAGTTCAAAAGGTAACGGATCAAGCAACTAAGAAGATTGATGAATTAGCTGATAAAAAGCGTAAGGAAATTACTCAAGGCTAAAAATGGCAGAAAAAAGAAATCAATTAAATCATCTTGCAATTATTATGGACGGTAATGGTCGTTGGGCTACAAAACAAGGTAAGCCACGTGTGGCTGGTCATTACGAAGGGATGAACAATGTTGAGAGAATCACTTTAGCAGCTGATCAACTTGGAATAAAAGTCTTGTCTCTATATGCTTTTTCAACTGAAAACTGGGCAAGACCCAAAGAAGAAGTTGCATATTTAATGAACTTGCCTGTACGCTTTTTTGACCATTTCATGCCGACGTTAATGGAAAACAATGTAAAAGTTAATATTATGGGCTATTTGGATGAATTACCTCATAAAACATATGATGTAGTTCAACGTGCAATGGCAGAAACTGCGCAAAATACTGGTTTAATATTAAATTTTGCTTTTAATTATGGCTCAAGAAGAGAAATAACAACAGCGGTTAAAGAAATTGGTACGTTAATTGAGACTGGGCAGCTTACCAGTGATCAAATCACTGAAGAACTAATTTCGAATCGGCTAATGACCGCAAGTTTCAAAGATTTTAGGGATCCTGATTTGTTAATTAGAACCTCTGGAGAACAACGCATCTCTAATTTTATGCTCTGGCAATTGGCCTACTCTGAACTTGCATTTAGCCCTAAAAATTGGCCTGATTTCACAAAAGAGGACTTGCAAGAATTTGTTAGTGATTTTCAAAATCGTCATCGCCGCTTTGGCAAATTAGATGAAACGGATAGTTAGGTAGTTATTATATGAAACAACGTGTAATTACAGCAGTTATTGCTTTGATTTTATTTATTCCAATCGTCATTGCAGGCGGTTTGTGGATGGATTGGCTGACAGTCGCTTTTGCTGCAGTTGGAATAAGTGAAATCTTTTTAATGAAAAAGCAGATTTTAGTTTCTGTTAACTTTTTGCTAGCTTTATTGGCAACAATCACTTGGGCAGTTCCCGATAGTTTTATCAAGAGCATGCCGTTCCACTGGACTAAATACGGTATTTACTTTGCTCTAATTATGTTAATGCTAACTTGGACAGTTTTATCAAAGAATAAGACAACTTTTGATGATGTTTCAGTGTACACACTTGGTTCACTGTATATCGGCACCGGTTTTCACTACATGGCAAGCATCAGAAATAGTTCAAACGGCTTAGCTTTACTTTGCTATGTTTTTGTTGTCGTTTGGTTGACTGACACAGGTGCTTACATGATTGGACGTAAAATAGGTAAACATAAATTATGGCCAGTGATTAGTCCTAATAAAACATGGGAAGGATCAATTGGCGGAACTATTTGTGCTGTCATTTGTGCCGCTGTCTATGTATACTTCGTCAATGTCGATTATCCGCTATGGCAAATGGTTGTTTTTGCTTTGATTCTATCAATTGTTGGCCAAATGGGTGACTTAGTTGAATCCGCATATAAACGCTATTATGGTGTTAAGGACTCAGGTAAAATTTTACCGGGTCACGGTGGAATTTTAGACCGATTTGATAGTATGCTATTTGTTTTGCCGGTATTCGCGGCATTACTAGGAATTATACATTAGGAGTATTCCATGAAAGGTATACTGATTTTCTTAGTAGTTTTTGGCTTGTTAGTGTTTGTTCACGAATTCGGGCACTTTATTGTTGCAAAAAAGTGCGGTATTTTAGTTCGTGAATTTTCTATTGGAATGGGTCCT
Organism: Lactobacillus sp. M0403; assembly: GCF_016101265.1. NCBI lineage: Bacteria > Bacillati > Bacillota > Bacilli > Lactobacillales > Lactobacillaceae > Lactobacillus > Lactobacillus sp. M0403. The sequence goes on from NZ_JACFQV010000002.1 coordinate 203,809, forward strand.
AAGCTATTTCAAGTAAGACGGAATCCAACCACTTATACTATTCGCTGGCTACCTTTAGGTGGGTACGTTCGTTTAGCTAGTAAGGACGATGAAACTGAACTTTCACCTGGAATGAATGTAGTTCTTCAACTAAATGATCAGAATAAAGTGGTCAAAATTGATGCCTCAGAATCAGATATTCCGGTGGAAGGAATTCCAGTTCAAGTAATAAAGGCTGATTTGGTAGATAAACTGGTAATCGAAGGCTATGAAAATGGTGATGAAGAAAAACCGGTTAGGTATTCGGTTGACCATGATGCAACTGTCATTGACCAATCAAAAACTGAGCTAATAATCGCACCTCGTGATACACAATTTCAAGAAGCAAATGTTTGGCAAAAACTTGCTACTAATGTTGCTGGACCTTTAATGAACATCTTGCTTGGCTTTGTGGTTTTCATGATTTGGACGTTTACAATTCCAGGTCCTGCAACTACAACAATTCAATCAGTGTCACCTAATTCACCAGCTGATATAGCTAAGATTGAAAAGGGATCAAAGTTTGTTTCGATTAATGGTCACAAGACGAGTTCATTTGAGGATGTCTCTAATATAATTGCTCAAAGTAAGGGCCAGAACTTAAAGATAGTTCTGGAAAAAAACAATCAGACTACTACAGCTACGGTAAAGCCAAAGGTTGTAAAAGTCAGTGGTCAAACGGTTTATCAAATAGGAATTAAAGCTCAAGGTGACGATCGAGCTATTTCAAAAGCTAAACGTGGATGGAATACAGCTGTGTCAACCACAGGAATGATTTTTAACGCTTTAGGTGGTTTAATTAGAAACTTTAGTCTGAATAAATTGTCTGGTCCTGTTGGAATTTACTCTCAGACGGCACAAGTTTCGCAAATGGGCTTTTCATACCTTTTGGCATTTTTAGCAATGATTTCAATTAACTTGGGCATTGTGAACTTAGTACCGATTCCTGGACTTGATGGCGGTAAGTTCTTACTTAATATTATTGAAATTTTCCGTGGGAAGCCTATTTCTGAAAACCATGAAGCTATTGTTGAATTGGTTGGATTTGGTTTGCTCTTACTTTTAATCATAGCAGTTACTGGTAACGATATATATCGCTACTTTATTAAATAAAGAATTTGGGGAGAATTTAATGCGACAATCTAAAATATTTATACCTACTTTAAAAGAAGCACCAACAGATGCGGTTGCTGAAAGCCATAAGTTAATGCTTCGTGGTGGCTATGTAAGACAAGTTACTGCCGGAGTTTATGCTTATTTGCCCTTGGGTTTTCGAGTTTTAAATAAAGTCGAAAAAATCATGGAAGAGGAAATGGAAAAAATTGGTGTTCCAGAAATGGAAATGCCTGAACTTTTACCAGCAACTCTGTGGGAAGAATCTGGAAGATGGCAGAAGTATGGTCCTGAAATGTTTCAGTTAAAAGATCGCCATGGACGTCAAAGTCTCTTAGGACCAACCCATGAAGAAACTTTTACCGAAATTGTTGCTAAAAATCTCAAGAGTTATAAGCAAATGCCAATTGCGCTTTACCAAATTCAAACTAAGTTCCGTGATGAAAATCGTCCTCGGTTTGGTTTGCTTCGTAGCCGTGAATTTATTATGTTAGATGCATACAGTTTTGCTGCTACTAGCCAACAATTAGATGACCAGTTTGATGATGAGAAAAAGGCATTTGAAGCGATTTTTAATCGTTGCGGTGTCAAAGTAACTCCAGTAATTGCTGACTCCGGCACAATGGGCGGTAAAAACTCAATGGAATTCCAGGCTCCAGCTGCAATTGGTGAAGATACCATTGCAACTAATGAAGCAGGTACTTATTCCGCAAATCTGGAAATGGCTCAAAGTATTGACACATTTAAACAGGATCCAGAACAGGTTGCCGAATTAGAAGAGGTTGCAACTCCTGGTCAAGAAACAATTGCTGATTTAGCTGAATTTCTAAAAGTACCAGAAACAAAAATTGTAAAAAGTGTTTTATACATTATTAATGAAAAAGAACACGTTCTAGTTTTAATTCGTGGTGATAAACAAATAAATGAAGTTAAGTTAACTCATATGTTAGATGCTGACTCTGTTCGTGTTGCTACTGATGAAGAATTAAAGGAAATTACAGGTGTCGGCAAGGGTAGTGTTGGTCCAGTTGAAGCAAATTGGGCTGATAAGATTATTGCAGACGATACTGTTAAAGATCTGACTAACGTAATTGTCGGGGCAAATAAAGATGGTTTCCAATTTAAGAATGCTAATCTGAATCGTGATTTTAAAGTTGAAGAATTCAGTGATTTGCGTGTTGCAAATGAAGGTGAACCAGATCCTGTTGACCATTTACCATTAAAATTCACTACTTCAATTGAAGTTGGTCATATCTTTAAGTTAGGGACCTACTATACAGATAAAATGGGCGCAAGTTTCCTTGATCAAAATGGAAAGGCTCAGCCTGTTATCATGGGTTCATATGGAATCGGTGTAACCAGAGTTCTATCTGCAGTTATTGAGCAACATTTAACTGAACGTGGAATTTCTTGGCCTAAAGAAATTGCTCCTTATGATCTTCATATTGTTCAAATGAAGATGAAAGATGACGACCAAACAAAATTGGCTGAAAGTCTTGAACAAAAATATAGTGCTGACTATGATGTTTTATATGATGATCGTAACGAACGCGCAGGAGTTAAATTTGCTGATGCAGATTTAATTGGTGCGCCTCTTAGAATCACAATTGGTAAAAAAGCTAGTGATGGAATTATTGAGGTTAAGCGTCCAACTGATGAAAAATCAATAGAGCTGAATGTTTCTGAACTCGATGATTTTGTAAATAAAGAGTTAGGATAATTTCTGTGGCTAATAAAAACGAACTTTTCTTAAGACTGTTAGAACAAATTCATTTTCCAAATCAATTTGAAGACAATGCCTTATTAAGAAAAGGTGAAATTAAGAACGTGGATGTATATGCTAAAGAACATAGATGGGATATCCATGTTCTTTTTGCTACTCCGCTTAAATTTGAAACATATGATGCTTTAAATAAAGCAATAGAAGCAAATTTTTCATCTTTTGTTAAAACCAGGCTTTTTGTATCTACTCAAGATGGACTTGATGACTATTTAACTGATTACTGGAAGTACGCCGTTCAAAATTCTGATATTTTACAGCCAGTTGCGCGCGAATTTATTTCTAGTCATAAACCAAAAAAAGAAAATGGGCGTTGGATTATTCCGGTAGATAACTTGGTAGTTGATGGCCTTATTGAACAAAAGATGCTGGACCAACTTGCAGAAGAAATGCGCGATTATGGTTTCTTCAATTTAAAGTTTGTTACTGAAGTTGATGATGCCAATTCACTAAGCAATTTAGAGAGTTTGCAGCAACTGCAAGAACAACATGAGCAAAGTATGCAGGAAGTATACGAAGCTGCGCCGGTCAAGGAAAGACCAAAGCAAACTACTTACCAGACTAAAAAGACGCACTATGGCAATCGAAAATTAGATGAAAGCTTACCAATTACTCAAATTAAGGATGTTATTGATGGTACAAGAAATGTTGTTATAGAAGGAAACATTTTTAATACAGATAGTAAAGAGTTAAAAACCGGTACAATCATCTTTACTGGAGAAATAACTGACTATAGTGATTCAATTTCCTTTAAAAAGTTTATTTCAGATAAAGATCAATTGGAATCAATTAAAGCTTTAAAACCAGGAACTTGGGCTAAAATGCAGGGTTCTGCTGCAGAAGACCAATGGAGTCATGATGTCGTATTCAACATTAACAGTTTTGAAGCAGTTGAGCATGTTGGAAGACAAGAAAAATATGAGGGTGATGAAAAGCGCGCTGAGCTTCACCTTCATACTAATATGAGTCAGTTAGATGCAACAAACACTGCCACCGATTTTGTTTTAGCTGCTAAAAAGTTTGGTCAAAAAGCAATTGCAATTACAGATCACGCTGATGTACAAGCCTTTCCTGAAGCATATAATGCCGGCAAAAAGAACGGTGTTAAGATCGTTTATGGTGTTGAAGCAAATATGATTGATGACCACGCCATGCTTGTTCTTAATCCGGCACCAATGAAATATGAAAATAGAGAGTTTGTTATCTTCGATGTTGAAACAACTGGTTTGTCATCAGTTTACGACACAATTATCGAAATTGGTGCAGTCAAAATGAAGGATGGCGAGGTACTTGAACGCTTTGACAAGTTCATTAATCCTCATCATGCGCTAAGCGAACAAACAATCAATCTAACTTCAATTACTGATGAAATGGTGAGTGCTGCTGATGATGAGGCAGTCGTCATTAAGCAGTTCCAAGATTTTTATGGTGACCGACCATTGTGCGGACACAATGTTCAATTCGATGTGGGATTTGTAAATGCTGCGCTAAAAAGAGCAGGGTTGCAAGAAATCACACAACCAGTAGTAGATACACTAGAGGTATCCCGTTTACTTCATCCTGAGCAAACGAGACATACTCTAGATTCTTTAGCTAAAAAATACAACGTTGTTCTTGAGCATCACCATCGTGCTAACCAAGATGCGGAAGCAACTGGCTATTTAATGTTCAAACTACTTGAAGCCTTTACCAAAAAATATGGTGAAGATGATATGGGCAAGATGAATGATTATGCGGCTCATGGACAAGTTTTCAAAAGAGCTCGCCCGCAGCATATGACTATTTTGGCTAAGAACCAGGCTGGCTTGAAGAACATGTATCGGCTAGTTTCAATTGCTAATACAAAGTACTTTTACCGCATTCCGCGTACCCCTAAATCTGATTTAACTGATAATCATGAAGGATTGTTATTTGGTTCCGGTTGCTCAGAGGGTGAAGTTTTTGTTGCAATGATGCAAAAGGGCTATGATGAAGCTCGTGAAAAAGCTAAATTCTATGATTATTTAGAAGTTCAGCCACCAGCAAACTATTCCCAGTTAATTGAGGACCATTTAATTGCTGATGAGGCTGAATTAGAAGAAATATTAACTAACATATACAAGTTAGGAAAAGAATTAAATAAACCTGTTGTTGCAACGGGAGATGCACATTATGTTGAAGAGCACGATGCAATTTATAGAACAATTTTGATTTCAGCACAGCGTAGTAATCCAGACCGCAATAAAAAGCAACCTGATTTACATTTTTATACTACACAGGAGATGCTTGATGCATTCAGTTTCCTAGGTGAAGATGTTGCAAAAGAAATTGTTATTACTAATCCAAACAAAATTGCAGAATCGGTTGAAGAAATTGCTCCAATTAAAGACGGTTTATATCCACCTCATATTGAAAATTCAGATGAGGAAATGAAAAAATTGACTTACGATAAGGCTTACGAGCTTTATGGTAATCCTCTTCCTAAAATTGTTCAGGACCGTTTGGATATGGAACTAAATTCGATTATTTCAAACGGTTATGCAGTCATTTACCTGATTTCACAACGTCTTGTTGCCAAGTCAAATAAGGATGGCTACTTGGTTGGGTCTCGTGGATCTGTTGGTTCTAGTCTGGTCGCTACTATGTCTGGAATTACTGAAGTAAATCCACTTGCACCTCATTATCGATGTCCAAAATGTAAATATTCGCAATTTTTTGAAAATGGTGAATATGGCTCAGGTTATGACCTTCCTGATAAAAAATGTCCTGAGTGCGGGGCAGACTTGGTGAAAGATGGTCAGGATATTCCGTTTGCTACTTTCTTAGGCTTCCATGGAGACAAAGTTCCTGATATCGATTTGAACTTCTCAGGTGACTATCAACCTGTTGCTCATAACTTTATTCGGGTTATGTTTGGGCCAGGTAATTCATATCGTGCTGGTACTATTGCGACTGTGGCTGATAAAACTGCTTATGGTTATGCGAAACACTATGATGAAGAAAAAGAACTGAACTTAAGAAAAGCTGAACTTGATCGTTTGGCTGCCGGAGTCAGTGGGGTAAAAAGGACTACGGGGCAGCACCCTGCTGGTATCGTTGTTGTGCCTGATGATATGGACATTTACGACTTTACACCAGTCCAATATCCTGCCGATGATGTGGACGCTGCATGGAAAACGACGCATTTTGATTTTCATTCAATCCACGATAACATTTTAAAATTCGATATCTTAGGTCATGATGATCCGACGATGATCAGAATGCTGCAAGATTTATCCGGTGTTGATCCGCTGACAATTCCACCGGATGATCCTGGCGTCATGTCATTATTTTCAAGTCCGGATATCTTGGGTGTCACGCCAGAACAAATTCAATCTAAAACTGGTACTTTGGGTGTCCCAGAATTTGGAACTAGATTTGTCCGCGGAATGCTTGAGGAAACTAAACCAACCACTTTTTCTGAACTACTTCAAATTTCTGGACTTTCGCATGGTACTGATGTTTGGCTCGGCAATGCAGAAGAGCTGATTAATAACGGTACCTGCAAGTTGAAAGACGTGATTGGTTGTCGTGACAACATTATGATGGACCTTATCCACTGGGGTGTGAAACCAGAGGTTGCTTTCTCAACAATGGAATCTGTTCGTCATGGTCGCGGAATTAGTGATGAAGACATGGAAGTTTTGAAGCAAAATGATAAAATTCCAGACTGGTATATTGAATCTTGTTTGAAAATTAAATACATGTTCCCTAAGGCACATGCAACAGCCTATATCTTAATGGCTTTACGGATTGCTTGGTTTAAGGTTTACTATCCGGAAATATACTACACTGCATACTTTTCTGTTCGTGCTGATTTGTTTGATCTGGTAGCAATGAGTCACGGTAAAAATACTGTGAAAAAAGCTATGGCAGACATTCAGGAAAAAGGAAATGACGCTTCTGCTAAAGATAAAAGTTTACTAACTGTTTTAGAAATCGCTAATGAATGTTTAGAGCGAGGTATAAAAATTAGGATGGTTGACATCAATGAGTCAGAAGCGACAAACTTCAAAATTATTGATCAACATACTATTTTAGCCCCATTTAATGCCGTTCCTGGCTTAGGAAATAATGCAGCTAAGCAAATTGTTGCAGCTAGAGCAGAGCAAGAATTCCTATCAAAAGAGGATTTGGCCAAAAGAGGTAAGGTTTCGCAAACAATTATGGATTATCTGGAAGAAAATGAGGTCTTGGAAGGGATGCCAGACCAGAACCAGTTATCACTTTTTTAATTTTTTGCAGCAAGAATATAAATATGGTATACTTCTAGAAGAAGTTCGAATAAATGATTCGGAGTGAGCAAGTTTTGCTCACTCTTTTTATTACGGAGGAAAGTACTTGGCGAAAGTTGAAGATTCTGTACTTGCAGAAATCAAACCAATCATTGAAAAGCGCAATGATGAATTTGTTGATATTGAATATGTTAAAGAAAAAGGTCAAAATTATTTAAGAATATATGTTGATCGCGAAAATGGAATTGATATGGATGAAATTGCTGGCCTTAGCGAATTGATTTCCGAAAAGCTCGACGAAATCACACCAGATCCTTTTCCTGATCCATATGTTTTAGAATTATCATCTCCTGGAATTGAGCGTCCTATCAAAACTGAAAAAGATTGGCAAAAGGCGCTTAATAACTATATTCATGTCGGCCTTTACCAAAAAATTGAGGGCGAAAAAGAATATGAAGGTACTCTGAAAGCCTTTAATGACGAAGAAATCGAACTTGAAGTAAGGGTAAAAACAAGGCGGAAACAGTTAACTATTCCCCGGAAGTTGATTGCAAATATTCGTTTTGCAATCGAATTTTAGAAAGGCTGATTAAAAACTTATGTCTAAAGAAATGCTAGAGGCCTTTGCGACTCTAGAAAAAACCAAAGGTATAAAACAAGATGTGATTGTTGAGGCTATCGAAGCAGCACTTGTTGCAGCCTATAAGAAAAACTATAATCAAGCAACTAATGTAGTAGTTGAATTTGATGAACGTAAAGGCGATTTTAAGTTAATGACTGAAAAGGAAGTTGTCGACGAAGTTCACGATGACCGACTTGAAATCAGCTTAAAAGATGCTTTGACAATTAATAAGGCTTATGAAGTTGGAGATAAAATCCGCTTTGAAGTTGCGCCAAAGAATTTTGGCCGAATTGCTGCACAGACTGCCAAGCAAGTTATTATGCAACATTTACGTGAAGCGGAAAGAAATCATATTATTGATGAATATTCACAATATGAAGATGAGTTGATTACTGGTACCGTGGAAAGGCGTGATAATCGCTTCGTTTATGTTAAAATTGGTAATGTCGAAGCTGTTATGCCACGTAATGATCAAATGCCAAATGAAAATTATAATCCGCAAGATCAGATACGTGTTTTGGTAACTCATGTTGGCTCAGACACCAAGGGAGCACAAATTACGGTTTCACGTACTGCTCCAGACATGGTTAAACGTCTATTTGAACAAGAAGTTCCTGAAATTTATGATGGGACTGTTGAGATAGTTTCAATAGCTCGTGAGGCTGGCGATCGAACAAAAATTGCGGTAAAATCTAACGACCCTAATATTGATCCAGTTGGTACCTGTGTTGGTCAACGTGGTGCTCGTGTGCAAAACGTTGTTAACGAACTAGGCGGCGAAAATATTGACGTTGTCAAATATGAAGATGATCCTTCAGATTTTATTGCCAATGCGTTAAATCCAGCAGAAGTTATTGCTGTTCAGTTTGGTAATGAAGAAGACGAAAAGAGTGCACTTGTGATCGTTCCTGATTATCAATTGTCACTTGCCATTGGTAAAAAAGGTCAAAACGTCAGATTAGCTGCTAGATTAACTGGTTACAAGATTGACATTAGACCAGAATCTGAAGTTGAATTTGTTGATGAAAACACAACTGAAGCTAACCAAGAAAATGCTGAAGTTGAAACAGAGGAAATTGTTGATTCAGTTGCTGACGGCATAGATGAAGATATTTCGTCTGAAGCTGTTGATCAAGATGATGTTGAAATTGAAGACTCTGCAGATAGCGGCGAAGAGGCTGATCAAGAATAAAGCGAGGGGTGAGTTCTTTTGAAAAAAAGAAAAATTCCAATGCGCAAAGATCTATTAACAAATAGTATGCAACCGAAAAAAGAATTAGTCCGTGTTGTAATTGATAAGGAAAAAAACATTTCGGTTGATCCTACTGGGAAAAAACCAGGCAGAGGTGCATACGTATCTTTAGATCCAAGCAAAATAAAATTTGCCCAAGAAAAAGGGTTATTAGATAAAAGCTTAGGTACAAAGGTTCCTGAGTCCTTTTACGAAGAACTCTATTCTTACGTTGATCATCAAAAGGCAAGAAAAGAATTGTTTGGTGATAAATAAATTTGCAAAATAGAACAAAAGCATTAAATTTACTTGGACTATGTGAGCGAGCTGGAAAACTGGTTTCTGGTGTAGATATCGTTCTTGCTTCACTAAAGTCGAAAAAAGTAAAAGTAGTTATTTTGGCTAATGACAGTCATGCAGACACCTGCGAAAAAGTCACTAGAGCTGCTAAGCAAAATGACGTAACAGTAATAGATGATTTTAGCAGCGATGAAATATCACATGCGGTAGGCAAAAACCGAAAAGTATTGGGAATTACTGATACAGGTTTTGGTAAAGCACTAATACAAAAAATACATAAAGGAGTGTGATTTGATGACTAAGAAAAGAATTTATGAAATTGCAAAAGATTTAGGCATCGATAATAAAGACGTGGTCAAAAAGGCAAAAGACCTTGGCTTTGATGTAAAAAATCATATGTCATCACTAGAAGATTCTCAGGTGAATCAATTGAAGGGTAGTTTTAGCAACCCCGCTCCCGCTAAAAAGCAAGAGAAGCAAGCCAATAAAAAGAGCAGTAAAATCAAAATTTCTGTCACTTCAATTCGTAAAAACGAAAAGAATCACGAAGAAGCCAAAAATACTAATGGCTCTCGACGTAGCAATAATCGTAAGGCGAATAACCGTAGTCAACAAAGTCAAGACCGTTCTAAGCAAGCTACCAATCAAAATCATGCGCAAAAAGTTACCAAACCAGCTGCTCAAGATTTGCTTAAACAGTTGAAACAAAAGCAAAGAGTTGAACAAAGTTCATTAAACAAGCAGACAGAAAAAGCGCGCGAGTCATATCATAAAGATATAAATAAGCCTGATAGTACAAAAGAAGAAAAGAAATCAACTGAAAAAACAGAATCTACTGTTTCAAAAGTAACTAAGGTGGAGAAAACAACGTCTACAGTAATCGGTCCAAAAATCATTAAACCATCACCAGCCAGATTGAAGCAAAATCAAGAAACTTCTTCTGATCAAGTTAGGAAAATTGACAACGCTGCAGCTCCTGAACCTGCTAAAGACGAAAAAAGACGCGGTAACAGCCATAATTCTCGCAATGCAGGAAAACCAGGACGTAAGGGTAAAAATCAATCATTTGGCAATAACAGCAATGGTTTCTCAAAACGTCAAGAGAAGCGCAAAAGCAAGAACAAGAAGCATCAGGTTGAGCAAGCGCCTAAAAAGCAGCCAACTCAAAGAAAAGAGCGTCCATTACCAGAAACTCTAGTATACGAAGTAGGAATGAATGCCCAAGATTTGGGTAAAATCTTACACCGTGAACCTGCTGAAATTGTTAAAAAGCTGTTCATGCTTGGTGTGATGACCAACCAAAATCAATCGTTAGACAAAGATGCAATTGAATTAATTGCTGCAGAATATGGTATCGATGCTGAAGAGAAGGTACATGAAGATATAGCTGATATCGATAACCTTTACAGTAAGCGGATGGAAGCTTCTAAAGAGTCGAAACATCAACACAAGCGTCCACCAGTTGTTACAATCATGGGTCACGTTGATCATGGTAAGACAACTTTACTTGATCGTTTGCGTCATACTCATGTTACTGACCATGAAGCAGGTGGTATCACGCAGAAGATTGGTGCTTATCAAGTTAGAATTGATAACAAACCAATCACATTTTTGGATACCCCAGGACACGCTGCATTCTCAAACATGCGTGAACGTGGTGCTGAAGTAACTGATATTGTTATCTTAGTTGTTGCTGCAGATGATGGTGTAATGCCACAGACTATTGAGGCCATTGACCATGCTAAAAGTGCTAAGGTTCCTATTATTGTAGCCATTAACAAGATGGATGCCCCAGGTGCCAATCCACAACACGTTACTGAACAGTTAATGAAATATAATTTAATTCCTGAAGATTATGGTGGCGACACAATTTTTGTTAACATTTCTGCTAAAACTGGTGAAAATGTTGATGAATTGTTGCAGATGATTTTATTACAGGCTGATATGATGGAATTAAAGGCTGACTCCACACAAATGGCAATTGGTACTGTAATTGAAGCACGTTTATCTCGTGGTCGTGGTCCTGTAGCCGATGTTCTTGTTCAACAAGGAACTTTGCGTACAGGTGATCCAATTGTTGTCGGTAACCGCTTTGGTCGTGTTCGTGTAATGACAAATGACCGTGGTCGTCAAGTAGAAAAAGCAACGCCGTCAATGCCAGTTGAAATCACTGGATTGAACGATGTTCCTGAATCAGCTGATAAGCTTGTTGTCTTTGAAGATGAAAAGACTGCTCGTAGTGTTGGTGAACAGAGAGCACAACAGGCATTGCAACAATCACGTGAAAACGTTCAACATGTTACTCTTGACAACTTGTTTGATACAATGAAGAAAGAGAACATGAAGGAAGTTGACGTCGTTTTGAAGGCCGATGTTCAAGGTTCAGCAGAAGCATTACAACAATCACTTGAAAAGATTGAAGTTGAAGGCGTGCGCGTCAATATCATTCACGCAGGTGTAGGTGCTGTTAATGAATCAGACGTTACACTTGCTGGAGCTTCTAACGCATTTATCATTGGGTTCAATGTTCGTCCAACGGCAACTGCCAAATCACAGGCCGAAGCTGATGGTGTTGATATTCGTTTGTACAGTATTATCTATAAAGCAATTGATGATGTTAAGGCCGCTATGCAGGGTATGCTTGAACCAACATACGAAGACAAGGTTGTTGGTAATCTAACTGTTCGTGAAACTTGGAAGGTTTCAAAGGTTGGTACAATTGCCGGTGCATTTGTTGATTCAGGTTACGTTTCTCGTGATGCTGATGTCAACTTAATACGTGATGGCGTGGTTATTTACTCAGGTAAAGTAGCTTCTCTGAAACGCTTTAAAGATGATGCCAAAATTGTTAAGCAAGGATTTGATTGTGGTTTAACCATAGAAGGCTACAATGATATTAAAGTAGGCGATGAACTTGAAGCCGTTGAGCAACAAGAGGTAAAGCCTAACAACTAGTTTAACTAGGAGGAAAACATGAAACACAGAGTAGGTCGTGTTGAAGGAGAAATCCTCCGTGAATTAACTAAAATTTTGCGGAAAAATATTCGTGATCCGCGTGTAAGTGATGTTACAATTACAGCAGTTGAATGTACTAATGATTTATCATATGCAACTATTTATTACAGTATTCTCTCTGAAAGTGCTAAAAAGGAAGAGGAAGCTGCAGCTGGTTTAGAAAAAGCAAAAGGGATGATGAGACACTTGTTAGGACAAGTGCTGACAGTCTATAAAGTCCCTGAGCTGATTTTTAAACGCGATAATTCAGTTAAATATGGTAGTAAAATTGACCGTTTAATTGCTGAAGTAAAGAAGCAAGATGAGGATCGCAATAATTAATTAAGAAGCGCTTGCGAGCGCTTTTTTTATGGAATAGGAAAATATGATAAACGGAATTTTAGTAATTGATAAAGATAAAGGCATGACAAGTGCTGATGTTGTCTATCATTTGCGAAAAGCATTACATATCAGAAAAATTGGTCATGCTGGCACTCTAGATCCAGATGTGACCGGTGTATTGCCAATTGCAATTGGTCAAGCTACTAAGCTGATTGAATTAATGCACACACAGAATAAAAAGTATGAGGGCACAGGAATTATTGGTTATGCAACTGATAGTTATGATGTGAGTGGGACAGTTTTGGAAAGTGAAAGGATCACAGCTCCAATTTCAAAGGAAACCATCCAACAAGCAATGCAAAGTTTTGTGGGAGAAATTGAACAGGTTCCGCCAATTTATTCTGCTGTCCGCGTTAATGGGAAGCATTTATATGAATACGCTCGTGCTGGTATTGAAGTAGAGCGGCCAAAGCGGCAGGTACAAGTTTATCAATATGATATTAAAAATGATCCAACCTTTGATAAGAAAAAAGGTGAAGAAACTTTTGATTTTCAGATTGAATGTAGTAAGGGCACTTACGTGAGATCTTTGGTCAACGATCTTAAAACTGAATTGAATGTTCCTGCAGTTATGGAATCATTGAGAAGAACTGCTAGCTCAGGTTTTGATTTGAGCCAAGCAGTTAAATTGGATGAAGTAATTAATGCACCAGAAAAGATTGCCGATTTTATTCAACCAATTGATGCCTTTTTCAAGGATTATGAAAGTATCAACTTGAATGATCAGCAATGGTTTAAGGTGAAAAATGGTAATGCAATAGTTTTGAAAACGAATGCAAAAAAAGTTGCGTTAAGGTACAATAATAGCATTAAAGCAATATACGAAAAGGATGACCACATGTATCATCCGTTTTTAATGCTATTACAAAACCAGTAAGATGAAATGAAGGCTTTATTGTGCAAATTATCCATTTAACTTATCCAATTAAGGAGAATATTTTCCCTACTAAGATTGTGCTTGCTTTGGGCTTTTTTGATGGTGTACATCGTGGTCATCAACATTTAATTAGAACTGCTAGAGAAAAAGCAACTGAGAAAAAGCTTCCTCTTGCAGTGATGACATTTGACCGTCATCCCAAGTCAGTTTATCAAGGAGCAGATGTTAGCTATATCGATAGCTTAGATGAAAAAGCATACAAAATGGAAAAATTGAATGTCGATTATCTTTTGGTAATGCACTTTAGTGATGCTTTTTGTAAGTTAAGTGCTCAACAATTTATTGATGAAATTATTGTAAAACTTGAAACAGATACAGTCGTAGCTGGATTTGATTATACGTATGGTCCAAAAGACGTAGCAAATATGGAAAATTTCCCTAAGTTTGCTAAAGGCAGATTCGATATCGTCAATGTGCCACAGCAGTCATATGGTGGACAAAAAATTGGTTCTACTGAAATAAAAAAAGCCATTGTTAATGGTGACATGGAACTAGCTAATGAACTTCTTGGCTTTCCATATATGATGTCTGGAAAAATTGGTCATGGTTTGCGCAACGGGCATAAGCTCGGTTTTCCAACTGCTAATTTGGTTTGGCAAGATAATAAGGTTATTCCAAAAATTGGTGTTTATGCCACAAAAACAAAGATTGATGGGCATTGGTATGATTCAATGACTAGTGTTGGATACAATGTAACTATCGGCGATGGAAAAAAAGTTTTAATTGAATCAAATTTATTTGGCTTTGATGAAGAGGCCTATGGCAAAAAAATGACTATTAAATGGTACAAGTATACACGTGGTGAGATTAAATTTGCCAATTTGGATGATTTGAAAAAACAAATGGAAGCAGACGAGAACGAAATTAAGGCTTATTTTGCTCAGCAAAGTTAATTTTATTTAAACAGTAATTCAAGTTAAAATTAATTGCGAAAAAATTAGCACTCAACTTGACATTCTGCTAAAAGCTAGTATCATAATAATTGTTAGCACCAAAAAAGTATGAGTGCTAAAAGTGAGGGCGATATTTATGTTGACCGAACGTCAAGAATTAATTTTAAAAACAATTATTAATGATTTTACTCAGACGCATGATCCTGTTGGCTCAAAAACAGTGATGAATCAGTTACCGATGAAAGTCTCAAGTGCGACAATTCGAAATGAAATGGCTGCACTTGAAGATAAAGGTCTTCTTGAGAAAACACATCTTTCAAGTGGACGAATTCCGTCAATGGACGGTTATCGGTACTATTTAGACAACTTGCTTGAGCCACTTAAGATACCATCCTCTGTTTACAAGAGAATTGTTAGTCAACTTGATCAACCTTTTCATCAGGTTAATGAAATTGTTCAAGAAGCAGCAAAGATTTTATCTGATTTGACTAATTACACAGCCTTTGCAGAAGGGCCAGAAAACAATGATATTACAATAACTGGTTTTAGAATTGTCTCCTTAGTTAATAGACAAGTGATGGCAATTTTAGTTACTAGTGATGGTGATGTTCACAATCAAGTTTATAACTTGCCACGTAACATCAGTGGTGATGAAATTGAAAAAGCAGTCCGAATGATTAACGATGAGTTAATTGGCAAAACGCTAAATGAAGTTACATCATCTTTGCTTAATCGAACTTTGGGTAAGAAACTTGCTGATTCTCATGCAAGTGATTTACTTGAGTTGGTTGAAGACGTCATTAAAGACGCTACAAGTGAGCAAATGTATGTTGATGGTCAGATTAATTTACTTAATAATACTTCTTTGGATGATGTTTCAAGTTTACGCTCCGTTTATGAGTTAATTGATCACAATGATTTGATTTCGGATATGGTTGATCAATGTATGAACTCAGACAGTGGTAAGTATCCAATTCGTGTTAGTTTGGGTTCAGATTTGCCAAGTGATTTACTTAAGGACTATAGTCTGCTCACTGCGGAATATAGTGTTGGTTCACATGGTAAAGGCGTAATTGCTTTACTTGGTCCTAACAATATGCCATATTCGCAAGTAATTGGTCTTTTGGAATATTTTAGAAATGAACTTGCTAAGAAACTACTTGAGTATTATGGTAGATTCAAATAAAGGAGGTTAGCCGTGAGTAAAGAAAAATATGCTAGTGAAAAAGATCTAAACAAAGATCAAACTAAAGCTGAAGAAAAAAAGTCTGATACAAAGGCTAATACTACAGATAAAAGTAAGAAGCCTGAGACTTCAAAAAAGCTTGAAACAGAATTAGCAGAATTAAAAGAAGAACAAAAAGAACTAGAAGACAAGTACCTTCGTAGTCAAGCGGAAATGCAGAATATGCAAAATCGCTACAACAATGAACGTGCTCAATTGATTAAGTATGAATCACAATCCTTAGCTAAAGATATTTTACCAGCGATGGATAACTTAGAAAGAGCATTGGAAACTAAGGTAGATGATGAGGCTTCTCGTCAACTTAAAAAGGGTGTTCAAATGACTTTGGATGCGCTTGTTAAAGCCATGA
The DNA here is from genome assembly GCF_016101265.1 of Lactobacillus sp. M0403. Taxonomy (NCBI): domain Bacteria; kingdom Bacillati; phylum Bacillota; class Bacilli; order Lactobacillales; family Lactobacillaceae; genus Lactobacillus; species Lactobacillus sp. M0403. Next base: position 219,947 of record NZ_JACFQV010000002.1, read on the forward strand.
AGGATCATGGAATTAGCGAGATTGATGCTGAAAAAGCACAGTTTGATCCGAACTTACATCAAGCAGTTCAGACTGTTGCAGCTGAATCTGATGGTCAAAAAGATCACGTCGTTCAGGTTCTACAAAAGGGATATTTATATAAAGATCGCACATTAAGACCAGCAATGGTTGTTGTTGCTCAATAATTGAAAGGATGATTATTAATGTCAAAAGTTATCGGTATTGACTTAGGAACTACTAACTCAGCAGTTGCAGTTCTTGAAGGAAAAGAACCTAAGATTATTACTAACCCAGAAGGTAACCGTACTACACCATCTGTTGTTGCTTTTAAAGATGGTGAAATTCAAGTTGGTGAAGTTGCTAAGAGACAAGCAATTACCAACCCAAACACAATTTCATCAATTAAGCGCCACATGGGTGAAGCTGACTACAAAGTTAAAATTGGTGATAAAGCTTATACTCCTCAAGAAATTTCAGCAATGATTTTGCAATACATTAAGAAGTTTTCTGAAGACTACTTAGGTGAAAAGGTTACTGAAGCTGTTATTACAGTTCCTGCATACTTCAATGATGCACAACGTCAAGCAACTAAGGATGCTGGTAAGATTGCTGGTTTAGATGTTAAGAGAATCATCAACGAACCTACTGCTTCTTCACTTGCTTATGGGCTTGATAAAGATGCAGAAGATGAAAAAGTTTTAGTATACGACCTTGGTGGTGGTACTTTCGATGTTTCAGTTTTGCAATTAGGTGATGGCGTCTTCCAAGTATTGTCAACAAACGGTGATACTAACCTTGGTGGTGACGACTTTGATAACAAGATTATCGATTGGCTAGTTCAAAACTTCAAGGATGAAAATGGTGTTGATCTTTCTAAAGATAAGATGGCTCTACAACGTCTAAAGGATGCTGCTGAAAAAGCTAAGAAGGACTTATCTGGTGTATCTTCAACTCATATCTCACTTCCATTCATTTCAGCAGGTGAATCAGGTCCACTTCACCTTGAAACAGACTTAACTCGTGCTAAATTTGACGAATTAACTGCTGATTTGGTTGACCGTACAAAGATTCCATTTGATAATGCCTTAAAGGATGCAGATTTAACTGTAAATGACATTGACAAAGTTATCTTAAATGGTGGTTCAACTCGTATTCCAGCTGTTCAAGAAGCTGTAAAGAGATGGGCTGGCAAAGACCCTGACCACTCAATTAACCCTGATGAAGCTGTTGCCTTAGGTGCCGCAATTCAAGGTGGTGTCATTTCAGGTGATGTTAAGGATGTTGTTTTACTTGATGTTACTCCACTTTCACTTGGTATTGAAACCATGGGTGGTGTCTTCACTAAGTTAATCGAAAAGAACACAACTATCCCAACTTCAAAGAGTCAAATCTTCTCAACAGCTGCTGATAATCAGCCAGCAGTAGATGTTCATGTTTTACAAGGTGAACGTCCAATGGCTGCAGATGACAAGACATTAGGTCGTTTTGAATTAACAGATATTCCTGCTGCTCCTCGTGGTGTTCCTCAAATTCAAGTTACTTTTGACATCGACAAGAACGGTATCGTTAACGTATCTGCTAAGGATATGGGTACCGGTAAGGAACAAAAGATTACTATCAAGAGTTCATCTGGTTTGTCTGATGAAGAAATTCAAAAGATGCAAAAAGAAGCTGAAGAGCATGCTGAAGAAGACAAGAAGAAGAAAGAAGAAGTTGATCTTCGTAATGAAGTTGACCAATTAATCTTCTCAACTGAAAAGACTTTGGAAGATGTTAAGGATAAAGTATCTGAAGAAGATACTAAGAAAGTCAAAGATGCTCTTGAAGCTTTAAAGAAGGCTCAAAAAGATAACAACTTGGACGAAATGAAGACCAAGAAGGATGAATTATCTAAGGTTGCTCAAGACTTGGCTGTTAAGCTTTACCAAGCTAATGGTGGTGCTCAAGGTGCTGAAGGCCAAGCTGGTCCTCAAAACCCTGGTTCACAAGATGGCAATTCAACAGGTGGTTCTGCTGACGAAGGTGAATTTCATAAAGTAGACCCAGACAAGTAAAGGGTTTATAATTAAATAAATTAGAAAAGAACTGCCGCAATAGTAGTTCTTTTCTTTTGTAAAGTAAGGAGCTTTTAGATGGCACAAGAAGATTATTATGACGTGCTAGGTGTTAGTCGTGATGCCAGTGATAAAGAAATCAACTCTGCTTACCGTAAATTAGCTAAAAAGTATCACCCTGATATAAACCATGAGCCAGGTGCTGAAGAAAAGTATAAGAAAATTAATGAAGCTTATGAAGTTCTTCATGACCAACAAAAGCGTGCACAGTATGACCAATTTGGTTCTGCTGGTGTAAATGGTCAGGGTGGCTTTGGCGGTGGAGCAGGTCAGGGCTATGGTGACTTCAGTGGTTTTGGTGACTTTAGCGATATTTTCGGTGATATCTTTGGTAATGGTGCGCGTCAGCAACATGTTGATCCAACTGCACCTACTAGGGGCGAAGATTTAGATTATACTTTAACCATTGATTTTATGGATGCAATTACTGGTAAGAAGACTCAGGTTTCATATACTCGTAGCGAAACCTGTTCAACTTGTCAGGGTAGTGGCGCTGAAAAAGGAACACATCCAACAACATGTGACAAGTGTCAAGGAACTGGTTATATGACCATTACGCAACAGTCTTTAGTTGGTGTTGTACGAAGACAAACGACATGTGACAAGTGTCATGGCCGTGGTGTAATTATTGAGCATCCATGTCAGACATGTCATGGTAATGGTGTTGTTGATGGCAAGAATACGATTGAAGTTAATATTCCTGCAGGTATTGATAATGGCCAACAATTGCGCTATGAAGGTCAAGGTGAAGCTGGTAAAAATGGTGGACCTTACGGGGACCTATACATCAGTTATCGAATTAAGCCTTCAAAAGAATTTGAACGTAGTGGTAACACAATTTATACAACAGTACCGATTTCATTTGCACAAGCTACTTTGGGTGATGAAATCAATGTTAAAACCGTTCATGGTGAAAAGAAGTTGAAGATTCCTGCTGGTACTCAGCCAAATAAGAAGTTCACTTTACATGGTGAAGGTGTACCATACTTACGTGGTAACGGTAATGGTGACCAAGTAACCACGGTTCAGGTTCAGATTCCTAAGTCAATTAATGAAAAGCAAAGAGAAGCACTGGTTGAATTTGTCAAAGCCGGTGGAGGATCAATTACCCCACAGGAGAAGGGTTTCTTTGAACGTTTAAAAGATAAATTACAATAAACTATCAAAGCAATGAGTTTAATAACTTGTTGCTTTTTTGTTTAAGCGGGATTAAAAGATTAGCTGAGATGACAATTAAAAGTTTTATCCCTTTTAGCGAATTTGCTATAATAGGAAAGATAGAGTAAAGGGTGCAATTTATGGATATTAAAAAATTACAAGATTATCAAGAACACATTCGCAATTTTTCTATTGTGGCACATATTGATCACGGAAAATCAACAATTGCTGATCGAATTTTAGAGCTAACTGATACAGTTTCAGAGCGACAATTAAAAAATCAAATGCTGGATGACATGCCACTTGAGCGGCAACGTGGTATTACCATCAAAATGAACTCTGTAGAAATTAAGTATCATGCAAAAAATGGTGAAGACTATATTTTCCACTTAATTGATACACCAGGTCACGTCGATTTCTCTTATGAGGTTTCGCGTTCTTTGGCCGCCTGTGAAGGAGCACTGTTGGTTGTAGATGCTTCTCAGGGTGTTCAAGCACAGACTTTAGCTAATACATATTTAGCAATTGATGATGATTTAGAAATTTTGCCAGTAATCAATAAAATTGACTTACCTTCCGCAAATCCAGAGCAGGCTAAGGAAGAGATCACTGAAATGCTAGGTCTAGACGCTTCGGACGCTGCCGAGGTTTCTGGTAAGACTGGACAGGGAATTGACGAATTACTCGAACGGATCGTAAAGGATATTCCTGCTCCGTCAGGTGATTTAGAGACTCCTCTTAAAGCGTTAATTTTTGACTCAAAGTATGATGATTATCGAGGCGTAGTTCTTTCCGTTAGAATAGAAGAGGGAACAGTAAAACCTGGCGATCAGATTAAGATTATGAATACCGACCAAGAGTATGAAGTTACTGAAGTTGGTGTCTCAAGTCCTCATCCAGTTAAAAAAGATTTATTGATTGCTGGTGATGTTGGTTACTTAACGGCTAATATTAAATCTGTTCGAGAGACACGAGTGGGTGATACGATTACTTCAGCTGAACACCCTACTGCAGAACCTCTTCCTGGCTATCGTCAAATACCACCAATGGTATACTCTGGTATGTATCCAGTTGACAATGCTAAATATGACGACTTAAAAGAAGCTCTCCAAAAGCTGCAGTTAAATGATGCTGCATTGGAATTTGAACCAGAAACTTCAACTGCTTTGGGATTTGGATTTAGATGTGGTTTTCTAGGCTTACTACACATGGATGTGGTTCAAGAACGGTTAGAACAAGAATTTGATTTGGATTTAATTATGACCGCGCCTTCGGTTGATTATCATGCAATTATGAATGATGGTTCAACCAAAGTAATTGATAATCCAGCCGATTTACCATCAGCAGGAGAATATAAGGAAGTTCAAGAACCTTATGTTAAGGCAGAAGTAATGGTTCCAAACGATTTTGTCGGACCAGTAATGGAACTTTGTCAACGTAAGCGCGGTGAATTTGTCACAATGGATTATCTTGATAAATACCGTGTCAATGTGATTTACAATATGCCACTTGCTGAAATAATCTATGACTTCTTTGATGATTTGAAGTCTTCGACTAAAGGTTATGCTTCACTTGATTATGAAATTACGGGATATCGTGCAACTGATTTAGTTAAAATAGATATTTTGCTTAATAAGCAGGTAATTGATGCATTGAGTTTTATTGCGCATAGGGATGAGGCACAAGATCGTGCACGTCAAATGACCTCTATGCTTAAGAAGTTAATTCCGCGTCAAAACTTTGAAGTTGATATTCAAGGAGCAATTGGTGCAAAAATCATTTCACGTGCTACAATTAAGCCTTATCGAAAAGACGTTACCTGGAAAATTCACACGGGTGACCCAGACCGTCGTGCTAAGTTATTAGATAAGCAAAAACGTGGCAAGAAACGAATGAAAGCCGTTGGTCGTGTAGAGGTACCACAAGATGCTTTCATGGCTGTCTTACGAATGAATGATGACGATTTAAACTCTAAATAATAAATTGTTTAACAAAATAAGCAAGGCTGCGACTCTATTATCTGATGGATATTAATCCTTATGTATTTTTAGAATATAATCAGATAATGGTGTCGCAGTTTTAATCTGGTATTTTTTATCAAGCAGATAAAGATAAATGTAAATAGAAAAAAGGCTTAATTAATTTAATGATAGATTGGAAACAGCGCACAGGAGAAGAGCTAGCTCCTGAACTAGTTGAAAAATACCAACTTGGCAATACTGAGGCAAAATTATTTTCTTTGCGTGGTATTAACACTGATGAAAAACTGAATTTTTGGTTTAATGCAACAGAAGAAGATTTAGCAGATCCCAGCTTAATGCACGACTTGGATAAAGCAGTTGCAAGAATCAATGATGCAATTGACAACGGTGAGAAAATAACAATCTATGGTGACTACGATGCAGATGGCATTACCGCAACCAGTATTATGATGGAAACCCTGGCTATCTTAGGTGCAGACGTTCATTTTTTCATTCCAAATCGTTTCCGTGATGGTTATGGTCCCAATATGGCAGCTTATGAAAAAATCGTTGCGGACGGAACCAATTTAATCATTACTGTAGATAATGGGATAACAGGGGTTGAAGAGGTGGCTTACGCTAAGTCACATGGGGTCGATACGATTATTACTGACCACCACAAAATTCAAGAAGATGTACCGGATAGTTATGCAATAGTTCACTGTGATTTTCCTGGGCAAGATTATCCCTTTGACGACTATTGTGGTGCCGGTGTAGCTTATACAATCTGTCGGCAATTAATGCAAGACCCAATGCCAGAACTACTAGAACTTGCAATGATTGGAACAATTGGTGATATGGTAAAAGTTTCTGGTGAAGGTCATATCATCGTAAAAAGAGGACTCCAGCAGCTGAATCAGACAGAGCGCCCTGGATTACGTGCTTTAATTAAAAATTCTGGCTTAAATTTTGGACAAATCAATGAAACAGATATCGGTTTCAATATTGCCCCACGACTTAATGCGGTTGGTAGACTTGCTGATGCAAGCTTAGCTGTAGAATTATTACTAAGTGAGGATGAAGAAGAAGCCCAAGAAATTGCAGACCGAGTTGAGAAGCTCAACGATGAACGTAAAGAACTTACGGTCGAGGTTTATCAAAATTGTTTGGAGCAAATTAAAGCAAAGGGCTGGCAATCCAAAGGAACACTAGTAATTTATAATCCTGAATTCCATGAGGGCGTTTTGGGCCTTGTCGCAAACAAGGTTGCTGAGCAGGTGCATAAACCAACAATCGTTTTAACTAAAAATGATGATGGAATTATTAAGGGATCTGGACGCTCTATTGCAGGTTTCAACCTATTTAATGCTCTCGATCCGCTTAAAAAGGATCTATTCTTAAAGTTTGGTGGCCATGATTTTGCCTGTGGTCTTTCTATGGAAGAGAGTAAAATTGAGGCGCTAAGAAAGGCATTTGAAGATAGCTATCATGGCGTTCATGAGCAAATTGTAAAGCCATATGATATGGAATTGCGTTTTGAAGAACTTACGATTGATTTAATTGATAAAATCGATCAAGTCGGTCCATTTGGAACGGATAATCCGCAACCCATTTTCTGCATATCTCAACCACAAATTAGTGGCTGCTTTTTTATGGGCAAAGAGAAAAATCATATTAAAGTTACGGTAACTAAGGGAAACAATAAACTTGAAGTTGTTGGCTTTAACAAAAAATATCTAACAAAAGTTCTGTTGCCGTACATTGATCAGATGTTTATTCAACTCGGCAAGAATACTTATCGTAATCAAGTTAAGTTGCAAGGTATTATGGAAGGGATAATCTTCGCTGCGCCTAAACTGGCTGTTCCTGCTCCAGTAGTTGATTTAAGGCAAGAAAAATATGTCATGGGTTTTGCTGACCGCTATCTGTTATTCGATAAGAAAAACAAGTTTGCAGCAATGAATAATTTCGATCTGGATGAAACCAAAATTACTTTAGCCAGTGAATATGATGAAGATGGAGAAGTGGTCGTTTTACTTGATGCTCCTCACAATCAAAATGAGCTAGATTTTGCACTTAGCAATAACTTTGAGCAACTGTACTTGCGCTTTTTAATGGATCAGCTACCTGTCAAGAATATTCCAGATAATAATGCATTTGAGAGTGTTTTACGCTATGTTTATTCCCATCCTGGACTAAGTGCAGAAGATTATCGTCAGGTAGGGCCATTTCTCAACCTAGACTATAATAGTATTCTATTCATTCTTCGGGTATTTTTTGAACTAAATTTCGTTGAAATGAAGCAAGGAAAAATTGTAGGCGTTAAAAATCCGGCTAAGAAGCCTTTGACTGCTTCTAAATATTACAATGGTATTAGCTCACAGCTAAGTTTTATCAAGCAACTTCGACGGATGCCAAGCAGTCAATTGTTAATGTACGTGAATAAGCAATTAAAACAGCATTAAGACAGATGCGCAAATGTGCAAAAAATGGTAGAATGAGTAAGTAAAACAGCTTAAGTTATAAGATTGTATTTTTGGAGGTTTTTCTTCTTTTGGCAAACGATTTTAAAGAACACATTGCAAGTGTTAATAATTTCCCTAATGAAGGTATTGTATTTCGCGACATTACCCCGATTTTACAAGATGGAAAATTATTTCGAGAGGCCACTCATAAGTTGGCTGAGTATGCTAAAAATAAGGGTGCTGACGTTATTGTTGGCCCTGAGGCGCGAGGATTTATCGTTGGTTGTCCTGTTGCAACTGAATTAGGTATTGGCTTTGTTCCAGCCAGAAAGCCGCATAAATTACCTAGGGATGTTGAACGTGCTTCTTATGATTTGGAATACGGTTCAAATAGTTTAGAGATGCATAAAGATGCCCTTAAGCCAGGGCAAAAAGTGGTAATTTGTGACGACTTACTAGCGACTGCAGGAACACTAACTGCTTGCAAGCAGTTAATTGAAAACCTAGGAGCTGAACTAGTTGGCGCTGCTTTCTATATTGAATTACCTGATTTGCATGGTAGAGAAAAGTTACCTGATTTGGATGTCTTTTCATTAGTTCAATATCACGGTGCTTAAAAAATAAAAAGATTGCACTTTCATAAGTACAATCTTTTTTTGTACTCTTTTTAGAGCAAGATTTTTAACATCAGTGAAAAAGCAAACTATACTAAATATGTCTGAATGAAAAAGTGCTAGCAAGGAAAATGCCATGATCTTTTCATTTAATTTGGATTGTCAAAATGTTGTTAAAAAAAGAATTAGCCAGCAAAAATAATTCCTAAATGAAAATCATTTTAAGTTCCAAAAAAAGTGTTCAATTTTTTTTACAAGTGAGACTTGAGTGGATATAATGGTACGGTATTTCAAAAAAGGGGATAGAGTAATTTGCAATTAAGAAAAGCAACAATGGCCGATTTTGACCAAATTATCACTATTTTAAAAGACGGTGCTAACCAGTTAGCCGAACGTGGAGTCAATCAATGGCAAGGTGACTACCCTTCAAAAGGCCAAATTGAAGAAGATATTGAACACGGTTGGGCTTTTTTAGCTGAATCTGATGATCATGAGACAGTTGGTGCTATTGCAATTGTTGATGGTCCAGATCATGTTTATGACCATTTAGATGGCAAGTGGATATGTGATACTGATAACTACGTAGTAATTCATCGTGTTGCAATTAAATCGAACCATGCTGGAAAAGGCTACGCTACTCAACTTCTGCAAGCTGTAATTAATGACATTAAGGACAATCGTGACGAAATTGATTCCGTCAGAATAGACACACACGAAGATAATAAGGCAATGCAACATTTAATAGATAAAATGGGTTTCACCAAAGTTGGTCTCCTTCATGGGGTTTACCGGCCAAATGAAACCTCATACGTCTATGAATTGAAAAAGTAAATAATTAGTTTTGATAGAAGACTCTCAAGTATTTGGGAGTTTTTTTATTTAAAAATAAAAACGCACCAAATTAACTTGATGCGTTTAAAAATATGTATTTAACTTTGCTTACTTTTACCTATTCTTCATTATTGGCTGATAAAAGAGGTCAATGACAATTGCAGCTACTAGTGCCACCCAAAATGTAATTGCCAGATTAGTCCAACTAATCTTATCCATTGCAATCCCCAAGATTGCTAAAATGACTGTTAGGATGATGTCACCTAGCTGAGTTAAACCGACAGCTTTGGAAGGGTAATCTTGCCAAAAGTAACGTTTTGTTCTTGTAATTAGGATAAGGAACATTGCACTTAAAACAAGATATACGTAAACCATAGTTGAAATCGTCCCATGACTCCAACCATGAGTATTTAGATAGGCAACTGCCAGAATACCAATTACAGTCCAGCCAGAAGCTAGTGAAAAAGCAATTTTTGCTAATCTAGCCATATTCCAATTTTCTGGTTTGTAGGTAATATGAGTCCGGTCAGTACCAATCATCATCGTTACCATATTATTCATAATAGTATAAATAACCATTGCGTTTAGAGCCATTGGAATGTAACCAAAGAAGAGGTAGCCAAAAGTTAGTAACATGGTCAGTTCAGCTGTTCTTGCGAGCTTGGTAAGGGACCAAGTAGTCATTCGTTGGTATACGCGATGTCCCGCATCGAGAATTTTAACGATTGAAGTTAGTCCATCCGTTAAAAGAACCATTTTACCTGAGCGTTTTGCAACGTCGGCCGCATTGGAAACAGCAATTCCGACTTCGGCTTGTCTAAGGGCAGGTGAGTCGTTTACCCCATCGCCAGTCATTCCGACAATATAGCCTTTTTGCTGGAAAAACTTAACCATTTTTAGCTTATCTTCTGGTAAAACGTCTGCAATTCCGGCTAACTTGCTGGTATCAGTTTGATCAGTAAAATCATGAATTGAAATTACTTCGCCTTCTAAGCCAACTTCTTTAGCAACCGCCTCAGCAGTTTTTTGGTTGTCACCAGTTAACATAATAGGCATAACACCACGTTTTTTAAGTTCAGCCAAAGCTGCTTTTGAATCGGAGCGAACTTTGTCTTGTAAAATAAAGACACCAGCTAACTTGTCATCAATTAGTAAGGCAACTGAACGTCCTGCACCAAAATCAATGTCCTTAACTTTATCAGTAGCGGATACATCAATAAGTGACAGCTGCTTAAAAGAACCTAATTTGACATTATGTCCATCAATATTAGCCATTGAATAACCAGTACTTGAAGTAAACGGTGTAAAGTCATCAGGTGCTTTAACCTTTAGGCCAAGACTAGAAACGTAATCATCGATTGCAGAATCAATGATTTTTTTATTACGTTGGTCAGTTGCAGCAGCAGCTAGTTCTAGAACTTCGCTATCAGTCATCTGACTAAAATTGGTCCAATTGGCAACTGCAGTCTTGTTTTCAGTAATAGTTCCAGTTTTATCAAGTAAAATTAGATTTAAGTTGGCAGCATCTTGAATACCAGTTAAATCAGCTGTCAAGACACCTTCCTTACTTAGTCGAGTTGCTTCAAATGAGTTCGAAAGGGCAAAGGTTGAGGGCATTGCAACCGGAATAGAGGCAATAAACATCATTGCCAAGAAAGGCAACATTTTTATTAAATTGTCTAAATCTCCACCTTTAAAGAAGGAAGCAATGACTATTACTAGGGTTAAGATACCATCTAAAATACATAAATAATAAATAATTTTGGTTAAGAGCTGTTGTAAGTGTCCCGGAGCAGCAGAGTTGTTAATTAGATTAACGGTCTTGCCTGAGCGGGAATTAGCACCAGTTGCAGTTACCGTTGCCAAGCCGCTACCTTCTACAATCGTGGTTCCAGCATAAGCAGTGTCTTTTACCTGCTTTCTAACAGTTTTTGCTTCACCTGTAATTGAGCTTTCATCTGTAGAAATCTGGCCATCGATTATTCTGACGTCAGCCGCAAGAACGTCTCCAGTTTGAATACTAACTAAATCACCAGGTACAAGGTACTTTGAATCAATATTTTTCCATTTATCATCGCGCATTACGGAAACAGTTGGAGTTAATTTATGCGAGATATTATTTAAAACTCGCCTTGACTGTTTCTTTTTAGATGCTCCGTTCCAAGCCGCAAATAATAGCATGAGCAAGACAAAAAGTGCTTGAAGCTTTTTACCCAAATAGAATTCGAGTAACAAAGCTGCTTCCAAAATCCATGCCGATAAATTCCATAATTTTGATAAAAATTCCTTGAAAAAGTTGAATTGAGGTTCGGGGACTTCATTTAAACCATTTTTAGTAAGGAGTTCATCTGCTTTGGCTTGAGTTAAACCTTTAATATTTTCAGACATAATTTATCCTTCCTTAGTTTTTAAATACTTATCTAAATTAGCATAAAAGGGGCTTTTTTTCTAGCTAAAGGGTTAGCTCATATCAGTTTTTTACCTACATTATACATAACTGAGAAGTGAATTTTATCTGCATACAAAAAGCCTGCATTGCTGCAGGCTTTTTCAGGTTAACAAATTAGTCTTTGTCAACGCTGTCTGGGAAAGTAGCTAAACGCTCGCCTTCACCAAGTTCTTCTTCGATTTCAAGTAAACGGTTGTACTTTTCAACACGTTCTGAACGAGCTGGGGCACCAGTCTTCAATTGTCCACCGTTGATAGCAACAGCGAAGTCAGCGATGAATGTGTCACCAGTTTCACCTGAACGGTGAGAAATCATAGTGTTGTAACCATTCTTACGTGAAAGACGAATAGTTTCCAAAGTTTCAGTAACAGTACCGATTTGGTTCAACTTGATCAATGATGCGTTACCAGCACCTTCCTTGATAGCTTTAGTTAAAAGCTTAGGGTTAGTACAAATAAAGTCATCTAAAACAATTTGAATTCTGTCTCTGTGGCTTTGAGTGAACTTGATCATACCTTCAACGTCGTTTTCGTCGTATGGGTCTTCGATAGAAATTAATTCTGGGAATTCATCAAGTAACTTGTCGTAGTATTCAGCTAATTGATCATCATCGAATACTTTGCCTTCAAAGTGGTACTTGCCATCTTCTTTGTTGTAGAAGTATGAAGCAGCACAGTCACAAGCAATAGCAATATCTTCGCCAGGCTTGTAACCAGCTTTAATGATAGCTTCGTGTAAAGCTTGTAAAGCTTCTTCAGAGTTCTTCATGTTAGGAGCGAAACCACCTTCATCACCAAGGCCAGTTTCGTAACCCATATCTTCAAGAACTTTCTTCAAAGTATGGTAAGTGTTAACGATCTTTTCAAAACCATCACGGAAAGAAGTCTTCTTAACTGGAGTGATCATGAATTCTTGAACGTCAATACCGTTGTCAGCGTGCTCACCACCGTTAATAACGTTGTGGAAAGTTTGTGGCATTTCAAGGTCAGTACCGCCAAGGTATCTGTACAAAGGTTGGTTGCTGTCTTTAGCAGCAGCGTCAGCTGTAGCCATTGACACACCCAAAATTGCGTTAGCACCAAGTTCAGCCTTGTTTGGTGTACCGTCTAATTCGATCATTACACGGTCAATGTTAGCTTGGTCATGAGGGTCTAAGCCTTTCAAAGCATCAGCAATCTTAGTGTTAACATTGTTAACTGCTTTAGAAACACCTTTACCACCAACGCGATCGCCACCGTCACGTAATTCAACAGCCTCATTTTCACCAGTTGAAGCACCTGATGGAACTTCAGCTTTACCTACGACACCGTTTGAAAGGGTAACAAAAGCCTCTACAGTTGGGTTACCACGTGAATCATAGATTTCCAGTGCATGAACATTTTCAATGACTGATTTTAACATCTAAAAACCTCCTAAATAATACATGCTGTACCAAGTAGGTACATACATTAAGAGGAGCAAAAGGCTCCATCTCTACATGACAAATTTTAGCCTAAGTTTGTGATTATGTAAACATTTGTAAACGATTTCTAGCATTAAAAAAATTTAAAAAATAATTAGTCGCTTTTTTAATTCAATTGAATTATTATTTAGCTATACATTTTTTAAAAAAATCAGTTTATTTTCTATACAAGGTGTTTATTATGGAAGAAGTAAAATTAATAATCGATTCTGGTGCCAATGAAAAAGCTAGTGAGAATTTAACCGTTGTACCATTGACCGTTACTATAGCGGGTAAGGATTTTCTTGATAATGAGGACCTTAACATGGAAGAATTTCTTACTAGTATGGAAGAAAACACTGAGGAAGGCAGAACCTCTTGTCCAAGTATTGATGAATGGCTAAAAGCCCTTGAAGGAAGTAAAAGAGCGGTTATGCTAACTATTACTAGTGGACTTAGCGGCAGTTTCTCATCCGCCTATCAGGCAAAACAAATTTATGAAAAGGACAATCCGGGTAGTAAGGTAATTGTTGTTGACTCAAGAACTGCGGGTCCAGAAATATCGGTTATTCAACGTGAAATTAAACGCTTAGTAGAAGATAAATCAGTTCGTTTTGTAGATATTGATCAAAAAATTTCAGAGTATAAAACCCATACTCACTTATTGGTTATTTTGCAATCATTACACAATTTGGCCTTAAACGGTCGTGTCAACATTGCTGTAGCTAAGATGGCAAAAATGTTGAATATTGATGTTGTCGGCACTGCAAGTGAAGAAGGTAAGCTAGAACCAATTTCAAAAGTGCGAGGAATGAAACGAGCTTTTAAAGAGCTTTTGAAGTTAATGGATGAACGGAAATACAAAGGTGGACCTGTCATTATTGACCAGTGCAATAACGAAAAAGATGCCAATAGTCTTAAAGAAAAAATTCTTGCTCTATATCCCAAAGCAGAAATAGTCATTCGTCCAATGCGTGGTTTGTGTGCATTCTATGCTGAAGAAGGAAGTCTGATGGTTGGCTTTGATGATCTATAAAGTCCTAATAGCTGCTTACCAATTTTGTAATTGCACATAAAATAACAGCATAGTAATAGCCCTAATTATGATAAACTAGGGCTTTTTGTCAGGAAGATTATTTATTTCTTATGATATTTCAAAAAATTGTTCTTAATTATCTTTATAGTTGGTAAGCTACTTAGATATCTTTAATTTTAAAAAAGAATAATAAAAATACCGCAGTATTGTTGTAATGACTGCGGTATTTTTTTACAAACTTAAATTACTAATAATAGAAATTGTTGACAAATGCTAAAACAAAAAACAGCCAGAGAAGTTGCCCCTAGAATATCAGAAGGAAAGTGGGCTTTTAAACTAATACGAGAAATTACAACCATCATCCAAATTAAAATAAGAATCAATAATAATTTGCTACCTAATGTATCTGCAAAAAGTCGCCAAACTATTAAAGCCATGATTGTCGTTCCTAAAACGTGCCCGCTAGGGAAACTATAACCGTCTTCTAAGCTAGAATGCATGATTGGTCTTTTTCGGTGCATCCATTTTTTTAAAACAATGCCGACAAAGTCGGTAAAGCCAAGCGTAAATAAAGCCCAGAATGCTAATAAAGTTTCATTTTTACTCATTAAAAAGCTAGCAAGGAATACATCCCAAACCACTAATAATTTAGGATCATTAATGAAAGCAACGATTTGCCAACTAATTCCGTCACGCTGTCTGACCAATTTGTGATGAAGCCAGTGATCTAACAGGTTAAAGCGCCGTGAATTTCTAACATTGAAAATAAGTAACAGCAGAATTAAAGCGGATAAGCTGGCAAGCCAAATATAAATATCCAAATTACAACCCTACTTTCAGATAAATACCGATTGTATTTTATCAGCTTAATAGTGTTAGTTCCAACTAGGTACATAGCCTTGAACAAAACTTAAGAAATAAATACCTTGTAACTAAATTGGATAGTTTCAAAAAACTTTTGTTGTGTATTCTATTTAGTAATATAATTTCATAAGAAAACATTTGATAGTGGGGGATAGAATGAAGAAGTTTATTAAGAAAAACCAAGTGGTAATCATTGCAATCTTTTTTTCAATTGCTATACCACTAGTTATCTTTTTATTTGTTGGTGATAAAACTAGTATAGGTGACTGGTTGGGATTCTTAGGGTCTTATATTGGAAGTATTATCACAATTATCTTTTCTTACGTGAATACGCAATATCAATTAAA
The DNA here is from genome assembly GCF_016101265.1 of Lactobacillus sp. M0403. Classification (NCBI taxonomy): domain Bacteria; kingdom Bacillati; phylum Bacillota; class Bacilli; order Lactobacillales; family Lactobacillaceae; genus Lactobacillus; species Lactobacillus sp. M0403. The sequence goes on from NZ_JACFQV010000002.1 coordinate 235,227, forward strand.
ATCAAGTGAACGGCAAAAGGACATGCTAGCTTTGCGCGGTTTGTTTAATTCCTCTAAAAAATTGTCATTAAGATTCACACGCTATATAGTTCTATTAAATCAACTAATGCAAAAATCAGATAAGCCGTTAGATAAAAAAGTTCTTGCAGTCTTTTTTGAGCAGTCAGAAAAATTCTTTGATGAGTCAAAAGATTATCTTGATAACTACAATTCTGCAATCATGGCAACAACCGAGGAAATATCCGGAGAATTGAAGTCTTACAATAGTAATTTTAGTAAAGAAGCTGGCAAGACATTTCTGACATTTACAAAAATGCTTAGTGCAGGAGATAAGAAAAATACTCAAAGTAATAAAGATGTAGTTGAAGTAAGAAAAGACTACTTAGAAGAAGTAAAACGACTAGAGAAGGAACTAACAATAGTCCATAGAAAAATTAGGAAGCTATATAACCAACTTAAGTCAGGCAAATAATAGTATAAAAATGGGATTGGAGTATTAATAGTAATGAATAAAGTTTATCGATTTCAAAAGCAAAAAGGGAATACAACAATAAAAATGAAAATAGATTTGAGAGTAAAGACAATTTTAAAAACGATAATCATTAGCATGATTGCAGTAGCTGTGATTTTCAGTTTGGTTAAACTGCAGGGCTAGTTCTAAATGATTTTGCAAATATAATGAAAGAGTTCAATTTGGTTAGATCGCAAGTTTAGACAAATTAAGAAGACAATAGAAGTGCTTTTGACTCTTGGGCAAATTTTACTGCCAAAGAGTAAATGAATAGAACCAAGTAGATAATAAACTACTTGGTTTTTCTTTTGACGTAATATATAGGAGACTTTTAAGGATAATAGTGTTTACTTGACATTAATGAAGGAAAAATTAGAATTAACTGTATAGAATAAAATACTGAACAAAAGGAGATAGAAATTGAATAATAAAACAAACAAGCATGAAACTGTTAGTGAAGCTTTACGTGATATTGCACATCATGAACATGCTTTTGCGCTTGCAGACAATTCTACTAACCACATGGGAGATTTGGTTATATATGGACTTACCTATCTTTTCTTGATTCTATTGCCTACTGATATCTTTGAAGTTGGCTGGCTATTTATTCTTGCGACACTCGTAGCAGCTATTAGTTTGGTTCGTTTTCAGAACTTTTTAAAGCATAAAATAGCTTCTGGTAAAATGACGTCTTTTTGGGTAAATGCTAGCTTGCTTTCAACAGGAATTCGAAGTTTTGTAGTTGTTAATGCTCCTTTGACTTTTTTTGATATTTCTATGAATTCGAGTGCTAGCATGTTTTTTTCGTTAATCATCGGTTTAATTACCGGATTTGGCGGAATAGCACTACAGTACCACTATTTAGTAAGGAATAAAGTTATCGACAAACAGAAGGAGTCAAGAAGACAAACGGCAAAAAATTTAGGCAACTATATCAGTGAAGCTGCTAAAAAGAGTTATGCTGATCGCTTTTATTTTTTGGATATTGTATGTGGCTATGTGGTTTGCCTGAATTATTATTCATATTACAGTATCAACGTAACTAGTTATAAAGTCTGGCAGTTTGGTTTTACAACAGTCATAGTGCTTATAGGTACTTGGTTATTTCAAAAGTTTCTACGTTACAGAATTAGCAAAAACGAAATTAGTAAAAGCTTTAAGTGGTGTTCTTTATTAATGACAGGAGCACGTGGTTACTTGATAGTAACAGCTCCCTGGATTGAAATTTGTTTGCTTACAAATGCTTCGATCAATCAGTTGATGGTTAATCTCTTTGGTTGTCTTGCTGCAATAATCGGAGTAGGTTTACAGTATTTATTTTTAGTAAAAACAGGGATATTTAAAGGCTTAGTTTAAAAAATCAGTAAAAGTAATTTCTTTTACTGATTTTTATTTGATGAATGGGTTCAACTCCTGTACTCTCTTTAAATGAATTAAGGATTGTTAACCAATATATTATAAAAGAGGCTGAAACATGGACGTACATAAAATGTCGTTACCAGAAATAATTGAAAATTTCCGCGCAAGAAATGTTACCTTTACTTTAAAAGATGGTAATAAGAAAACTATCTTTGTTGAGGAAATCGAGAATGAAGATGATGATCAACCAGAACTAATTTTTATGGCTGCAGGCGATAATTCTCAGGATATCTGGATTTCTGATGTTGTAAGTGCAGTACCAGAATAAGGAGTAATTCTGCATGATTACGAATAATTATGCAGAGGTTGAATATAAAACTTAAATAGCATCGAAATACTGTAGAACGAATTATCCTAGAGCCAAGATAAATAGAAGAGAAAGTATGGAGGAAATAATAATGAGCAAACGTACAGCTTGGATTACAATTTTAGTGTGCGCAATTATAGTTATTGCTATAAGAGCACTGATGATGTTACAGGGATAATAAACACGAAAAAAAATAGATGAATTAGAGACGTAACCCGATAATGAGCAAGATTAAAAGTTTAACACAATTTAGAGAATTAATAGAAACAGTATATGAAATAGAATTTACTTTAAATAATCAACGTTGGCTATTGGAACCTGACCAGACTGCGGATGATTTTTCAGAGAAACGCGAGCTAGGATGCGGTAATTATATAAAAAAGTTCAAAAATATTAAGGAAGTACTGGACTTTGAAATTGATGGCAAAAAGTTGTCTGAACTATATCCTGAAATGCGCAATGTTGAATGGTAACAGTGTGATATTAGAGTTTTTATGTCACAGTACATATACAGATATCGTAAACTAATTATCCAGTTAGGAGATCGAAAAAATTGGTTAAAAAGAAGCCTTATTCAGACTTGCGTTGGTACTTACCTAGTGGTGGCAGGGTAATAGGAAGAGATCATCCGGAAACTGAGGAAGAAAGAAAGCAGACAGAAGAATTAATTGAGTTCGCTAAGAGCCTTCCTAAATCAGCTTTTGATAATGAGCACAATAGAAAATTGAGAGAACAAATAAAAGCGGCAAACAAAAAATATGGTTTGCCAGAAGATGAAAATCTATAATTTATAATTAGAAGTAAAAGTAGCCCTATGAGGAAAGAGGGAGTCCAAAATCTAATAAAAGGGATATAGTCAAAACTACAAGGAACCAGTTTAATTAAGGAAAGTGGTATCATGGATCTACAAAAAATGACTCTACAAGAATTAGGACAAAGGTTATATGGCAGAAAGTTCAGTTTACATTGAAAAACGGAAAAAAGAAGACAATTTTTGTTCAGGATATTTTAAATGAAGATGATGATGAGTCTGAGTTAACTTTTCTTGGTGGTTCAGTTGAGAATGAAATAAAAATCTCTGAAGTAGTGGATGAAAAAAAGTGAAAAAGAGGCAATTAATATTTTAGAAAAAGCATTTAAGACTAAGGAAACTTATATGTATACGTTCTTGATTCAAGATTATTTTGCTGATGAAACAGATCAGTTAGAAATAGATAATCCAAAAATGGAAAACTATTTGAATGATATAATTCCAGAATTTACGGAAGCATACGATGAACGTAGAAAAAAAGCATGGCTTGATGAATTAAGGAAAATTATTACAAAAGCTGAAGCAATGGCTACTGGTGAGTCACCTGATAGATTTTAAGTTTTGGTAGGCAAAATAGTATCTTGCTCTAAGTATAGTTAAATAAACAAAAAGTCACTTTAGAAAATTGTTCTTAGGTGGCTTTTTTGAACTTTTAATCAGTGTATTATATTTATATAGGGTGGTGAGTCTTGGGTAGCAAGAAATAAAAAATGATTTCAACGATAGCCGAATAAACAATTGCTAAATATGACAATAACGGCCGTATTAGCAGCTTAATTCATGAAATTATTAAAGTATTTTTAAAATAAATGAAGATGTGGATCCATATTCCACTTTCTGCTATCTATTTTTATAATATGAGTAACAAAGAAAAGAAGTACTATAAATTAGCGATAATTGCTATATTTCATGGAATATTGGTGTTTGCAATAGGGGAATTAATATGACGCTAAGTGATGCGCAGATACGTGCGAACAAAAAGTGGAATGATAAAAACAAAGATAAAATGAACTACTTTCGAAGAAAATCTGACTCTAAAAATTTCATTTTGAAGTATGCTAATGAAGAAGATCTAGACAAGACACTAGAGTATATTAAGCAACGAAGAAATGAATTAAAAAGTTGAAGGCATTTAGCATAATAAACTGGCACGAGCAATGGTTAAAACACTCTTAGACTAATAGTTTAAGGGTGTCTTTTAGTAACTAACAAATAAATATTGTTTCTTGCCTTTTTACCTTTATGCTATGTTTTTACCGAGCAAACAAAAAAGACTGTAACATCAACTGTTACAGTCTTTAAATAAATACAAGGAGAGTACAGGATTTGAACCTGCGCGCCAAGGAAAACTTGGTTCGCCGGATTTCGAGTCCGGTGCATTACCACTCTGCCAACTCTCCATAACGAATATCATTATACCTTATTTAAATGTTTTTTCAACTTACTATTTTGAATACTAGCCAATACCAAAAGTACATTTGCTTAGCATTTTACTAGTATAAGGTACGAATTTTGCTTCGCCCTTGCTCAATTAACAGTGTATAATAAGAACGTATGTTTGTTATGGAGGCGGACAAAGTGAAAAAAAGACACGATCAAAAAGAATTTGATCAAGTTTTAGACGATTTTTTTAGAACATATCAAGATCGTGGAATGAAGAAATGGCAAGGCTTTATGCTAAGCGACTATACATCAACCGTTAGTAAGATTGATAAAAAACGCGCTCAAGTTTATGAAAAAAAGCAACCAATGTCCCAGGAGGCAATTAGTGAGTTGCTTCTTAGTGCATACGCTAATCATCATCCCGTATCAGTTCAACTTAAAGTCATCGATAGTGAAGATGATTTTTTGCCGAATCTAGTTGGTTTAGTTCAAGGCTATCAAGCAGATCATATTGTCATTTCAGATACATGGGTCGAATTAGAAAATATCAATCACGTTGAGCTATGCTAGTACTTTTATAAGCTCAAGGTGTGACAAACGTGGTGGTACAGGTAAGATATGCTCTTATTCTTTTAAATCCCCAAGGGTCTTAAGATATGTTTTGATTTTTCCTTCGATAAAGGAAATGCTATCATCAATTTCTTTTTCTTTCTTATGCAAATTGTCTAGCTGATTAAACAGCAAAACAAGCCGGTCAGGAATAGTTTGATCACCTTCATAGCGCAGTTTTGCATACTTTTGCATCTCTTTAATACTCATATCTGTCTTTTTTAAGCGCGAAATAAACTTAATCCAAGCCACATCTTTTTCATAATAACAGCGACGATTATTTTCATCCCGACTTGGGAAAAGTAGTTTTTGTTTTTCATAATAGCGTAGGGTATCAATTGAAAAGCCACTAAGTTCAGAGAATTGACCAATTGAATATTTCATCTTATTTCCTCCTGAAATAACTCTATTTCAGTATAGTACTTTATCATATTTTAGCATGACAAAATATTTTTAAAATAGCGGTTGACATGGACTGCACTCCAGCAATTATTCTATTAACTGTTGAAAATAAGTTTGTAAAACAAAAAGGAGAAAAGCTATGGAAAATAATGAACGCTATGAAAAAGGTTTAGAAAATTTGGAAAAAGTTGACCGCGAAGGTGGTAAGTCAGTTATTGATTCATTAGCTGGTTTATCCGAAGATGTAGGTCGTTACATCATTGAATTTGCCTTTGGTGATGTATATGATCGTGGTGTCTTAGACCTTAAGCAAAGAGAAATGATTACAATCACATCTTTGCTCTCACAAGGTGATACTGAACCTCAACTAAATGTTCATATTAATGGCGCCTTGAATGTTGGCCTAACACCAGAAGAAGTAATTGAGACTTTTATTCAAACTATTCCTTATGTAGGATTTCCAAAAGTATTGAATGCGATTAATGTTGCTAAAGAAGTATTCAAAGATCGTGGAATTGATTTTACAAAAGCAAGTAAAGATTAATAAGTAAAGTCATAAATAAAACTAGTTGCTATAGATGGGCAACTAGTTTTTTAGTTCAATGCTTTTAGAGTCTAACTTAAATTGGACCTTATTAAACGATGAATGTAAATTTGCTTCGATTTATTTTAAATTAATATTTATAGCTAAGGAGGCGTAAGGTGGACGATTCATTAACTAAGCGAGCTGCAGTAGTTGATACTCTTCCAACAGTTTTTGGTTACTTAGGAATTGCGACTGCTTTCGGGGTGATTGCTCGTGCCTCGGGATTTTCGACCATTACAGTAATTTTAATGTCAGTCATAATCTATGCCGGTTCAGCACAATTTACCACTGTTAGTATGCTAGCAGCGGGTAGTCCGATTGCTTCAATCGTTTTTGCTACCTTTATGGTTAATTCAAGAATGATTTTAATGAGTACAACCGTTGCACCATATTTTAAGAAAGATAGCTTGGGTAAAGGGATGCTAATTGGCACGCTTTTAACTGATGAAAGCTTTGCTCTAGCAATGAATAAACTTAATTATACTAACGGGAAAATGAATTTTAGCTGGTTCAATACCGAAAATATTATTTCTTATTCAACTTGGGTAATTGCCACAATGATTGGTGCCTTGCTAGGTAATTTTATCGAGGATCCAAAGAAATTAGGGCTTGATTTTGCAAATGTAGCGATGTTTATCGGCTTGTTATATTTACAGGTAAACAGTGATAAAGCCTTAAACAAGACATTACAAGTAATAGTGGTTTTATTGACATTGGTATTAACTTACATTTCAACCATAATTTTGCCAGCTAGTCTAGTTATTATTGCTGTAACACTTATTGGATGTACATTGGGGATGGTAATAAAACATGTCTTCTTCTAATTATCTATTTTTAACTATTGTCGGCTGTGGAATTGCGACGTGGTTATCACGTGTACTTCCATTTATTTTATTAAAAAAATTCACTTTGCCTAAAGTAGTGGTTGAATTTTTATCCTTTGTACCAATTGTTATAATGTCTACAATGTGGTTTAGCAATTTATTCACTGCTCAACCAGGGCAGTTGCCAAAAATTAATATGGAATACCTAATTGCTTCAGTACCAACATTGGTATCAGCGGTTATTAGTAAATCACTTTTAGTAATCGTTATTGTAGGAATAGCTTCTTTAGCTTTGCTGCGATTGTTTTAATAAAATAGCTAGGCTAAAAGTTTTCCGTCTTTCAAAGTTTGTATTAAAAAAATTGTGAGTTATACTAATAAAAGTTGCCAATTTATACTGATAAAGTAAATTGGTCATTAAAATGAATCAAATAAAAATTTGGTTGGAGTCTAAGACTTTCAAGAATTGTCCTCAGGTTTGGGTTGCCTGAGCAATTTTGAAAGTCTTTTTTGTTCATTTCAGAAAGTGGAATTAATAATGCAGATTATGGGAATTTTATGTTTAATTTTGCTATTTGCCTTAATTGGCGGACAGATCGCCAATCGCTGCGGTTTACCAGCTGTAATCGGAGAATTGCTAGCCGGAATTGTTATTGGCCCAGCTATGCTTAACTGGGTACAGCCTAGTGGTTTAATTAAAAGTTTTTCCGACATTGGAGTTGTCTTGCTAATGTTTTTAGCTGGACTTGAAAGTGATCTAGCGATTTTGAAAAAATTATGGAAACCTAGCTTCCTTGTGGCCACTTTTGGAATGGTCGTGCCAATTGTAATTGCTTATTTAACGGGGATTGCTTTTAAATTCTCGCAAACAGAAAGTCTCTTTTTAGGTATTACGTTTGCCGCCACTTCAGTTTCAATTTCTGTCGCTGTTTTGCAAGAAATGAAAAAGTTAGAAACTAAAGAGGGGATGACGATTCTTGGAGCTGCTGTGGTTGACGATTTGCTGTCAGTTATTCTCTTAAGTGTTGTAAGTAGCGTTACGGGAACCCACACGGACTCCGCGAACGCGAATCTTGGCCTAGGACTGACTTTACTATTACAGCTAGTTTATTTAGTGATATTACTAGCTGCAAGTATTTGGTTATTTCCACGCATGCTTAAACTGAGTGAACGCTTTTTACTACCAGCGGCTAAACCACTTGTTACGATAATTATTGTTTTACTGGCAGCGTTTGGAGCAGAAAAAGTGGGCCTGAGTAATGTCATTGGCGCTTTCTTTGTAGGATTAGCTTTCAGTAGATTGCCTGATAAACAAAAACTGCAAAAAAGTTTTACGGATATCGGTTATAGCTTATTTATTCCTATCTTTTTTGCCAGTATCGGTCTAGAAATGTCAATCACTGGAATTTTTAAGGATGGCTTATTATTTATTGTCCTATTTGTAGGAAGTGTTATCTCTAAATTAGTGGGTGCAAGTGTAGGAGCTAAAGTGGCCGGTTTTTCTAGTAGTAGTGCTTACCAAGTTGGAACAGGGATGATTTCACGTGGGGAAATGGCACTGGTTGTAGCACAAATTGGCTTGTCCAATCATTTGCTCGCTCCTGCTGCTTATTCAACTGTAGTTGGAGTAATAGTTTTAACCACACTAATCGCTCCAATAATGCTAAAAGGGGCGCTAATGAAAAAGAGATAAGGAAAAGCTGACAACAAGGGCTATTAATTGATTTGTATGATAAAAATGCTATGATAGAAAACGTGTTTTTGCACAAATTAAGAAAAATGGTGGGATAGTGGATAATGAATTTTCAACCAAATACCGACATCTTTAAGCCTAAATGGTATTTAGAGCAAATGAGAGGATGGAGCTTCAAGACTTATATGCTTCTGATGCTAGGAATTGGAGTTATTATCGGAACAACAATTTCTACGCCGGTTAATCCAATTAGTTTAATTACGATGGTTGCTGCAATAATAGGTTTTACTTGTACGCTCGCAATTACTAATGCCAAACCGATTAATGGAGTTTTAGGTTTACTTTCTTCAATCATCTATATAATCGTATCGATTTACGCACAAAATTATGCAAATGTTGTCTTGCAAGCGTCCTATATCTTCTTACTCGACTTACCGGTATTGTTGCTACCAGCATGGTCTAAAAACGCTGAAAAGCACATTAAGGGGCTTAAATTTAAACAATGGTGTTTTACCATGATCTTCTTTTTATTTGTTACAGCTATGCTTTATCTGATGGACACAAGAATATTTATTAGTCCTCGTCCGTGGATCGATGCAATTGCTGGTGCAATTGGGATTACTGGCTCTGTTTTATGTACTTTTAGATTTCGCGAGCAATATTATTTCTGGACGATTCAAGGGGTTATGTCAATTATTTTGTGGGGTGTAACTGCATTTCAAGGAGACGCAAATTTAACGCTATTTTTTACATACATCCTATACTTGAGTAATGACGTTCTTGCATTTACTGACAAGCATACGCATTGGTTCCATTAATTTTGATATAACTAAAAAACAAGGTTCAATCATTTGAAACCTTGTTTTTTTATTTTGCTAAATGTGCTTTAACTATTTTAATTAAGATCTTAGTTGCGCCTTTTCCTGCTTTATCATCGTAATATGACTGATAGCGCTCGTCTGTCTCATAGCCGTTAGCAATACCCAAATGTATTTCTGGAGTATAATTTGGCATAATTATTTTAAGCCATTTTTGGTGGTTTTGGAAAATCGTATCGCTTAGTTCAGTTTCCTTACTAGGATCTTTTACTACTTTTTGCAGTTCCCGGACTAAGTCAGCTTCAGTTGCTTTCATTTGGTTAAATTTCTCTTCGGAAAAATTGTCAGCTTTACTATTCATTATCTTCTCCTTTTCCTTATTGATTTTATTTAACCACTATAGCAAATTAAATTACAGTATTTTTGTATGAAATGATTAGTGAAAAGGATTATTTAAAAAAATGAGAATAAAATTGGTAGAGCTGTAAGCAAAGACTAGCCTTAAATGCGTAAAGCGCGCTATAATGGAGTTGGAGATGAAGTAATGATTACATTTATTTGGGCTGAAGATGAACAACACAAAATTGGTCTAGATGGACATTTACCGTGGTATATTCCTGAAGATCTGAAGCATTTTAAAATCTTAACGATTAACCATCCGATTATAATGGGACGAAAGACTTTTAATAGTTTGCCACGTATTTTGCCTCAAAGACGGCATATTGTACTATCACAAAATCAAGTTTTTAAAGAAGAGTATGAACATAATCCGCAAGTGATAGTTGTTTCATCAGTTAACAGTTTAAATAAGTGGATTAATGCGCATCAAACAGAGCAACTGTATGTAATTGGTGGAGTTTCAGTCTTTGAAGCTTTAAAAGACCGCGTAGATTGTCTTGAAAAAACTGCAATTGCTGCAACTTTTCCTGCCGATACTGTAATGCCAGATCTTAATTATGATGATTTTAAATTAAGTAAAAAAGTGCATCATCAAGCTAATAACAAATGTCAATATTCATATGATTTTTTAACTTATCTAAGGAAGAAGGATTAGAATGAAGAAGATGATTATTGCTGCTATTATTCTGCTAATTTGTGTGTTGGTTTTGATTAGTAGCATTATACAAGCAGAGAGTATTAACCATAACTTTTGGTGGCAAGCTATTGGTATGGCTATTGTTACCTTTGCTGTAGGAAGAGTTAATGTCGACTTATTCCATAATTTAAAAATCGACCATCTTAAGTAATTTTTAAAATTCGTAGTTGACAGAACAAAAACAAGGTGCTAAATTAATAAACAATTAAATAATTAATACATCTTGAAAAGCAGAGTAACTATTATAATTACTGATAAAGAGAGCTGGGATTTTGGTGAGACTCAGCCAGTTAGTAGTGGTGAACATGGGCTCGAAATGATGACCGTTAGTGATATTTAGCTACCGGCGGAGTTGCATCCGTTAGCATTGCAAGCTATTGATTGATAGCTAGTGAGAGATTTATTACGTGAGTGATAAATAATTTAAAGGTGGTAACGCGAAGCACTCGTCCTTATAGATAGGACGGGTGCTTTTTTAGTTTATTTTGGAGGTTTTTTAATGTCGAAGAAGAGAAATAGAAATATTATCATTGGGGTAATAGTCGCAATTATCGTTGTCGTGATAGGTTGGTTTAGCTTTGGTCCTAAACCAAATAATCAAAAGAGTAGTAACCATGTTGTAACGGTCGGAATTGTCAGTGAAACAAAACCCAAACAGGATATTTGGAAGCACGTTGCAGCTACAGCAAAAAAGAAATACGGCGTAACTGTTAAAATTAAGAATTTTACTGATTATACTCAACCTAATAAGGCTGTCAAAAACGGTGATATTGATTTGAACGCTTTCCAACATTACGCATTTTTAGATGCTTGGAACAAGTCAAACCATGGTGGCGTTGTAGCAATTGGTCGAACAGAAATTAATCCAATTAGATTATATTCTAAGAAGTATCATAAACTTAGTGACCTGCCAGATGGTGCAACAATTGCAGTTCCAAATGATGCAAGTAACGAATCTCGTGCACTTTTCGTTTTAAAGAATGCTGGTTTGATTACTTTACCTAAGGGTAAGAAATTACCAACAGTAGCTGATATCGTTAAGAACCCTAAGAAACTTAAGGTTAAAGAAGTAGCAGCAGACCAATGTGGTCGTGTAATTGATTCAGTTGACGCAGCGGTCGTTAACAATGACTTCGCTCGTCCTGCAGGCTTAGGTAAGAAACAAACAATTTTCATTGAGCCAGTTAATAAAGACTCATTAAAATGGGTTAACATCATTTGTGCTCGTAAAGGTGAAGAAAAGAAGAAGGACTACTTAGCAGTTGTTAAGGCTTACCAAACCGAAGAAACAAAGCGTTTGGATAAGAAATATTACGGTGACATGCAAAAAACTGCTTGGGATATCAAGTTTTAGTCATCTTTAACGAATGGAGAAGATTTGTATGGGTATTATTGAATTACAGCATGTTAATGTGGATTTTCCTGATAAGAAAAGAGAGGTTGTGCACGCTGTTCATGATGTCAATTTGACAATAGAAAAAGGCGATATATACGGAGTTGTTGGCTTCTCTGGTGCTGGTAAATCGACATTGGTTAGAACAATTAATCTGTTACAAAAACCAAGTGGCGGTAATATCAAAGTCAATGGCACTGATTTTATTAAAGATGGTAAGCAAGTTATTTCTAATAAGGACTTGCAATTAGCTCGAAGAAAAATTGGAATGATTTTTCAAAATTTTAACCTTTTAAATGAAATTACTGTTGTTGAAAATGTCGCTTTTGCCTTGAAGCATTCTGGTTTAAAAGACAATGAGGTTGAAGAAAAATCATTGAAATTGCTGGAATTGGTTGACTTAAAAGAAAAAGCTGAATTCTATCCAGCTCAACTTTCTGGTGGACAACAACAGCGTGTGGCGATTGCTCGCGCATTAGCCAATGAACCAGATATTCTGATTTCTGATGAGGCAACTAGTGCACTTGATCCACAAAATACCCAACAAATTTTGGATTTACTAAAGAAATTAAAAGATGAACTTAATTTAACAATTGTTTTAATCACTCATGAAATGAGTGCTGTCAAGAAAATATGTGACAAAGTTGCGGTAATGCAACAAGGCGAAATCATCGAAAAAGGTAACCTAAGAGACGTAGTTCTTCATCCGAAAAATACTCTAACCAAGAGTTTTGTTGGTGGATCACTGGAAGTAATTAATACTCTTAAATCACTCAATTTAAGTAATCTAAATGATCAAGAGGCAATTTACCAACTTATTTATAGTGTCGCCAATGTTACCAAAACTATTATCATTGATCTTTACCGAGAAATTGGCGTTGAAGCAAGTATGCTTTATGGTAACGTCGAATTGTTAGACGATGAGCCAATTGGAACATTGCTGGTCTTAGTTAAAGGAGACAATGAGAAGCAGCAACAAACTGTTCAATTTCTAGAGAAAGAACAGGTTGCAGTTACGCGGTTAAATGAGAAAGGTGACTTATATGAGTAGTTGGTTTAATAAAGTTTTTCCAAATGTAATTAATTTAGGTTGGACTGGAGATACTGGCTGGGCATCCAGTATATATCAAACTTTGTTCATGACATTTTGGTCAGCAATTTTTGGGGGAATTCTAGGTATCGTCTTTGGGGTAGTCCTTGTTTTGACTAAAGAAAACGGTGTTAAACCAAATAAATTCTGGTTCAATCTCTGTGATAAGATCGTTTCCATCTTTCGCGCAATCCCGTTTATTATCTTGCTAGCTTTTATTGCTCCAGTAACTCAAATAATTGCTGGAACCCAAATTGGAATGAATGCTGCACTTGTGCCATTATCTTTAGGAGTTTTTCCTTTTTATGCTAGACAGGTTCAAGTTGCTCTAGAAAGTGTAGATCAGGGTAAGATTGAAGCTGCACAAAGTTTAGGTGCAACAACTTGGGATATTATTTTCAATGTTTATCTGAACGAAGCGCGCTCTGAGTTAGCCAGAGTCTCAACTGTAACTATAATTAGTTTAATTGGTTTAACGGCAATGGCAGGTGCAATCGGTTCAGGTGGACTAGGAAACACAGCTATTTCTTACGGTTATCAGAGGTCTAACAATGATGTTACATTCGTTGCAACTTTACTAGTCGTAATCTTGATTTTTATTGTTCAAATTATTGGTGATTTCTTAGCTAAACATTTAAACCACCAAAATAGATAAACTAACTATAAATAAAAATAAACAACAAAAAAACAACAGGCAGTTTTGCCTGTTGTTTTTTATTTAAGAAATAAGTAATTATTTTACGGCATCCTTTAAAGCTTTACCTGGCTTGAATGCAGGAACTTTAGTAGCAGGAATAGTCAAAGTCTTACCAGTTTGTGGGTTACGACCTTTTCTTTCGGCACGATCACGAACTTCAAATGAACCAAAGCCGATGATTTGAACTTTTTCACCTTTAGCTAGGTTATCCTTGATTGATTCGATTAAAGAATCGATCACTTTTTCTGCGTCTTTTTGCTTAAGACCAGTTTTTGCTGAAACTTCTTTAGTAAGTTCAGATTTGTTGATTGAAGCCATATTTTCTTCTCTTTTCTATAAATTTTTTAAACAATTCGACAATTTTGAAAAAAATCATACATAAATGACGAAATGCTTTGTGTCGCTTGATATTTCGCAACTTTTTATATTTTAGCACAGTTCCTGTGTCCTTCAATAGAAAAACGCAAATATTGTCGTTAGTTTATTTGTTTAAGAACACGATTGGTCATTTGTTGGTAGTTTAAATACAGTGCTTTGAATCTTGAGTGTTTTTCCTTTTGCCATGGTTTGGGTTTGCCGCAAAAATGTAAAATACTGGTGTTTTCCATTACCCATTCGGTGTTGTATTCGCCTGTACTTCGAGTGAGATACACAGAATAGGCTCTTGCATCATAGTTCCAGCGGGTTTCAGGTATCTTCAAAATGTCCTCACCGTAAAGGTAGTTTAGAATATCTTGATCAGGCAAGATTAAGGAATCATGATGCTCTTCGATTGCCTTTGTAATATCTTCAATGTTTACCTTTTGTCTCATCTGATCCAAATCCATTAGCATGATGCCGGAATTAAAATAGCCGGTTGTTGTCCCAAGTCGGATATTATTAATCGAGCTCATAATATCTGTTAGACCTTCATGGACAGAAGCAGCGAACATTTTATTTTGAAGATCTAGATCCCATAGAGGCTTAATTGAGTTGATAACCAAGATGTCAGGATCTAGATAAATAACCCTGTGTAGATTATCTGGTAAAACTTGTCCCGAAAGAAGACGGAAATACATTTCTTTAGGATAATCATGTAAGTTAAGTAATGAATCTGGGAAAATAATATTTTGGTTCATTGCTACAGTTTCGAGCTTAACATTAATTTGTTCACAAAACTTTTCAAGTCCAGCTAGGGCAGAGTCATCGATGTTATCGTGAATCAGCCAAACGCGGAAATCTTGGTCTAAATTGTTAAGTCTGACGGAATACATCATTACCTCAAGGGGCTTAAGATAGTTTTGGTCAATTGTGACCAAAATTTCAATTGGACTGGATTTTCGCTGTTTCATATAAAATCTTCCTTAATAAAAATTGTAAATGAAGTTACCTTCCTAGTATAAAGCAAAATAATAAGAGATACATTCATAGTATAAAAATTTTAATTATTCTAAATACAAGAATTAATTCAATTAATGTAGTAAAATTATTTCTAATAAGATTATTTTATCAATGAGGTGTAAATATGAACAAAAAAACGCTATTTAGTTTAGTTGGTGCAGCTTCAATTGCAGTTAGTTTAAGTGCAACTGCTCCAGTTTTGGCAGCAGAAACTACTAATCCAAACCCAACATCAACTACCACAAATAATACTGCAGATCAAAAGGGTACTACTACAAATACTCCTTCAACAGGTCAAACAAGTACAACTGATACTTCAAAGACTCCTACTACAGGTCAAACTGGAACTACTGATACTTCAAAAACTCCTGCTACCGGAACAACTGATACCTCAAAGACGCCTGCTACTGGTACTACTAATCCATCAGGTAATACTAGTACCACTAAGCCATCAACTTCAAAGCCAATTAACTCTGCGGACTTAAATAAGGCTTTGAGTCTAAGTGGTAAGGGTAAATATGCTAGGCTGACTAGAAATTCTTATGTATACGATGCTAAAGGTAAACGTATTAAAAATGCTAAATTAAAGAAGGGCACAATTATTGCTGTAAATGGTGTTATAACTCCAGATGGCAAAGTCTTAATCGGCTATAACAACAAAAAGGGTAAGTACATCAAGGTTAATAATGTTGTACTCTTTAAGGCTGTTGAGTATAAAGTAAAGAAGAATGCTTTCGTTTATAACAGTAAAGGAAAGCGCAATACTCGTGTATACGTGCCAAAGGGTAAAGTAATAACAGTCTTTAAGACCAAGAAAATTAAAGGTGTTAAATACGTTGCGTTTTCAGATTCACAATACATTAAATGGTCAGTTTTAGATCATAAGAGCGGTAACATTATTTCAGGTTAATCTTTCGCTCTTGAAAAGGGTACCTATCTAATAGGTACCCTTTTTTATTCTGATTTTGTAGAGAATATGCATGTGAATTCCAAGTACATACTTTCACAATACAAAATTTTGTTTACAAAGTAACGGCAATGCAATACTATATATTTGTGAAGTATATCATTCTATAAATTTTATTTATAGAAATAACAAAAGTGGGAGAAGAAAAATGAATAATAGTTTGTCTATGCAGTTAATAGGTGAATTTTTAGGAACTGCAATGCTTGTTTTGCTTGGTGACGGTGTTTGTGCTGGAACCAATTTAAACAAGTCGAAGTCAAAAGGGGCAGGTTGGATTGTAATTTCCTTTGGCTGGGGATTTGCCGTAGCGTTCAGTGTTTATAGTGCTCGCTGGTTATGTCCAGGACATTATAACCCTGCAGTTACCCTTTCAATGGCAATCGCTCATAAGTTGCCTTGGTCTTCAGTTTTACCTTATTTCTTGGTACAAGTACTAGGTGCATTTGTTGGAGCTATTTTAGTATGGTTAACTTATTACCCACACTGGAAAGAAACAGATGATCAAGAAGCAATTTTAGGTTCTTTTGCTACAGTTCCAGCAATTCGAAGCTATGCATGGAACTTTTTCACTGAAGCAATTGCTACTTTCGTTTTAGTATACGGATTGCTGGCATTGACTAATGGTAATTTAGCTGCTGGTTTGAATCCGTTACTAGCTGGTTTCTTAATTACATCAGTTTGTTTATCACTTGGTGGCCCTACTGGTGTTGCTTTAAACCCAGCACGTGATTTTGGTCCTAGATTGGCTCATCAATTAATGCCAATCGCTAACAAGGGACAATCAGACTGGGCTTACAGTTGGGTTCCAATTGTAGCACCATTAGTTGGTGGGGCACTTGCTGCTTCATTATTTAATGTGTTAGCTTAACAATTAAAAAAAGCACATGACTTCTTAACTAGGTCATGTGCTTTTTTGTTTGCTCTTTAAAAACTAAGGTTTAAAGTGTCGCAATATGTCAATTCCTTTTTTCTGATATTTGTTTGGTACGAAGCTCTTGCGCATTGCAATTTGCATATAGGCATATAATTTTTGTCCTGGCTTCAGTCTGATAACGTGTACACCTGTTTGGTCCTTAAGACTACTTTCCATTGCAAGAGCAATACCAACATCTCTTCTGACTAAATCAATCATCGTTTGCATTGTTTGCGCAGTGTAAATGACATTAGGATTAAAATTACCTAATTTGCCAACTTCTTCCAGACATTCTCTAGTTAAATAACCACGACCACGAGCAACAAACTTGCGGTTACGTAAATCAGATGCGCTGATTTGATGAACATCCTTCCAAGGATCGGCTTCACTGGTAATTATAACTAACTCAGTTCGATTTAAATTATGGACAAAGTACTCAGGATCGTTGATTGGCACCATCCAAGAATAAATTGCCACGTCAACATCCCCGTTAGTCAAATCAGAGAAAGCATCAGCTGAGCGTTCAATATTGGTATCAATCAAGTCGGTTAAACCTGCTTGATAAAATTTCATGATAATGTCGGCAATATAAGAATTACCAGCTTCACCAGAAAAAGCTAAGCGAATTTTCTTGTCGCTAGCATGCTTAACATCATAATTGATACTGGAAATATCTTGTAATAAAATTTTGGCTTTTTCATAAAGAAGCTCACCAGCATCAGTTAAAGTGATTTTACTCTTTCTATTTTTTTGCAAAATAAGCGGGTCATCAAATTTATCAGACAGTCGCTTGATTGCCATTGAGATAGTTGGTTGGGTTACATCAAAGAGGGCAGCAGTAGCTGTATAATTACCCGTTTCTACTAATTTACAAAAGTATAGAAGATCTTTTTCGTTCATATTTATCTCCTACTATTAATCAATAACTTTTATAATCCCATCTTTTTTGATTATATTAAACTTAAGAAGAAATTGCAATTATTCCTTATCGGGCGCTTACTTTAATTGATTTATTTGCTCAAAATCATCTTAAAAATAAATTGGACTTGGTTTTTTATTAAGAATATATTTCCAAGTAAAGAATTTATTAGAAAGAGCAGGTAAGTACATGATTTATGACTCGGCTATTAAGTGGGATGCCATTTATGATGTAATCGTTATCGGTTTTGGAGGAGCAGGTGCGGGTGCGGCTAGATTTGCTGCAGATAATAATGCACATGTTTTACTGATCGACTCAGCTCCTGAAGGCCAAGAGGGTGGTAATACACGCTACGCTGGAGGTGCCTTTGCTTGGAGTGATAATTTTAACGATCTTCGTGAGTATTATAAAGAGACATATTACCCATTTAAGTATGATCCAAAAGGTTTAGACACATTTGTAAATAATGTTTTACAAATGAAAGAGTATTCGAAAAAATACTTTGGGATTGAAGCACAATATACCGGAAGAAGACCAAAGGGAGAATATCCAGAATATCAGCATGCAGATACTATGCGTTCACAAAGCATGACAACTGGCATGTATAATGGCGGATTTTGGAAACTGTTACGGGAAAAAGTATATGATCGCTTAGACAAGATTGATATTTGGTTTGAAAGTCCGGCAGAGCACTTAATTCAAGATCCTGAAACTAAGACGATTTTAGGTGTGCAAATTAAGCATCAAGGAATTAATAGAAATATTGCTGCCAAAAATGGTGTAGTTCTATCGTGTGGTGGCTTTGAAAACAATCAGGACATGATTCAGAATTTTTTGGGACAAGGTTCTTTAGCTCCAATTGGCACTTTATATAACAGAGGAAAAGGAATTGATTTAGCTGTTGAAGTTGGGGCACGACTTTGGCATATGTCTAATTACGATTCACATGGATTTTCACTAAATGAGGGGCTACCACGAGAAAAGTTCGCCTACATGATCAATTGGAAAAGTCTATTTAACGGTAGTATTTTCGTAGCTGGTGATGATGGTACCAGGTATTACCGCGAGGACGAAGAAGATCGTCATGGTTATAAATATAACCACGGTAACTGGATTATGTTACCGAACCAAAATCACCCACATATTGTTATGGACCAAATGCAGTTCAATCAACTGGCAAATGATAAATCTGCAAATGCTGATCAGATTAAGGAACTCATAGCTCATGCTATTAAAGCAAAGTCAATTGAAGAGTTAGCTGCAAAAATCAAAGCGCCAAAACTAAAAGAAGCAGTCGAAGATTTTAACTTTTTAGTCAGCGAACCAAAGCGCGACATGTTTCTAAACCGAAATATTCAAACAATGCGTGCTTTTAGTGATGGACCATATTATGCAATTCCTATTCGTCATAACATTTTACACACACATGGCGGTGCACGCCGCAATGAGAAATGTGAAGTATTGGACTTAGAAAATAATGTTATTCCGCATTTGTATGAAGCCGGTGAATTGGGTGACATTTTTGCTACTAAATATATTGGTGCTAACAGTATTGCTGACTTACTTATATCAGGCAAAATTGCAGGTGAAAATGCAGCTTGGCCTAAGAGACAATCTCTAACTTTTACTGTCTCAACAAGTGCATCCGAAAAGCCTGATTTAGAATCAGATGCTCATATTTCAACAAATGATTATGCAATAAAAGAAAACCAAGGTATTGGTATTAGTACTAACGGTATCAATGATTTACCAATTGTGGTTCGAGTTACTATGGCAAAGGGCAGAATAGCTCAAATTGAAACCCTTCAAGAGCATGAGACACCTTCTTTGGGTGGAAAAGCAATTCCTCTACTTATAAAAGAAATGATGCAGAATCAGACTACAAATGTTGATGTAATAAGTGGAGCAAGTACAACAAGTGCGGCATTTAAAGAGGCGGTAGACAAAGCTATTGCCAATGCTAAGGAAAATAAAGAAGAATAAAAAATGAAAAGTAATGAAGAAATTAAGTGGAACGGAAATTATGATGTTATTGTCTTAGGTTTTGGTGGTGCCGGTGGAACAGCAGCTCGTTTTGCAGCTGATCAAGGAGCGAGTGTTTTACTAGTTGATGCTGCACCATATGGACATGAAGGAGGAAATACTCGTTATTCTGCTCAACATGTGGCAATGGCACACGATCGCCAGAAGATTGGCGACTACTACGACCAGTTAGCAAAACCTTTTAAAGTTGATAAAGAAACAATGCAAGTATACCTTGATGGCTTTACTAAAATGCCTGAATATTTCGAAAAGTATTTAGGAATTAAACCCTTTATTTGGTCACAAGATTATCAGCTAGGAGATCATTTAGCTAAGAAAAACAAACTTTGTGAGTATCCTGAATTTTCTGGTGCGGAAACATTTGATTTTGCTTTAGTTCATAATCGCGACTTTGACGCTGGGCTATGGCAGGAAATTCGGAAAAAAGTTATGGAACGTTCAGAGCAAATTGACGTTTGGCTAAATTCTAGAGCTAAGGAACTTATCCAAAATCCCAACGATAACGAAATTACTGGTGTCATCGTTAGTCGCAATCATAAAGACTATTACATTCATGCTAAACAGGCAGTTATTCTTGCTACTGGAGGTTTCGAAAACAATACACAAATGCAGCAAGATTACCTACATGTCAAAAAATTAACTCCATTAGGAACGCTATACAATAATGGTGATGGTATTAAAATGGCTGCTGATGTAGGGGCAAAGATGTGGCACATGAGTAATTATGAGTCTCTTGGTATTGTTCCTAGCTATGTCATTGCCGAAGGCGAGAATGAACGTGGACGTCAAATTAGTGGTTGGCAAAATGTTAAGTCTGGTTCTATTTTTGCGGTCGCTAATGATGGCAGTCGCTTTATGAGGGAAGATGCCAAATATCGTCATGGACATATATATGAACATGGCGAGTACTTATTGCCCCATGCTTTTGATAATGCGTGGCTTGTTTTTGACCAGAAGCAATATGATAAATTCATAAAAGAAAAAGAAACTGGCAAGCTAAAGTATCAAACTTTCTTTGAAAAAGTAATTCAAGCTGAGTCTGTCGATAAATTAGCGTCCGCGATTGAAGTACCTTCAGAAAACTTGGGAAAAACCATCGAGAAATTCAATCAATTTGCTAAAGAAGGCATAGACTTGGAATTTAATCGTGCGTCAGAAAGTATGGAATGCTTTGATTTAACAGGAAAAATTTATGCAATTAAGCTGGCTCCAGCTGTTTTGAATACTCAAGGTGGTCCAGAGCATAATCAAAAAGCTCAAGTTCTTGGGATTGATGGTCAACCTATCAAACGGCTTTATTCTGCTGGTGAACTAGGTGGCATTTGTGCCAATCGCTATCAAGGAGGTGGCAACCTTGCTGAGTGCTTGATTTTTGGCCAAATAGCTGGAGAAAACGCTGCAAGAATGACGAAGAACACAGAAAAGATAACCATAGAAAATGCTGTACCACGAATTAATGACTTATTAGATGGAAATAAGGAAGATCAAATTAGTCTAAACGAGAATCAGTATATAGGTTCTTCAGAGGCAGGTATTGGCGGTCGTGTTTTAGTTCGCGTCACATATGAAAACCAAACAATTAAAAATGTTGAAGTCCTAGAAAATCACGAAACTGAAGGAATAGGCGCAGTTGCAATTAAGCGTGTTCCACAAGAAATGGTAGAGCAAAACTCAGTCGAAGTTGACGCCGTTTCTGGAGCTTCAACTACTACTCAAGCCTTAAAGAATGCCGTTAAGGCTGCAATTAGTAAAGCAAAATAAAATTGTTAAGGAGAAAAAATATGTTAGATAAGTTTGAATGGAAAAAGTGGATTTTACCACTTGTAATAGGGATAGGTCTGTGGCTTTTTACACCCTTAAAGCCTGCTGCTATCAGTGTACAAGCATGGCACCTCTTTGCTATTTTTATTGGAACAATTGTCGCCTGTGTGACTAAGCCATTACCAATGATGGCAACAACAATCATTGCAATTGTTATTGCTACCTTAACTGGTATTTTTAAAATGGAAGAAGTCACAGCAGGTTTCGGAAATTCTACTGCCTGGATGGTTGCAATGTGTATGTTTATGGCAGCTGGATTTATTAAGTCGGGTTTAGGTAAACGAATTGCTTACTTTTTCGTCAAAACCTTTGGTAAGAAAACACTAGGCTTGGCATATGCCTTATCCTTGGTGGAAACCGTTTTAGCTATAGGTATACCAAGTAACAACGCTCGGGTTAATGGAATTATGTACCCAATTATTGACAATCTTTCTAAGGAAATGGGATCTGATCCTAAAAAAGGTACACAGCGTGATATGGGTTCATATTTAGTATTTAACGAGTACGAAGTAAATATTGTAACCTCGACAATGTTTTTAACTGGCTTAGCAGGAAACATGGTTGCTTTAGGAATTGCTAAAACGCAAAATGTTTCGATTTCATGGATGCAATGGTTTTTAGCAGCAATTGTACCTGGGTTAATTTCATTGCTTCTTGTTCCGT
The DNA here is from genome assembly GCF_016101265.1 of Lactobacillus sp. M0403. Taxonomy (NCBI): domain Bacteria; kingdom Bacillati; phylum Bacillota; class Bacilli; order Lactobacillales; family Lactobacillaceae; genus Lactobacillus; species Lactobacillus sp. M0403. The sequence goes on from NZ_JACFQV010000002.1 coordinate 257,572, forward strand.
TTATTCTGTACAAAATTTATCCTCCCAAAATTAAAGAAACCCCTAATGCACATAATTGGGCAGACACTAAGTTAAAAGAACTTGGGAAAATGACCACAGCAGAAAAAATAATGGGTATAGTCTTCATCCTTTCTGTTGCATTATGGTTAGTTGGTCCAGAGTTTGGTATCGATGCAACATTGGTAAGTTTTATTGCAGTTGCGCTCTTGCTAATTTCTGGAGTAATTAATGTTAAAGACATTCTAGGCCAAAGCTTTGCTTGGAATATTCTCACATGGTTGTCAATTATCATGTTAATGTCACAAAAGCTAATGACTCTTGGTTTCTTCCCATGGTTCTCAAAAACATTGGGCAGTGCCTTACACGGAATGAACTGGATTGTAGTTTTAGTAATTCTATTTTTAGCCTACTTTTATCTACACTATTTGTTCCCAAGTGTTTCTACACAAATTTCAGCACTATACGCTGGCTTTTTGTCGATTGCAATCGGAGCCGGTGTTCCACCTGTTATGGCTGCATTAATGCTTGCTTTAGATGGCTCACTTTACCTATCGACTTCAAGTTATTCAGCTGGTCCCGCAGCACTTCTTTCTTCAACTGGTTATGTATCAAATAAAGATTGGTGGAAGTTGAGTGCGATCATTGGTGTAATATTAAACGTCATTTGGCTTGGTGGCGGTTTGATTTGGACTAAAGTAATTGGAATGTGGTAATTAAAAAGATTCTAAACTTCTGGTATAAGATGCTTAGAATCTTTTTACTTTGGTTTTGTATTCTGTAAGTGCTTGTCACAATTTTAGGCCTAGTATAAGATTAACGATAAGAAATGGTAAGGGAAGGAAAAATTATGACCTGGGCAGCAATATCAACCTGGAGAATGTCATTTGATGGCTTAAGTGAAGCTAGTGTACTTTTAGATAAAGGAATTAATGCTGGAGATGCAGTTGAAAAATTAATTAATGTTGTAGAAAACAATGAACACTACAAATCTGTTGGTTTTGGCGGTTTGCCGAATGAAGAGGGTATAGTGCAAATGGATGCAGGCTTTATGGATGGCGATACATTTGCGCAAGGATCAGTTGCTTCAATAGAAAATGTTAAAAATGCCGTTTCAGTGGCGCGGAAATTAAGTGAAAATAAAACTAATAGTTTCTTAGTCGGTGATGGCGCAACGAAGTTTGCTGCCAAAAATGGTTTTGAAATGACAAATATGCTAACCGAAAAAGCCAAAAAAGAATGGCAAGAGCGTCTAAATGTTAATCAACAGGAGCAACTCCGTGCCTATGATGGCCACGATACAGTTGGTGCGGTAACGCTTGATCAGCAAGGCTCGATGGCAGCCGCAACATCTACATCTGGTTTATTTATGAAAAAAGATGGGCGTATTGGAGACTCACCTTTATCTGGATCAGGTTTTTATGCTGATAGCCAAGTTGGTGCTGCAGCAGCAACTGGACTAGGTGAGGATATTATGAAGGGATGCTTGTCCTACGAGATTGTTCGTAAAATGGCCGAGGGACAGTCACCTCAAGATGCATGTGATCAGGCACTGTTTTCTTTTGCTAAAACTTTAAAGGATCGTTATGGAAGTTGTGATGCTATTTCGTTGATTGCCTTAAACTCTAAAGGAGAATGGGGAGTTGCAACAAATGTTGAGTTTGCTTTTTGTGTTTCTGATAATGAGCATGACGTAAAAATCATGATTGCTCAACCGACGGCAAAAGATATGACTAAAATTTTCCCAATGACCAAAAAATGGTTGGCAGATTACCAAAAAAGAACAGAGTCAACAATTGACTAAGCTATAAGGAAAAAGATAGAGAATGTTAAAAGAAGCTTGCGTTGAAAATTTTACTAATGTACCAAAAGTGATTGCTGCAGGAGCCAACCGAATTGAACTTAATAATGATTTGGCTGCTGGTGGTACGACACCCTCATTTGGAGTAACTAAAAAAGTCGTGGAATATGCGCATAACTTGAATATCCCAGTGGTGGTAATGATTAGACCTAGAGCAGGTAATTTTGTTTATACAAAAGATGAAATAGCCATTATGCTTTCAGATATTGAAATGGCCTCACTGCTAGGAGCAGATGGTGTTACTTTTGGGTGTATTGATATGAATGGTGATCTGGATCAAGAAAATATGAATAAATTGATTCAACTGGCTCATATCCTAGATTTGGAAGTTGTGATGCACATGGCTTTTGACGAGATAGCTGAGAATCAGCAACAAAATGCTATTGATTGGTTAAGCTCTAAAAAAGTTAAACGCATTTTGACGCACGGGGGCAGTTTAGAGCAAACTATTTCCGATAATTACCCTCACTTAAAAGAAATTATTAATTGGGCTAAAAATAAAATTGAAATTCTTCCTGGCGGTGGAATAACTGCTCAAAACATAGCTAAAGTAGCTAGAGAGCTCGATGTTGATCAAATGCACGGGACGAAAATCGTGAGCTAAACAAAAAAATTATTGACAAAAAATAAGACAATAATTAAAATATAATTAATATAAAAAGCAATGAAAAGAAGAGTAAGATTATTTAAAGCGTATTAGAGAGTTCTGTTTGCTGAAAATGAACCGTGAGAGTAGTCTGAAAGTAACTTTGAGCTATATGGTGAATTTTAGTAGCTAATATTGGTGACACCCATTATCGTGTTAGCGTATCGCAGTTATGCCGTACGTGAAGTGACCTAACGACATTTTGTTCGTTGGTAAAATAGGTGGTACCGTGCTAAAGCACCCTTGATGAAAATCAGGGTGCTTTTTTTATTGGTTTTTACAAAGTTCAAAGCTAAAGTACATGCTAGAAAGTGAGAGAAATGAAAAGTATTTTTTAAAGTAGGCATCTATTGAAGACATACAGAAATATGAAAAGGTAGGAGAGTAAAATGGAAGAATTTAAAGACGATATTAATAAAAAGCCATTAAGTTGGAAGGAATACTTAGTAGTCGCCTCTTTATTGTTTGGTTTGTTTTTTGGGGCTGGAAACTTAATTTTTCCAATCCATTTAGGCCAATTATCTGGAGCAAATTGGGGGATGGCAACTTTTGGCTTTTTAGTGACAGCAGTTTTGTTGCCCTTACTGGCTGTCTTAGCGATTAGTGCTAGTCATGCTAAAGGTGTTTATGATATTGGAAAGCCCTTAGGACCTAAATTTGCATTGATTTTTATGGTTTTAATTCATTTGACGCTAGGACCATTATTTGCAACACCACGTACTGCAAGCATTTCATTTTCGGTCGGGTTAGCACCAGTGCTGCCACAAAAATATGCGAAAATTAGTTTATTAATTTTTTCGGCTATTTTCTTTATTTTAGCTTTTATCATTGCATATAAGCAATCAACCATTTTAAGCAGTATTGGAAAAGTTTTAAACCCACTGTTTCTAGTCTTATTATTCTCGGTATTTTTACTTGCAGCTCATTCGCCAATGGGCGCAGCTAAAAATCAAAGTGCTACGGCAGCTTATCAAACAATGCCATTTTTTAACGGTTTCCTGCAAGGATACAACACAATGGATGCTTTAGCTGGTCTTGCTTTTGGTTATACGATTGTGTCTGCCGTTAATCAATTAGGTAAGACATCTGCTAAGAGTAATGCTAAGGTAACCGCGAGAGCGGGTGTGATTGCTACAAGTGCGATCGGGGTTATCTATATCGGCTTAATTTGGTTAGGTGCAACTACATTAAATCACTTTAAAATTGCACCCGAGGGTGGAACAACGTTTAATCAAATCGTTACTTATTATTTAGGGGATGTTGGCCATGCACTTCTTGCAACTCTAGTTACACTCACATGTTTGACTACTGCTGTTGGTTTAATTGCAGCATTTGCGCAAGACTTTCACCGTAGTTTCAAAAAGATTAGTTATCATGCATGGCTTGCTATCATGACATTTGTTTCCTTTATCACGGCTAACTTTGGCTTAGATACGATTATTGCTTGGTCCACACCAATGTTGATGTTTTTATATCCAATTGCAATGGTTTTAATCATTTTGTCAATTTCAGGTACTCTTTTTGATCATGATCCAGTTGTTTATTATTGGGGAGTTGGGTTAACACTAATTCCAGCTGTTTTTGATATGCTTGCGTCATTTCCTCCAGCAATTAGTCAACAGGGCTGGGCATTAGCACTAAAATCGATTCAATATCGTTTCTTACCATTTTCAGACATTGGTATGGATTGGGTTATTCCAACTGTTCTTGGGCTGGCAATTGGTTTTGCTGTTCACTTTTATCACAAAGCTAAATTGCAAGATGCTTAACCATTCATATAGTTTAACTTTTAGAGCCTCTTCTTTGACATCACTGCTTGATAAAAGTAGATTTAACTTAAAGAGTTAATTAAATTGATGTAAAAAGAAGTGGGGGCTGATTATTTTGAACGATATGAACATGGGCAATCAAGGTAAAAATAAAAGTGCTCAGTCTGGGACAAAAATGCACCACTCATCAATGCAAATGAGTGGTGGAAACATGATGATGCACGGAAATCAGATGATGGACATGGGAAATCTGAAACAAAAATTTTGGATTTCTCTAGTGCTTGCATTACCGATACTGTTTTTATCACCAGCAATGGGAATTAGTTTGCCTTTTCAATTTTCTTTTAACGGTTCTGAATGGATAGTAGCTCTTTTTGCAACTATCCTATTCTTTTATGGTGGCGAACCATTTTTAAAAGGTGCTTTTTATGAGTTAAAAGCAAAAAGACCTGAAATGATGACATTAATCTCCCTTGGTATTGTTACGGCGTATGTTTATAGTATCTATGCTTTTGTTGAAAACAATATCTTACATAATCAAAATCAGGTAATGGACTTTTTCTGGGAGTTGGCAACCCTAATTTTAATTATGTTATTAGGTCATTGGATTGAAATGTCTTCCATGATGAGTGCAAATAGTTCAGTAAATGACCTAGCTAAATTATTACCAGATAAGGTCCATCTTCAAGATAATGGTCAGACAAAAGATGTTTCAATTAACGGTGTACAAAAGGATGCAATTGTTTTAGTTAAACCAAGTGAGAGCATACCATTAGACGGAATTATCATTAATGGTTCCAGCGATATTAATGAATCCTTGGTTACAGGTGAATCACAAAGTGTAACACGCAAAGTTAATGATAAAGTGATCGGTGGTTCAATCAATGGTTCCGGCACAATTGTAGTTAAGGTATCCAGTTCAGCTAACTCAGGCTTTTTGGCAAACGTAAACAAGTTAGTTCAGTCATCGCAAATGAATAAATCTAATTTACAGAATTTAGCAGATCGCGTGTCCGGTTGGTTGTTTTATGCAGCACTAATTATTGGTGTCATTGCTCTAATTGTCTGGACTAGTTTAAAAGGAATAAGTAACGGACTGGAGCGGATGGTTACAGTGCTAGTCATTGCCTGCCCACATGCATTAGGTTTAGCTATTCCCCTTGTAAATGCAAAAAGCATGTCAATTGGTGCAAAAAATGGACTGTTGATTCGAAACCGCAATGTAATTGGTATTAGTCAAAAAATTAAATATGTTGTAATGGATAAGACGGGTACACTGACTGAAGGAAAATTTCAGGTTCGTCAGTTTGATACACTAAACCAAACAATCAATAAGGAAGGTGTATTAAGATTAATTGCCTCGCTTGAACAAGATTCAACGCATCCAATTGCAAAGAGTATCTTGCAATTTGCCGATGAAAATAAAATCAGTCTTTTACCGTTATCAAATAGCAAAACTGTTTCGGGTAAAGGTGTTACTGGAACAATTAATGGCAAGGATTATCAATTAGTCAATGAAAAAACCGCTCGTTCTTTAGTTAATAATTTTCCTAAAATATCTGCTGCTGATTATACGGTAAGCTATCTTTTACAGGATTCCAATCTGCTCGGGTATGTTGCAGTTGGTGATCAAGTCAAGAAAACAGCAATTTCACTAATTAAAGAACTTAAAGCCCAAAACATTATTCCAGTAATGTTAACTGGTGATAATGAAAATGTTGCGGATAGTATTGCAGAAAAACTGGGAATTACAGAAGTTTACTCAGGGCTTTTGCCAGAAGATAAACAAAAAATTATCGGAAAGTATCAAGCTAATGGCAATAAGGTAATGATGGTAGGAGATGGAATTAACGACGCTCCTAGCTTAGCAAAAGCTGATATCGGTGTGGCTATTGGTACAGGAACTGATGTTGCAATTGATTCCGCTGATGTCGTTTTGGTTAATAGTAATCCAATTGATATCATCAATTTTTTAAAGCTAGCTAAAAACACACAGAAAAAGACAGTTGAAAATTTATGGTGGGGAGCAGGCTATAACATTATAGCCTTACCACTTGCTGCAGGTGTTTTAGCTCCAATTGGAATTCTTCTTCCACCAGCAGTTGGCGCAATCTTAATGTCGCTTTCAACTGTGATTGTGGCTATCAATGCGGAAACAATCCGAATATAAAACTATTAAAAGGCAACTAGAGAAAGGTGCCTTTTTTGTTTTTATGCACTTTTTAAATAATTAAAATGATAGCACTTTAATTTGAAAAATATTGAACAAAAATTAAATAACGCGTATCATAAATAGTGAGGTCGCGAAAGAAATATTTTTCAGTTAGAATAGAAATATAAGTTAAAAAGGAGAAGCAAATGAGCGAAGAAGAATACCGTGTTGAAAGTGACACTATTGGTCCTGTAAAAATTCCTAAGGACGCATTATGGGGACCCCAAACAGAAAGAAGTCGAAATAACTTTCCAAGTGGAGAACTCATGCCGCTGGCAATTATTCGTGCATTTTTAAACCTGAAAAAGGCTGCTGCTGAGTCAAATGTAGAAGTAGGCGATGAACCAGAAGAAAAAGGTGCAGCAATTGAAGATGCAGTTGATCATCTTTTACAATTAAGTGATGAAGATTTGCGCAGAGATTTTCCACTTCACGTATTACAAACGGGTTCTGGTACTCAAAGCAATATGAATGTTAATGAAGTTGTTGCCAATTTAGCTAATAAATTACACCCTGGCTTAAATATTTTACCAAACGATGATGTTAACCGTGGACAATCTTCTAATGACACTTATCCTACTGCAATGAATATCGTTGCAGTTGAAGCACTTGATAAGTTAGAGCCAGCTATTCAGCATTTAATTGACGAATTAAAGATTAAGCAAGATAAATACTGGAAAACTGTAAAGGTAGGACGTACGCACTTGCAAGATGCAACTCCGATTACCTTTGGTCAAGAAGTCTCTGGCTATATTTCTGCTCTGAAACATGACTTATCATACATTCAAGAGTTAAAACCTACTTTATATGAATTAGCAATTGGTGGTACGGCTGTTGGTACTGGACTGAATGCTGCTCCAGGTATGACAGAAAAAATTGTTGCTAAATTATCCGAAGTTTACGGTCATGAGTTCAAAGTTAAGACCAACAAATTCTGGGGCTTAGCTCATCATTCTGGTATTGATGTTGTTCATGGAGCATTAAAGACTCTAGCAGCAGATATGTTTAAAATTGCGCAAGATATTCGCTTCTTAGCTTCGGGTCCAAGAGCTGCTTATCATGAATTAAACATTCCTGCTAACGAACCAGGTTCTTCAATTATGCCTGGTAAAGTTAACCCAACTCAAGCTGAAGCAGTGACCATGGCTGCTGCTAAAGTTTTTGGTAATGATACAACAATCACTTTCGCTGCTTCACAAGGAAACTTCGAAATGAATGTCTTTAAAACTGTCATGATTGCTGCCTTTTTGGATTCATGCGATATTTTGACAGGTACAATTGAAGGCTTTGCTGATAAGATGATTTCTGGTTTAACAGTTAACTCAGAAAAGATGGATGAATTACTAGAAAATTCATTGATGACAGTTACTGCATTGTCACCTCATATTGGTTATCATGCTGCGGCTAAAATTGCACAAGCTGCAGATAAAGAAGGAACAACGCTTAAAGAAGCAGCTTTGAAGAGTGGCGAGTTAACAGAGGAACAATACGATCAATGGATGGATTACATGCAAATGACTAATATTGATCGAACAGAACCAGAAGATTAAATTTACAGGAGGAATTTGATGGCTAAATTTGTTTTTACACCCAATGATAGTTCTGAGATTGCCAATGAGTACGATGCTGTAATTATTGGCGCGGGTGGAGCAGGACTCACTGCTGCAATTCAAGCAAATGAATTAGGATTAAAAGTAGCCGTTTTTGAGAAAAACCCTGAACTTGGTGGTAACACTAATCGGGCTTCATCTGGAATGAATGCTTCTGAAAGTCTTGTTCAAATCAATGAAGGTATCATTGATAACAAAGAAGACTTTTATGAGGAAACGTTAAAGGGTGGGGGACGTTTGAACGATCCAGAACTACTTCGCTATTTTGTTGATCACTCAGCTTTAGCAATTGATTGGTTAAGTGATCATGGAATTGAATTAACTAATCTGACAATTACAGGTGGAATGAGTAAAAAGAGAGCTCATCGTCCCGCTTCAATGGCTCCAGTAGGTAATTATCTTGTATCAGGTGCGCTTGAACAGATTCAAAAAGAAAATATTCCTGTGTTTAACAATACTAAAGTGACGAAACTGATCCGTGCTGATAAGCAAAGAGTTACTGGTGTTGAAGTTGAAACACCTGCGGGTACTAAAACAGTAAATGCTAAGGCAATTTTACTAGCAAGTGGTGGTTTTGGTTCTTCTAAAGAACTTATCAAAAAGTATCGTCCTGATTTGGTTGATTTTAAAACTACTAATCAGCCTGGAGCAACAGGCGATGGCTTAAAACTAGCTGAAGAAGTTGATGCACAGCTTGAACAAATGGACTTTATTCAAGTTCATCCAACTGCACAGACCGATACTGATCACGTGTATTTAATTGGTGAAGGCTTACGTGGTGAAGGAGCAATTTTGGTTAATAAATCTGGTAAAAGGTTTGTTAACGAAATGAATACTAGAAAAATTGTTTCCAATGCAATAAATGATTTGCATGAAGGTGGAGCATATCTAATATTTGATCAAGGTATCAGAGAAAACTTTACTGCAGTCGAATTTTATGATCATGTTGGTCTGGTTAGCCATGGAGATACATTACAAGAAGTTGCGCAAGCAATTGATGTTGATGGTGATAATCTTCAGGCAACTGTCGATACTTGGAATGATGCTATTAATCAAAAGAATGACGCTCAATTTGGCAGAACTACTGGAATGGATCGCTCAATTACCAAGGGACCTTTCTTTGCTATTCACATTAACCCTGCCATTCACTACACCATGGGCGGAATTCATATCACTCCGAAGACTGAGGTCTTAGATACTGACGGTAATGTGATTCCGGGCCTATATGCAGCTGGTGAAGTTTCCGGTGGGCTTCATGGTAATAACCGAATTGGTGGAAATTCAATTGCTGAAACAGTAATTTTTGGCCGTCAAGCAGGTATGCAGATGACTGATTATGTAAGAAATAATAAATAGTTTATTTAAACCAAAAAGTGCTTAGCCTAATGCTAAGCATTTTTTTATTTAAAAATAAAAAAGCTCTTTCATTTTTATAAATTTAAAAAATAAATTACTTTTTTAAAATATTGCAAAAAGGAGGGGCTTTATTTATAATATGTTTTGTAAAGGATTACATACCCAGAATTGAAAGGATTTTAAATTATGTCAAGAAAAGTTTTACTCGTTGGTGATGGAGCAGTTGGTTCAACTTTTGCAAATGACCTTTTACTAAGTACCCAAGTTGACGAATTAGTAATTACGGATGTTGTAAAGGAGAGACCAATTGGCGATTCAATGGATCTTGAAGACATTACCCCATTTGTTGGTTCATGCAATATTCATGCAGGTGAGTATGCGGATGCAAAGGATGCTGATGTTGTAGTTATTACAGCTGGTATACCACGTAAACCAGGTGAGACTAGATTAGATTTAGTCAATAAGAACGTTAAAATTTTGAAAAGTATTATTCAGCCAGTCGTAGAATCTGGATTTAATGGAATATTTGTTGTTTCTGCCAATCCAGTTGATATACTGACGACCTTGACACAAAAACTTTCTGGTTTTCCTAAGAACAAAGTTATTGGTACAGGTACATCGCTTGACTCTGCTCGATTAAAAGTAGAACTGGCAAAAAAATTAAATTTATCTGTGGAAAGCGTTAACTCCATTGTGCTAGGCGAACATGGTGACACTTCATTTGAGAACTTTGATGAAACAGTAGTTGATGGTAAACCATTAAGCGAATATAATGAACTTAATTTTTCAGATTTATCTAATATTGAAAGTGACATACGTCAGAAAGGTGGGGAAATTATTAAAAGTAAAGGGGCAACCTTTTATGGCATTGCAATGATGCTAGCAAAAATAGTTAGTGCAATTTTGGAAAATAAAGCAATCGTCTTACCGCTATCAGCACCTATAAATGGTGAATATGGTATTAAACATGACTTATATTTGGGTACTCCAACAGTGATTGATGGTACTGGAATTAGTCATGTGATTGAAACTAAGCTATCAGATAAGGAATTAGCTAAAATGGTTAATTCTGCTGATAAAATGCAAGAAGTTCTAGAAGGTATCGAATTGAACTAATTAAAGAGGATCAAAATGCAAGTAGGAAAAAGAATCTTTTTAAAAAGAGAGTTACCTGACAAAGATGTAATTATGGGTTTTCGTGATATTCCCACCTCAAATATTGCTGATTGTATGAATCGTAAAGGGGCAATGGCTACACGGATTAAGTTAATGTCTAAACCAACAAAGCAAATGTGTGGTCCAGCCTTTACAGTTCATAATCGGCCAGGCGATAATTTAACCATTTATGCAGCTTTAAAGTACTGCCATGAAGGCGATGTAATTGTAATTGATAATGAAGGTGATAACACTCGAGCTGTTATTGGAGAAGTTATGATGACTTGGCTTCGTGATCAAAGACATGTTGCTGGAGTAGTAGTAGATGGTCCTATGAGAGATATTGACAGTTTACGTAATTGGGACTTGCCAATTTATGCTGTCAGCACTTCGCCAAATGGTCCATACAAGGAAGGACCTGGAGAAATTAATGTACCAGTTTCTTGTGGCGAAATTAGTGTAAATCCAGGGGATTTGATTGTTGGAGATGCAGACGGTGTTGTTAGAGTAGCTCACGAAAAGGCGGCAAAGTTACTGCCTGAGGTTCAGGCCTATAACAAACAAGATAATGCTAAAGCAGCAAGTTTCCATGATGGTACAGGTAATATTAGTTGGGTAGATGATGAACTGAAAAATAAAAACTATCAGATTATCGACGATATTTATCGCCCGTAAATATAAAGAAGGCTAATTATGAAAACTCTTGAGAAAGTGAATTATAAAGGGTTTATTTTGCCGGTAGTAATTGGAGCAATTTTGTGGCTTCTTACTCCTGTAAGACCTGGTGGATTATCAGTACAAGCATGGGAAATGTTTGCTATTTTTGTTGCTACCATTGTGGGTTGTATCACAAAACCATTACCAATTGGTGGTACAACGCTGATTGGTTTAATTGTGACTGTTTTAGTTGGTTTAGCTCCTGTTCAAAATGAAGTGAATCCTAAAACAGGTGCAGTGAATGCCGGAATTTTGAGTGCATTTAGCAATTCTGCTTCATGGTTGATTGCAATGGCTTTTATCATGGCCTATGGCATTAGTAAAACAGGCTTAGGAAATCGAATTGCCTATTGGATGATTAGACGCTTTGGTAAACGTTCAATTGGGATTGCTTACGCTATCACTGGATTGGAAATTGTCTTAGGAGCTTTAATTCCATCCAATAGTGCTCGAACAGGTGGTGTTGTTTGGCCAGTGACGGAATCAATTTCTAAGGATTATGATTCATTACCAAATGATCCCTCTCGTAAAAAGATTGGTGCATTTTTAAGTTTTATTGCTTTTCATGCTAATGTGATTTCAACCGCTCTATTCATTACGGGGGCTGCACCTAACATGGTCGCTTCTCAAATGGCTGTTCAAAAAGGCTACACAATGTCTTGGATAAGCTGGTTTACGGCAGCAATTGTCCCAGCTTTAATCGCAACCATTGTTATTCCTTTAATTATCTATAAGATATTTCCACCTGAAATTAAAGAAACTCCAGATGCTAAAAATTGGGCAGACGAGCATCTAGCTGAAATGGGCCCTGTGTCTAAACCTGAAAAAATCATGTCTGTCATTTTCTTATTAGCTATTATTTTATGGGTGTTATCAGGAATTTTTAAAATTCCACAATTAGATTCTACTTTTGTTGCTTTTCTAGCAGTTGGCTTACTTTTAATAACTGGCGTTTTAACCATGCAAGATGCCTTAAAGCAAACTGGAGCTTGGAATATTTTGATTTGGCTTTCCATTTTGGTTTTCATGGCCGGTAAACTTATATCATTTGGTTTTATTGACTGGTTTTCCAAAACAATTCAGACGGGTCTCCACGGTATAAGTTGGGAAATTGTTTTGGCAGTTTTGGTAATTCTAATGTTCTATACGCACTACTTCTTTGCTAGTGGAACTGCCCATATGACGGCTTTATACTTACCATTTCTTTCAGTTGCTGTGGCAACTGGAGCACCGCTTGCTCTTTCAGCAATGTTACTTGCATTCACTGGAGCCATTAATGCTTCAACTACTCACTATGCCAATGGTCCGGCTTCTATTCTAGCTACGACGGGCTATATTAAGCAGGGAGAATGGTGGAAATTCAACTTTATTTTAGGACTCGTGTATCTACTGATCTTTGGAGTCATTGGTACCGTATGGATGAAAATCATAGGAATGTGGTAAATGATTGATCAAGCAGATTTGATTACTAATGATGGCATTAGGATCCATTATTACGATACTAAAGCTGACAAACCTCCAATTCTTGCTATTCCAGGAATTGGAGGGTCTGCACGCTTATGGGAAAAGGCCGTTGACCTTTTTAAAAATGATTTTCGCTTTATTATAGTTGATCCAAGAAATCAAGGTAAATCTGCACGCACATATAAAGGCCAAAGAATTAGTCGCCATGCAGAAGACCTTAAAGAACTTATTCAGAAACTAGGATTAACTGACATAATTGCGATTGGCAATTCTATGGGAGCAGCTACAATCTGGGCTTACATTTCTTTATTTGGAGAAAAGCGCTTTAGAGCTTTAGTTGATCTTGATCAGCCACCTAAAATGATCAACGATTCAACATGGCAATTTGGCTTTAAAGAATTGACTTGGGAAAATTATCCCGATTACTTAAAAATTGATTTTGGCTCAGGATTTTATACACATATTGATGATGCTTTGTTTCAAAGAGCAAAAAAAGAAGCACTGAAATATCCTTATTATCCTGAAAACAACTTTTTGTGTCGAATCAATCATGCTGAACAAGATTGGCGCGATGTAATCACTAACTTAACAACCCCAATGTTAGTTTTGGCTGGTAAAAACTCACCATTTTTTGACTATCATTTTGCTTATGAAATGGAAAAGTTAAATAGCAACATAACTGCTGCTGTTGTACCTAATTGTGGGCATATTGTTCAAGCTGAACAACCTCAACTTATGTATAACAAAATAGCAGAATTTTTAACCCAAGTAGATTAATGACGCGGTTAGGATGTGACTAATTACGGATAAAATTGTTGATTTATATTTAAATATTCCTGAAACAAGAAAAAAGTGGCAAGACTTTTTAGTTTCTAAAGGCATAAATAACTTTGGCTCACGTGAAATTAACGTGATTGATCACACAGTTGGTCTAATTGATGACAATGGCAAGCTTGTAGGTACTGGTAGTATAGCTGGTAACGTCTTAAAGTACATTGCCGTTACTAATGAAAATGCAGTCCAAGGTGCACGCTTCAGTCAAATAGTAACTGCACTACAACAATATTTGTATAGTATAAAGTGCTATCACAGTTTTGTTTTCACTAAAGCACAGTATGCTGCAAGTTTTTCTCATTTAGGATTTAACGAATTAGCAAGAACTGACAAGGCTGCTTTTTTAGAAAGTGGCACGCCGAATATAGATAATTTTGTGTCAAACATTCCTAACCCTGATAAAGGAAAAAACAAAAAAGTTGCTGCAATAGTGATGAATGCAAATCCATTCACTAAAGGACACCAACAATTAGTGGAACTTGCTAGTAAGGAAAATGACTTGGTATATGTATTTGTTGTACAAACGGATGCTTCGCTTTTCAAGACTGATGAGCGCCTTAACTTAGTTAAGCAGGGGACAGCCGATTTTAAAAATGTGTTAGTTATTAGTGGCGGTGACTATATGGTTTCAAAGTCGACGTTCCCAGCGTATTTTTTAAAATCATCTGATGAACTAATAACTACGCAAACCCAAATTGATGCACACGTTTTTAAAAATTTTATTGCCCCTAGTCTATCAATTACAAGAAGATATTTGGGAACAGAACCATTCTCGCGAACGACTAGTTTTTATAATCAAAGCTTAAGTTCAATACTTAATCCTGAAATAGAAGTTAAGATCATTAATCGTTTTCAAGCTAATGAACAAGTAATTACAGCCACATATGTTAGGCAACTAATAAAAGAAGATAAGCTAGCTGAAATTGCACCTTTTGTACCCAATTCCACAATGCAATTTATTAGTGCAAATAAAGAAGCGTTACAAACTAGGATTAGGAAAGGAATGAATATTAATGGAAATTAAAACTACTGGAGTTGCCGGAACTTTGGAATCATCTGATATACAAATTATGATTTCAAAAGGAGATGATGGCATTCAGATTGACCTTGATTCAGAAGTAATTAAGGCATATGGAGATCAAATTAAAAAGGTTATTACTGATACCCTTGAGAAATATGGTATTGATAATGCCAAGGTTAAAGCAGTTGACAAAGGAGCTCTTGACTGTGTGATTGCTGCTAGAACTTTAGCAGCTGCGCAGAGAGCAACTAAAACTTCAGATAAACCAGAATTGGGGGTATTGCAATAAATGACTTACATTAAAAATCGTTTGCGGCGAACAATGATGTTTGTACCAGGTAATAATCCGGCAATGGTAAAAGACGCTGGTATTTATGGTGCTGATTCAGTTATGCTTGATTTGGAAGATGCCGTTTCTTTAACAGAAAAAGACGCTGCTAGAATGTTAGTCTTTAACGCAATTAAGACGGTTGATTTTGGCGGTGCAGAAATTGTAGTCAGAATTAATGGGCAAGACACACCTTTTTATGATGAAGATGTTAAAGCAATGGTACGAGCTGGGGTTGACGTCATTCGATTACCAAAAACAGAATCGGCTGACATGATTCGAAAGTTAGTTACAGATATTGAAAATGCAGAAAAGGAATACGGTGTAGAAAAAGGTTCAATTGGGGTAATGGCAGCAATTGAAAGTGCTAAAGGGGTACTCAATGCACCAGAAATTGCTACAGCAACTCCGTTAATGATGGGACTAGCTGTTTCAGGTGAAGACTACACTGCAGACATGCATACACACCGCTATCCAGATGGTCGAGAACTAGAATTTGCGCGTAACATGGTCTTACAAGCCGCTCGTGCAGCAGATGTCTATGCATTTGATACTGTCTTTTCAAATATGAATGACACGGAAGGCTTTTATAGAGAAACTAGGTACATTTATGAATTAGGCTATGATGGTAAGTCTTTAGTTAATCCTCGCCAAATTCCAATGGTTAATGAAGTCTTCAATCCTTCAAAAGAAGAAATTGAAAATGCAATGGCCGTCCAAAATGCGATTAGTGAAGCCAAGGCAAAGGGCTCTGGTGTTATCTCAATGAATGGAAAAATGGTTGATAAGCCGGTAGTCGAAAAGGCTAATAGAGTAATCGAAACAGCTAAGGCTTCAAATTTAATTGATGAGGAGGGCAATTACATTGGAAAATAAGGTTAAACGTAATCTACCAGATGAATTGATGTCTGATATGAAATTAAAACCGTTTGAATCAGTTGAAGTTGGAAACCCAGAAATTAAAAGGATTGCGCCAAAAGTTCATGTTACAACCGGTGAAAACAAAGTAGTTGATTCATTAGAAGAAGTTATAAAGAAGACTCTTAAAGATGGAATGACTATTTCGTTTCACCATCACTTTAGAAATGGCGACTTTGCCTTTAATAAGGTAATGGACTTAATTATAAAACTTGGCTACCAAAATTTGACGCTAGCACCATCATCATTAACTAGTGTGATGAATGATAAAGTCATTGAAGCAATTCAAAAAGGAGTAATTACTAATATTACTTCTTCGGGGATGCGTGGCACTTTGGGCGACTTTATCTCCCATGGAGGTCTTAAAAATCCAGTTGTTTTCAGATCTCACGGAAATCGAGCTCGTTCAATTGAAGAAGGAGAAATTAAAGTTGATGTTGCCTTTTTGGGCGTTCCAAACTCTGATCCTGCTGGTAATGCCAATGGTCAAGAAGGAGACGCTGTTTTTGGCTCATTAGGTTATGCACTTATTGATGCACAATATGCTGATAATGTCGTTCTTTTAACGGATAATATCGTTGATTATCCTAATACCCCTGCTTCAATCAAACAGACTCAGGTAGATTACGTGGTTAAGGTAGATCAAATAGGGGATGCAGATAAAATTGGTTCTGGAGCAACTCGTTTTACCAAGGATCCAAAAGAACTGAAAATTGCTGAGATGGTCAATCAAGTTATTGTCAATTCACCATATTACAAGGAAGGATTCTCATTCCAAACTGGATCTGGTGGTGCTGCGCTTGCAGTTACACGTTACTTAAGACAATCTATGATTAATGATGGAATCACAGCTTCTTTTGCTTTAGGCGGTATCACAAAGCCAACCACAGACTTGCTTGATGAGGGCCTAGTAAAAAAGATTATGGATGTCCAAGATTTTGATAAGGGTGCTGCGGCTTCAATGGCAAAAAATAAGAATCAGCAAGAAATTGATGCTTCTTGGTATGCTGATCCGCATAATAAGGGAGCAGTAGTTAATAATTTGGATGTTGCAATTTTGTCAGCACTACAAATTGATACCGATTTTAACGTAAATGTTATGACTGGTTCAGACGGTGTCATACGAGGAGCGATTGGTGGTCATCAGGATGCTGCTAACGCAAAAATGACAATAATTACAGCACCTCTAGTTAGAGGCCGAAACGCAACCGTTGTTCCATCTGTTGAAACAGTTGTTACACCAGGTGATTCAATTGATGTTTTGGTCACTGAGCGTGGCATTACCATTAATCCGAAAAGAAAAGACCTAATCGAAGCATTCAGTAAGATTCCTGATCTTAACATCGTCGATATTACAGAATTACAACAGATGGCTGAAAAACAAGTTGGTGTTCCAAAACCATTAGAATACACTGACAGAACAGTTGCTTTGATTCAGTATCGTGACGGAACAATTATTGACACAATAAGACAAGTGAAGGATTAAAAGTAAAAAGGAGGGAATATCAAGTTGGTAAAATCAATCTTTACTGAAGGTCAAAAACAGGACATTTTAGCTGTTTTAGCTGATAAAGATAAGCGTGTAGACATGCAAAAACAGTTATTTCGGCAATTTCCTAATAAGACGCTCTTAGATGTTAAACTCAATATCCCAGGGCCAATAAAAAACAACTGCTACTTAGAGCAGTTGTTTTCAGCTGGAATAACTAATTTGGAAACAATCATGCAAGCGCATCACTTATCTTTTCAGTTAGCTGAAAGTTGGGATAAGCCGACTGGTTGCGAGAATTTTTATTTACTCAGTAACGATGCAACTGAAGTTAAGCAAACTGCTATTGAGTTTGAGAAGCAGTCAAAACTAACTAGACTGTTTGATGCCGACGTCCTAGTAAAAAATGGTCAAACAGTGGGAATTATTTCCAGGTCAACTTTAAAAATACCTAGTCGCACTTGTTTTCTATGTAATCGACCAGCCAAGGAATGCGCGCGTGCAAGAAGTCACTCCGTTGACGAGTTGCAGAATTATATAAGTAAAATCTTTGGTGAAGTGTTTAACTAAAACTCTTATTTTTACGTAAAACTTGTTCAGCGATTCCACTATTGGTTATCAGATGCGTGATCATGTTGCCTCTGAGTGCTCCAAGAAGTGCATCTTCTTTGAAATGGTTTTTTACGATGATAAAACGATTAGGTACTTGCATTAAAGTATCTAAGTTAATGCCGCAAATATGTGGTTCAATTGGTTTGTAAAAGTTACCATTAATGTCATAGGGACGACCGAAAACAATCCCCGCCACTTGATGACTATCAACATTTTGCAAGACACTTTTAGCATAATTATCCATAAAAAACTCATTAGATTCAAGCGATTGCATAGTTCCAAGGCTTGCACAAACCATGTCAAGTTGGTCAAACATTTCTTCGGCGTGGACATAAAATGGTTCTTTCTTTAATTCTGTTACTGTACTTGTATTAACAGAATAAAGTGGAGCAGGAAAAGTTAAACATTTAGCATTAAATTTGTCTGCAGCTTCCTGCACCAACTGATTTTTCCTTTTGCCTGCATTGACAGCTTGACCTAGAAGCTGCACGAATGTTAAATCCTCACGATTAACTTCAGAAAAGTCGTTAATAACATCGCGTAAAAGTGCACCCCACGTTAAACCAACTACGTGCGCAGATTTTGTATAATTTTGAATTTGCTTTGCAGCATAGCTAACAATTACTTCATTATCTTGGTTTTTGGTTTCCAGATCTTCTAGGATGTAAACTTCCTTTAAATTGAATTGCTTTCGAAATTCACTTTCCAGTTTTTGCGATCTTTTTGGTGTTTGCGCGATACTAATTTTTACAATGCCCTTGTTTCTTGCGTCTTCAAGTGACTTTGTAATCAAATAACGCGATAAGTTATATTTCTCTGATATATCTGCAATATTCATTTGACTTAAAAAATAGTCGTGTGCAATATTGGCAAGCTGTTCATCTGTTAATAATGTCATTTTTAGATTCCTCATCTTTGATCTTATTTTTAAATTATATTCGAAAAAAGCGCTTCATTCTAGATTAAAAACGGGATTTGGCTTAAAATAACAATTTAAAAAACACATTTAATATTCTTATTTTCTATTCGAGTATATCACAGAAGGTTCCAGCGGTAATTTTTTGTAAATCATTTGGATTTAAAAAAACACTCCTACCAATTTTTCCACTCGAAACCGCAATTTCCTTTTCATTTTCCATACTTGAATCAAGAAAAATTGGAAAATGATGATTAAAATGGATTCCAATTGGCGTATTGGCACCGTGAACATACCCGGTAGTTTTCACAAGATCCTTTAAAGGAAGCAATTCGCATTTTTTGTTACCTGAATTTTTAGCTAGCTTTTTCATGCTTAAATGCTCAGTAACAGGAATAACACCAACTAGAGGACCGGTCTTATTGCCTGAACAGACAAGTGTCTTATAGACCAAATGTTCATTCTCGTTTAAAATAGATGTATCCATTTGCGCTACACCACCAGAATCTTCGTGTGTAGCAAATTTTGCTGGACGATAAGATATATTGTTGCGTTCAAGTATTTTTTCTACTAACGTTTTTTCAATATTATTTTTCTTCTTAGACATAATTATCACCTTAGTTAAATATTAGCATTGATGAGGGTGGTTGAAAAAGGGAGTTTAGTCATGAAATTATTAGTTATAAAAATAGAAACAAGTCATGAAGTTGAAGATGCGCTTACTGTCTTTAGTCAAGACGAATTGAACTGCCTAGGCACTGAAACACGTAAACGCTCCGATTTTGAAAATGCAGGTGAGCAGAAAGATTCAACCATTGTACAACTTGATGAAATTGAAAATTTGCCTGAGGATTTAGAGTTCTTTTCATATTTTAATGAAGATGCGGACCGCGATAGTTTAATTGAAAGTTATCAAGCTAAATTAACGGAGTTAAAGTCTTATGGTTTAGACATAGGCTTAAATCAAATCAGTTCTTCTTATATTGAAGACAAAGACTGGAATACGGTTTGGCAAAAATTCTATCATGTAATCAATTTTTCGCGTCACTTGGCAATTGTTCCAGAATGGGAAAATTATCAACCAAAATTTCCTGATCAAAAATTAATCAATTTGGACCCAGGCTTGGCTTTTGGTACTGGCGGACATAAGACAACTCAGCTAGCAATGATGGGGCTAGAACGTGCGCTTATTGAGCCTAAGAGTGTGATTGATGTTGGAACTGGATCTGGAATTTTAGCAATTGCTGCTTCACTTCTTGGCGCAAACAAAGTTGAAGCAACAGACATTTCAGATGAGGCAGTTACATCAGCACAGACTAATATTGCACTTAATCACATAGGTAATATTGAGGTTAGAAAAGCAAGTTTATTAAAAGACGTCCATGGAAAATTTGATATTATCGTTGCTAATATTTTAGCGGAAATTTTGCTCGACTTAATCCCGCAATTAGATGAACACTTGAATGAAAATGGGCAAGTAATTTTTTCCGGGATAGATTATTTACAATTAGATAAAATCAAAGACGCACTTATTAAAAACGGCTTCCACATTGTTCTAACAATGCAACAGGATCGTTGGGTTGGATTAGTAATCGAGCGTATCGAAAAATAAAAGTTAAATTTAGATAAAAAGTACTATAATATTTAATTAAGTTAAGTAAGGAAAAAGAATTGATCGATAAATTAGAACAAATAGCACTAATTAAAAAATTGAATCAACATAAACCGATGCCGATTATTTGGTGGACATGCTTAGTACTTGTTTTGCCTCTCTTATGTAGTTTATTAGGAATTCAAACAATTTGGCGTGTAGGTTTATTATTTGGTGTTTTTAATTGCGTGGTCAGCTATCAAGTAGGAAAGTTAATTAAAACACTTACCCTGAAGCCATATTGGCTGCTTTTTTTACCAATTTGTTTTTGTTTACTAGTATTATTAAAGTATGCAAAATACAATCTGTTATTTGGACTAATTTATCTAATTTTTGAAGTCTTTGGCTTGATGGACAGACAAATCTATAAATAGAAGGGGCGGATTCGATGTCAAAATACGTTGAAATGACGCATGAACAGGTAATTGATGCCTGTAAAAAATATCTCGATGATGAGCAGATTGCTTTTATCGAAGAGGCATATCAATTTGCAAAGAAAGCGCACGCAAATCAGAAACGTGCTTCTGGACAACCGTATATTGTCCATCCAACTCAGGTAGCTGGTACATTAGCTAATTTAGGTCTTGATCCTGATACAATCGCTGCAGGTTTTTTACATGACACTGTTGAAGATACAGATGTAACTAATGATGAATTAAAAGAAAAATTCGGAAAAGACGTTGCTTTTATTGTTGACGGTGTGACCAAGCTAAATAAATACGAGTACAAGTCTCACCAAGAGTTTTTGGCCGAAAACCACCGAAAGATGTTAATCGCAATGGCTAAAGATATTCGTGTAATTATGGTTAAACTAGCCGATCGTTTACACAATATGCATACGCTTGAGCATTTAAGACCTGATAAGCAACGGCGTATTGCTTCAGAAACGATGGACATTTATGCGCCACTTGCTGATCGTTTGGGTATTGGAACAATTAAATGGGAACTTGAAGACTTGAGTTTTCACTATTTAAATCCTAAGGAATATTACCGTATCGTTAATTTGATGAGTTTAAAGCGAAGTGAACGCGAAAACTATATCAATGATACGATAAATACCTTGAAAAGTAGTTTAGATAGCTTAGGAATCAAGTATGACATTCAAGGACGTCCAAAACACATTTATTCCATTTATAAAAAAATGGTTAATAAGCATAAGGATTTCAATGAAATCTATGACTTACTAGCTGTGCGCGTTATCGTGGATACTGTCAAAGATTGTTATGCTGTTCTGGGTGCAGTTCACACTAAATGGAAGCCAATGCCAGGACGCTTTAAAGACTACATTGCCGTACCTAAGGTTAACGGCTACCAGTCACTCCATACCACAATTATTGGGCCTGGTGGGCGTCCACTTGAAATTCAGATTAGAACTGAGCAAATGCATGAAGTTGCTGAATACGGTGTTGCCGCACACTGGGCATATAAACGTGGCAACTTTAACGGAGTTGAGCAAACCGATTCTAATGAAAAGCTTGACATGGTGCGTGAAATTCTTGAGCTTAAAGATGAAACTCAAGATGCCAGTGAATTCATGAAAAGCGTTAAGAGTGAGATTTTTTCTGATCGTGTTTATGTTTTCACACCAAAAGGTGAGGTATACGAATTACCAAAAGGTTCTGTAACTCTAGATTTTGCCTATGAAATCCACACTCAAGTTGGTAGTCATGCTGTTGGCGCTAAGGTTAACGGCAAGCTTGTTCCACTTGATTACAAATTGAAAAACGGCGACGTCATTGACATCATGACTCAGTCCAATGCCAGCCCTTCACGTGACTGGATTGATCTTGTAAAAACATCTCGTGCACGTAATAAGATTAGACGCTACTTTAGAAACCTTGACCGTGAAAATAGCATCGAACAAGGCGAGCAAATGGTAGCCGACAATTTGCGTGAGCAAGGTTTTGCCCCTAAAGAATTTATGGATAAGGAACATATCGATAAATTATTGGAAGACATGAACTATCACACGGCCGATGAAATGTACGCTTCTATTGGATTTGGTGATCTTTCAGCAATCAGTGTTGTCAACCGGTTGACTGCTGATATTCGGCATGAAAATGAACGAAAACGCCAAAAAGAGCTTGAAGAAGAAATTTTAAATTCCGGTCAAAAGGCAGTTTCAGAGTCAAATGCAAAAAATAGTTCTGCGACAATGAAAATCAAGCATAAAAATGGTGTGATGATTCAAGGAATCAGTGACCTAATGCTTCATTTAGCCAAATGCTGTAATCCTGTTCCGGGAGACGATATAGTTGGTTACGTTACTAAAGGGCGTGGAGTTACCATTCACCGAAGTGATTGCCGCAACATTGCAAATAATAAAGATAGCCAAGGGCGCCTAATTGAAGTTGAATGGGAAAACGTAGAAGAAAGTAGCGCACAATCATTTAACGCAAATATTGAAGTTTTTGGCTATAATCGCAGCAAATTACTTAGTGATGTGATTACGATGCTAAACTCATTGACTCCAAATATTAATAATCTTTCTGGTAAAGTGAATGAGGACAATATTGCCCATATTTATGCTACAGTTGCGGTTAATAACTCAGCTAAGTTAGATCGTATTTTAGCCAAATTACGCGACATTCCAGATGTTTATGAAACTAGAAGGGCAGATAATTAATGCGAGTTGTAATTCAAAGAGTTAATCATGCAGATGTTAAAATTGACGGAGAATCCGTTGGTAAAATTGAAAAAGGTCTTCTTTTACTCGTTGGCCTAAAAGAAGGAGATAACCTAGAAACAGTCAAAAAAGCAGCTGCTAAAATCTCTAAAATGCGTATTTTTGAAGATGAGAATGGCAAAACAAATTTAGGCATTAAAGACGTTGACGGTAAAATTTTGAGTGTTAGTCAATTTACTTTACTTGCGGATACCAAAAAAGGAAATCGTCCGAGCTTTATTGAAGCTATGCGACCACCAAAATCCAAAGAACTTTGGGAAGCTTTTAACCAAGAACTTGAAGATAATGGTATAGAAGTTGCAACCGGAGAATTTGGTGCGGATATGAAAGTAAGCCTTGAAAATGATGGCCCGTTTACTATTGTTTTAGATTTATAAGAAGTTCAACCTAAATCTAGTTGACATTTTTACAGCAAAAATATATTCTTAAAAAAGAATTATCAATGACAAAGACTGAAGATTAGCATTTTTATTGACAGAGACCGTGGATTGAGCTGAAAAAACGGATAAAAGCTAACTGTGACCCCTTTACCAGATAATAAATCGTTTCGCGAGCGTTATTCGCAGCAGGTAAAAGGTGGTACCGTGCTAACTCAGAGCGCCCTTGATTTTATTCAAGGGCGTTTTTTTATTAGAAGGATGATTAAATGAAAGTACAAAAGCCGAAAGGAACAGTTGATATTCTGCCAGACCAATCTGGTTCTTGGGAAAAAGTAGAGCAAATCCTGCGTAATTTTTTTAAACAGGCAAATTACCGTGAAATTCGTACACCTAGTTTTGAAAACTACGAAGTTTTTTCTCGTTCGAGTGGTGAAACCTCCGATGTAGTTGAAAAAGAAATGTATGACTTTAATGATAAAGGTGGAAGACATATTGCCTTAAGACCAGAGGGAACTGCCGGTGTAGTTAGAGCTTACGTCGAAGATAAGCTTTATGCACCCGAGGTTGTTAAACCGCTTAATGTTTACTATATTGAGTCAACATTCCGCTATGAACGACCACAAGCAGGACGTCAGCGTGAGTTTCATCAAATTGGTATTGAAAGTTTTGGCTCCGACAATCCATTGGCAGATGTTGAAACAATTGTATTAGCTCATGATTTGCTAGCTAAATTAGGTGTGAAGAACTATGAATTGCACCTTAACACACTAGGCAATGAAGAAGTTCGTCAAAATTATCACGATGCTCTTGTTAACTATTTTGAACCATTAAGAGATCAATTATCCGATGATTCAAAAAGAAGATTAGAGAAAAACCCTCTTAGAATTCTAGATTCAAAAGATGAGCAAGATCAACAATTTTTGGATGACGCTCCTAAGATCATCGACTATCTCAACGATGAGGCAAAGGAAAACTTTGACAAAATTCTGGCAATGCTGGATCAGTTAGGCATCAAGTATGTAATTGATAATGATCTAGTACGTGGGCTTGATTATTATACTGGCGTGATTTTTGAATTCATGGTTGAGGACAAGAGTATTTGGCAATCTAAATCAACAATTTTGGGTGGCGGTCGCTATAATCACCTAGTTGAAGAATTTGATGGTCCTGCTACACCAGCTGTTGGTTTTGGTATAGGTGAAGAGAGACTGATGCTTGTACTTCAAAAACAAAATCCAGCACTATTTACTGATGAGGGAATTGACTTTTTCATTACTAATATCGGTGAAGGTACTGAAATTAAAACAGTAGAAATTGCACGTGCACTACGCAAGCAAGGCTTTAAAGTGCAATACGATGTTGACCAAAAGAAGCTTAAAGCTCAGTTTAAAAAAGCTGATCGAGTTCACGCTAAATATGTAATTACCCTTGGCGAAAAGGAAGTTGAAAACGAAACTTTGAATATTAAACGCCTACAAGATGGTAAAACACTAGATTTAAAGTTTAGTGATATTGAGAACATGCAAGAAAATATAGCAAAATTAAAGGACTAATATAAATAATGGAAAAAAGAACAAATTATTGTGGCAACATTACCGCTGACTATTTAAACCAAGAAGTTAATCTTTATGGCTGGGTTCAACGCGTTCGGAACTTGGGTAACCTTGTTTTCATTGATTTACGTGATCGGGAAGGAATTGTTCAAGTTGTTGTTAACCATGATTCTGGTAAAGAATTAATGGAAGCAGCAGACTCACTTGGTAACGAATACGTTATTCAAGTTAAGGGTAAAGTGGTTAAGCGCTCCAGTGTTAATCCCGAAATGAAAACTGGTGAAGTTGAAGTTGATGCCAGTGAGATCATCGTTTTAAACAAGTCACAAAACCCACCATTTGAAATTAAGGATAATATTGAAGTAAGCGAACAAACTAGATTAAAGTATCGTTACTTAGATTTGCGTCGTCCTAACTTACAATCAGCAATTATTTTGCGGGCAAAAATCTTACAAGCTACCCATGAGTATTTCGATCAAAACGGATTTATTAATATTGAGACTCCTGTATTAGGTAAGTCTTCTCCTGAAGGGGCACGTGATTATTTAGTTCCTTCGCGAATTTATCCTGGAAGTTTTTACGCTCTACCTCAATCACCACAATTATTCAAGCAACTGTTAATGGGTGCAGGTTTTGATAAGTATTACCAACTAGCAAGATGTTTCCGTGACGAAGATTTACGAGGAGATCGTCAACCTGAATTTACCCAAATTGATATGGAAACTTCATTTACTGATGAGCAACAAGTACAGGATTATACTGAGGGCTTGCTCAAAAAGATCATGAAAGATGTTATGGGAATTGATTTGAAGACTCCAATTGACCGTATTTCATGGACTGACGCAATGAATAATTATGGTACTGATAAACCTGACATTCGCTTTGGTATGTTAATTCATGATTTAAGTCCTATTTTTAAAGATAGTGACTTTAAGGTCTTTTCAGGTGCAATCGCTGATGGCGGCTTTGTTAAGGGAATAGCTGTTAAAAATGGTGCGCAGGCATATTCGCGTAAGCAAATTGAAAAGAAACAAGATTACATCAAACGCTTCCATGCTAAAGGTCTGGCTTGGGTTAAATTTGAAGATGGCGAATTTTCTGGTCCAATTGCACGCTTCTTGAATGATGAAAATCAGAGTGCACTAATTAAGGAATTTGGCCTTGAAGGTGGAGAGCTTCTTGTCTTCGTAGCTGATAAGTGGAAGGTTTGTTGTGACTCACTTGACCACTTGCGTCGTGAGTTTGCTAAAGAAACAGATATTATTCCTAAGCATGAATTTGATTTTGTCTGGGTGGTTGACTGGCCATTATTTGAATATGATGAAGGAATTGGTAGATGGATTGCTGCTCACCATCCATTTACGATGCCTGACGATGAGGGTATTGAACTACTTGATACGGATCCACATAAGGCACATGCGCGTAGTTACGATATCGTAATGAATGGTGATGAACTTGGTGGTGGTTCAATCCGTATCCATAAGCGTTCAATCCAAGAAAAAATGTTTAAAGCACTGGGCTTTACTAAGAAACGTGCCTATGAACAATTTGGCTACTTACTTGAAGCCCTAGACATGGGATTTCCTCCACATGCTGGTTTAGCAATTGGATTAGATCGTTTTGCAATGCTACTTGCCGAAAAAGATAATATTCGTGATGTACTTGCTTTCCCTAAGAATGCAAATGCCTCTGAACCAATGATGCATGCACCGGCACCTGTAGCCGAACAGCAGTTAACTGACTTAGGTGTTAAGGTAGAAGATCAGTACCGTGAAGCTGCTGCCCAAATTGATGCCAAGTTGCAAGAACAGGCAATGAAAGACTATGCATCCCATTCAACTTGGGAAGAATAAAGATCAATGAAAAGCATGAAAATGTATTTCATGCTTTTTTATTGCTTAAAAAAGGGATTAAATTAATGACTGAAAAATATCATCGTGCTTTTGGCTGTTACGGCATTATTGGTAATAAAAAGGACTTAGTTGTAATAAAGAAATTAGGAGGACCCTATATTAATCGCTATGACTTACCCGGTGGTAGTCTTGAAGATGGGGAAGAATTAAACCATGCCCTTGTTCGTGAAGTGAAGGAAGAAACGGGATTGAGTGTTTTAGATTTTCACCAAATTGGAGTAACTTCATTCAGATATCCATGGGATTACGAAAAATGGCATTTCAATCAACATATTTGTGTTTTTTATGAAGTAACTAATACTGATGGTAGTTTAGCAGCAGAAGTTGACCAGTTTGAAGGTCAAGATGCATTGGGTGCAGTCAGAGTAAGTCTAGATCAGCTTAACGTGGAAAACTCTTCACCATTAGTATTGAAGGCTAAAGAATATTTACTTAAAAGAAATTCGTTTAGTCTAGCAGATCAAACATTTAAAAAATGGCCAATACTTAAAAAAGCTGTTTTTTAAAGCAAAAAGCAACTTGCTAATGAGGTGATCCCCAAAATTTAGGACAAATTTAATTTGCATTTTTATTCCTTAATAAGCATGCCTTTTTCACCTAATTTTACTTGTACTGAAATCAATAAATCTTGTGTTTGCAACAATATATAATTATTAAACCAAAATAAACTATAAATTGCGGACTATTTAACAAAATGATAAAATTTTTTATATGAATTATTTAGAGAGAATACAGGACATACTGAGTTGTGAGTCAGCAGAAGAAGATATTTATTCATCCTGCTACAAAGATTCTAATTAGATGGTCTTTCTAAGAATATCATAGTTGATTATGTCGATAGTGGACCGGAAGTTTTTAAACTTTTTGGTAACTATAAATACTATATTGCAAGTGTTATAACAAAAATATCTGAATTTAAAATAGAGGAAAAATAACTATGAAAATAAATAAAGTTTTAGTTACGGGTGGAACAGGATATATAGGCTCCCATACAGTTTTAAGACTGTTGGAAAGTGGTTATGAAGTTACTGTTATAGATAATTTGAGCAACTCTAGTGTTGAAGTATTAGATAGTATTAAAAAATTAACGAAAAAAACTGCAAAGTTTTATAGAATTGATTTGTTAAATAAAGCAGAGCTAGAAAATGTATTTGCTGAAAATAAATTCGATGCAGTAATTCATCTTGCTGCATACAAAGCCGTTGGTGAGTCAGTAAAAAATCCGTTAATGTATTATGATAATAACTTGATTAGTACATTGAATGTATTGAGCTTAATGAAAGAATTTAATATCGATAATTTTGTATTTGCTTCATCAGCAACTGTATATGGAGACCCTAATAAAATTCCTATTACAGAAGATGAAGCGATAAAGCCTGAAAGCCCTTATGCTAATACCAAGGCTATAATTGAAAGTATTATGAAAGATTTGTCAAAGGAAAAACTAAATTCAATTAGTTTACGCTTTTTCAATCCTTTAGGTGCTCATCCAAGTGGAGAAATTGGGGAAGAGCCTAGTGGAATTCCAAAAAATTTAGCTCCTTTTATTGCTCAAGTTGCTATTGGAAAAATTGAAAAATTGAAAGTATTTGGAAATGATTATCCTACCAAAGATGGCACTTGTATTAGAGACTATTTGCATGTAATGGATTTAGCGGAAGCCTTTGTGTGTGCACTTCGAAAATTAGATGAATCTCCTAATGGTTATGAGGTTTTCAATATAGGCAGTGGGTCAGGATATAGCGTATTTGATATTGTTCATGCGTTTGAAAAATGTACTGGTAAAAAAATAAACTATGAAATTATCGGAAGAAGACCAGGGGATGTTCCAGAGTTAAGAGCTGATTCTAAAAAAGCCAATCATTTATTAAAGTGGCAGCAAACAAAGAATTTAGATGAAATGTGTAGAGACACATGGAAATGGCAATCAAGCCATCCTAATGGCTATGAAAGTAAATAACTATGATTGAATCAAATGTAGATTTTGATAATTTAAAATGGTAAAGTAACAAAATAAAAACTGTGAATTGACGCCTTATCCTTTATGAATAGCGGAAATGGACAGAATGTCTCTAGCAAATAGGGGGTATTTTGTAACATATCCAAAATTTAATACGTCTGTTAAATTTTGGATTGTAGGATTGTTATTTCCTATAATGACTTAAAAAATGCTGCAAGAATTTGATATATTTCTAAATCTAAGACAAACTTAATATTATAATTGAAGACTAACACCTGATATTCAGATTGTGTTAGTCTTTTTAGTTTTATCTTAAAACCCTAATTACTTTTAAAGATGACGAAGAAAACGCTCGCTAGCCCGTTATCTTGCTCAAAACGACCATTTTTTCCTAATTGATTAATCCTTCACTGTTGTACTTTTGTTATGAGGCATTACATTTTTGAGTTTAACATCATGATATCCATTTTCACAGCACAATTAGCCAACGCTTAGGAGATTTCTCTATGAATTGCCGTGTGTATGATTAATATTATCATAATGGGGCGCTCCTCAAAGTTACAGAATTAAAAATAATCAACAATCAAACTAAAAGGACTAACTTCCGATTAAATATCGAAAGTTAGTCCTAAGCTAGCAGCTAATATAAAGTGTCCTAATTTAGGGTTCACATCAATAGCAAGTTGCTTTTTTCTTACTTCAAATTATCTAAGAAAGCTAGAGCGGCGCTGTAATTCGGCTCGTTAGTCATTTCTTGAATTAGTTCTTGATAGATAACTTCTTGATTGCCATCAACAATCCAAATGCTTCTAGAATCAATACCAGCTGACTCAATGTATAATCCCATCTTCTTACCAAAGTCAAGCTGTTCATCTGATAGTAGTTCCATTTTAGCAACACCTTCAGTAGCACACCAGTCTTTTTGTTCTTCAGGAGTGTTAGTAGAAACAGTATAGAAGTCAATGCCTTCATACTTGTCTACTTCACCATTAAAGCGCTTGGTTGAAATACTGCAGACACTAGTGTTAATGTTTGGTACAACACTAATCAAAGTTGGCTTAGTAATTAAATCAGCCATCTTAACCATTGATCCATCAGCCTTTTTAACTTCAAAATCAGGTAACTTTTCACCAACAACAGGTGGTTGACCATTAGTTGTTAATGGTTCGTTTTTCATTGTGATTTTCATTAAATAAATCTCCCTTATATAAATAATATAACACTACATATTTTAACTCAAAAAAGAGGAGATACCCAAACAATAAGTTTATTCTTTCTCTAGAACGTCGTCCACATAGTTGGTAATTCTTTCAACTGCCATTCTCAAGTGTTCTTCAGAAGAGGCGTAGGAGAGACGAACATAGCCCTCCCCACCTTCACCAAAGTAGCTTCCAGGAACAACACCAACTTTTGCCTTATTTGCCAAATCAGTTGCAAATGCAACATCATCTGAGCCAAAATGTTCAGGGATTTTAGCAAAAATGTAGAAAGCACCTTCAGGTGTTGCCATGGTAAAACCATTCTTTTCAAGACCCGTTTGAATGATGTGAAGACGCTTTTCGTATATTGCGCGTGCTTCTTCATAGTCTTGCTCACCATCTTCTAATGCTTTAGCAGCGGCAATCTGTACGTTATCTGTTACAGAAGTAATTAAGAAGGAACTTACTTTAACAACTGTCTTCATAATTTCGGCTGGACCAGCAATATAGCCAATTCTCCAACCAGTCATTGCAAAGCTTTTTGATAAACCAGAGAGTATAAGAGTACGTTCTGGAATAATTTGCGAAAGTGAATAGTGCTTCTTGTCGTTATAGGTTAATTCCGCATATATTTCGTCACTAAGTGCAAACAAATTGTAGTCTGTAATAACCTTAGCCAACTGCTCAAGTTCTTCTTTATCATATACTCGACCAGTTGGATTTGAAGGATCAGTAATAACTATTGCCTTAGCACCTTTGCCCTCATTTTCCATTACTTGCTTTAAATGGTTAGCCGTCAAAATGAAATTATCTTCTGAAGTTTCAACTTCAACCGGAATACCACCAGCCATTTTAATAATTCCAAAATAAACGCCCCAAACGGGTGTTGGAACAATTACCTTGTCGCCAGGGTTAAGTACGGACATCAATGCAACATTCAGTGCTGCTGTAACTCCGACAGTAGCACAAATTTCATTATCTGGATTATAGTAAACACCTAGACTATCATCCAAATATCTACTTACAGCGTTTAAATACTCTTTCTTACCAGCCTCAGGTGCATAGTGTGAGTCATCACTTTTTATATCTTCAATCGCGGCTCGTTTTATGCGTTCGGGTGTTTGAAGATCTGGCTCACCGACAGTCAGTTTAATAATTCCTGGAATCTGTGAAATTTTATTGCTGAAGGCACGAATTTCTGATTTTGGAATTTCATTAATCTTTTTGTTAATTGTATTGGATAAACTTTTTGCTAAAGTTGGCATAAAAACGAACCTTTCTTAATTTTTTTATTCAGATACAATTATAACCTAGTATCGTTCGAGGAAAAGTATAAATTAACATTAATTTATTAAGCTTTATGACTGGTTATTAAAAGAAACTTTGTTATAGTTGATTTAGAAGGTGAAAAAATGGATCAAGAAAAGAAAAACGAAAGACTAAAAAACCTGTCAAAAGACCAATTTGAAGTTACTCAACACGCCGCAACTGATTATCCTTTTAAGGGCAAGTACGATGATTTCTATCAAAAGGGCATTTACGTTGATGTCGTTTCCGGAGAACCTCTGTTTTCTAGTGAAGATAAATATGATGCTGGCTGTGGTTGGCCAAGTTTTACAAAGCCAATAAAAAAATTAGTTTACAATCGCGATCAGTCGCTAGGCATGGAACGTACAGAAGTAAAGAGTCCAGACGCTGACTCACATTTAGGACACGTATTCAATGATGGGCCAGTCGACCAAGGTGGTTTGAGGTACTGCATTAATTCATCGGCTTTAACTTTCATTCCATATGATGAACTTGAAGAAAAAGGCTACGGTGAATACAAGAGGCTTTTTGACTAAAAAGGCAATAAAAAACTGCATTTCAATTATTGAAGTGCAGTTTTTAGTTTAAACAATTTCTTGTTCCTTAAAGCTACCATATACTTTTTCTACTTCAGTGACACTCATGAAAGCATAGGGATCACTTTTCTTAACGATTTGTAAAACGTCGTACATATCGTAACGATCAATGACTGTAATCAAAACTTTTTTCTCAATATGACTGTAGGCTCCTTCAACATCATGAAAAATTGTGATCCCACGGTGCATCTTTTCCTGAATACCATCAATAATTGCCTGAGGCTGATCAGTGACAATTGTAACTTGCAATTTTTGATGTTGGGTATAAATTGCATCTATTACTCGTCCGTTGATAAAAATTGTCAAAGCAGAATATAAGGCGCGATTCCAGCCAAAAGCAAAGCCCGCCGCAGCAATAATAATCAAATTGATCATAATGCTAACCTTACCGTAGCTTGCACCGGTTTTTTTCCGAATCACAATGCCAATAATATCTAGTCCACCAGTTGAAATCCCGTTCTTTAGTGCAAATCCGGTTCCCATACCATTGATCATGCCACCAAAAAGTGCACAAACTAATGGGTCTACATGCATATCTATTGGATGAATTACACGCATCATAATCGAGCCCAAGATGACTGTGATTATTGTAAACAAGGTGAATTTATGACCTATTTTAAGCCATGCAATTAAAAGTAATGGTAAGTTTAACGCAAAGTACATTACAGACGTTGATAAAGTGAAGGGTAAAAAACGTGAACTCAGCGTATTAATCAACTGTGCAAAACCGGTAATTCCCGATGAATACATATGGCCAGGTTGCCAAAAGAAATTTAAGGCAATTGCAACTGCTAATGAATAGAAAAAAGAAGCGGAGATTTTGGAAAGTAGACTGTAACGCCTATTGAAAGTATCTAGTTTGTCCATTAAATTTTGAGTCCTTTATAGTTTATTTCATAATTTAGCAACATCAATTCGGTCATAATATCAGTTTCAGCAATTAATTTTAACAAAAAAGCAACCAGGTTTTAGACTGATTGCTTGATAAATGCAAAATTGCTTTTAGCTTAAGCTCACTGAACTTTATCTAAAACCGTTGCACTTTATACTAACACTATTATTACTTGAAATAATCTCAATTTCTAAGATTTTAAAATTAATCTTGCCAATGTTCTTTTATAAAGGCATCACGACCACCGGATTCTTCTAGTTGGTATCTAAGTGGATCTTTTTTATAAAAGTCTTGGTGATATTCTTCAGCTGGGTAAAAGGGACTAGCCGGTTCAATACTTGTGACAATCGGATCAGAAAATTTATTACTATTTTGTAAATCGGCCTTAGATTTTTCAGCTGCCTCTTTTTGCGCAGGAGAATTATAAAAAATTACCGGACGATAATTATCACCACGATCTTGAAATTGACCGGAAGCATCAGTAGGATCAGTTACTTGCCAATAGTATTGTAGTAATTGAGCATATGGCATAATTTCAGGATCGAAAGTAATCTCTACCGCTTCAGTATGTCCAGTTGTTCCAAAGCAAACTTCTTCATATGTTGGATTAGCAACGTGGCCACCGGTGTAGCCAGAAACAACTTTTTTGATTCCGGGTAAGGAGTCGAATGGCTTTACCATACACCAAAAACAACCACCAGCAAATATTGCTGTATCAAAGCCGTGATTGTCAGATTGTTTGTTAGTCATATGTTCACACTTTCTTTTTAAAAAGCACTTAAATTGATAATTAGACTAATTGTATTTCAAGGAGCAATAGTCCGCAAGCAATAGGGTTTACGTAAGAATTCAAAATAGCTTCAATATTAATTAGTCTTCGATACCCAAGTGGTCTAAAATCAAAGCAGCAGTTTCTTCTATTGATCGATGGGCAACATTGATGACAAAGCAGCCCAATTTATCGTAGAGCTTTTGAGCAGAGTCAAGCTCAGCCTTAATTGCATCAGTATTTGAATAAGTGGTATCTGGGTTTAAGCCATAAGAAATCATTCGCTGACGTCTGATTTCGTTTAGAACAGATAAATCATTTGTGAGACCAATAATTTTCTTTGGATCCACCTGATATATTTCTTTAGGAATATGAGTATCAGGAACTAAAGGAAGATTAGCAACTTTCAAATTTTTATTTGCTAAGAACAGGGAAAGTGGGGTTTTGGAGGTTCTTGAAACGCCCAATAGCACAACGTCAGCTTCCAAAAATCCTTTCGGATCTTTACCATCATCGTACATAACTGCAAATTCCATCGCAGAAATACGATCAAAGTATTTTTGATTCATTTTATGTTGCGCACCAACTTTCATTTGTGGACGAAGTCCAGTAACCTTTTGGATTGCTTCGACAGCAGGGGAAAGAATATCGATGCTCTCAATATGATGTTCACGTACAAACCTAATAACTGGAATCTGCATTTCATCTTTTACTAAACTGTAGATGAGAATTAGATTTGGATATTGCTCAATTTCTTTAAATGTTTCTTCAAGCTTTTCCTTGCTAATAATAAATGGGTATCTACGATAGTTGATTTCTGCATCTGGGAATTGTGCTGCAGCAGCAACTGCATTATTAAACGCTGTATCTCCCGCAGAATCGGAAATAATTACTATGTTAACTTCTTTTTTTGGTGTATTTTCAGCCATTATTTGCTCCTTTTTTATTTTAATTATACATTTTAATAAAAATCTTTTACAGATTTAGTAGAAAAAAATAAGAAATCGCAAAAAATATTGCTCTTTTGTATTGACCGTGGAGGATGGTTTGATATAATTGATATAAATGTATGGCGGTAACGTCAAGAAATGGAAGGAGGGATCACATATGGCCAAGACAGTCGTTCACGAAAACGAGTCTATTGATGATGCTCTTCGTCGTTTCAAACGTTCCGTTTCAAGAAGTGGTACTTTGCAAGAATACCGTAAACGTGAGTTTTATGAAAAACCTAGTGTCCGCAGAAAGCTGAAATCTGAAGCAGCTCGGAAGCGTAAGCATTATTAATAACCAAAAACTTCTATCAAGTTGATAGAAGTTTTTTTGTGCCACAAATACTAGTTTTATTGCTAATTTGCTAATCATTACTTATAGAATTTGGTATAATTTAGCTATACTTTTTAGAAAGAGGGAGTTTACTTTGAGTTTATCTGAACAAATAATGTCTGACATGAAAGAAGCAATGAAATCTCGCGATAAGATTAAATTGAATACCGTAAGAATGATTAAGTCTGCTTTAATGAACGAAAAGATTAAGGTTGGTCATGATCTTACTCCAGATGAAGAACTAACAGTTCTCAACCGTGAGAAAAAACAACGTGAAGAATCAATCGAAGACTTTACAAAAGCTAAACGTGAAGATTTAGCTGAAGATACTAAGAAAGAACTTGCTGTTGTTGAAAGCTATATGCCAAAGCAACTTTCAAAAGAGGAACTTGAGGACCTTGTTACTGAATCAATTAAAGAAGCAGGTGCAACAAGTAAATCTGAATTTGGCAAAGTAATGAAAGTGCTCATGCCAAAAATTAAGGGTAAAGCTGATGGTAAAGTAGCTTCTGACGCAGTTCGCAATCACCTTAACTAAAGAAAAGGAGCAATTATTTGGCTCAAACTACTTTTATTCCTAAAAATGCTGAAAATATTCAAAAACTTGTAGGGGTTAATGATAGAAACTTAAGCATACTGGCTGAAGGATACGATACAACAATTGTTGATACCGGAAATCAAATCGTGATTGAAGGTAGCGATGACAATATTAAAAAGACGATGGCTGTTTTGAAAGCTCTTGACAACATTGTTAGTGCTAATATTAATATTAGTGCTCCAGATGTTGTTAGTGCAATGAAAATGGCTGAAAAAGGCACAATTGAGTATTTCCCTGATCTTTACAAACAAATTCTAATTCGTGATGCTAAAGGTAAACCGATTAGAATCAAAAATATGGGACAGAAACAATATGTTGAAGCGATTGAAAAAAATGATGTTGTTTTCGGTATCGGTCCAGCTGGTACTGGAAAGACTTTTTTGGCAGTTGTCTGTGCAGTAGCAGCTTTCAAAAAGGGTGAAGTGTCTAAGATTGTTCTTACTAGACCAGCCGTTGAAGCAGGGGAGTCACTTGGCTTTTTGCCTGGTGATTTGAAAGAAAAAGTTGACCCGTATTTGCGTCCAATCTATGATTCTCTCTACTCAATTTTGGGAACAAACACAACAGATCATTTAATGGAGCGTGGAGTAATAGAAGTTGCACCTTTGGCTTATATGCGTGGCCGTACACTCGATGATGCTTTTGTAATTTTAGATGAAGCACAAAACACGACTGACGCACAAATGAAAATGTTTCTAACTAGACTTGGCTTTAATTCAAAAATGATTGTTAACGGCGATATGACGCAAGTCGATTTACCTGGTCGTCAACGTAGTGGCTTAATTGATGCTCAACATATCTTAAAGAATATTAGTCAAATTAAGTTTATTCATTTCTCAGCTAATGATGTTGTAAGACATCCAGTTGTTGCTAAAATTATCAGTGCGTATGAAAAGGAAGAAGAAAAACATTGATTACACCAATCGATATTACCTATAACGATGAGGTTGGCTTTTTAAAAGATAGTAATGAAAATTGGGAAGATTGGATTTCTCAGCTTTTGTTACTTGCAAAAAATGAAATTAGCAAAGACACCAATTTAGAAATGAGTATTAATTTTGTTGACGAAAAGCGTAGCCAAGAAATTAATAAAAAATATCGTGGAAAAGATCGCCCAACAGATGTAATTTCATTTGCCATTGAAGATGGTGGCGATAATTTGGATTTGGCTATTTTCAGCGACGATCCTGAATTTCGCGAAGACATCGGTGATCTTTTTATGTGTCCTAGTGTAATTAAGCGTCATAGTGAAGAATATGGCACGGGCTGGAATCGTGAATTTGGCTATACACTTGTTCATGGTTTCCTACATCTTAATGGTTTTGACCACATCGATCCAGCGGAAGCAAAAGAAATGTTTGGCATTCAGGGCAAAGTTTTGGAAACTTATGGCTTGCCATTATACCCTGATCAATTGGACGAAGGCAGAGGTAAATAATGTCTCAAGAAACAAAAAATAAATCAGGTTTTGTAGCCCTAGTTGGGCGACCAAACGTTGGCAAATCGACTTTGATGAACTTTTTAGTTGGTCAAAAAGTGGCAATTACTTCTAATAAGCCGCAAACAACCAGAAACAAGATCTCCGGTATATATACTACAGACGATATGCAGGTTGTCTTTGTTGATACACCAGGAATTTTTAAGCCACATTTAGAACTTGACGACTATATGGATAAGGCAAGTCTTTCAAGCCTAAAAGATGTCGACTTAATCTTGTTTATGGTGGAACCAGAAAAAATGGGGCGCGGTGATGAGTATATTATCGAACAGCTTAAAAAAGTAAATGTTCCGATCCTTTTACTTATAAACAAGGTTGATCAAGTTAATCCTAATGAACTTTTGCCAATAATTGATGAGTATCACAAGCTTGATGTTTTCAAAGAGTTTTTACCAATATCTGCTACTCAAGGCATTGGAATTGCTGACTTGATCGAAGTACTGCGCGAATATTTGCCTGAAGGGCCAGATTACTATGATCCCGAACAAATTACAGATCGTCCTGAGTACTTCATGGTTGCTGAACTGATTCGTGAGCAAATTTTAAAATTGACTGCTGAAGAAGTTCCACATGCAGCTGCTGTTTGGGTTGAACGAATGAATCAACATGAAAATAACAAGCTACAAATTGAAGCAACTATTTATGTTGAAAAAAGTGGACAAAAAGGCATCATCATTGGTAAGGGTGGTGCCATGTTAAAACAGATTGGCATCAAGTCTCGCAAACAAATTGAAGAACTCCTAGGTGAAAAAGTCAATCTTAAGTTATGGGTGAAAGTTCAGCGAAACTGGCGCTCTGATCCAAGATTTTTGAAGCAAATCGGTTATAATTCCAAGGATCTTTCGTAAAAATGAGTAAAGAGCTAAAAGAAGTACAAGGAATTATCTTTAAGCGTCAAAAATTTCATGAGGCAGACCTTTTAGCTAAAATAATAACTAAAAATAGCGGGATTATTACAATGATTGCTCGTGGTGCACTTAAGCCTAAGTCTAAATTAGGTGCGAGTCTGCTTAACTTTTCTTATGGTACATATGTGATTGTTTCTTCTGGACAAGGACTAAGCAATCTCCGCACCTATAAAAATGTTAAGCAGTTTGACGGCATCTTTAATGATCTAACCAAAAATGCCTATGCCTCATTTATTTTAGATTTAGTTGACCATGCTTTTGTTGAGTATCAGGATTTAGGTAAGTACTATGAATTAACTAGTCTAGCTCTTACAAAGATCAATGATGGTGAGGATGCTGAAATGATTACTCAGACAATCCAAATGCAACTTTTAGCAGCTTATGGAGTTGAACCTGAACTGCGTCATTGTGTGATTTGTGGTAAAGAGACTGGTGACTTTGATTATTCAATTGTTAAGGGCGGAATCATTTGTAGCAATCACTTCTATACTGATGCTACCCGCTTGCATTTGCAGCCAAAAGAAACTGCAGTTCTAAGAACGATTGGCTTAATTCCATTTTCACGTTTAGGCACAATAAAAATTAATCAGGATACAAAAAAAGCTACACGAAAAGCAATTGATCGAATATATCAAGAAACTATTGATTTAAACTTAAAGACAAAAAAGTTTCTTGATGAGCTTAATTTATTTACCTAATCCTTTAGATTAAAATATGATTATGGTAAAATACTATTGTATTTTGACGAAGATGAGGATTAAAAAAAGTACCAGTAAAGCGAATGTTAGATAGTGGAAGGACATCTGGGAAACGGCACCTCTAGTCAAACTAATTAAGAGCAGGGAAATATCCCTGAATTAGGGTGGAACCGCGATAAATCGTCCCTATGCAGTGTTGCATAGGCTTTTTTTATGGCCTGATGCAGGGAGGAAGAAAAATGGCACAGAAAAAAATAACAATTCAAGACATGATTTTTAAATTAGAAGAGTTTTGGTCTTCTAAGGGATGTATGGTAATGCCATCTTACGATGTTGAAAAAGGTGCTGGTACCATGAGTCCATATACTTTCTTAAGGGCTGTTGGACCTGAACCATGGGCTGCATGTTATGTTGAGCCTTCTAGACGTCCCGCAGATGGACGCTATGGTGACAATCCTAACCGTTTATTTCAACACCACCAATTCCAAGTAGTTATCAAACCTGCTCCTGACCAAATTCAGCAATACTACTTAGATAGTCTTAAGGTTTTGGGTATTAATCCATTAGAGCATGATATTCGTTTTGTTGAGGATAACTGGGAAAACCCATCAATGGGTTGTGCTGGTGTTGGTTGGGAAGTCTGGCTTGACGGAATGGAAGTAAGTCAATTTACTTATTTCCAAACTGTTGGTGAACTTGACGTTAAACCAACTATGAGTGAAATTACATATGGTGTTGAAAGACTTGCTTCCTATATTCAAGATGTAAACTCCGTTTTTGACTTGGAATGGGGAAATGGCGTTTTATACCGTGACATCTTTAAAGAAGCAGAATACGAAAACTCTAAATATGCTTTTGAAGAATCTAATCAAGATGACTTGTTGAAGTTCTTTGACGTGTACGAAAGAACAGCGAAAGAACTAATCAAGTTAAATCTAGTTCAACCAGCTTACGACTATATTTTGAAGTGCTCACATACCTTTAATTTGCTAGACGCTCGGGGAGCAGTCTCTGTTACAGAACGTGCAGGATATTTAGCTAGAATTAGAAATATGGCCCATGAAGTGGCTGTATGCTTTGTTGAAGAACGAGAAAAAAGAGGCTTCCCTTTACTGAAAAGCGCAGAAGACAAGAAAGCGGGGCTTGAAAATGACTAAAGACTATTTATTTGAAATTGGAACAGAAGAAATGCCAGCACATGTTGTTGCAAAAAGCGTTAAACAACTTGCTGACAGAACTCAAAAGTTCTTGAAAGAAAATGGCTTAAAGTTTAAGGATATCAAAACTTTTTCTACACCACGTCGATTAACTATTTTGGTTGAGGATTTGGCTGAAAAGCAAGAAGATATTGATGAAATAAAAAAGGGACCTGCTAAGAAAATTGCTTTGGATCAAGATAAAAATTGGACCAAGGCAGCTCAAGGTTTCGTTCGTGGTCAAAATATGACTACTGATGATATTTACTTTGAAGAACTAAAAGGGACAGAATATGCATATGTCCATGTCCAAAAAGAAGGTAGGAAAGCTACTGACATTCTTTTAGGAATGAGTGACATTATTAAGGCAATGACTTTCCCAACTAAAATGCGTTGGGGCGATTCAAATGACTTTGAATTTGTTCGACCAATTCACTGGTTGGTTTCTTTGCTTGGCAATGAGGTCGTTCCTGTTCAAATTCTTGATATCACTGCAGGTCGAAAGACTGAAGGCCACCGCTTTTTGGGTGATTCAGTTGTTTTAGCCAATGCTGATGATTATGAAGATGCTTTAAGAGATCAATTTGTCATTGCTGACGCTAAAAAGCGTAAAGAAATGATAGTTGATCAAATGAATGAGCTGGTTAAACAAAACAATTGGAAAATCAAGATGGATGCTAACTTACTCGAAGAAGTAACCAATTTGGTTGAATATCCAACTGTCTTTGCTGGCTCCTTTGATAAAAAGTATCTTGAAATGCCTCAAGAAGTATTAATTACTTCAATGAAGGATAACCAACGTTATTTTGAAGTTTATAATCAAGATACCCAATTAATTAATCATTTTATTTCTGTACGAAATGGAAATAAGGATTACTTAGAGAATGTTATTTCCGGGAACGAAAAAGTTTTAGTTGCTAGATTAGATGACGCACAATTTTTCTACGATGAAGACCGTAAATACCCTCTTAGTCATTTTGTTGACAAGCTTAAGAATGTTTCTTTCCATGACAAAATTGGTTCTATGTCTGAAAAAATGGAACGTGTACGTATAATTGGTGACTACCTCGCAAAACAATGGAATCTTGATGAACAAACTATCAAGGACTTTGATCGTGCTAGTGAATTGTATAAATTTGATCTTGTAACTCAAATGGTTGGCGAATTTGCTGAATTACAAGGTGTAATGGGTATGCACTATGCAAAACTTGCCGGTGAAAAAGATGATGTTGCGGTTGCAATCAAAGAACATTACATGCCAACCACTTCGGAAGGTGAGTTGCCACAAACTGTAGTAGGTTCATTACTTTCAGTTGCTGACAAACTTGATACAATCATCACTTTCTTTGCTGTAGATATGATTCCAACTTCATCTAATGATCCTTACGCATTACGTCGTTACGCCTATGGAATTGTACGTATTTTAATTAATCAAAAGTGGTCATTAGCTTTCAACAAGGTTTTGCCTGAACTTGTTTCTGCATTGAATGGAAAAACACCGGCTAAATTACCTAAGTCGGATGAAAAAGAAGCAGAAATTGCATCCTTTATCCGTGATCGGATTAACCAGTATCTGACTAAAAACAACTACAAATATGACATTATCGATGCAGTACTTGCATCAAGTCAACAGGATCCAATTCAAATTTTGGCAGCGGCTAATGTCTTGCAGTTACATCATGATGATGAGCAGTTTAGACCTGTTGTTGAAAGTCTAATTAGAATCAATAATATTTTGAAAAAGGCTAAGCATAAAGGAAATAATGTCGTTAATCCAGACTTGTTTGTTAACGAGAGTGAAAAAGAACTTTACTCTGGCGTGAACAATTTGCAAGACTTAACTGATTTAACGCAGCTTTATGATGGTTTTGTTAAATTGCAACCGATTATCAATTTCTACTTTGAAAACAATATGATTTTGGATAAGGATGAAGCGATTAAGAATAACCGATTAAATCAATTAGGTGCAGTGGCACAACTTGCTGAACATTTAGGTGACTTAAGTAAGTTAGTCATTAAATAATTTATCAAAGTAGGTGAAAAGATGGCTGGATTGATACCTGAAGAGACGATTAGCAAGGTACGTGAGAACGTCAATATTGTTAATGTCATCAGTCAATACGTTTCACTAGAAAAAAAGGGAAAAGATTATATTGGTCTTTGCCCATTCCACGAAGAAAAAACACCTTCCTTTACAGTCAATGAAGGAAAACAATTCTTCAAGTGCTTTGGTTGTGGTAAAGGCGGCAATGTTTTTACCTTCTTAATGGAAAAAGAAAATTTAACTTTTCCGGAAAGCGTGCAAAAGGTTGCTAATTTTGCACATATTGAAATTGGTGAATATGGTCAACAAAAGCCAAAATATTCCAATATTTTAATTAAAATAAATGAGGAAGCTGCTGATTTTTATCATCGGGTTTTAGTTTCAACTAATGCTGGTAAACGTGGGCTTGAATATGCACGTGAAAGAGATTTGAGTGATGAGATTTTAAATCACTTTCGTATCGGGTACGCACCGAAACAGAATAATCTTCTCTTAACGTATTTACGTGGTAAGGACTATCGCGATGAAGATTTATTAGCAAGTGGTTTATTTGTTCAGTCTAAAAGTGGTGAGATGTTCGATCGCTTTAGAGATCGATTAATGTTTACTCTTACAAATGAGGGCGACTATGCAGTAGGCTTTTCAGGCAGGCGGTTATCAACGGATAAAACTGAGGCAAAGTATATCAATAGTCCTGAGACAAAAGTTTTTGAGAAATCACAAGTTCTATTTCATTTCTCAGAGGCGAAAAAGGCGGCTAGATCTGAAAATCACTTAGTTTTGTATGAAGGATACATGGACGTAATTGCAGCATATAAAGCTGGTGTAAAGTCAGGTATTGCGTCAATGGGTACAAGCTTAACTGACCAACAAGTTTACATGTTGAAACGAATCACTAAGAATATCATTATTAATTATGATGGTGATGATCCAGGAGTGCATGCGGAAGAACGGGCAGTTAAACTGTTTAATAAAGCTGGTGGCTTTGACTTGGGTGTTGTTGTTCTACCAGAAAAACTTGATCCTGATGAATATGTTCAAAAATATGGTGTTGAAAAATATCAAGAACAGATCAAAGGCGCATTAACACCGACTGACTTTTTCTTAAAGCGACTTGCTAAGAAATATAACTTAGATAATGATCGCCAGAAGCTTGCATATCTTGACGAAGCTATGCAAGAAATTGCACAGCTCTCAAATCCAGTTGAACAAGATTTATATCTGGATAGAATTGCTCAGCAGCAAAATGTTTCTAAAGATTCATTAAAAGTGAATTTGCTAAAATATCGTCGTCAATTTAATACTGCTAAGCAACATACAAGCGGACAAATTCCAAATGAAACAGAATTTCAACAA
This sequence comes from Lactobacillus sp. M0403, assembly GCF_016101265.1. NCBI lineage: Bacteria > Bacillati > Bacillota > Bacilli > Lactobacillales > Lactobacillaceae > Lactobacillus > Lactobacillus sp. M0403. The sequence goes on from NZ_JACFQV010000002.1 coordinate 301,005, forward strand.
GATGACGGTCCAGCACCAGAGTATCATCAAGATATTGCTATTAAGAATGATCCAGTCCAAACAAGGCTATTGTACTTATTCATTCATTCGGAGCATGCTCGCGATTATCTTTTGCAGAACAAGTTCTTATTTCCTGATTCCGATTATCAAAAATTAGCGGAATTATGGTTAAATTTCAGCGAAACTCATGAAAAACCGACAGTAAATAGTTTTTTAAATTTTATTCCTGAACAACTTCAAGGTATAATAGTTAATGCCGAAATGGCAGATATGCCGCAGGATTTTTCAGACCGTGAGATTTGTGAACAAATCTATGCTTTAGAAATGCGTCAAGTTGACAAACAACTGAATAAGTTGATGAATGAACTTCAAGATGCAAAGAGAACTATGGATACGGACAAAATAATGTCTATTACGCAACAAATTTTACAGTTAAAGAGAATTCAAGGGCAGAGGGGGGCTTTATAGTGACAGAAAAGAAAAGCACTAGCGAAAAAGAACAACCATCTTTAGATAAAGTAGTACAAGAGGTTGTTAAAGCGGTTAAGAAAGATAAATCAATTACTGAAACTGAATTTGTTAATCGTTTGGTTAAGCCCTATGATTTAGAGGGAAAAGCAGTCGATCAATTAGTTCAAGAGTTTGAAGATAACGGCATCAGTATAGTTGATGAAAATGGTGATCCATCCAAACTAGCTTTGAAGAAGCAAAAAGATGTTGAAAAGGCTGAACTAAAAGATATGTCAGCCCCTTCAAGCGTCAGGATGAACGATCCAGTAAGAATGTACTTGAAGGAAATTGGACGTGTTCCACTTCTTAACGCAGATCAGGAAATTGCTCTTGCAAAACGAATTGAAAAAGGCGACGAAGAGGCTAAGCAAGAATTAGCTGAGGCTAACTTACGTTTAGTTGTCTCAATTGCAAAACGCTATGTTGGTCGTGGTATGTCATTCCTTGACTTAATTCAAGAAGGAAACATGGGTCTAATGAAAGCCGTTGACAAGTTTGATTACAGTCTTGGCTTTAAGTTTTCGACTTATGCTACTTGGTGGATTCGTCAAGCCATTACTCGTGCAATTGCTGATCAGGCTCGAACAATTAGAATTCCAGTTCACATGGTTGAAACAATCAATAAGCTGATTAGAATTCAAAGACAATTGTTGCAAGACTTAGGTCGTGAGCCAACTCCAGAAGAAATTGGTGCTGAAATGGATATGCCAACTTCTAAAGTGCGCGACATACTAAAAATTGCTCAAGAACCTGTTTCTTTGGAAACACCAATTGGTGAAGAAGATGATTCCCATTTAGGCGACTTTATTAAAGACAAAGATGCAACTAGTCCTGAACAACATGCTTCATATGAGATGCTCAAGGAGCAGCTAGAAGAGGTACTCGATACTTTAACAGATCGTGAAGAAAATGTTCTACGCTTGCGTTTTGGTCTTGATGATGGTCGGACAAGGACTCTTGAAGAAGTTGGTAAGGTTTTTGGCGTCACAAGAGAGAGAATCAGGCAAATTGAAGCAAAAGCACTACGTAAGTTGCGTCATCCGAGTCGTTCAAATCAGTTGCGTGATTTCTTAGATTAAATAGCTAAACAAAAAGACAAGTTTTTTTGAAATCTTGTCTTTTTTATTATAACCGTATACTCCATAAGTATCAGCTATCAGCTAATCCCCATTGCTTCATGTTGTATTCAATAACACTTTTGCGTTTACCTGATAATAAGAAAACTGAAAAAGCTAGATAAACTAAGGTTGTTAAGATTAAATACTGCCATTCAAAATCAGTGGGGTTAGTCATGACAGTAGTACCAGAAGCCAAGAAAACTAGGATATCAAAAACTGCATGGTAGCCTATATTTATGAAAAAAGATCCAGTATAAAGATAAATTGATGCAAAAGCAATACCAGCTACACTTGCATCAATCATTTGTAAAATTGTAGCCGGTAGTGGCTGCTCTATTAGGTTAACAATATGGAGTGCTCCAAAAATCAAACCGTCTAATACAACCGCCCATGAGATTTGATGTTGAGCATTTTTAAAAGTTTTGAGTAAAATGCTTAAAACACAAAAACGCATCAACCATTCTTCAGCTACACCGGCTTCTATGCCTCTGCAAACGAGCTTTATCATATGTTTTGTAGTAATCTGAAAATTCCAGCTCGTGAGCAGTTGCCCCCAGTTACCTGCTTCATTAAAAGCATTAAACACGCAGTCAACAAAAATAAATAAAGATATAAACGCTAGAACTGCATATTTAGCTCTTGAACTCAATCTCAAGCCAGGGGCTTGATAGCCCCATTTATTCATGACAACCACTGAAGTGATTACAAAACAAATTGCCCCAGTAACTTCAGTTTTATTAAGCATTTGTAGCAAAGAAGGGGAGCTGTTCATAGTCAACATTCCCGGTATAGCAAGTATCAGACTTGAGAATAATAATAAAGTTATGATTTGCCCAATTACACTGCTTATTTTTCCCCAGGAAAGTTCTGCCATAGGAACTAGCAGAACTAGTTCATACAGAGTAAGTGGAATTATCAGCCAGATAAGGTTCTTAGTATTAAAAACTTTGATAAAATCTGCTCCGATTGCAAGGAGTACTAAAAAGCATATTTGGATATTAACGGCTTGAAAATAATGATTAAATTGGACTATTTTTCTCGTAGGATGTTTTTCGCATAGAAGAGTTAGTTGTAGAGATACCAGTATGAACAAAACTGATAGAACTACCACAGCCTCATTTTTACTTTTGGTCAGGGGCTTGATTTTAAAAAATAGCACAAGCGCCACAATGATCAAAATTTCTTGAACTATTATTTGTCCTAGGTGCCAACGCTTAATTGCTTGTTCAGAAGGCATTTCAAATTCTCCTTAAAATAATTCATCTCGGCTATCATCCAAGATATGCTCATCAATATCGTCGTTAAAGTATACAAGTAAGTCACGATCAAAATTATAGGCCAATTGATGATTTAGCAGTTCTTCTTTCGTCATCCATACTAAGTTTCCTTCATGAGAAGCTTTTACAGTGCCTGTAAACTCTGTAGCAATATAGAAAAAAACTAAATAACGATGATCGTTTTCATCGAAAAATTGCTTAATACCACTAAGACGTGGATTTTTAATGTCGAGATTGGTTTCTTCTTTAACCTCACGAACAACAGAATCATAAAAAGACTCATGTGCTTCAACATGTCCACCCGGAAAAGTTAAACCCGGCCAGGAGGGATCATTTCGATCAATGACTAAAATTTGTTCGCCTTTTTTAATCATACACATATTTGTTAAAGTAACTGGTTCTGTTCGATCCAAATTTAGAATCCTCCATCTTTTTAAAACTACTTAAATTTGCGTTCTTTAAAGCTACTTCCCAAAAGGATGAAATGGAAAGTTTTTGCCATTGATATTAATTGTTTGGCTGTTGCTGTCACTGATAATCTTTCCTTTTACAGTATTAGATGTGGACAGGTCGGATTTTTTCAAAGGAACATTAGTCCAAATTGCCCTTAAATCTGCTCCGTTATCAGTGCTCTGCATATTATTTCTGAACAAATCAGGCTGTAGAATTTCTGGAGGTACAGCGACGTTAACCGAAGTAGGCATTACTGGCTGAATTAATTTTCTATTTAACTGATCTCGAATAAAGGGCTTGAGTTTATGAGTCTCTGATTTATTCATTCAAAAAAGTCCTCTCATTACAAAATTACGATATTTTTATTATAAATCTTTTATCAATGAAAAATACAGCGGTTTCTAACTATTTTGAACAAAGAGCGGTAAGTGTATGCTAAAATTTTATACATGGAAAGTAGGTCGAAAAGTGAATTTACGTTTAAACAAACTCGCAACCATGGTAGATCAAGATGCGCGAATTGCAGATATTGGTACAGATCACGCATACTTACCAATTGAATTAGTCAAATCAGGCAAGGTCAATTTTGCAATTGCTAGTGATATTGGAAAAGGACCGCTTGATAATGCAAAACAGGATATTAAAGAGGCTGGCTTAGAAGGAAAAATAGAAACTCGTCTAGGCGCTGGACTAGAAACCATCTCAGCCAAAGACAACATTGATACTATAGTGATTGCTGGCATGGGCGGCAACTTGATGAGTCAGATTTTAAATGATGCCTTAGTTAACAAAAAAATGAGTTTCGACACCTTAATTCTTGAACCAAATGTTGGAGAATATGGTGTTCGTAAATGGTTGATGCAGCACAGCTATCAGATTGTCGATGAACAAATTGTGGCTGAAGCCGGTCATACATATGAACTGATTAAGGCTAAAAAAACTGAATCAAATATCCCATTAACTGAAAAAGAATTATATTTTGGTCCAATCTTAATTAAGACTAAAAATCAGACTTTTACTAATAAATGGATAGGTCAGCTAAAGTACCAACAAAATTTGTTAGTTAATTTAAATAAGGCAAAAAATAAAGATATGTCTCATATAAAACAGGTTCAAGAACAGATTGAAATGATCAAAGGAGAACTAAATGACTAAAGTTAAAGACCTAGTGAAAGTTTTAAACGATTTCTTTCCTGAAAAAATTGCAAGTGCTGGTGATCCCGTTGGCATTCAAATTGGTTCTTTAGAGCAATCAGTTACCAAGGTTATGACCACGTTAGATGTTCGACCACAAGTTGTTGAAGAAGCAATAAAAGAGCATGTTGATCTAATTATCAGCCATCATCCTTTAATGTTTAGACCTGCACCTAACTTAAACTTTGCCGATCCACAAAATGAAATGTATGGCAAAATAATTGCTAACGGCATTACTGTCTATTCAATTCATACTAATTCTGATAAAGCTCAAGATGGGTCTAGCGATTGGCAGGCAGAAGAATTAGGTTTGACTGATGTACAACCTTTTTGTCTAGATAGTGACGGCATTGCTATTGGACGAAAAGGCAAGCTGCCTGAACCGCTCTCTGCAATTGATTTTGCATATTATGTAAAAAAGAAAATGAATATCAAAATGGTTAGATTGATTACTGCTGATAACCAGCAACAAATTTCAACTGTTTCACTTATTTGCGGAGATGGGGGTAAGTACTGGCACCAAGCAGTTACTGAAAAGATAGATGCCTTTATAACCGGAGACGTTTATTATCATACTGGTCACGATATGATTTCTTCAGGAATAACAGTAATTGATCCTGGGCACTATACAGAAAAATTATTTAAGGATAAAATATATGAAAAGTTAATTAAATGGAATGAAGAAAATAATTGGAATGTTAATGTTATTAAGTCACATGTTTCAACTAACCCATTCCAAGATTTAGTTTAAATAAAGGAGTTTTTATGGAATACCCAAATTTATTACCCAGATTTTTAAAATATGTAAAAGTTAACTCGCGTTCGGATGAGCACTCAGACCGTTTTCCATCCACTAAGCGTCAAGAAGACTTCCAAAAAGAAGTTGTAATGAAGGATTTAGAGGATTTGGGCTTAAGTGATGTACATTACAACCAAAAATCCGGCTGTGTAATCGCTGAAATTCCTTCAAATATTGATTATGAAGTTCCAGTAATGGGTTTTCTAGCACATTGTGATACGGCAGATTTCAATGCGGAAAATGTTCGCCCACAAGTCCATGAAAACTATGATGGTAAATCAAAAATTCAATTAGGTGATTCTGATTTTTACTTGGATCCTGAGGTTTTCCCTAATCTCAAAAAATATGCCGGTAAAACGCTTATTACTACATCAGGTGATACATTGCTAGGTGGAGATGACAAGTGTGGTGTCAGTGAAGTAGTAACTCTAGCTGAATATTTGATGAATCATCCAGAAGTTAAGCATGGAAAAATTCGTTTGGCCTTTACACCTGATGAAGAAATTGGTACTGGTGCGCCTCACTTTGACATTGATGAGTTTGGTGCAGACTTCGGGTATACACTTGATGGGGCTGCTCCAGGTAAGCTTGACTGGGGAACTTTCTCAGCAGCAACATTTACACTTAACATTCAAGGAGTAAATGTTCACCCATCAGTTGCTAAAAATCAGATGATCAGTGCAATCCAAATAGGTATTAACTTCCAAAATCAACTCCCAGCAGACGAAGTACCAGAAAAAACTGATGGACGACAAGGCTTCTTCCATTTAACTGATTTCCAGGGAACAGTTGATAATGCATACCTTGAGTACATTATCCGTGACTTTGAACGTGATGGTCTTGAGCGTCGTAAAAACTTGGTTAAAGACATTGTCACTAAAATGAATGATGAATTTGGTACTGAGAGAATCAAATTAACAATGAGAGATCAATATTACAATATGGCAGATGAGCTTGAAAAACACATGGATGTTGTCAACTTAGCAAGAGATGCATATCGTAAAGAAGGATTGACCGAAATCGACGAGGATCCAATTAGAGGTGGTACAGACGGTAGTCAACTGACTTATCGTGGTTTACCATGTCCAAACCTATTCTCAGGTCAAGAAAACATGCATGGTCGTTACGAATACACTGTTTTAGAATCAATGTACAAAGCAGTTGACGTTATGATCAGAATGGTCGAAATGAACGCAACAAATAATAAATAGTGAAACAAAAAAGGTTAGAAAAGCACTTTCTCTAAAATTAACTTAAATGAGATAAGTGCTTTTATATCAATGATAATTACTGTTGGGTAATACCAGCTTAATTATGCACATCTACTCTAATAATCAAAAAATGCCGATTAAAACGTTGCTATTAATGAGTTAATCGGCTTTTTTGTTTGAAATTAAGTAAAAATGCAGAGTCGTGGAACACTGAAAAAATAATAAGACTCTTATAAACGATCAATAAGAACATAAAATTGCTTTTTAGAAGTATTTATTAGGAAGAAATAAAAAAGATTGCACTAACATATAAACTGCGGTATTATTACAGTGTATTAGAAATGTGATACAGTAAAAGGATGGTGGATTTGTGGAATTCAAGGATAATATTCCCATTTATCTGCAAATCAAGCAATATCTATATCGTCAAATTGTTACCGGCGAATTAAAGCCAGGACAGAAAATTCCTTCTGTGCGTGAACTAGCAGTTCAATTGACTGTTAATGTGAACACGGTACAAAGAGCTTTGCAACAAATGAACGTAGAGGGGATTTTGTATACTAAGCGCGGAGAAGGTAATTTTGTTACCGAAGATACAGACTTGCTTGAAAAGACAAAACAGGAATTGATTAATGATGAGCTAAATAAATTTGTTCAAAGTATGAATGATTTGGGTGTGTCAAATGATCAAATTCATGATATCTTATCAGCTTATTTAAAGTAGGGGAATAGTTAATGAGCAATCTCTTAGAAATTGAAAATTTAACATATAGAAAGAACCTAAAAGTAATTCTTAAAGATATCAATTTAAACTTAAAGCATGGCAAAATTGTTGCTCTTTTAGGCGAAAATGGAGCTGGTAAAACAACATTGATGCGCATAATCGCAGGAATTAATAAGAATTTTCGCGGTATGGTTGCGATTGATGGAGTTCAATCTGTTACGGACCGTAAAAGGGTCATTTCTTTCTCTGACAGTTTGTCAGGATTTAAGGAAAGTACTAAAGTTGCGAAAATAATTAATTTTTACGAATATCTTTATGATGATTTTGACAAAAATAAATTTAAGCAGCTACAAAAGTTCATGAGATTAAATGAAAACTTACGTCTGTCTGAAATGTCAAAGGGTATGCGTGAAAAGCTAATTATTGCTTTGACTTTTTCACGTCAAGCAGAACTCTATTTACTTGACGAACCTTTCTCTGGAATTGACGCGATGGCTCGAAAAAAAATTATTAGTTCAATTATTCTATGGAAAGCGGATGAAGCAACTATTCTAATCTCTGATCATTTCGTTAACGAAATTGCTTCTATGCTTGACGAAGTTGTTGTTGTAAAAGATAAAACAATCTACTGTCACAAATCAACTGAAGAAATACGTGAGAGTAATCAAAGCATCGAAGAATTTTATGAAAACATATATGGAGAGGGTGAAGAATAATGTTCGGTCGGCTTTTTGCTACTTTATTTACACGAAAAATTAAGAAGGCTAACTACGTACTGCTTGTCCAATTAATTGCAGCCATAGCAATTACTGTACTTAGTTTTACTACGAGTGGACATGTTTATTTTGGAAGGCAAGATTTAGGGGTTTTTCCATCGTTTTTCATGTTTGTCCTCTTTTTCTCCTTTATTGCAGCATTAGCTTTATACTGCATAACTTGTAATGAAAATGAGGCAATTAACGTAAACCAATCTTTGCGGTTATTGCCAATCTCTGATTCAAAGTATTATTTGGATAATATCTTTACTTCAATTGCAACATTAGCATATTTTGCATGTTTAGAAGCCATTGGTATAGGTATTAGTTTTTTGTTGGCCTTTCAATTTGATGGCACATTTCATTCAGAAGTTATGACATCGTATGAAAAAAGTAGTTTTGTTTTCAATGTTGAAGATTTTATTGTTGTTATCCAGTCACTAATCTTACTTGTTTTATTTTGTCTACTCTTTTATTTAATGCTTAGTTTTTTAAACTTCTCCAGCCAAGCAATTATTAGTTTTTTACCAGGATCAATTAAAAACAAGTCTTTGTTGGGGTTCATCCGCGTTTTTCTAGTGTTCATTCTCATATGGGCATTAGTCAAAGGAATCCGAGCTCTAACGCCTATTTTTGATGCACCATTTGCAGTCTTTTTTCAATCAACGTCGTCAAATGAGTTATTGGAGCCAATTTCAATATTCATTTGCTTTGACTTGCTTTTCATTGCCATTAATTTGTTTTTATTCAATCAATATATTGAGCCAAAAGAAAAGAAATAACTATCAAACTACTCATTAAGAATATTAGTGAGTAGTTTTTTGTTAAAAAGGATTGCATGGCAGATTTTTTTAGTCTATCATAATAGTGTAATAGAAATATAATACAGTATAAACAGCTGATTTGATCTCCAAATTGAATTATCTCAGGGTATGAAGATTGACAAACGTACTCTTATAAAGCAAAAGATTTAGTTGTTAATAAAGTGTATTAGAACTAGGAGCGAACTTAATGGGAAATCTACTAGAAATCAAAGATTTGACGTATCGAAAAAATCAAAAAACGATCTTAAATAATGTCAATCTAACATTGGGACCAGGAAAAATTGTTGCACTATTAGGAGAAAATGGTGCAGGAAAAACTACTTTGATGCGTATTATTGATAGCATGGCTAAAAATTATCATGGCACTGTAATGGTAGCAGGAGAAGATAATGAAGTTGAAAGGAAAAAGCACATATCCTTTACTGATAATTTATCTGGATTTTCTGAAAATACAAAAGTAGAACAAATTAGCAAATTCTATGAAGTTATTTACCAAGATTTTGATGTAAATGAATTCGAACAGCTACGCGGTTTTATGAAAATTGATTCTGAGATGCGCCTTTCTGAAATGTCAAAAGGGATGCGTGAAAAACTAGTTATTGCACTAACATTTTCGCGTAAAGTAGATTTATATCTATTAGATGAGCCCTTTTCCGGAATTGATGCGATGGCTCGAAAAAAGATCATTAACTCAATTATTTTATGGAAGGCTAAGGAATCTACTATTTTAGTTTCTGATCACTTTGTTAACGAAATTTCTTCCATGCTAGATGAGGTTGTGATTATTAGAGATCATACTGTATATGAACATTTATCAGCGGATGATATTAGAGCTAAAAATCAGAGCATTGAAGAATACTATGAAGGACTTTATCAGGAGGAAGAAGAATAATGTCACTTTTTAATTGCTGCTTTACTGAACTATTCAAATTAAAAACTAAGAAGCTTAACACCTTGATGCTTTTTCAGATTTTAACTTCAATGGCAATAACCTTTTTTTCTCTGTATAAATTTGAAAATAATCACTTTATCCGCAATACTTATGTAAATGATTTTAATTTCATAACCAACTGGATGACGTCTTTCTTCTTTATTGTTCTTGCTTTTGGATTTATTGCTGTTTGCTTGATAGCAATATTTGCTCAAAGAGTAAACCGCAGTCAAACCTGGCGGCTAATTCCAATGAGCAGCACCAATCTTTACCTTGATAATACGCTTAGTTCATTTGTCTCAATTGTTTATCTCGGAATCTTAGACGTAATTGGACTTTTGCTTTTATTCGGGATGTCGGTACTGACGGATAGTCGTTTCAAAAAGAACGTGATTACAGGTTTCTCCAGTCCTTCAAACGCTATGTCGCAATTATTCAATGAACGAGCTTTCAAAATTTGGGGCTCTATATTACTATTGATTTTAATTACTCTTTTTGTCTTTTTTGTAGTTGATTTTTTAAACTTTTCAAGTCGTGCAATTTTAGAATTTTTACCCACTACAAGCGGTCAAGCTTTTCTCAGAGTCATTTTTATCATAGTCATAGTTGTTGCTTGTTGGGTTGCCTTTAGTGCTAATAGCTTCTTAGCGTCACTTATCGACTTCCCGATAAACTTTCTGTTTAGTAGTATTTTTGGCTATGAGTATAATGATAGGTATGTAGACTTTGGTATTTCACTTATTATCATGTTAGTCTTTGATATCTTTTTATTGATAGCTAATACTTTGATATTCAACTACTTTTTCGAAGCAAGGGAAAAGAAATAGTGTATTTCTCTTCAAACAAAGAAAAATGACCTCAAGCAAAACTTGAGGCCATTTTTTATATTTGTTTTAACTTAACGCTTGGTAGCAAGAAAGTCATACAGTTGATTGATTTCTTCAGGAGTGAATTCACCTTCACCAGCCTTCATTGCATGAATTTTCTCAACCGACAGGTGACTAGCAAATGCTAAATCTGTATCTGTAGTATGATGTTCTGTCTGGTAAGTAATAATTGCATCGGATAATTCTTCTATTTGCTGATTCATAATAAAATCTCCTTTACAATTATTTTAGCCAAAAAACCAAAAAATTCAAAGAAAAGTACTGCTAAAATCCTTGAATTTTATTAAAAGGCCAATATCTGAAGGTAACTTTGCCGACTAGATTTTCTCTTTTTACAGGTCCAAAAATGTGGGAGTCTTTTGAGATATCACGATGATCACCCATTACCCAGTAATAGCCTTTAGGCACTTTATAAGTAAAATTAGTGGTGTATGTATGTCCAGCATCATTGTCCGCTTTTTTGTACTTGTTATTAAGGTATGGTTCAGCTAGTCTCTTGCCATTAATATACATTTTGTCGTTTTTAGAAACGATTTTATCACCCGGCAAACCAATAACACGCTTAATATACATTGCTCCAGGAGTGTCGTTTGCGGCCTTAGGAGCTAATAAAACTACCACATCGTTACGTTTAGGCGTAAAGTTCCGTACCGAAATCAAGCGATCTTTATCTTCAAAAGTTGGCTGCATTGATGGGCCAGAAACTTCATCATTTGAAAGAACGAAGTGGAAGACAAGATAGAAAGCACCAAGAATTACCACCATCATTATGACAACGTCTAGGATGAATTTTCCAAGACTTTCTTCTTCGTTATCTTGCTTTTTTGTTACATTTTTTGCCATAAAATATTCTCCTTTATTCAGTTACCTTTTATTATAACTGAAATCTAGTCACATGAATGGTAAAATCATTGTAGGTATTAGAAATGACAGATTATTTAAAGAAAATTAATCAATTAGATGCTCAGCTTGATAACCCACTAATTCATGACCAAATTAAAGAGGTTAATCAAATTGACCGCTACATGAAAGAAAAGAAAATCTTACCGACTGCTCCTAGACGACTTGGTTTTTATCCAAATGAAGTTGAAAAGCTTGAAAGTTGTATGTCAAGGCAGCAGAAGGGCAATATAAAAGTTACTAATCAGCTTCTTAATAGCATGAGGCAGTACCTATCAATCAATTACGGTGTTTGGTCATTGCCAAATTTGGAAACTGCCAAACTAATTAAGGAGCAGTTTAAAATTAGCTCCGTTTTAGAAATTATGGCAGGAAATGCATATTGGTCTAAAGCTTTAACTGAAGTAGGTTTAAAGACAATTGCAACAGACTCATTAGAATGGTCAAAAACTTCAAGAACTGGAAGCCAACAGGCTACAAAGGTATTGAATTTATCTGCACCTGAGGCAATTCGAGCGTTTCCTGAAGTACAACTAGTTATTTGTGCATGGGCACCTAATTTTGATGAAAGTGATTTAAGCGCGATAGAAGCTTGGCAAAATTACAATCCATCTAGTCGTTTGCTATTTATTGGTGAAAAAAATGGTGTAACTAATTCTGCTACTTTTTGGCACCAAATCCATTTCACTCATTCGTCAGAATTACAGGCAATTAATCATTCATTTACAAGCTTTGATTTTATTGAAGAACAAATATTTGAGATAAAACATGAGATCTAAAAAAATCCTCTTACTATTAATTATTTTTTTAACATTACTCGGTACGGGTACAATGCTTTCAAACGTCCAGTCCCAAGAAGCTAACCAACTACTTGAGGCTTATGGTTTGAGCAACAACACGCGCAGCTTTGAAATCAAAAATAACCAAAGTGTTAGCGACTTTTTAAAGTATCTAGAAAAAACCTTTCCCCAAAATAAAATCCAACTTCACTTAACGAGTAAAAGAAAGGACAATCAGACATTAGTTTGGTCTAATCATGATGTTTTAACATTACCAACGGAATCTGGACGATATTTTACTTCAGATGACTTTAAGGGACGTGTTTCATTTGGAGTTTTAGGCTTAAATGCTAAGGTTCCAACATTAAAAACACAAAATAATGAGTACATTAATTTAAATAATACTTATTATTCTGTGATTGGTACCCTGAAGCACTATCGCCGGATGAAACAAAATGGCTATTATCTAACAACCGGTACCAAGCAGCCTACAGGTAAATTCAAGCTTAAAGACTATACCATCATTATTGATAGCTCTAATAAGGTAATTAGAAAAATTGCCCGTCATTATCATGTTAAAGTTAAAACACCAGTATTTGTAAGAAAGCATCAGAAGCGTCAGCTTTCCGTAATTAAAGAATTTTTATTCATCATTTTGCTAGTCTTTGTGGCCACTATTGCTAACATCATCTTGGCTTACTTGGATTGGCAAACCGTTAAGGCGACTCACTTAAAAGGTAGTTTATTACGCAATTGGCTTGCCAATCATGGCTTTAGAATAATATTAGTAGAGCTATTATTATCACTTGGAGCATATTTCTTCCTTTGCTGGCGTGCTTTTTATTCAAATCGAGAGCACCTTTTAATGCTTCTTTTGGGCAGTTGGGGCGTAGTTGCGCTTGTTTATAGCTTCTTCATCTTTTTATGTTGGCGAAAGGAAAACACACATGCTTAATTTACCAACTGAATTTATTTCTAAATATCAAAAATTACTTGGTCAAAAGCAAGCACAAGAATTATTTGATGCAATGAACCAACCCGCCAAAAAGGCATTTAGAATCAATACTTTAAAAGGGCAGCGAGAAGTCTCTTATTCTCTTGATCAACCGATTCCCGGACTTAAAAATGCATACTACGGCCAGATTAATGGTCAAGACCCGGAAGCTATCAGTGGCTTAGTCTATTCTCAAGACCCTGCAGCAATGTTTCCTGCCATGATTGCTGATATCCACCCCGGAGATATAGTACTCGATTTATGTGCTGCTCCTGGAGGAAAAAGCACATTTATCGCTGAACAGCTGAAGGGTAAAGGATTACTTGTTGCAAATGAAATTTCTAATACACGCGTCAAAGCCCTAAGAGAAAACCTAGAGCGCTGGGGTGTAATTAATGCACTAATAACTTCTGCAAGCCCAGAAAAGTTAGTTCGGTCATTTACACATTTTTTCGATAAAATCATTGTCGACGCCCCGTGTAGCGGGGAAGGGATGTTTCGAAAAAATCCTGAAGCAGTCTCTTATTGGTCACAAGACTATGTCATGACTTGCCAAAAAAGGCAAAAGGAAATTCTGACCGAGGCAGTAAAAATGCTCAAACCTGGTGGCGAATTAATATACTCAACCTGTACCTTTTCACCAGAAGAGGATGAAGAAATCGTATCCTGGTTAGTAGAGCAATTGGGCTTTAAAATTCTTCCAATCAAAGTAAATACATCTGCTGTTGAACCAGGACGTCCTGACTGGGCTAATAATGATCCTGCTATAAAGGGGACATTACGTTTTTGGCCAAACGATAATTTAGGTGAAGGGCAGTATGTTGCCAAATTACAATTAGCTGAACGAGAAAAAAGTACTAATACAAAAGTTAAAAAGCGAAAAGCTCATCAAAACAAAGCCAAATTGACAACGTCAGAAAGTGCACTAGTTGCAGAAGTTTTAAAACCGTTTAATTTACCTTTAGAACTTGCTAACTGGTCAACATCTTGTTTAGTAAGTCAAAATCATGTTTATCTTCCTGCAATCGAGGCTGACAACATGCATTTTAAAATTATTAGTAACGGATTAGAGCTAGGAATTTTAAAGAAAAAGCGCTTTGAACCGAGTCATCAATTAGCGCTGGTATTAGGACAAAGAAAACAAAAACAGGTAGTAAATTTAACTAAAGAAGATTATGCTAAGTATATTCATGGCGAGACTATTCGCCTAGAATCAGCTTTACACGGTTTTGTGCTAGTTAGTTGCCAAAGTTGCGTGTTCAGTTTTGGTAAAATAACTAATAATGTTTTAAAGAATTTTTATCCAAAGGGATTACGGAAGTAAAAGAAAGTAACTATTAAAGATGATTAAATTAATTGCCACTGATATGGACGGTACATGGTTAACCGATGAAAAAACCTATGATGAAGAACTATTTTTGCGCGAGTTTGCTTTAATGCAGGAACAGGGAATTAAGTTTGTAATTGCCAGTGGAAATCAATATGAGAATATTTATTCTCGTTTTCCTAAAACAGCTCAGCAAATGTATTTTATTGCAGAAAATGGGGCACTGGTTGCTAAGGGAAGACAAGTTCTTCATGTTGACAGCTTATCCGATGAAGATTTTCAAACCATTTTGGAAATTGTTCAGACATACTCAGATGAAAAGGTCACTGTTTCTGGTCTTGCAAGTGCATATGTTTTAGAAAAAGATGGTCAGCGCTATGCAGAAGAGCTTAAAAAGTACTACCAAAAGCTGCGTATTGTCGAGGACTTTAACCATTTAGACGATCAGATTTTCAAGGTAACATTAGATGTTCCCGAAGACAGAATGCCGAAGTTGTTAAGTAAACTTCAACGCGATTATCCGCAAATTGGCTTTGTCTCTGGTTCATCTACCTCAATTGACATGTCAACTAAAGGGATGAACAAAGCTGTTGGCCTAGAATACTTAAGCAAAAAATTCCATATTAATTCGCGCGAAATGGTTGCGTTTGGCGACAGTGGTAATGACGTTGGGATGCTAAAATATGTTGGCCGGAGCTTTGTTACCGCCACCGCTTTGCCAGTTGCCAAAAGTGCAGCGGACCAAGTGATCGGATCAAGTAATGAAAGTGCCGTTCAAAAAGAAATATGGCATCTATTAAATTAAGACAAAAAAATATGCAAAGTAGAATTCTACTTTGCATATTTTTAATTATGTAAAATTAGCTCAATTGATCAATTAAGTTCTTCAAGGGCAGGTCGAAGTAATGCTTGATTTTACTTAAATTTGTTAAATCATTTTGACCGTAAATAGCTAACAAACTAGCTAATTCTTTTTGCCACGCCAAAATCATTTGTAGTAATGCATCTTCGCCCTGATCCTGATATGTCTGCAAAAAGACATTGGAAATGCCGACGTATTTTCCTCCCAAACATAAACCTTTAAAAATATCTAATGCATTACGAACACCACCTGACACGATAAAGGTAACCTTTTCTTCAGCCGCCATTAAAGCAGAAACAACAGTTGGCAATCCAATCGTTTCAAGATAAGAAAGGTCATTTTGGTTTCGTGCATTTTCAATCTTAGCAAAATCCGTTCCGCCACTGCCAGCAATATCAAATAGTTCAAAGCCTTCGTTTTTTAGTAAATGAATTGTCGCTTGGTCTAAACCGCAGCCGACTTCTTTTATAATTATCGGAACGGTAACATTTTGACGTAATTCAATTAAGTTATCTAGCCACAAAAAATCGCGATCGCCTTCAGGCATAGCAATTTCCTGAACTGTATTCAAATGAATCTGTAAAGCATCAGCATTAAGTTCATCAACAATTTTTTGAGCATCCATAGCCTCAGTCTTCGCATTCACGTTTGCAATTATGACACCGTCAGGATTTTTTTCACGTGCAATCAAAAAGCTGTCAAGTTGTTCAGCTTCTTTAACTAAGATACTTGCAGAACCCAATGCAAGACCTATTTTAGCTTGCTGAGCAATTTTACCAAATGCTTGGTTAATAGAGAATGATTTTGCAGAACCACCGGTCATTGCGTTAATAAAAAAGGGCGCATTGACGTTTTTGCCAAACATAGTTGTTTTAATCGAACTTAAGTCAACTTTTGCTTCTGGCAAAGCAGGTCGTAAAAGTCCCATTTGGTCAAAGCTATTTGGCTTATTCGGTTCATAAAATTGGTTTGCTAAAGAAAGGTGTTCTTCCTTACGTTTTGATCTAATTGACATTTTTCTTCTTACTGCATTAGCTTTACTTGATGAACGTGAAGGTCAAGGGGTAAAACATTGTTTTTACGCCATTGCTGTTCAAGCTCATTAACATTAGTTTGTTCATCGGTTATAACGATGCCACAATCTCCGTTACCCGCACCTGATGTTTTTGCCGCACCACCAAATGACTCAGCAATATTGATCAATTTTGACAAACGGGGAATCTCAATTGCAATTTGATTTATTTGAGCAAAGTGCTGTAACAGTTTCCTGTTTTCTCGAATTTGCATCTTTATTAGGTCAATATTGCCTTGTTCAAAACCATCAATCATGCGTAATACGCATTTTCGCGATTGTTGTAAAAATTGTTTATATTCGACATTTAATGCTGCTTTATTGGCATTAGTTTCATCAACTAGGCGTGAAGTTGATGCAGGTTTTTGACTCCATCCAATCAATAAGTTCATCCCTTCAGGAGGGGTCAATAATTGAATTTTTAGCCCTGGCCATGCTTCATCAACAACTTCAGAAAGTGACTTTTGTGTTAATTCGCGTTTCAGCCATTTTTTATCAAATGTTTGATAGGCAATCCAGCCACCATAAACACTCGCAGCAATATCTCCTGCAGAGCCGTTTCCTTGAACAGAGTAGTGGGAAATAGCGGACAGTTTATAAACTAGTTCGTTACTAAAAGGCACGTTATAAAAACGTAGAATCGCTTTAACCGTGGCTACTGTGACTGCCGCACTAGAACCTAGACCATATTTTTTTCCGTCAGCTGAGTCAAGATCAGAATTGACGTGCAAATCATATACTCGTAATTTGATATGTTGTTCGAGGCAAAAACGTTCCGTTAAGTTAATTGCCGACAAAATATATTCAAAAGGATTATCACGATTGTCGATCACCATTTTGGCACCACGTCGTACCCAGTGAATAGAATCCTGCGAATATTGTTTGGAATGAATCGAACCAGTAGATGACTTAGATTTAGTAATCGAAACCCGGATAAATTGATTAACTGCGACCAAAATTGCGGGGCAATCCTGTTCTAAAACTGCATATTCACCGGCGATGTATAACTTACCGGGCGCTTGTTCTGTTATCAAAGAATTTAATCTCCTAACCAATTTAAATACATTATTAATCCAAATATTTGATACCTGGACCAAAACTTGCATTTACTATCTTAACATTGTCAAATTCTGATATGAAACGCTTAGTAATTTCTTTTACATTTTTTAACCGAGTCATAACTTTTACATTTGGGCCAGCGTCGATTGTATAGTAACATTCTATTCCTTCTCTTCGCAGCTGCTCAACAAGTTTGATTGCTCTAATCGTATCCGGCTCAAAATAGGTAAATCCAGGTTGAGCCGTTAAGTTAACAGCATGCATCTCATTAGCATTTAATTCGGCTAATTGACCCAAAGCCGTAAAGTCGTTTTGTTCAATTGCTTCAATCATTTTATCTATTTCTGCTTGATTGCGTTCTAGCCAAGGCTGGAAAAAGGGCGAGGTTTTGGCCAGCTGCATTCCGTTAGTTGAAGATAATTCTTTGGGGTTAGGATTAAGTTCAACCGCTAATAAATGTAAGTCCATTTCAGGTTGCTCATTTATTGCATACGCATAAGAGGTCAAATCACTATTTCCTTTCTGCCACATCGCAAAACCACCAAATACTGAACGACATGCCGAGCCTGACCCCATTCTTGCCAAGCATGAAAGTTCTTGACGGTCAATCTGCAGATCATAGTACGAGCTAAATGCACCTGCTAAAGCAGCAAACGCCGAACTAGAAGAGGCGAGACCAGCTGCAGTTGGAACATGATTGGTAGATTCAACTTGTAAGTGCCCAGTTAAACCAAATCTTTCTTGTAAAAATCTAAGATACAAAAAAACGCGCTGGGCACTTTTACCAGTTTGCTCAGTACCATTTAAAATGAAACGGTCTTTTTCACTATCAGAAATTTTGGTATCAGTATAAAATTCATCTAGTGTCATTGAAATACTCGACATAGCAGGCAAGCGCATAGCCTGGTCTTCTTTTCCCCAATATTTTATTAGAGCAATATTTGTGTGTGCACGAACAGTTTTTTTCATTAAATTTCCTCGATCCAGCTATTAACAGCAACATTTTGACATTTTTTAGCAATTGACTTAGCTATTTCAACGTTGTCGCAAAGTACAATGACGATTCCACCTAAACCACTTCCAGACAGTTTAAAGCCCAAAGCTCCATTTTCAAAAGCAAGTTGTTGTAACTGTTTAATTTTATTTGTGGCAAGGCCAAAAGAATCTAGTATTTCTTCAGCTTCGTTAAAAATTTTGCCAACACTAACGCGGTCATGATTAACCCAAGCTTGTTTTGTATCATCGGCCAATTGACCCAAACGTTTAATCTTTTCACTAGCTACAGGAGAGGACTGGACTTGCTGTTGAACTTGAGCAACAGCTTTTTTTGTACTACCCAATTCACCCGTGTCCATAATTAAAAGGGTAGCGTTTAGCTTGGCGCGCAAAACACTGGGACCTGACTTTTTATTAAAAAAGACAAGGTAATCAGAATTAACGGTCGCAGCATCCAACCCTGACGCTTTGCCATGATTAATTGTTTCAGCATGATTCGTAACTTCAATTATTTCATCATTTGACAAGTTTAAATTAAAGTAGTCGTTCATTGCCTTGGTTGTTGCAAGGGCAACTGTTGCACTTGAGCCTAGTCCACGCTCGATTGGAATTTCTCCTGTATAAGTTATCCTTAAATTTTCGCTACTATTAGCTTTTGTAAGCATCGTTTTAACGACATACTTCAAGCCATCGTATTCATCTGGCGCCATAAAAAAAGGCCCATGATATGATGCAGTATCCATCCACATTTGTGGGCCCGGTTCTACGGTTGCTTTAATGTGTAAAGACATGATTGGCAAGGCAAGGGCATTATAGCCATAAACCACTGAATGTTCACCAATCAAAATCACTTTTCCGTGCGCTAAATAACTCGATTTCATTTTATTTAAGATCCTTAATGTTTGTGAAAAAAGTTTAGCTCCTATGCTAAAATATGTAGCAAAGGAGAAGAGAACAAATGATCAAAATTCTAGTCGGTCGTCAAACCGATCCAATGCAGGAAAAAGTTTTACAAGCAGCAGTTGAAAATTATCAAAAATTTCCAAAGCAACAAACTTTTGTCATTGTTCCCAATCACATTAAGTTTACCACAGAAATCAGAGCAATAAATAGACTTGCTATTAGTCAAGGCAATACTGAGCAATCAGTTAAGAACTTGCAAGTGTTATCTTTTTCACGACTTGCGTGGTTTTTTCTAAAGGATTCAAAGCAGGTGATGCCCACCCAGCTAGACAACACTGCGGCAGCAATGATTTTAGCTAAAGTCATTGAACAAAAACGTGATCAGCTCCACCTCTTCAAAAATGTCAATGTTAGTCCTGGCCTAGTTAAGCAGCTTTACAGTACTATTTTGCAAGTTAGAGAAGGTAATCTAGACTTAGATGACTTTGATCAAGATAAGTTAGACCTTGAAACTAAAAACAAAGTGGCTGATTTGAAAATTCTTTATGAAGCTTTCATTGACACCATTAAAGATAAGTTTTCAACTTCTAACGAAATTCAGTTACAGCTAAATGAATTTCTGGCTAGTGGGATTGATTTGAGTAAGACTGACTTTTACTTTAGTGATTTTTCACACTTTTCCTTGCAGGAATGTTTGACTGTCAAATTATTGATGAAGCATGCAAATAGTGTAACTCTGGCTTTTAAAACCAAAACCGGTGAGCTTGACGCTAAAGCAGAACCCGGTGATTATGACTATGTCATTCAAAGAACGATTAACCAATTGGTTAAATATATCGAAGCAAACGAACTAAATTATCAGGTTGAAACTACTAAACCCTCGGCAGCGCCAACTAACCGAGAGCTACTTAACTCATTTTGGACTGGTACCGTCCCTGAAGTAGGAAAATTAAATAATATCCAGCTAATTCGTGCCGACAACCGGTATGCTGAAGCATATTTTGTTGCTCGAACTATTTACCAGCAGGTGGCGCTTAATAATTATCGCTACCGCGATTTTTTAGTGCTTGCGCCTAATCTGCATGAATACGAAACCTATCTTTCGCCAATTTTACGGCAAAATGACATTCCATTTTTTAACGATTTACAACAGGAAATGAAATATCATCCCTTAGTTGTTTTAATTGAGAATATCGCTCAGCTGTTAACTAGGCCACTTCAAACACAAAATATGCTTGCGATTATGAAGACACATTTAATTATTCCGGATTGGTATAAGGATGAGACTTCATTCATTCATGACGTTGATGAGCTCGAAAATTTTGTTTTAGCCCACGGCATTAACCATAACTTGTGGAAACGCGATTTTACAGATTATATTGCTGCTGAAGTTATTCGACTAGACAGAGTTCCAGATGAAGTTGCCAAAATTGAAAAATTAAAGGACTTTTTTGTTAAGAAGATTACTTCTTTGTTAAAAAAACTAGCAGAAGAAACAGACACGCAAAAGGCAATCACCACTTTCTTCAACTTTTTAGTTAACAATCACGTGCCAGCAGTACTAGAAAAGTGGCGCCAAGATGCCCAAGAAGACGGTGACCTTCAACAAGCAAGGCAATCAGAACAAGTTTGGGATTTATTAATTACGCTACTTCATGACTATCTATTAATCAATCCAGATGAGTTTGAGCTTGACAGTTTCTTCAATGTACTAATCAATGGCTTTAAAGAAGCAACATTTGCCCAGATTCCTTCTACACTGGATGCTGTCAATATTTCTGAAACGGGAATTGTTCAGCTCAGTGGATACAAGCAAGTCTTTATCATGGGCGCCACCAATACAGGTTTGCCTAAGATTCAAAATGTACCAGGCTTTTTGAGCTCTGAAAATTTACAAACTTTAACTAACAGTGGTGCATTTAAGGAAGATTCTTATATTGAAGACCAGCAACAAACCAGTAACCTTGACCAAAATTATCAATTTGGTCTGCTACTGGCGCTTGGTAGTGACATGACCTATGTTTCATATTCTGTAGTAAACGCAGAGAATGAGTCGGTTCAACCTTCTATTTATTATGAACGACTTAAACGTGTCGCAGGTGTCGATACCAGCGTGCAAGAAGCAGCTAATAAAAAAGAGGCTGAAGAAAAGGAAAGAGTTGAATTTGCTCAACATAATCTTCCAGAAAAGCTAAATGATCTCTTGTCTTTTTTAACCAATCCGCAAGCTAGTCTTGGGTATTTAACATACCTAAAGCAGGCACATCCGGAAGTTAATATTGAGCACTTATTTGAACTGACTAAGGAGCGCATCCCTAAAAAGACTAAAATGGTGCTTGACGCAAGTCAGTTTGACAATCACCCACAAGATATCGGTGCAGAGCTTGCTCAGCAATTATACGGAGAAAACCTAAACTCTTCAGTTTCGCAACTCGAAACTTTTTATGAAAATTCTTATGAGTACTTTTTAAATTATGGCCTTCGTTTACGCAAACGATTTGATAATGAATTTGATGTAATCCAAGCCGGAAATTATTTCCATGAAACCTTTGATCGTTTAGTGAAAGAGCTGAATAAGGAAAAGCTTGATTTGGCCGAAATTGATGATCTGAAGCTGAATCAATTGCTTGAAGTTGCTCGCGAAAAAATGAAGAGTGAAGCAAAATATAAACAACTTCGTAATGATCCATTTAATGTGTTCCTCTTTAAGTGTCTCGATCAAACCACTACTAATGTGGCTGTTAATTGGCATCGCGCAGTTAAAAAGACTCCATTAAGAGCAAAGTACTCTGAACTTAGCTTTGGCTTTGGTGAAAAAGTACCCGGACTAGACTTATTAGTGCCAAATCTAGATGGGAAGCATTATGTCAATTTACGAGGGAAAATGGATCGAGTCGATTTGGCAAAGGTTAGTGATCAAAACGAGTATATTGCCCAAGTTATCGACTATAAGTCTTCCGCCAAAAAGTTTAATTTAGGACTGTTTTATCAGGGAATTTCATTGCAAATGGTCTCGTATATGGATGTGCTAATGCGAAATCAGCAGTTTTTTACTGGTAAAGAGCCAATGTCATTACTCGGAGCATTTTACCAAACCATTACCAGACAAACTGAACGTTTAAACGGTAAGGATCTATACGGCAATAACTTACAACTTAAGCAAGCTAACTTAGATGGAAAAACGAAGCTCAAGTATAACGGTCTTATTAACTATGATCAGGCCGTTATCTTAGACGCCGATCCTGCACTAAGTAATGGTGGTACCACTTCGGAAATCTATGCTGGGGTCAATAGTAAGAAAGATGGTTCGTTGAGTTTTCGTGGCAACGCGTTTAATGATGAAGAAATTGAACTTCTTCTAAAATATGATGAAGAATTAATCAAAGATGCATCTAGTCAAATTCTCTCTGGTAAGGTTCAGCTCAATCCCTATAAATATGGCCAGCAAGTCACTGCTTTGACATACTCTGACTATCGGGATATCTTCTTCTTTGATGCAATGCTAAAAGAAAACAAATACCATCAAATTGATAATTTGAGTAAAACAGAATTAATGAACAAAATTAAAGAGAAACTGGGAGAGGAGGAATAAGTGATGCCAAATTATACGAATGAACAACAGCAGGCAATAGACGATCGTGACCTTGATATTCTGGTTTCTGCTTCTGCTGGGAGCGGAAAGACAACTGTTTTAGTAGAGAGACTTATGCAGGAAATTCTCACTGGAACGGGTGTAAATGAGTTATTAGTCGTGACCTTTACTAAAGCAGCTGCTCAAGAAATGAAAGCAAAAATCAAAAGTGCCCTTGAGCAGAGACTAAATAAGCATGAAAAACTTAAAATTGACTTACGAGAGCAGCTTAACTTAATTGACGCTGCTAATATCTCAACGATTGATGCTTTCTGTCTAGATGTTATTCATCGTTTTTACTATGTCATTGACCTTGATCCTAGTTTTAGTGTTTTAACGGATGAGACTCAAGCAGCATTAATGCGTGAGCGAGCACTGCAAGAAATTGAAAGTGAATTTTTAGAAAACGATGATCAAGCTTTTATTGCTTTTTACGAAAATTTTGCCGGCGACCGTAGTGCTGAATCTGCACGTGACTTGTTATTAGACTTATATAATTATGCAATGGCTAAGCCTGATTACCGTGACTGGTTAAAAAACTTACCAACTCAATATGAAATTGGTGACGATGTCACTCATTCAAAGCTATGGCAAAAGAACATTAAGCCTTATCTTTTGACCACTTTTTCTGATTTAAAGGAAAAACTTGAGCAGTTGCTGGCAACAGCTGCCATGGAAACCAAAGAATTAGCAAAAGTTAAAGACAGCTTCCAACTCTTTGATAAGTGCTTGCAAAATTATCTGGCTAGTATTGAAAGTGATGAAAATTATGATAAGCAAAGAGAGCTATTAAGAAGTTGCCTCTTTACCAGTTTTCGTAAATCGAGCAAATGGGATGAAGATTTACTTGATTTTTATGAGGAATGCGTTGAGTTAAAAAAAGATGCTTCCGAGCAAGTATTTACGTCTTTTACCTCCTTTTATGCTACCGATGAAAAAGAACAAATTTCCTTGCTAAACAAAGGGCATCAAATTATGGTTGCAATCGTTAAAGCAGAGCTGGCCTTAATTGAGCGATTTGACCAATTGAAGCGTGCAGAAAATCTGGTTGACTATAGTGATATGGAGCAATTTGCTTATCAAATACTGAGTCAAGATACTTCAAATTCGCAAATGGCGCGGTCGTTTTATCAAACTAAGTTCAAAGAAATCTTGGTTGATGAATATCAGGATATTAATCCCTTGCAAGAACGAATACTGCAGTTGATTAAAAAGGACGGACAAAATAATTTATTTATGGTGGGGGATGTTAAGCAATCAATCTACGGTTTCCGACAAGCTGAGCCTTCGCTTTTCCTCCATAAGTATCAAGAGGCAGCTAAAGATGAGAACAAGCAGGATGAACGGATTCTATTATCTGCAAATTTCCGTTCAACAAAGCCGGTAATTAAACTCGTTAACCAGGTATTTGATCATGTTTTGACTACTGACTTTGGTGGGATTGACTACCAAAAAGAAGGGCAGTTAGTTTTAGGTGCTAATTACTATCCCGAAAAACTGCCCCAAGCCAGTGAACTAATATACAGCGAAAAAGATGGCCAAGATGGTTCAACTAATACCGAAGATGAAGACGAAATCGATTCAGCTGAAATTGCAATGGTAATTAATCGAATTAAGCAGTTTAAAAACGAGAATTTGCAAGTTTACGATACTCAGACAAAGAAAAAGCGGAACTTTAAATACAGCGATATTGCGATTTTAACTAGAAGCCGTAGCGATAACTTAGCAATTATGCAGGAGTTTGCCAAAAATGACATTCCGTTACTGGTGACGGATGCAAAAAATTACTTCCAAACGCTTGAATTAACAATTGTGCTAAACTACTTGCGCATCATTGATAACCCAGATCAGGATATTCCGCTAGTTGCAGTATTGCGGTCACCACTATTTAATTTCACTGAAACTGATTTAGCCAAAATCAGAGTACATAGTAAAAATACCGGTTTTTATGATGCCTTAACTTCTTATGTTGCAGTCAATGATGAGCTGAGTCAAAAAACAAAGATTTTTCTAAATCAGTTAGAAGAGTTACGTCACTTTGCAGCTAATCATCGTATTTCTGAGTTAATTTGGAGCATTTACGAACGAACTAATTTACTTGAAATAATGACTGCTTTGCCAAACGGAAAGCAAAGACGCGTCAACCTTGAAGCACTTTATGAGCGTGCCAGTTCATATGAAAGTGCTGGCTTTAAAGGACTATATCAGTTTATTAACTTTATTGAGCGAATGAGGCGCAGTCAAAAAGACTTAGCACAACCTCTAGTTACTAAAGAAGCGGGGGACTCTGTTAGACTGATGACTGTCCATGGTTCTAAAGGGCTTGAATTCCCAATTGTTTTTTATATTGGTTTACAGCACCGCTATCAAATGCGTGATTTAAGCGGTAATTATATTATCAATGCAAATAATTTGGGTCTAACAATCAGGCAAGAACATTATCGCGCCGATACACTGCTCAAATCTTATGATAATATTGCTCAAAAGCAGCAATTGTTGGAAGAAGAGGCACGTATTCTTTATGTAGGGATGACACGTGCACGCCAAAAACTAATTCTTATTACAGAAGTCAAAAATTACGAAAAGACGCGCCAAAAATGGCAAAATCAGCTTAATGGTCGACAGAAATTGCCTTTAAGTAGTAAATTAAACGCTACTAGCTCAATGAGTTTTATTGGTCCAGCAATTAATTTTGACAAATATCCCGAAATCAAGATTAGTGATATCACGAATTCATTAGATGAAGAGACACCATTTTTGTTAGTCCATTATGAAAATGAAAAAATTTCTTCTGAAATAGCTAAAACAGAAGAAGTGGCCTCTGACCAAGATCATGCTTTATTAACAAGAATAGCTCCTAAGTTGTACGATTACGACTATCCTTTCAGAGATGCCAGTTCGACTACGGCTTATCAATCTGTTTCTGAAATAAAGAAAGCATTCAATGATCCATTGGAAACTGAGTTGGAAAATGCACACTTATTGGCTTCAACCAATCGTTATCTCCAGCCAATTGAAACTAAACCTGACTTTTTGTTTGAAACTAAATTTACTGGAGCAGAGATTGGTACTGCGACACACTTGCTTCTCCAGTACTACGATTACAATCAAAAAGGTGAGCCGGAACAACTTGAACTTGAAATAAAAGATTTAATTAAACAAGACAAGTTAAATCCAGAAATTGTCCCTAGCATTAATCAGCAACAAATCAATTGGTTCGTTCACAGTGATTTTGCTAAACAGTTCTGGCAAAATCCTGCTCAACTTAAGCGAGAGGTTGAATTTTCCAGCCTGCTTTCTGCTAGTACCTTGTTTAACGATTTTAGTGATCCAAATGCTAAAATATTAATTCATGGTACAATTGATGGTTATTTCGTTGAAGATGATGGCATAATATTATTTGATTATAAAACTGACCACATTGATCAGCATAATTTAGATTTAGCAATTGCTAATATTAAGCAAAAGTATACTGGTCAACTGCGTTTATACGAGCGAGCACTTAACTCATTTGCTGAAAAGCCAGTTAAACATAAGTACCTAATCTTACTTGACGCAGAAAAAATAGTAGAAATAAATTAATTGAAATGAAGGTGAACTGATGACTGCTTTTGCTAAGGATACCTTTGCAGTCGTTGATCTTGAAACAACAGGTACCCAGCGCGAAGACGATAATCATATAATTCAATTCGGTTGCGCGATTATTAAAAACATGGAAGTCGTCAAGACCTATTCTTTTATGATTAACCCTCATCGCGAAATTCCTTTAACGGTTCAAAATTTGACCCACATTCATGATAGTGATGTTGCCAACCAAAAGGACTTTTCTTATTACGCACCAAAAATTATTAAAATTTTGAAGGACACTGTGTTCGTAGCACACAATGTCAATTTTGATTTACCTTTTTTGAATTATGAACTTGTGCAACATGGTTATGAAGCTCTAACTAACCGAGCAATTGACACGGTTGAATTAGCTAAAATCGCTTTCCCAACATTACCATCCTATAAACTAACAGATTTGACCAATCAGCTTCAAATAAAGCATCTTAATCCGCATAAGGCAGATTCTGACGCATATGGAACCGCCGTTTTACTAATCAAAATCATCAAAAAGCTTGAATCGCTACCGCAAGCAACTTTAAATACGCTAAGCTCACTAGCTCACGGTTTAATTCGTGATACGTCATGGGTTTTCTCGACAATCGCAGATGAAGCTCGCAAGCAAAAGCGACCACTAGATAAAAGTCAGATGCAAGTGCGTAACATCGTTTTGCAAAAACAGGAAATACATTCAACGGTTAAAAACGGTGACGCCGAAGCTGTTTTTCCAACTAATAATAAGGCGAAGTATAGTTTATTTAAAAACAAAATTAATTATCGCCAGCCGCAAGTTGACTTGATTAACCGAATTAATCTTTTTCTTGAAAGTCCCGATCAACGGGCTTTATTGGTAGAAGCTCCAAATGGGACCGGGAAAACTTTTTCTTACTTGTTTGCATATTCATACCAGCTCTACACTAATCGCAAATTAGTAATTGCTACGCCAACCAAGGTACTACAAGATCAAATTATTAGTCAGGAAGTGCCACAGCTACTAAATGTAACTAAACTTGATTTAGCGGCAGAAGTTGTTAAATCAAGTAGTCATTATTTGGATCTCGATGGGTTTTATCAAACCCTTTATCAGGGCACGCCTAATAAAATGACTTTAGTCTTGCAGATGCGGATTTTGGTCTGGCTAACGGAAACTAAGACTGGTGACCTAGATGAACTGCAATTAACCAATTATAAGGCACCGTTATTTGTTAAAATATCACATCCTGGTGACGCACGTGTTGGAAGTAGTTTTGCGGACGTTGACTTTTGGAATTTAGCACGCCAAAGACAAGAAGAAGCAGACATTCTTGTTACTAATCACGCATATTTGGCTAATCACTACAATGATTCAATTTGGGGGCAAAATCCTTACTTAGTAATTGACGAAGCACATCGCTTTGTTGATAACGTTATTACTTCACGTAATGATTCGTTCCAATTTGAATCTTTTTGGGGCACTTTGACACATTTACGCAATTTGCTCTTTTATGCAGATGATAGTGTTCTAAACCAGTATGGTGATGATGTGCAGTTTAATTTCTTACTGGCAAAATTAGACCCGGCAATCCTTAAACTAATCAATATCATCAACCAGTTGCAGCAAGAACTTTATCAAAAACGTAGCCGGGCAATTAGCAAAAACATGTTGCCGAATGGTAATTTATTACTGAGTTTTCAAGCAAGCGACTTATTCGGCGAAGACAGCAAGTTTTTAGCTACTTTAGCCAAACTGCAAAAGAAACTTGAAGAAGTCCGCCAGCAAACAAACGAGATTTTGTTTAAGCTTTATAATGAAACAGACACTTCAGGCACTGATCGAGACGCTATTTTAAGTGAAATCACAGAGCAAATTGATCACCTTGATTTTTACATTACCAAAAGCTACCAGCTATCTGATTTATTACAAACAGATACCAGTATGAGCCAAGAAGGCTTTATTGTTACTTTAACTAATCCAGCTGATCCACTAAGTGCAAATTTAAGTTGGCTAATGCTTGACGCTTCAGATGAACTAAAACAAATCTACGATCGTTTTGATCATCTTTCTTTTGTCAGTGCTACCTTAACAAGTGAAGGCAACTTTGATTATCTTGTTAAACAACTTGCCTTAACAGATATGCATCCCCAAGAATATGTTGGTAAAAGCACCTTCAAATTGGAAAGTCATTTGCAAGTACTTGCCGTTAGTGATCTACCTGATGTCGCCACTAATCAGTTTGATCAATCACTGGCAGAAATACTAGCAAATGATTTAAACCATAAAAATCACGTGCTTGTGCTGATGACCAATTTGAATAAAATTAAAGATGTCTATAGTATAATTTCGAATTCTCCAGCTCTACGTGATTTTGAAATTTTGGCTCAGGGAGTTTCAGGCTCTAACAACCGCATTACTAAACGTTTTGCAATTGCTCAAAAGGCAATTATTTTAGGAGCTGATAGTTTTTGGGAAGGAATCGATTTCCATGATTGTAATATCGACCTCGTAATTGCAGCAAAGCTGCCTTTTGAATCTCCGGACTTGCCTGAAGTAAAATTACGCCAGCAACAATTGCAAAAGCAAGGAATTGATATTTTTAAGACAGATGCAATCCCGCGTGCAATCATTCGTTTTAAGCAGGGAATGGGAAGACTAATCCGTGGTGAAAACGATCGAGGTCAATTTTTAATTTTAGATTCACGCCTTTGGACAAAAGATTATGGTAAAGTATTTTTAAATGCTATCCCTGTTAAAACAAACAAAATTAGTTTAAAAGAATTACGGAATAAGTTAGATAACTATGATAGAAGACGACACAAGACAAACGATTAAATTTGTAGCATGGCTAATTGGAATAATTATATTTCTCTATGCCGCTTCAGTTCTCATTTTTTATAAAGCAAGTAACCCTGAACGAAACGAAACAAAGCAGTTAAATCAAATTGCATTAGCTAAGTCCCCAATTACTAAAATTGAAAAAAATTATCACTTAGATCGGGGAGTTAACAGCTATTCATTAAAAGGTTCAAGTAAAAATCGCCAACAATACTATTTTATTTACCTGCCTGGTTCGAAAAAGGGCTACTTACTCTCAGCTAAAAAGGGCGTTGGTGAAGCAAAAGTTCGAAGTAGCTATCAGGCTCAAAATCCTAACAATAAAATTACCAAAGTTAATCTAGGTTGGTACAATAATCGAGCAGTTTGGGAAGTGACAGCAAAAGATCCAGCTGATCACTATCAATACCAATTATATGAATTTAAAAATGGAAATTTGCTAGGTTAAGTCGCTAAATACCAAAATCTTTGGTATGATTAAATTGATTTGATAAGGAAAGTGGAACAAGAATTTATGACAAAATTAATTTCAATTGCTGATTGTTCTAAACATGTAGACGAAGAAGTTCAAATGCATGTTTGGCTAACAGATAAGCGCTCAAGCGGAAAAATTGTTTTCTTGCAGTTACGTGATGGTACTGCATTCTTTCAAGGTGTAATCAGAAAAAATGATGTTTCTGATGAAGTTTTTGAAGCTGCTAAGTCTTTACACCAAGAAGCTAGCTTCTACATTACCGGTACTGTTCATCAAGATGAACGCTCACACTTTGGTTATGAAATTCAAATTTCTGATTTAAAAGTTGTTACTAATAGCGAAGGCTATCCAATTGGTAACAAGGAACACGGAATTGACTTTTTACTCGATCATCGCCATTTATGGCTACGTAGTAGAAGACCATTCGCAATTATGCGTATTAGAAACATGATTTTTAAAGCCACAGTCGACTTTTTTGAAAACGAAGGCTTTGTAAAATTTGATGCCCCAATTTTTATGCATTCTGCACCAGAAGGCACTACTGAATTATTCCATACTGAGTATTTCGGTGGGGATGCTTATCTTTCTCAATCTGGACAATTATATGGTGAAGTAGGTGCCGAGGCTTTCGGTAAAATCTTTACTTTCGGACCAACCTTTAGAGCTGAAGCATCTAAGACTCGTCGTCACCTAACTGAATTCTGGATGATGGAGCCGGAAATGGCTTGGATGCATCAAGATGAATCACTTGATATTCAAGAACGTTTTCTTTCATACGTTGTTAAGCAAGTACTAGATAATTGCCAATATGAATTAAGTTTACTTGGTCGTGATCCAAAGAAATTGGAACCAGCTGCTGAAGGAAACTACACCCGTTTATCATACGATGATGCTGTAAAAATGCTTCAAGAAGACGGTCGTGACTTTAAATGGGGCGATGATTTTGGTGCTCCAGATGAAGCTTTCATTTCCGAAAAATTTGATCGTCCATTCTTTATTGTTAACTATCCTACTTCAATTAAACCATTCTACATGAAGAAGAACCCTGAAAATCCAAAAGAATATCTTTGTGCAGATGTTTTAGCCCCAGAAGGATATGGCGAAATTATGGGTGGCTCTGAGCGTGAAAGCGATTATGACACCTTAAGAGAGCAAATTAAGGAAGCCGGTTTGAACGAAGATAATTACAGCTGGTACCTTGACTTACGTAAGTATGGTAGCGTGCCACACTCTGGCTTTGGAATGGGCTTTGAACGTGTAATTGCTTGGATTTGTAAGCTAGACCACGTACGTGAAGCAATTCCGTTCCCAAGAATGATTAACAGAGTTGAACCTTAAATTTGATTAATTAAATAAGTTAAAAAGTTGGACTAAGTTACTTTAGTTCAACTTTTTTAAAAGGGAGAAATTGTCATGCAATATAATGACTACCGCTTTTTAGGATTTACCGTACTCTCAAACGGATTACTTGCGTATTATCCTCAACTTAAAATTACTAATTCTGAACTGATTTTAATTATCCAACTTGAGTTATTTGCACAAAAAGGAAACAAGTTTCCATCGAATGAACAGATGGCAGCCAATACTAATTTTTCAGCGACAGAAATTGCTAGTATCATTCAACAATTAATAGATAAAAACGATTTAACGATAGATCAAGTGACAGATGAAAAAGGACGCATTGGCAACTATTATAATCTTGATCAGCTTTATTCAAAATTAGATAATTTGCTAGAAAAAAATGTCGCAACACCGAAGTCTGGGGAAGAAACTACAAACACTACTTCCGAAATTGACAATAGTCCTTTGAACCAATTAATGAGACAATTTGAGATTGAGTTTGGTCGTTACTTAAGTCCAATTGAACGTGAAGAAATTTCTGCTTGGTTAAACGTTGATCACTATGATCCAGAAATAATAAAACTTGCCTTGCGAGAAGCAGTTTTATCGCAGGCATATAGCCTTAAGTATGTTGATCGGGTTCTACTTAATTGGCAAAGACATAACTTAAAGACAACAAGCGAAGTTCAGAAGTTTTTACAAAGGAATCGATAAAGAAATGCCTAAAGAAAAATTATTGAGTACAGAGGAAGCTCGTAAAGTATTGCGAACTATTAATCAAATGTATTCCGATGCTAAAAGTGAGTTGGTTTGGGACAATAAATTTCATTTATTGTGTGCTGTTTTAATGAGCGCACAAACAACCGACAAAATGGTAAATCGAGTAATGCCAAAATTCATTGAAGATTACCCAGATCCAGATGCATTAGCAAAAGCTTCAATTAAAGACATTGAAAACCATATATCAAAAATTGGTCTTTTTCATTCCAAGGCTAAGCATTTAAAAGAAACTGCTGAAATTTTGGTTGATAAATATCATAGCCAGATTCCTGAAAACAAAAAAGATTTGGTTTCTTTGCCTGGAGTAGGAGAGAAAACCGCTAATGTTGTTCTAGCAGATGGCTTTGGCGTGCCTGCAATTGCAGTGGATACGCACGTATCTCGCATCTCAAAAAGATTCCATATCGTTCCGCAAAATGCCAAACCTTTAGAAATTGAAAAGAGGTTAGAGGAGATTTTGCCCAAAGATGAATGGATTCACACACATCACGCAATGATTCTGTTTGGTCGTTATTCGATGACCGCACGTGACAAAAATGATCCATATACATATTTGAAGACAAAGTGAAAAGGCTCTTTGTTAAGTCATGTGAATAAAGAGTATTGATTTACTACTAATTAGTAAATTGCTCAATGCAATAAAAAACGTCAGCTCATAGATTGAGTTGACGTTTTTTCTCTATTACTTAATGATGTTCATGTTCTTCAGGAGGCTGATCTTGGGAGTCAGAATCATTGCCTTGATTGTGTTCGGTTGAATCAGAATTATTATTTTGATTTGGTTTCTCTTTGTTTTTGTCCTTATCAGGCTTACCAGAATTATTATTTGCATTGCCCTGGTCACGATCATGTCCTGTATTATTTTTGTTATCATCCGAATGATTATCAGAAGATTTCTTTCTTGGTACGACTGCACGCTTTTGTTCATTATAATTGGTTGAACTTGAATCATCGTCTTTATCGTCGCTAGTGTCATCAACAATTCCAGCAGGAGCATGCCCACGAACAAATAGTTGCCATTCACCAGTAGAGGACACCATTGGTGGATTAGAGTTTTTAGCAATTTTGGCTCTAATTACCGAATTCGGTTTTTGCCAATCAACATTTTGCTTGTTTCTCATCATATAAGTCATCATGTTTTTATAGAAGAGTTGTGCAGATTGTTGACCAATTCCTGAAATAGTACCATCTTTAAGATTATCGTAACCAGTCCATACCCCGATAGAGTAGCTTTGCGTATAGCCCACAAACCAAGAGTCTTTTGGCGTAGAACCGTAACTAGGGTAGCGAGCAAGTTCCTCATTGGAATACTTGACTGAACCGGTTTTTCCTGCTTGATATAAGTCTTTAATCTGAGCATTAGTTCCTGACCCACGCTTAATAACGCCTTTAAGCATATCTGTAATCATATAAGCTGTGGACTTGCTCATCACTCTAATACCTTCAGAGTCATAATTTCTAGTCAAGCCATCAGGAGTCTCAATCTTCGAAACAAATTGTGGCTTATGATAGATTCCGTTTGCTGCAAAAGCACCATAGGCACCAGCCATTTGCAAACTTGAAGCATCGGCTCCAATTGCTACAGAGAGACCTGAGTTTTTAGGAACATGGATATCCATTTGACCAGCAAACTTGGAAGCTCGTTTAACGCCAACTTGTTTCAAAGTTTTAACGGCTGGAACGTTTCGCGATTGTTCTAGAGCATGACGCATTGTCATTAATCCATCATACTTGTTATCCCAGTCATAGAGTTGAATATCAGTGTTAGGGTAATAGTATTTACTATCATCTAACATTTTGGCCGTTGACCAGTTTAAATATTCAATTGCAGGACCATAATCAAGAACTGGCTTAATTGAAGATCCAGTGGATCGACTTGTTTGAACAGCACGATCAAGTCCTAATTGAACCGTGGAAGGTAAGTGACGACCACCAATTATAGCTACCACATGACCGTTACTTGGATCTACAACAGATGCACCAATCTGCATTTTGTCATTTGTGAAAGGCACCTGATTGCTGTTAGCTAACTCATATAGTTTGTTTTGGGCTTTTTGATCAATATTAATTGTAATCTTTAGGTTGTCACGGTAAGGGTCAAAGCCTTTATCTTTTACTTCTTGGATAGTTTCTTTAATGTAAGGGTCATCTATTTTACGTAAATCAGATTGCGCACGTTGACGATGTGGCTTTATTCCCTTAGTAATGCTTTCATTTTTCGCCGTTTGATATTGTTCGTTGGTAATCTTTTTGTTATCGAGCATTGCTTTTAGCACAAGATCTCGACGATACTTAGCATATTTAGGGTAGACATATGGATTATAAACTGTTGGTCGATTAGGCATTCCAGCAAGTAATGCTGTTTGAGCCAAGTCTAGTTCACCAATTTTCTTACCATAATAAAAGTTTGCTGCAGTACCAATTCCATAATTGCCGTAATTCATATATACCTTATTGATATAAAACTCGAGAATTTCATCATGTGAATATTCTCGTTGCACCCGCATTGCAAGCCATGCTTCTTGCGCTTTACGGCGAAGCGTTCTTTGTGAAGGGTCAGTTGAAAAGACGGTTAGCTTAACTAACTGTTGCGTAATCGTTGAACCACCCGCTGAAACACTTTGGCTTTTGGCATTTGTTAACATTGAGCCAACAATTCTGATTGGATCAATGCCAAGTTTATCTTTATAAAAACGTTTGTCCTCAACAGATACAATTGCATCCTTTAACAACTGCATGTCTGAATTATCTTTAGCGTAAATTCTTTTCTCAGAACCCAATGAAAGTAGAAACTTGCCATCAGTATTGTAAAGAGCAGTTGAACCACCGCTTTGTAGTTGAGCTCTACTTATGTTGGGAGCATCCTTGGCATAATATGCAAAAAGTCCAACTCCTGAAAGCAGTACTAGAAAAATAGCCAAAAATAGCCAGCTGATTATTCGTCGCCACAATGGTTTTGGCAGACTTTTACGGTAACTTTCTCGTGATTCGCGTCCATTATCTGAATTATAATTTCTGTTTGCCATTATTTAATTTCCTATCTGCGATGAATTGATCAACTGCCTCTAAATAGGGTAAAGTGGGTTGAAAGCCACTAGTAATTTCAATTGACCATTCTTCAACTTCTTCTATGGTTACTGAACTTTTGTCCTTTTCCCACCAAGCTTTAATAATCGCACTTGCAGGGGTAACAAAGTATCTATTAAGTGCAGTGAAACCTATAATCGTAAAACAAATCCCTTGCTGCTTTAAACATTGCTCCAAATGAATAATTTGGTGTTCGTGAAAGTTCTTTAAGGGAAAGTTCGTTTTATTTTTGGTTTCTTTAGCCTCAAAGTCGAGGTAATAACCCTTATATACACCATTATAGTCCGTTGTGGATTCTTGGCGAAAATAAGCTTCTTTTATTACAGCTCTTGAACGTTTAGGATAATCTACCTTAACAATTTGAATTGGGGTTGGCTTTTTATGAACAACCGCAATTTCTTTTGTTAGGTAATATTTGTTTGATTCATTAATCATTTGTTCAAGAGTCATCCCGCGATCAGAAAAGCTAATATCATCTTTATGGACATACTTTTTTCTTTTTTTAGGTTTATCGCTGGATTTACGAAAAGCGGCAGAGCTGCCACTCGGATATTTGACCATCAATCTCACTCCTGCTAGCATTATAGCAATAAAGGTAAACTTTTTGAATAAGGAGCCATCTCTTTCACTATGCAACGTCTTTGGATCACTGGGTACCGAAATTATGAGTTAAATACTTTCGGTGATAAGGACCCTAAAATCAAGTTAATTAAATTACTAATAGAAAAGCGGTTAATCGATTTGCTAGAAAACGATCAGCTTGACTGGCTAATTACTGGGGCTAATCTAGGAATCGAGCAGTGGGCTTGCGAAGTCGCAATTAGCTTAAGAGAAAAATACCCGTTGCATGTTTCAATCATTATTCCATATGAAGAATTTGCTAATCGTTGGAATGAGGCAAACCAAAACAAATTTTTAACTCTTAAGAGTCAAGTTGACTTTTTTGCAGCTACTTCTAATAAGCCATATCAAAGCCCAGTTCAGTTGCGAAACTATCAAAATTTCATGTTATTGCATACTGATGGAGCGATGATGATTTACGATCCTGAAACCCCAGGCAAACCTAAGTTCGATTATACCGCAATTAAAAACTTTCAGGAAGAAAACGATTATCCTTTAGAATTAATTGACTTTTATGATTTGCAAGATTTTGCGGAAGAATATCAATCGGACCATGATGAAAGCAATTTTATCAACTAAATATAAAACTTTTTCTAAGCTTAGCTTTTTAGTTTTAAGAAAGAGGGCTTTTTGCTAGAATAAAAGAGGAATATTAAAGGAGCTTTTATTCATGGCAGATTTAAATGATATCAAACTATCCACTCAGGATATTTTAAAAAAACAATTTAGAACAAAAGTTAAGGGAATTGATCCGGATGAAGTCGATGCTTTTTTGGATCAAGTGATTGCTGATTACGACACATTTGAACAAATCATTGAAGACTTGTACGGTCAGATTGGTAAACTGCAAGGTGAATTAATGAATAATCAGCCAAAGGAGACTCCCGCTGATTTGCAGAAAACAAGACGAATTACGCCAATTCATTCTGATGATACGGTTAAAACATATAACCCAAGTCAAAGCAGTGATGCGTTTAATTCACTTAGCGACGATTCACAAACAGAGAATTCAACAAATATGGCAATAATTCAACGAATTTCAGCCCTAGAACGTAAAGTTTACAACCTTGAGCAACGAGTTTATGGGTTACAAAAAGAGTAAGCTCTGTTATAATTTTTAATAGTGCAAATTTTGAGCAGTCGCGGTTTGACTTTTTAAGTCAGGCTGAGGAAAGTCCACGCACACACAAGCTGCGATGCTTGTAGTGATCGTATTTAGCCCAATAAGCTAAAGGATTTTAAACAATTACGGCGAAAAAAATGCTAAGTTAGTAATAATATGCATGAATATTCTGAAAAGTGCCACAGTGACGAAGCTTGAGTGGAAACACTCTTGGTGGAACGAGGTAAACCCTGCGAGTGTGCAACCCAAATTTGGTGGGGGCGTCTCAACCAAAAGGAAATGAACTAAATGGTTGGATTGCTTTTTAGCAAAGATAGATGGCTGCTGAAGGTAATTATGCCAAAATTACTGGAACAGAACGTGGCTTATAGAAATTTGCATGGCAGCGCTGAGCTTTTCAAAGGGCTCAGCGCTTTTTTTAAACGAAAGAGTTAATAAATGAAAAAATATCAACTATATACAACAATGGGTGCTGGCTTTGAAAGCGTAGTAGCAAAAGAATTGCAATCACTTGGCTATGAAACACGTACTGAAAATGGTCGCGTCTTTTTTAAAGGTGACCAATCTGACATAGTCAAGACCAACTTATGGCTAAGAACTGCTGATCGGGTTAAAATTCTACTTAAAGAGTTCAAAGCAACTGATTTTGATACCCTTTATAATCAAGTTTATGACATTGACTGGGCAGAATTACTGCCTGTTGATGCAAAGTTTCCTGTTCAAGGTCGTTCAGTTCGTTCTAAACTACATTCGGAACCAGGTATCCAATCAATTGTTAAAAAAGCGATTGTTAATAAAATGTCTGATCAGTATCATCGCCGTGGCTTTTTACCTGAAACGGGTAGTGAATATCCTTTGGACATTCATATCTATAAAGATCTTGCCCGAATTTCTCTTGATACCACTGGCGCAAGTTTATTCAAGCGCGGCTATCGTATTGAGCACGGTGGGGCTCCTTTAAAAGAAAATTTCGCAGCTTCTTTAATTAAGTTAACTCCTTATGATGGAACGCATCCCTTGATTGACCCAATGACTGGTTCTGGTACCTTAGCAATTGAGGCAGCCTTAATTGGCCGAAACATTGCTCCTGGAACTTGGCGAAAATTTGCTTTTGATAATTTTGATTGGTTTGATCCTGATTTACATGATGATCTTTTAGAACAAGCAAAGTCAGAGGTTAGGACCCTTGACCAACCAATTTGGGCTTGTGATATAGACCAATCAATTTTAGAAATCGCCAAATTAAACGCTAATAATGCTGGTGTTTTACAGGATATTTATTTCAAGCAAGTAGCTGTTAAAGATTTTGCAACTGATTTAGAAAATGGTGTAATTATTGCTAATCCACCATACGGTAAGCGTCTTAAAGAGAAAAAGACTGCCGAAGAACTTTATGTTCAAATGGGAGAAGCACTTTCTAAGTACGATGACTTTAGCCAATACTATTTGGTGGGTGATCCAGAGTTTGAACAGTTTTTCGGAAAAACTGCTACAAAGAAACGTAAGTTATTCAACGGAAATTTACGTGTTGACTTTTATCAATATTGGGCAAAGAAAAAATGATTACTGACAGATTAAATGATGAATTTTGGGTTATAACCGACACTCACTTAATTGCAGATTCTTTGCATGATGGTGGGGAAGCCTTTAGGAACATTCAGAAAACAAGTCAAGGTAAGGACTTAGACTACCAAGAAATTGCCTTACGTGCTTTTTGTAAGATGGCAAACGAAAAAAAGCCAGCAGCAATTATTGTTACCGGTGATGTTACTTTCAACGGTGAACTAATTTCTGCACAAAAGTTTCAAGAGATATTTAGCTCCTTAACTGACACCAAGCTCCTAGTTGTACCCGGAAACCATGATATTTATGATGGCTGGGCGCGAGAATTTAAAAAAGATCAACAACTGTACACTGAACAAATTAGTCCTGTAAACTGGCGCAAAGTTTTTAATAGTTCTTATGAATGTGCATTAAAAAGAGATCATCATTCTCTAGCTTATTGTGTCCAGTTTAATCCTGACTATTTGTTTTTCATGTTAGATTCTAATATCTATGGTCAACATGAGGCAATCGGTGCACCATCTACAGCTGGTCAAATTAACGAAGAACAATTAGTCTGGTTTGGAAAGCAGTTAGATTTTGCAAAAGTTCATCATTTAAAACCTGTTTTATTTATGCATCATAATCTGTACGCTCATAATCCTGCAGTAAATCAAGGCTTTGTTTTAAATAATTCTCCGTTTATTCGGCAATTATGTAAGGAATATGATGTTAAAGCGGCTTTTTCTGGTCATATTCATGCTCAAAACATCGTTGATCCACAGTTTCCAACGCCAACTACTGAAATTGTAACTTCAAGCTTCTGCTCTTATGACCAAGCTTACGGTGTTGTCAAAATCACACCAGATTCACTTCAATATGAACGGCGTATTTTTAATATGACACCATATTTAACTACTGAAGAACAAAAAAATCCTACTTTAATGAATTTTCATCATTATTTAAAGGAAATTCAACTTCATAATTTAACGAATAATTCTAGTCAAAAGGATGACACCACAAACAATTCCGCGCTACTTCAAAAAGTGGATCACTTATTCATTGAAATGAATTATAACTACTTTACAGGGCATAACCACATTAGCCAAAGTGACTTGGCCAAACTTTATTCGTCATCAGAATTTAAGCTTTTGGTTACCCAGCGCCCACGTTTTTCCAAGTATTTAAAGACGCTGTATGATACTACTGATCATAGTAATTTACAGGTGCAAATAGATTATTAAGAGAGATATTAATGAAAAAACACCATTTTATTATTTTAGGAAGAGTCGGCATTATTTACTATAGCTGGCTGCTAATTGTTCTTTTCACAACCTTAACGCTAGCTTATGAAAGCACAAAAGCAGTAAATTGGCCTGCAATTTGTTTTGGAATTATTTTTTTACTACTAGTAATCTATACTTACTTAGCTTCATATTGGACTAAAATGATTTTAAAACTTCCATTTAAAAAGAAAATCAACTGTCAGGTTGCCCCAAAGTTACGCTACACTTGGCAGTTCTTCAATGTCTATGAAATTAAGATTTCTGCTTTGCAAACATACTATCTGTTAGGAATTGGCAAGTTCAATTAACAAGAAATATTAAGTTTTACTATCGTTACCAATAAGCGAATAATATTAAGCAAAATTTGTTATAATTAGTATTAATTTATTAAAAGGGTGGGACCTAAATTCTAATATGAAAAGACAGAAAACATTTTAAACATTAACAATTAAATTTTTATATATAGAAAGGGGCATGCGCAATGAAATCAGACATTCAAATTGCTCAAGATGCTCAAGCATTACCTATCAAAGAAATCGCTGCAAAAATCGGCTTAAATGAAAACGATATTGAACCATATGGCAATGATAAAGCCAAAATCAATTGGAAAGCTATCAATAAAACAATGGCAAACGATCATTTAGGTAAATTGGTCCTAGTGACATCTATTTCACCAACACCTGCTGGCGAAGGTAAGTCAACTATGACAATCGGCTTAGGTGATGCTATCAATAATCAATTACACAAGAAAACTGTAATTGCCTTACGTGAACCCTCAATGGGACCAGTTTTTGGTTTAAAAGGTGGAGCTACTGGTGGTGGCCAAGCTCAAGTCATTCCAATGGAAGACATTAACCTTCACTTTACTGGTGATATGCATGCCTTGACGTCTGCAATTGATACTTTAGCTTCCCTAGTTGACAACTATATTTATCAAGGAAATGAACTAAACCTTGATCCGGATCGTATTTTGCTTAAGCGTGGAATTGACGTAAACGATCGTAGCTTGCGTAATATTACAATTGGCCAAGGCTCAAAATTTAACGGTGTTGAACATAAATCAAGTTTTGCAATCACGGTTGCAAATGAATTAATGGCCATTTTGTGTTTAGCAACTGACATCAACGACTTGAAGAAACGTATCGGTTTAATGCTAGTTGGTTACACTAAAGATGATCAGCCAGTTTACGTAAAAGATCTTCATTTCGAAGGCGCAATTGCTGCACTGCTATCTAATGCTCTTAAGCCTAACTTAGTTCAAACAATCGAGCACACACCTGCACTTGTTCATGGTGGTCCTTTTGCCAACATTGCTCATGGAGCTAATACCGTGATGGCAACAAACTTGGCTCTTCACTTAAGTGATTACACATTGACTGAAGCAGGCTTTGGTAGTGATTTGGGCGGACAAAAGTTTATGGACTTTGTTTCAAAACACTTAGAAAAGATGCCTGACGCTAGCGTTGTTGTTGCAACTGTTCGCGCTCTTAAATATCAAGCAGAAGGTTCAACAGACAATCTAGACAAAGAAAATCTTGAAGCTTTACGCGAAGGCTTTAAAAATCTAGAACGTCATATGAACAACATGCGAAACTACAATGTACCTGTAATTGTCTTGATTAATCGATTCGCTACGGATACAGAAAAAGAGCTTGAATTGTTGCAAGACCTTGTTAAAGAACAAGGAATCGATGCAATAGTAGTTGACTATCATGAAGAAGGCTCTAAAGGCGGTGTAGAAGCAGCTCAAGCAGTTATCGACTTAGCAAACTCAAACCAAGCCAACCTGCAATCAACATACAACGATGATGATCCAGTGAAAACTAAGATTGAAAAAGTAGCACAAAAGATCTACCACGCAAGTAACGTTGAATACACCGAAAAAGCTGAACGTGATATTCACGAGTTAGAAAAAATGGGGAAGGACAAATTACCCGTTATCATTGCTAAAACACAATATTCGTTTACTGATAATCAAAAATTGTTGGGCGCTCCGACTGATTTCACTTTGCATGTCAAAGGTGCAAGTTTGAAGAATGGTGCAGGTTTTATCGTGATTACTACTGGACATGT
The DNA here is from genome assembly GCF_016101265.1 of Lactobacillus sp. M0403. Lineage (NCBI taxonomy): Bacteria > Bacillati > Bacillota > Bacilli > Lactobacillales > Lactobacillaceae > Lactobacillus > Lactobacillus sp. M0403. The sequence goes on from NZ_JACFQV010000002.1 coordinate 342,954, forward strand.
TTTAGATATGCCAGGATTACCAAAACATCCAGCAGCACTTGATATTGACGTTGACAATAACGGTAAAATTAGCGGGTTATTCTAAGTTTAAAGTATGAGTTTTTTATACCTTATTATTACTGCGGTTGTCGTTAGCGGCGATCAAGTTCTTAAGCATTTTATCGCCACTAATTATGAAGTCGGTGAAGTCCATCAGATTATTCCTGGCATTCTATCTTTTAATTATCTTCAAAATAGTGGAGCAGCTTGGAATATTCTGACCGGTCAAATGTGGCTCTTTTACATTATCAGTGCCATTGCGATTTTCGTATGCCTTTACTATCTATTTAAAGCCAATGTTCATAGCAAATTATTTAAGTTTGGTATTGCTTTGGTTTTAGGTGGTATTATTGGCAACTTGATTGACCGTATTCATTTGAAATATGTTATAGACATGATTCAAGTCGATTTCATTCACTTTAATATTTTTAATCTTGCGGATTCTGCAATTACTATTGGTATTGTTCTGGTATTTATTTACCTACTCTTTTTTGATGAAAGTGATAAAAACTAATGCCTGAAAGATATGAATTAGAAGTTGCAAACGAAAATGAACGTTTAGATAAGTTTATTGCTGAAAAAATAAGCACTTTATCACGCACACGAATCAAGGAACTGGTTAAAGAAAACCATATTCTTGTAAACGGCGTTAACGAAAAAGTTTCGTATAAAGTTCAACAAGGCGATCATATCGTTGTCGATGTTCCTGCACTGAAACCATTATCAATTGATCCGGAAAATATCCCATTGGACATTGTTTATGAAGATGAAGACGTTATAGTGGTTAATAAGCCGCAAGGCATGGTCGTTCATCCTTCAGCGGGACATCCCGATCATACATTAGTCAATGCATTGTTGTTCCATACCAAAGATTTAGCAGCTAGTCCTGAAGGTTTTAGACCTGGGATAGTTCATCGAATTGATAAGGATACTTCAGGCTTATTAATGATTGCTAAAAATGCTCAGGCACGTGAGTGTTTAGAAGAACAATTAGCGCACAAAACAAATAAACGTTTATATCTTGCAATTGTTCATGGTAATTTTGGTGAAAATTCGGGCTTAGTTGATGCTCCAATTGGTAGAGATCATTTTAATCGAAAGAAAATGGCTGTAACTGAAACTGGTAAAAATGCTGTTACTCATTTTACGGTTTTAGAACAATTTCAAAATTATAGTTTGATTCAATGTCAACTTGAAACTGGAAGGACACACCAAATTAGGGTTCATTTAGCGTATATTGGGCACCCAGTAGCAGGCGATCCGTTGTATGGACCGCATCATACCTTAAAAGGGCATGGTCAATTTTTACATGCTGCAGTCTTAGGCTTTAATCATCCTAAAACAAATCAGTGGCTAGAATTCAAAGTTGATCCTCCAAAAATTTTTACTCAGAAACTAACTGAACTAAGAGAAACTAAGTGATTAAATGAAGCGATTTTTAATTCTTGAAGATGGTAGTTCATTTGCTGGAGAAGGCTTTGGCGCCTCAATTATTTCAACTGGTGAATTAGCAATTCAAACGAGCAACTTTGGATATCAAGAAGCGTTAACAGATCCGACCAATGCCGGTAAGATTCTGGTTTTTACTACCCCTATGATTGGTAGTAACGGAATTAATGCTATTGACTATGAGAGTATTAATCCCACAGTAAAAGGCATTATTGTCAACGATGTGGCTAAAAATATTTCTGATAGTGAAAATTTTCAAGATCTTGATTCTTTTTTAAAGGAAAAGAATATTCCTGCAATTTCGAATATTGATACCAGGGCTCTTGTCCATCGCTTAGTTAAAGAAAAAACAATTAAAGCTTCAATTATGGATACTGACGATGAACATGCTTTTGATCAAATCAAAGCCTTAGTTCTACCAAAGAATAAGTCTGCAAGTGTCTCTACTAAAAATCCGTATGCTGTACCAAATGTTGGTAAGACTGTAGCAATCATTGATTTGGGTTTGAAGCATTCAATGTTGCGCGAATTATCTTTGAGAAAAATAAACGCAACCGTTTTACCATATGACGTTTCTGTACCTGATATTAAAAATTTGCGGCCAGACGGTATTATTGTTTCAGGTGGTCCCGGTAAAGTTGAAGAAGTTAGTCCTACTCTCAGCCCTATTTTTGAAGCCTTTTATGGTAAATCTCCATTATGGGGAATTGGCTTAGGCTTTTTGGTGCTGAGTGATTATTTAAATTTTGAACTTGTCAATTTATCCAGGACTTACAATGGAACTAATTTTCCAGTGATTGAGCAACATTCAAACAAAATTTGGCAAACTGCAATGAATATTGACCAGTTAGTCGAACCTGCTAGTATTCAACTAGAACTTGACCAATCATATCTTGATTTACATAGTAATCTAATAGCTGGTTTTAGTAGTAAAAAAGAAAAGGTAATAGCTACCGCTTTTAATGCAGAAGGGGCTCCTGGTAGTCTAGATGCACTGGAAATTTTTGACAGTTTTATAAAGATAATGGTGTAATTATGCCTTTAGATAATGATTTAAATAAAGTACTCATCATTGGATCAGGACCCACCTTAATTGGTAGTGTTTCTGAAACCGACATTTTAATTAGTGACGCAATCAAAGCACTAGTTGAAGATGATATTCAGGTTGTTCTGGTAAATCCCAACCCTGCAACAGTTTCAACTGACAAAAAGCCTAAAGTGACAACCTACTTGGAACCTATGACACTGGATTTCTTAAAACGAATTATCCGGATGGAAGAGCCGAGTGCCATTATTTCAGCTTATGGCTCCACGATGGGAATAAAAGTCACACGTGAATTGGTAAGCGATGGCATTCTGAGTCAAATGGGTATTCGGTTACTGACGATTAATGAACAGACTCTTCAAGTTAATACAGAAGAGAAGATAACCGCTTTTTTAACTAAAAACGGAATTTCAGCCAGCAGATACTTAAAATTATCGGGGCTTACAGCAGATGAAATTGAAAAACAACTAACAGAACAAGTTAGATATCCTGTTCTGTTAATTAAGGAAAAGCCATACTTAGACGATAAAAAAATGCTTTTTGATAATGCGCAAGATATTGCAGACTATCTTAAAGAAGAGCGTCAAAATGAAGATTTTCCTGAAAATCGCTACTATTTAACTGAAGATCTTTCTAATTGGGAAGAAATCATTCTCAATATTATCCGAGATAGTAATGGCAATGTTTTATTTACTAGTTTGGCGGACAATATTGAACCGGTTTCCATTGACTCTGGCGATTCAGCAGCAGTAATGCCTGCTTTAACGCTTAATAATGACCAAGTCCAAACTTTGAGAAAAATCGCCAAAAAAATTGCTGCTAGTTTGAACGTTGTTGGGATTTTAAACATTCATTTTGCGGTCAAACACGATGGTACCAATTTTGCGGTGCGTGTCCTGTCCATTAAACCACGACTAACCCGTAGCGCAATTTGGTCACAAAGAATTGGCTTATATAGTTTAGGTTATGTTGTTTGCAAAGTAGCTATTGGCTACCATCTAAATGAAATCACAGATCCAATGTCTGGACTCAACGCAGCGATTGAGCCAGCACAGGATAAAATAGCAATCAGATTGCCATTTTGGTCGTTAACTCAATCTGGCACTAACCATTATCAACTTGGTAGTCAGATGCAAGCGAGTGGGGAAGCAATCGGAATTGGCCAAAATTTTGAATCAGCTTTTCTAAAGGGTTTAGCATCAACCGTTAATGTCAAAATTGCAATTAATGAGTTCCGGAAAGAAATAGCAAAAAATGACACGGACATAATTGAAGATTTACTTCATCCTGATGAACTTCACTTAATTAAGTTATTAGCTGCAATCTCTAAAGGCTTTACATACCAGGAATTGCAAAAAATCATCAGCATCCATCCAGTCTATTATCAAAAATTTGAACATCTTGCACATCTTGGTCGTCAATTAGCCGAGGAAGAAGTTACTGACGACTTGTTAATCGAAGCAAAAAAGAGAGGTTTCCGCAACCTGTTAATTTCAGATTTAACTGGAATCAGTTTAAAAGAAGTAGAGAAGCGAATCGAACGGCTCCAATTAAAGCCAGCTTATTTGCAAATAGACGGTTCAGCTGGTGTTTATGAACCAAAGGTGCATGCTTTTTATAGTGCTTTCGGCGTACAAGATGAATCAATCCAGTTAGATTCAAAAAAGAAAATCCTAATCGTTGGAATGTTGCCTTCACAGGTATCAGTTACTAGTGAATTTGATTACATGGTAAGTCATGCAATAGATACTTTACATAATAATAAATATGACACTGTCATTATTTCCAATAATGACGAATCTGTTGCTACCAGCTATCAAAAAGCTGATAAAGTCTATTTTGAACCTATCACGGTTGAAAACATTGTTCATATTGCAGAGAAAGAGGGGATTAAAGAGGTTCTCCTTCAATTTTCAGGCAAAGAAATTAGTGGCTTAGCAAAAAGATTGATGAACAATGGCTTGAGTATTCTAGGAACGGGGGACGTTAATCCCAAAGATCGAATTGAGCAAGTCTTAAATTCTTCATTAGACTCACTAAGGCAAACCCAAATGATAACCACTTTAGATCAAAAAGCTGGAGAAAAATTTATCGAAGAAAATGATTTTCCACTTTTAATTGGTGGTTTCAATAGCCAAGGTGTAAAGCAAAAATCTGCAGTTGTTTATGATAAGCCGGCTTTGGAAAAGTATTTAAATGAAAATCAGTTATCCAAAATTTCATTGTCACATTTTATTGAAGGCAATAAGTATGAAATTACTGCCATCTCAGATGGTGAAAATGTTGCTATACCGGGTATTATCGAGCACTTAGAACAAAGTGGTTCTCATGCTTCTGATTCAATAGCTGTGTTTAAACCACAAAATCTGTCTACACGAGACCAAAAACGTTTGACTGAATATACCACTAATTTAATAAAACAAATTAAACTACGGGGAATTTTTACACTTCATTTTTTAATTGTTAAAGACAATGTTTACTTGTTACAGATAAAGCCATATGCCGGCCACAATGTTGCTTTTTTAACCCAGGCTTTGGGCAAGGACATTACAGCATGTGCTACTGAAGTTTTAACTGGTAAAAACTTAAATGAGCTAGATTATGAACGAGGCTTATGGCACTCAAATAACTTCATTTATGTTAAAATGCCAGTATTCTCATACATCGACTATCACAGTGAGAACACCTTTGATTCCAAAATGAAATCTTCTGGATCCGTTATGGGACGTGATACTGCACTGTCTAAGGCACTCTATAAAGGATACGAAGCAAGTGGTATTCATATTCCTAGTTTTGGTACAATTTTCATGTCAGTGCGTGATGCCGATAAAAAGAAAATGACTGAGCTTGCTAAACGCTTTTATCAGCTTGGTTTTAAGATAATTGCCACAGAAGGAACAGCTAATTGCTTGGCTGAAGCAGGGATTACTACTGGAGTGGTAAGTAAAATTCATTCAGACTCAAATAGTCTGTTAGACAAAATACGACAGCGAAAAATTGTCATGGTAGTCAATATTACCGATTTATCTGATTCAGCTAGCGGAGATGCAACAAGAATTCGCGATGAAGCTTTAAATATTCATATTCCGGTACTTTCAAGTATTGAAACAACAGAATTAATCTTAAGGGTTCTTGAATCATTGTCACTAACCACTCAACCAATTTAAAAACTTAACTTTAAGCAAAAAAGAGGATAAATGATTATCCTCTTTTTTAGTCTATTCTTTTACTTAAAACACGTTCTTCTTCTGGGGTTACCTCAATTGAGTTTTGCCCAGTATAAATTACAAAACCTGGCTTTGCACCATTTGGCTTCTTTACACGCTTATCTTGAACATAATCAACTTGCACGTGAGCTGAGTTTTTAGCTTTTGAAAAGTAAGCCGCAATTTCAGCTGCTTCCACGATATCTTTATCAGTTGGATCGTCGTCCTGCAAAATGACATGTGAACCTGGAATATTCTTAACGTGAAACCAGATGTCAGTCTTATTTGCCTTCTTTAAAGTTAGCCAATCGTTTTGATAATTGTTTTTACCAACTAAGACTGTTTTTCCAGAAGACAATTTAAACTTGTTCAAATTTCGTTCTGATATTTTTTTCTTCCGCTTTTGTTTTTGTGGCTTTTTCAAATAGCCTTGGGCTGTTAGCTCATCTGTAATCTGGTCAATATCTTGCGGTTCAGCATTATCAATTGCAGTTTGTACCGAATCAAAATAGGCTAAATTATCCTGAGCAATTTTAATTTGTTCCTTGACGTGTTTGATTGAATCACGAAGCTTCTTATAACGTGTAAAATACTTTTGGCCATTTCGAGCAGGAGAAAGAGCAGCATCAAGCTTTATCTCAATCGGCTGATTATTTTCGTAATAGTTAGGTAATTCGATTTTCGTCATACCTGGTTTAACCTGATTTAAGTTGGCATTAAGAATTTCTCCTCGAATTCGGTAACCTTCAGAATTTTCAGCTAAATCCAATTGCTTATTTAGTTTACCAATTTTTTTGGTCAACTTTTTTTGCTCATTCTTTACTAGACGCTCTATTTGACCAGATTTTTGCTTAACCCAATCCTGGTTGGCTTGATCAAGATAAAAGTCCTCAAGAGCTTCATTAATGTCCGAATATGAGCGTTCCTTAGTTAAGTCAAGATGGTAGGGGAGGTACGAGAATATTTTTTGTTTATGCTCCGGAGTTTGTAAGATGAATGCTCCGCTTTTATCAAATTGACCGATAAAAGTTGAAAAAGATGAGTAAGAGTAATCATCTTCTAAATAACCGGTTAGTTCATTCCTATCATCACGATCAAGCCCACCAATTTGGCGAGCAAAAGCTAGCGGTTCTTGCTCTGACTTTTGCTTATTAAATTCATCTTCAGTTAACTCAAAGCCATTAACACCAGGATTCAATGGTGGTAGTTCATATTTAGCTTTGGGTAACAACATTCTAGCCCGATTTTCATCAGGGTTAATTCGTTTTAGCAAATCAATAATGTGACCATCATGTTCATTATAGAGAATAACATTACTGTGTCGTCCCATTAACTCAATCGATAAGACTAGTTTAACTTGGTCGCCAAGCTCGTTCCGATTGCTAAAATGCAAGTTTACAATTCGATCTACGCCAACTTGATCAATTCCTTGAAGCACTGATCCTTCAAGATACTTCCTTAACACCATAACAAAAGTAGGTGCCTTATCAGGATTACTTATTGATTGCTTAGTTAAATAGAAGCGTGGATACTGCGCGTTTGCAGAAATAAGTAATTGGTAGTTTTTTCGTTCTTTTCGAAAAGTTAAAACCAGATCCTGATCAAAAGGCTGGTAAATTTTTGAGAGCCTGCCACCAGTTAAAACTGGTTCAATACTCTTTAAAAGACTATGAATAAACAATCCGTCAAATGCCATAATATCACCTCAAAATACGCTTTCTATTATACCAATTATTTACAAATAAGTATCTAAAGAAAGTAGCCTCTACCTGAAAATAAGATACTAATATTACTATATTAACTAATCGATCTTACAAAATTATTTATTGCAAAAAGCAGATATACTGGTAATATAGATTTATGGTTATCGTTGCTACATAACTATAAGCTAAAAATAATATAACAGCTTTTGTAGCAATTTGATTGCTACATATGATTCATTTGTTTCACAACTTGGCATATATCATTCATGCTGATGGTCGTTTTAACAAATTGAATTAACAGGAAATTGTTTTTATTTGTTGCTTTATAAGAAAAAGGTAGTTAGATGGATATTTTATCTTTTAGTACAATTGCAGAAAGTATCAAAAAAGCTATTAGTAAAAAATGTGGCTTAAATCTTTCACAAACGCGCATTCTGCTATATTTTGGCAAGAATAATAATACTGCCCTCAAAATGGGGGACCTTGCTGACAAGCTTAAAATCTCTCTTTCCACATTGAGCAGACAGTTACAACAGAAAAAAACGCTTGAGTTAGTAATTATTACTCGCTCAGAAAATGATTCTAGTAAAACTGTTGTTCTTAATGAAAAAGGGATTGCCAAAATCAAAGAACTCAAAAGTTCTTTAAAAGAGATCGAAGCAAACTTATTTGCTGGTTTTTCTGATAAAGATATCTCAGTTTTTAACAGTATGTTTAATAAACTAGTCAAAAAAGTAGAGAAGAATTCACTCAAATAGAAAGTCGAACCACTTGTTTTTTTATGCTATAATTCATCTATGTTGTACAGATTAGAATCGAAAGGTTATTTAGATGAAAATTGCATTGGTTACTGATAGTACTAGCGTTATTACTAAAAAAGAAGCTGAAGAAAACAATATAGTTGTTGTTCCTATTCCAATTATCATAGGTGGAAAAGAGTACTTGGAAAATATCAATATCACACCTGATCAATTGTTTGAAATGCAAAGACAAGGGGCTGATTTTCCCAAGACTTCTCAACCAAGCATTGGCGATATGATTAAGCTTTTCGATGAATTACATGATGAAGGCTATGAGGCAATCATTGCGATTACTTTATCCAGTGGTATTTCTGGGTTTTATCATACTTTATGCAATATTGCGGAGAATCATCCAAAATATAATCTACATCCAATTGATACAAGAATGACTGTTCGTTTACAAGGTGATTTGGTTTTGGCCACTTCAAGAATGATTAAAAATGGGTTAGATCTCGATACCATTCTTGAACGAGTTGAAAAAATTCGTTCCACAATTGACGAAATTTTTGTTCCTAATGACTTGAATAACCTTAGTAGAGGTGGTCGTTTAAGTAATGCTGGTGCATTTATCGGCTCAATGCTTAATATCAAACCACTGTTAACTTTTAAGGACGGTAATATCGTTGCATTTGAGAAAATTCGCTCAATGAAGCGTGCTTTTTCAAGAATTAAAAAGCTGACCACTCAAAAAATTGATGAATTACCTTATAAAGATAAAATCAAGCTTTTCATTATTGACTCAAATGATAGTGAGCAGGTCAATGAAGCTAAAGAGTGGATAGAGAAAGAGTTCCCTAACCAGAATTATTCTGTCACTACCTTTAGTCCGGTAATTGCTACGCACTTAGGTGAAAAATCGTTTGCAATTGGCTGGATGATCGATATTGATAAGATTGATTTGGGCTAAGTAGAAGCAGCTTATAAGCTGCTTTTTTGTAACTTGAGGTAAATAAACATGGAAAAAAGAGGTCAATTTACTAATTGGGCAATTGAACTTCAAAGTCTTGCTCAAGACGGATTAGAATATGGTCACGACCGGTTTGACCTAGAGCGATATACCAGAATTAGAGAAATTGCTACAGAAATGATGTCTGCTAAGACTGGTTTACCAATAAAACAGGTAAAAGAACTCTTTAGTAGCGATGATGGGTATCAGACTCCAAAATTAGCAGTTCGCGCTGCAATTTTTAATGACGAGAAGATCTTGCTTGTTAAAGAAACGACTGATGAACATTGGTCAATGCCAGGGGGCTGGTGTGATCCTAATTTAACAACGACTGAAAATTGCATTAAAGAAGTTAAAGAAGAAGCTGGACGCGAAGTTAAAATTGAAAAAGTAATTGCACTAATTGATAAATCCGTTAATGTTCATAATCAAAAAAGAGTAGAGCGTGCAATTAATTGTTGCAGTGTCTTTTTCCTTTGCAAAGAACTTGGTGGTAAATTCGTTGTAAACACTGAAACGACCGAATATGATTATTTTGACGTTGATCATCTTCCACCATTATCAGTAAATCGTACTACTGCAGATGAAGTAAAAATGTGCTTAAAGGCTGCACATGATCCGCATTGGCAAGTTATTTGTGACTAACATAAAAAAGCTGGATAGTTAATCCAGCTTTTTTTCTCCTTGATTTTTAACATTAGCAATTTCATTTAAAGCATCACGTTGTTTCTTTTGGTCAACATGCGTATATAAGTCTGTTGCCGATGTGCCTTTTTGGCCCAATTGTTGCGCAACGAGCACTTGATCTTTAGTTACCCCGTAAAGTTCGGAGGCAAGCGTATGACGCAATTTATGCGGTGTTAACGGATGGCCAAACGCTGCCGAATATTTATTAACCATTTTTTCAATTGCATTAGTTGTAATTCTCTTAGTTTGACCATGCCATCTGGTAAGAAAAAAGGCATTCTGCTTTTTATCAGCAAAATAACGTTTCTTACGTATTTCTCGATAACTGTTCAAATACTTAATCGTCCACTTTGCAATTGGCACGCTGTCGCGTTGACCACCTTTACGGGTTACATCAAGTGTAGCTTTCTTTAAATTGATGTCAGCTAAGTCAATTCCTGCACACTCAGAAACTCTTATTCCAGTTCCTAAAATAAGGGCAATAATTGCCATATCGCGTTCTTTATTGATTTTAAAAGATGGCAGGGCATGCTTGTTGCACTGCTTTTCAAAATTTTTATCAATAAAGTCCAAAAACTGATATTTTAAATCACCAGTATACATGTGGGACTCCAAAATATGTGCGCGGTAGTTTAGCGTTTTTGTATTGTTAAGTGAGTCAATCTTCAACATAACATTTCTTTCGAAATAAGGCTCACCATTGTTATTATCGGCTGTGATGGTTAAAAACTTAAATAAAGAGCGCAATGCATTGATTGAGCGGTTAATTGTAGTAGGGGAGTTCAAGTTACCCTGCTGATTTTTAACATGCCCCAAGTAATTGATATAAAGCATTATGTCGTTACGCTGAAGATTAGCCAAAGTATCAGTAGTAATATGCTGGTTATCTTCAGCGTCAGATATTCCTTCTTGCCTTAACCAATCAAAAAAACGCCTGATTTCAGTCAAATATTGGTAAGAGGTTGCTAATGAGTGATTGGTACCAAAATTATACTCTTTAACAAAATCCGGCATTTTCTTCAATTCTTCTTCAATAAGGTCTAAGTACTTTTTAGTTTCCACGTAGTTCTCCTAACTATGCTTTTTTATCATTATAAAGCAAAAATGGAATGTATGTTTGTCTTTTTGCTAAAAAGAGTGATTAAAGCAACCATTTGAAGCTAATCTCGTATAATAAATTGCTTAAACTTCCTGATACGAGTACTGATTTAAATTTGAAAAAAGCTAATGTTCTTCATATCATTAAATTTAAACATAAAGTGACTGGTGCTGATGATGCTTATCATAGCAATGTTCTTGATAGGTAAAATTGTTGTTCCAGAAAAATATGATATAACAGTTGCTGACAAGATAATAAGTCAATTAATACTGTTCTTAAATAAAATGGCCATGTAGTCTTATTTTGCAGCTAGGGGAGCAGAAGAATGGGGGAGTAGTAGGTCATGTAGCAAAAGCTACCTTGCTCATAGCCTGTATTTTAAAGCACTTCCTGTCAATCTTTGCAAGATGCTCTAAAATCAATTCATATCAAGCATCATATATATAGCTGGGCGCATAAAGAATATTACTTTTAGGTCATCAAAACACTAGAGGAAGAGGGGGCATTGAAAAAGGGAGCTTTTCAACTATTTTATGAAAAGAAGTCAGGTTTGTTGCCGATTTCATATAATTTATTAGGGTTTTGGCTCATCTATTCCAACTTACCAGCAACAGTCCACAATAATCCTACTGACATTTTGCATTTTTACCGCAGAATCAGTTTGACTTGCTACGAAAAATTTAAAAAGCTGATCTTTAAACCTAAGATCAGCTTTTTAAATACGCGATAGAACTTTTGATAAAAAAGTTTAACTCGTTTTGATAACTTTAAACAAGTTAAACTCAAGTAAATTTGACTAAGCAACTAATAGTGTATGTTTATACCTATCATTAAAATTATAGTTTTAATGATAGCAACTAAAAAATAGTTAATCCACTTCATTTTTTGACCCAAATTGAATATTTGACCATATGGATCCTTTAAGAAATAAACGCCCTAATTTCTCTACAAATATAATTAACTGAATAGTGAATTTCTACAATTTTCTACTTTTGTTCAAAAATCGTTTTTCTACCTTAATTGAGTGAAAATTCTGCCGAATCAGCTAATCGATTTGATCAGTTATCGAGCAAAAATTATTTTGACGCGCTTAAAATCACTCTAACAGCACAGCAGAAGATAGTATCCGTAAACAAGTATTTTAGTCCTATTAAACTGATCTTTTTAGACAATTGAACTCAAACATTTGCTTAACAAAAAAGTTTGATGCTAGTACTAGTAATTTAAATACACGAGTAATGCTCTCACTGATAAATAATATTCTCTTCAGTTTTTTATATTTAACTTTACATAATATATATTATACGAAGTTATACATATGGAAAAATCATAAGTCCTACTTTTCAAATGAATTTTCTTTTTATTTCTTTTTTCCTACTAATCATTTTAAAAAACTAAAATGATGGCCTGTTAATGCTTAAAAAAGCTAAAACAGACAAAAATCGAATTAGTTGGTTGATTTATATTTTAGCGACAATTCCTAACCGGTATATATTAGTGAATTAGCACATTGCTTTTTTGAATGTTATTTATTTAAGTGCATCAATGATGCTACTTCATTACTATTTTTATTTTTGGTTTTGAAACTAAATAAATGGTTATAAAAAGCGCTTTCTGTATTTACTATTTATAGTTTATATATTATTATTAATTGTCCAAAAACTGGTCTTAAAGAAATTTTGAATAGCATTGACAGCACCTCTTTTGGTGGCTTAAACTATTATTTGCAAGCTTTTATCTCTTCACTTTAGGTTTATTTTTTTAGCCCTTTTTATTTGCTTTTTTTTGTTTTTGTCCTACAATACTATCTGGGGTATAGTTAAAAAACAATTTTGCTAATCTGTGGCTTTAACTACATTATTAGTTAAGTTGTTTTGTTCATTATTTTTATTGTTTTAATTTTTAATTCTATAATTGTTCTGTTATTATGGAAGATGGAATTATATTTTTGAAAGGGTTGAATTTATTCCATGAGTATAAATTTAGGAAAAGAAATATGCCGTCGTAGACGTGAACAGAAACTGACGCAGGAGGATCTCGCTGAGTTAAGCGATTTGTCAGTTAACTTCATTTCACGTCTTGAACGTACTAAGAATCAGAATATTAGTATTCAGAAACTCGACTCAATTGCTAGAGCCCTGAACACTACTACTCCAGACATCATTATGAATGCTTACCGCTTTAAAGAAGTTAAAGTCGAAAATCATCATGATAATACACCTGTATTTATCAAAAAAGTTCTTAATGAATTAAGAAAGATGTCTCCAGAAAAAGCTGAACGAGTATGTAAATCTTTTATTGTTTTAGCTAAAGAAATAAACAAAGAATAATTGTTTCAAATTAAATATCAAACAAAAAACGAGCTAGTTTTTACTTAGCTCGTTTTTTGTTTTACTAATTTAAATTTTTATTCAAAAGCTTCTGTTAATTGAGGTACTACCTGCTTCTTACGAGAAACAACACCTGGTAAGTCAATTTCAGAGTCAACAACTTTGCCAAAGGCCTTTTCAAAAGCAGCTTTAGCATTATCATTTCCCACTACAAGTGCTTTTGAATCTGAATCAAGTACATTAGTAATTAGCAACATGAATAAATCATAGTTCTCAGCTTCTGACGCATCTTTCATTGCCTTCAAGAAGCTGTCCTTGCGTTCCATTGCTTCAGGAAGATCAACAACGTTAATTTGAGCCACACGAGCTGTTTGACCGTTAAGCTCAAAGCTCTTAGCATCAAGATCAATTAACTCTTCTTCAGACTTATCAGCAATGTTTGTACCAGCCTTTAGTTCTTCTAAACCGTATGATTGGTAATCTACACCTGCTATTTCAGCCAAAGCTTCAACAGCCTTTTTATCTTTATCAGTAGTGGTTGGTGACTTTAATAGCAAAGTATCAGAAATAATTGCTGATAGCATAATTCCTGCAATATTCTTGGGAATTTCGACATCATTATATCTATATAAGTCATACATGATTGTACTTGTACAACCAACTGGTTCATCAAGATAGAATAATGGTGAAGTTGTGTTGAAGTTCATGATTCTATGGTGGTCAACAACGTGTGTAACTGTCACTTTGTCAATATCAGAAACACTTTGTTGTGGCTCATTATGATCAACCAACATTACCTTATCTACTTCATTAGCAGCAGTTTTAATTACTCTAGGTGCTTCAAAACCAAATTTCTTTAATGCAAATGCAGTTTCATCATTAGCTTCACCAAGTGCTACTGGTTCAGTATTATAGCCTAATTTATTTTGTAGGTATGAATACGCAATTGCAGTACCAATTGCATCTGTATCAGGATTTTGGTGACCAAAAATTAGCTCTTTTTCCATTAATCTTCCTCTTTTTCTTTTATATTTATCTCTTTACTTAGTAGTTTACCTAATAATAGTTATTCGTCCAAGAACTTTTTCAGTTCCGTTAAAATGCTCTTAATACGTGGCACGTCAATCTTACCCTTACGATAAATAATTGAAACAGAATATTCTGGAGTACCTTCTATATATACAGGAGTTAAATTAATTTCACTCTTATGCAGTTGATAATATGAAGAACTGACAAATGTGTCATAACTTGTTTCTTCCGCAGTCTCTACTAATTGCTCAGTTGAAGAAAAACTCAATGGAACTTTCATACCATTCTTAGCATTAATTTTGCTACCAAATTTTTCCTTCATCAACTGTGTTAAGTAAAAGTTGTCTGGATATGCCACCCACTTTTTGTCCATAAATTTTGAAGAAGGGTAAGCCTTCCCTGCTTCTAATTCGTGATCATGAGTTAATACTGTAAGCCGGTCTTCACAAATCTGCATGTACTCATATTGATTATGCAGATTAACCTGACTTTTCTTTATATTTGCAGGTACATAGAACAACCCAAAGTCTATTAAATTATTATCGAGGTTATACCACAAATCTTTGCGATTAAAGTAACAAACGTTAATTGTGATATCTGGACTTTGCTGATTGAAACGAATTAAAAATTTTCTTAATAGCTCAGAACTAACACTGTCTAAAACTCCAATTGAAATATTACCTTTATCAGCTTGAGTAAACTCCTGGATATCATTAACAACAGAATTGATTGTTCCTAAAAGCTTAATTGCTCCCGTTTGTAATTGCTTGCCGGCTTCAGTTAGATAGAGTTTCTTGCCCATTTGCCCAAATAAAGGTGTCCCAATTGCATGTTCGATCTTTTTAATTTGTTGAGTTAAGGCTGGCTGCGTAATTCCTAAAATTTGCGCCGCCTGAGTGTAATTCATGGTATCGATTAATTGCAAAAAATAATGTAACGACTTTGTTGATAGTATTGTATCTGTTTTAGGCATATAAATTAATCCTTCTATCTTAACAATAATATAACTCTATTTATATGCTATTATCGTTCAAAAACCCCTTCATGTCAAAGAGTAGTTCAAAATATACTGCCGCAAGCTCTATTAAATAACAGTGTATGTATAAATATTATTTACCGTGAACTAAGTGGGTTACCGATTCTTAAACTAACAGGTAAACCTTCACTTGTAGTATCTATCACAAATGAACCATTTGAATAGCGATCTCCAAGTGGAAATTCGTTCGTATTCACTTTAATGTGTCGCTTACTTGAAGTCGTAATCATTAAAGTATGATCTTGACCATATGAGGCAACAGCAACAACGCGGTGTGGATTATTCTTCAGCTCACGTAGAACGAGAACTCCTCTTTTGGCCCGAGATACTTTATTAATCAGATTGGCTTTAAACTGCTTAAATGCTCCTCTCTGGGTAATTAATCCTACACGCATTAGATCAAGGTAGTCAGGTTGAATTAAGACATAAGATACAACAAAGTCGTCATCTTTCAGATTAACTGATTTAACTCCAACGGCCTTTGCACCCGATTCCGGTATTTCACTAATGTCATAGCGAACTGCATAAGCATTATGAGTAAATAAAATTATTTCTTGCTTAGAATCCGGTTGAACCAAGTCAACTCGTACAACCTTACTATCATTATTTTTCATTTTAATCGCAGTAATTGCTCGCGATTTATATGTTCTGGTTGGCTGTAAGTTTGCTAATTGTAGCTGCTTAATATAGCCATCATCTGTTGCAATTAAGAAGTTAACCTTTTGATCTAGCTGCTCAAAATCAAAGACACGAATTATTTGTTCATCATTATTTAAACCTATTTCTTGTGATAGGTGCTGTCCAGTATCTTTCCATTTCGTCTCAATTAGTTCGTTAACGGGACGGAAAATCACATTACCATGATTGGTAAAGAGATATAGACAAGTAAGCGTAGACAAAGTCTTCTCAAATACGACTTCATCCCCATCAGGAAGACCATTTTCTTCATCATCACTTGACTGCCATGATCTTAATGAAGAGCGCTTTAAATAGCCGTCTTTACTAATCAATACACGAACTTGTTCATCCGCTACTAATGCCTTTTCATCAATTTTAATTTGTGCTGTTTCTGATGAAATTTCTGTTCTTCGTGGATTCCCAAATTCTTTTTTAACAGCTGACAGTTCTTTAATAATTTCCTTGTCTAAAACCTTTGAATCTGAAAGAAGTGTACGATACTGCTCAATTTTTTTATCAAGTTCTGCTTGCTCAGCTACCAAGGCATCAACATCGGTATTGGTTAAGCGATACAGTTGAAGAGAAACGATTGCTTCTGCTTGACGCTCAGTAAAATCAAATTGCTCCGAAATATTTTTCTTAGCTTCAGTCTTATTCTTAGATGCACGGATAACCTTAATTACTTGATCTAAGATATCCATCGCATGAATCAGACCTTGAATAATTTCAAGACGTGCTTCTGCTTTATTCAAGTCATACTTTGTCCGCTTAATGACAACATCTTTTTCATGCTCCAAGTATGAAGAAAGAATATGCTTCAACCCCACTTGCATTGGCGTCATATGATCAATGGCAACCATATTGAAGTTATAAGAAACTTGTAATTCGGTGTTCTTGAACAAGTAGTTTAAAATATTTTGCGCATCTGCACCCTTTTTTAGTTCAATCGCAATGGATAAACCATGACGATCAGTCTCATCACGTACTTCCGCAATACCATCAATTTCTTTGTTAAGACGGATTTCATCCATCTTTTTGACAAGTAAAGCTTTATTTACTGCGTAAGGAATCTCTGTAATGATAATTTCTTCGCGATGCCCACGGATTTCTTGAATTGTTGACTTAGCACGAACCTGAATTCGTCCACGACCAGTTTGATATGCTTCTCGCAAACCTTTTTTACCGAGAACAATTGCTCCAGTTGGAAAATCTGGGCCCTTAACA
This sequence comes from Lactobacillus sp. M0403, assembly GCF_016101265.1. Classification (NCBI taxonomy): domain Bacteria; kingdom Bacillati; phylum Bacillota; class Bacilli; order Lactobacillales; family Lactobacillaceae; genus Lactobacillus; species Lactobacillus sp. M0403. The sequence goes on from NZ_JACFQV010000002.1 coordinate 360,225, forward strand.
AACTTCATTAAATCGTCAAGCGTTGCATCAGGATTTTTCAAAAGATAGATAGTCGCATCAATTACTTCAGCTAAGTTATGTGGTGGAATTTCCGTAGCATAACCAGCAGAAATACCTGTTGAACCATTAACAAGTAAATTAGGATAGCGCACAGGCAAAACTGTCGGCTCATATTCAGTATCATCAAAGTTAAGCACCATATTGACAGTATCTTTGTCAATATCCTCCAAAAGCATATTGGAAATTTTGCTTAGACGAGACTCCGTATAACGCATGGCAGCAGGTCCATCGCCGTCCATTGAACCATTATTACCGTGCATTTCAATTAGCGGCTCACGCATTTTCCAATCTTGAGAAAGATGGACCAACGCGCCATAGATAGAACTGTCACCGTGAGGGTGAAAGTTACCCATGATATTACCAACCGCCTTAGCGGCTTTTTTAAACGGCTTATCATAAGTATTATTATCTTGGTACATTGCGTACAAAATTCTTCTTTGTACGGGCTTCAAGCCATCACGAATATCAGGTAAGGCTCTTTCCTGAATAATATATTTAGAATACCTTCCAAAACGTTCACCCATGACTTGCTCAAGTGGCATTTCACGAATTCGTTCTTTTGTAGCCATTAATTAACCCCTCTATTCATTTTCTTCTTCAAGAATTGAAGCATTTTCGCCTAATCTAAATTTGACGTTTTCCTCAATCCAATTTCTTCTAGCCTCTGCCTGGTCACCCATTAAAGTAGTTACTCGGCGCTCTGCTAGTGCAGCATCATCAATCTTAACGCGAATCAGCATTCTAGTCTCTGGATCCATTGTAGTGTTCCATAGTTGTTCAGCATTCATTTCACCAAGACCTTTGAAACGCTGCAAGGAATAACCACGGCCCATTTCCTTTTCATCATTTACAAGCTCTTCATCAGTCCAGGAATATTTAACTTGAGCTTTCTTCCCGCGACCTTTTTGTAAACGATATAGTGGGGGCAGTGCGATATAAATTTTACCGTGCTCTATCATCGGTCTCATGTAGCGGTAAAAGAAGGTTAATAGCAAAATTTGAATATGAGCTCCATCGTCGTCGGCATCCGTCATAATTATTACTTTGTCGTAATTAGAATCGTCAACCTTAAATTCGGCACCAACACCGGCTCCGATGGTATAGATCATAGTATTAATTTCTTCGTTTTTAAAAATATCTTGTAATTTAGCCTTTTGGGTGTTTAAAACCTTACCACGTAAAGGCAAAATTGCTTGGAAACGACGATCTCGGCCTTGCTTAGCAGAACCACCGGCTGAGTCCCCCTCCACTAGGAAAAGTTCATTTTTCTTGGGATTGCGAGATTGCGCTGGTGTTAGCTTACCAGATAGGACTTCTTTCTTACGACGTTTCTTGCCATTACGACTTTCGTTTCTAGCTTTCTTGGCTGCTTCACGTGCATCCCTTGCTCGCTGTGCCTTTTTGACCAGTTCCTGAGCTAGTTCGCCATTTTCCATCAAATAGTACGACATTTTTTCGTAAACAATCGCATCTACAACGGATCTTGCCTGAGGTGTACCTAGTTTACCTTTGGTCTGTCCTTCAAACTCTAGCTGCTCTTCAGGTATCTTGACAGACAAAACAGCACTTAAACCTTCACGATAGTCAGAGCCATCAATGTTTTTGTCTTTTTTGGTTAGTAGGCCTTGCTTTTTAGCATAGTCATTAAACGCACGAGTAAATCCGCTTCTGGCACCAACTTCATGGCTACCACCGTCAGCCGTCCGCACATTATTAACAAACGAAACCAAGTTTTCCGAATAACTATCACTGTATTGGCCACTAAATTCAACTTCAATTTCGTCTTGCTTACCATCAAAGTAAAAGACATCATTAAGGGTTTCCTTACCTTCATTTAAATAGGATACAAAGGACTCAATCCCATTATCATACTTAAAGTCATCATGATGCTGTGGTTCGCGTTCATCAGTTAAAACAAAGCGAACCCCCTTTAGTAGAAAAGCAGATTCACGAATTCGTTCTTGAATTGTTTCGTACTTATATTTAATAGTAGAAAAAATTGTTTCATCTGGCTTAAAGGTAATGCAGGTTCCTGTTTTTTCTTTAGTTTTACCTAAACGCTTTAAAGTACCTACTGGATGACCACCGTCTTTAAATTCTTCTTCATACGCAACACCATCACGAACAACCTTTACATCCATATAACTGGATAAAGCATTAACTACCGAAGAACCAACACCATGCAAACCACCTGATGTCTTGTAGTTCTGTTCAGTGAATTTTCCTCCAGCATGAAGAACCGTCAGAATAACTTCAATTGTTGGGCGACCAGATTTGTGCATCCCAGTAGGCATGCCACGTCCAAAATCGCGCACGGTGACACTGTTATCTTGATGAATTGTAACATCAATTTCTTGACCATATCCGGCCATTGCTTCGTCAACAGAATTATCGACAATTTCGTAAACTAGTTGATTCAGGCCATGAATATCAGTTGATCCAATATACATCCCTGGACGCTTACGAACAGCCTCTAAACCATGAAGAATCTGAATCGATGAATCATCGTAAGAATTTGCGTTTTTATTTGTTTTAGCCAAATAAATTCCTCCAGTTTTCAATCATTTATATATTTTAATCCTCAAGCCAAGTAATCTTTGATAAAATAGCCTTAGACTTTAAGAGAGCAGGATATAAATGATAAATCTAAAATTAATACTGGTATTTATTCTAGCATACTTAATAGGTTCCTTCCCCACTGGGGTAATTATCGGAAAAATATTTTTTGCTGAAGATATTCGTGACTATGGTTCAGGCAACATTGGTACCACAAACTCTTTTCGAGTTTTAGGTCCTTTTGCCGGGAGCTTTGTTTTAGTAGTTGACGTTCTAAAAGGAACTTTAGCTACTAACTTGCCACGTCTATTTCATATTGCTGGTCCTAAATACTTATTATTAATTTCCGGTGGCCTAGCAATTCTAGGTCACACTTTTTCAATTTTCCTAAAATTTAAGGGTGGTAAAGCAGTTGCAACAAGTGCCGGTCTCTTTTTAGGCTACAACCTAAAGTTTTTCGGCGTTTGTGCCCTAATCTTTCTTCCCCTTGTTTTCATTACTTCATATGTGAGTTTAGCCAGTCTAATTGCGGTTGTCCTAATTTTTATTAGCACTTTCTTTTTTCATGACCTTTTCCTTGAAATTATCGTTGGCTGCATTATGGTTATACTTTTTATCCGGCATCGCAGCAATATTAAGCGATTAATTAACCATCAAGAAAACATTATTCCGTTCGGATTATGGTATTGGTACAAGAAAAAACACAACAAGTTATAAACACTAAGTGAATAAATAGAGCTAGCAACTATTTGCTAGCTATTTTATTATAGTTATAAGAACAAAAGTTCGCAACGGAATATTTTGGCATCTTTTTGCAGGAAAAAGATATCCTACTTTCGCTTGACCTCAATTAAACTAACTACACAAAGTACAGCCACAATAACCGAGATTAGCAAAAGCACACCGAAACTTAATTTTAGACCGGTAAGTGCCCCATTAACAATATCCTTACTTTGAGTTTGACCCCAAGTCAAAAGTGACGCTGCCATAGCTGTTCCCATTGCACCAGAATAAGATTGGGCCGTCATAAAAATCACATTGCCGTCATTAGACTCCTCATTTTCAAGCTTTGCTAAGCTAAACGTCATAATATTACTGTAGCTCAACCCCAAGCCGACCATAAAAACTACATAACTAATCACTATGACAGAAACCGATGCCACATTAAAATTTGCAGTCACAAAGCTAAAGCAAATAATAATTACACCCAAAATTATTGGCAGACGCGGATTAGTTTTATCGTAAATAATGCCAGCTAACGCTGCAACAATAGCATCTGTAATTGCGGCGGGAAGGATAAGTAGGCTAGTATTTGCAGTTGTCTGCGCAAATGCTGTTTGCAAAACGTTGGGAAGTAAAAAAGATAGGCATAGCGAAATCAATTGCAATAAGAAAAAGGCAATTAGTAAGCCATCAAAACGCACACTTTTAAAAAGAGCTAGTTTGATTACAGCATGATCACTCTTTTGTTCGCAATAAACAAAGACTAAGCAACTAATTAGCGCAACAAGCAGTAAAACAATCTGTCTTAAGCCAAATTGCTGGTCAGTTAAATCAAGTAGCAACCATAAAGTCGACACCAAAAATACACTTAAAAAAGCTCCACCTTGGAAATCAAATGGTACTCGAACTGGTTTTTTGACCTGAACAATACTTCGTTCTCCTAATAACCAGGTAATAATGATTATTGGAATAATTAAAATAAATAAGGCTTGCCATGGTAAATAGTTCAAAATAAGACCACCATATGCAGGACCAACAGCAGGTGCAAAGGCAATAACTAGTGTTCCAATACCCATTAAAGTTCCAACCTTCTCTTTTGGCGCCTGCTCTAATATCAGGGAGAACATTAATGGTAGACCAATTCCATCTGCAATTCCTTGTAGGAGACGACCACCCAAGAGCATCGCAAAACTACTTGTAAATCCTGCCATGATTGTTCCAATCAAAAAAGAAATAACCGCAACCCTAAATAAGGCGATTGCTCGATACCTTTTACGCAAAAATGACCCAAAGGGGATGATAATCGTTGAAACAAGCATATATCCTGTAGTTAGCCATTGAACTGTTTTTGCTGAAACTGCAAATTGTTTCATTAACTGCGGGAAAGCGATGTTTAGCGCAGTTTCAATTACGATTCCCAAAAAGCTCAGCACCCCAACAGCAATAATTGCTCCTACTAGTTTCTTATTGTTTGTCATTAATTTTCCTTCCTTAGCACTAAACTTTGACTCTTCTAGAATATTATCACAATATATAGTAGTGCTAAATAGTATGTCATTTAGCAACAAGTGATTTGAATTATACAAAAAATTGCTAGTTATAACTAAAATTAGTAGGAAAAATATTTTTATCATTCATTTTTGATTGCACAAAAAAAGTATGACTGGTCGCCATACTTTTTTGCTTAATTATAAGTTATTCATCTTTATCATGGAACGCCATACTGAAGCCAGCAGTGAATGTTTCACCTGCAGCCAAATGGTTCATCCCATATTTTTCTTCTAGCTTTTGATTGGTATCACTTCGATCAGCTATTCCCCACCAAGGTTCAATACAAACATAGTCAGCTGTTTTTGGATATTGCGACCAAACACCAACAAATGGAGCATCCCGTAACCAAACGTTAACGTGGAAATTGTTTGCATCTGTTCTGAGAGAAACCTGATTTTCATGACCACGTAATTGGAAAATTAATGCATCGTCTTTAAACAAATGATCACTTAGCGCAATCAGACTATTGGTTGAAGCTAAAGAACGATTTTGCCAATCCAAATAAGCTCCCTTTAAAGGAATCCGTACCCGTGCACGGGATGGTTTAGTACTAAAGTAGAAATCTTCCTTTGTTAGCTCAGAAGTAGTTGGAATATTAAAGCCAGGGTGACCACCGATACCAAAAATCATTTCACCATCGGACTTATTGACCACACTGAAATTTTCTTCCAATAAATTATTGAGTAAGTTATAGTTTACGCGTAATTCAAATTTAAATGGATAGACTTTTCTTGTCTCTTCATTATCAGTAAGTAGAAGAGTAATACTTTCATCAGTCTGTTGCTCAACTTTAAATTCTTGATTACGTGCAAAACCATGTTGATTTAAATGATAGGTTTTGCCTTGATAAGTATATTCATCATTTTTTAGCCTACCAACAATTGGAAATAGAATCGGTGCATGCCGATTCCAGACCGCTGGATCTGCTTGCCAGATATATTCATACCCACTATGTAAACTTTTAACACTCTGGACTTCAGCACCCTTGCTTGCAATTGTGACTTGCAAAATGCTGTTTTTAATTGTGTAATCCATGTTAAATCATCGCCTTTTGTTAAAGAATGAACTTAGTTAAATCCTTATTCGTTATTATATCACTAAGTTTTTCATCAACATATGCTTCAGTTATTGTAATTTCACCCATTGCCATGTCAGGACCTTCATACAAAACATCTTCAAGCAACTTTTCCAAAATAGTTGATAGTCTTCTAGCACCAATATTATCCGTTCCCTGGTTAACATCAAACGCTATTTGAGCTATTTTATCAACTGCTTCTTTTGTGAAGACTAATTTGATGCCATCAGCTTTCATCAATGCAACATATTGCTCAAGCAGAGAATCTGCTGGATCCTTCAAAATCTTCACAAAATCTTCCTTGGTTAAAGCATTTAGCTCAACTCGAATTGGAAAACGTCCTTGAAGTTCTGGAATTAAATCACTTGGTTTAGATTCTGAAAAAGCACCGGCAGCAATAAAGAGAATATGATCCGTTGATACAGGACCATACTTGGTTTGAACGGTTGATCCTTCAACAATTGGTAAGATATCACGTTGTACACCTTCACGGGAAACTTCACCTGAGGTTTTCTTGTTTCCAGCAGCTATTTTGTCAATTTCATCGATAAAAATAATCCCATTGTTTGATGTACGCTCAATTGCCTTTTGATAGATTGAATCATAATCAACTAACTTCTTTGATTCTTCTTGGATTAGAACTTCACGGGCATCCCTAACAGACATGGTCCGTTTAATACGTTTCTTTGGCATCATTTCATTAAGCATTGAGCCCATATCCACGCCCATTTGGTTCATCATATTGCCCATTGGGTTGATTTTTGGAGCTTGTTCTACTTCAATCGTCACGTCACGGTCTTCTAGCAAGCCTTTATCAAGTTGTTCAGCAACTGACAAACGCTCATTTCTGATTTCGTCCGTTACCTCTTCTTGGTCAGCTTCAGGAACGTTATTAGCGTTTTGATCATTTGGCATGAGCATTGACATCATGTCCTGCAATTCCTGCATTTGATTTCTTCTTTTTTCTTTTTTAATGCCAGGAACAAGCAAACGTACAATTGTTTTATTTGCTTCTTTTGCTGCTTGAGCACGAACATGGTCAAACTGATCCTTTTCTTCCATTCGAACAGCTTCACTAACTAAGTCACGCACCATTGATTCGACGTCACGGCCAACATAACCAACTTCAGTAAATTTGGTTGCTTCAACTTTTACAAAAGGTGCATCAACAATAATTGCCAGTCTTCTAGCAATTTCTGTTTTTCCGACCCCAGTTGGTCCTGCCATTAACATGTTTTTAGGAGTAATATCTTCCTGCATCTTTTTAGGCAGTTGCATGCGTCGATAACGGTTATAAAGAGCCACTGCAACAGCTTTTTTAGCTTCATCTTGACCAATAATATATTCGTCTAATAAGCTAACAATTTGTTTGGGTGTTTTGATATCCATTACTTATTCACTCACCTTTAAAGTTCATCCGTATGAATTTGATCATCGGTAAAAATATCGATTCCAGAAGCAATTTCAACAGCTTCATGAGCAATCTCACTGGCTGACATATCAGAAGAATGTCTAATCATAGCAATTGCTGCAGCCTGAGCAAAATTACCACCAGAACCAATTGCAACTACGTTTTCATCTGGCTCAAGAACTTCTCCGTTTCCTGAAATTAGTAACAAGTCCTTGTCATCAAATGCAATTAACATTGCATCTAATTTTTGCAAAGTTGCATCTTTTCGCCAGGACTGCGCCATTTCAACTGCAGCACGACGCAAATCGCCACCAAACGCTTCAAGTTTACCTTCTAGCATATCTTGTAAACTAACTGCATCGGCAACACCACCAGCAAAGCCAATAACCACGCGATCATGGTAAATACGGCGAATCTTTTTTGCTGTTGCTTTTGCGATTACCTTTTCACCTAAAGTAACCTGACCGTCACCCGCGATTGCAGTTTTTCCGTTATATCTTACTGAACATATAGTTGTCATTATTTTGCCTCATCTTTCTTATCATTGCGTGTAAAGAACTGATCATAATTTGCCTGTAAATGACTCATTGTTACATGAGTATAAATTTGCGTTGTCGACAAATTAATGTGTCCTAATAACTCCTGAACACTACGCAAATCTGCGCCATTATCAAGCATAGCTGTCGCAAATGAGTGGCGTAATTCATGGGGATGAACTTTTCCGTTTATCCCCGCATTATTAAATACTTTTTGCATAATATATTCAATTCCGCGCGTAGTTAGCGGCTTCCCTAAATTATTTAAAAAAACAGTTTTAGTATCGTTTGCATTTTTCAAAAGCTTAGGTCGTCCTTCATTCAGGTAGTTCGACAGTGCTTCTTCAGTTTGCTTGTCAAAAGCCACGTAACGATCTTTATTTCCTTTTCCATGAACTAGGATGATCTTTAACTCCAAGTCAATTTGCTCAATTTTTAGTTCACTTACTTCACTTACCCGCATGCCAGTTGTATAAAACAATTCAAACATTGCTAGATTGCGCATTGTTAATGGCTCATTGGACTTAAGTGAATCAAAAACTTGCTTGATTTCAGGAGCATAAAAGAACTGCGGTAGTTTATGATCTTTAGCGCGCAAAACAACCGTTTGCGTTGGGTCTATTTTAACAATTTTCCGCTTAGTTAGAAAGCGGTAAAATGACCGCAAACTCGACATTTTTCGTGATTGTGTGGACCTTGCTACTTTGCGCTCTGCGAGATTTTGTATAAAAAGCTCAACATCCCGTCTAGTAACCTCTTTCCAGCCATCAAAACCACCATTATCCTGCCAAAATGCTTTTGCCTCAAGCAAATCATTTTGGTAAGAAATGACCGTATTTTTACTGTAATGTCGTTCGTTTTGAAGATAAGAAATAAAAAGCGTTAGTTCATCACTTTCATTAGCACCTGTCATTTTTACATCAATTCTTCCTGCTTAAAAGTTGCAAGATCTGCTAAACTACGTTCACTAATTTTTTCATGCCGTTCACGCTTATTGCGAATTTTCTTTCCTTCTAAACCAGGAATCAGAGCAAAGCTGGCATTCATTGGCTGAAAATGTTTAACACTAGTGGTTGTAACATAGTTGGCCATTGAACCAAGTGCAGTATCTTTCGGAAAGACAACAGGAGCTTGATCACAGGCAGTCTTTGCTGCATTAATACCAGCAACTAAACCACTACCAGCACTTTCAACGTAACCTTCAACTCCAGTCATTTGACCGGCAAAAAAGAGTCCCGGTTGCTTTTTAGCTTCATAAGTAGCTGCTAAGACTTCAGGAGAAGCCATATAAGTATTGCGGTGCATTTTACCATAGCGAATAAAGCGTGCATTAGCCAAACCTGGAATCATCGAAAAGACTCTCTTCTGCTCACCATACTTAAGATGAGTTTGGAAACCAACAATGTTATACATTGAAGCAGCTGCATTATCCTGACGCAGTTGAACAACCGCATAAGGAGTTTTTCCGGTATGCGGATCCTCTAAGCCAACTGGCTTAAGTGGACCAAAGAGCATTGTCTTTTCACCACGACCGGCCATTACTTCAATTGGCATGCAGCCTTCAAAAACATCATCCTTTTCAAAACTATGCATTTCAGCAGTTTCAGCATTAACCAATTCATGAGCAAACTTTTCATATTCTTCTTGTGTCATTGGACAGTTAAGATATGCAGCATCACCACGGTCATAACGTGATTTTTTATAAACAATATCCATATCAATTGAGTCTGCCGCAATAATTGGGGCTGCTGCATCAAAGAAATGTAAGCTATCAGTACCAGAAAATTGTTTAATTTGATTTGCTAATGCATCACTAGTCAAGGGGCCAGTTGCAACTACCGTAATACCATCTTTAGGCAATTCAGTAATTTCTTCTCCATGAAAAGTGACATTTGGCAATGCATGAAGCTTTTGCGTGATATATTCACTAAACTCATCACGATCGACTGCTAAAGCTCCTCCAGCTGGAACCTGCGTTTTATCGGCAGCTTCAATAATTAACGAATCTAGTTGACGCATTTCTTCTTTTAATAATCCAACGGCATTAGATAGTTGATTGGATCTCATTGAATTTGTGCACACTAACTCGGCCAATTCACCCGTTTTATGTGCAGGCGTCATCTTTTTAGGGCGCATCTCATAAAGATCAACTGGAATTCCGCGTTTTGCTAATTGCCAGGTAGCTTCACTTCCAGCTAAGCCACCACCAATAACAGTTACACTTTTTGGCATGTTTATATCTTCCTTTACTAAAAATCAGTTAAATTAAGCTTAAATAAAAGAATATCATCAAATCAAAACGATTTGATGATATTTACATAAATTTAATTTTATTTTGTTATTTTTTCATCCTTAGGTTCTTCTTTGTAGTCACCATTTGGACATGAAATTACTAAGCCCTTTTTAGTTTTCTTTTCAACTAAGAAATGTCCATCATTTGGACAATTACGGCTAATCGGCATATCCCACGAAACAAAGTCACATTCTGGGTAACGCGAACAACCATAGAATTTACGATTACGCTTAGATTTTTTCTCGACAACGTCTCCTTTGCCACATTTCGGACAAGTAACGCCAACTTTTTTGACAATTGCCTTAGTGTTACGGCAATCAGGGAAACGTGAACAAGCATAGAACTTACCATAGCGTCCCATTTTGATGACCATAGGGGCACCACAGATATCACAGTTAAATCCAGCAGGCTCATCCTTAATCTGAACTTTTTGAATCCCTGCTTCAGCTTTATCTAGTTCTTTCTTGAATGGGTGGTAATATTCATCAACCACTTTTACCCAGTTCTTTTTACCAGCCTCAATACTGTCGAGGTCATTCTCTAATTGAGCAGTAAAGTCGATATTAACAATATCTGGGAAAAACTTTTCGATTAAATTATCAACGATTTCACCCAACTCAGTTGGTACAATCGATTTAGCCTCAAGCTTAACATAGTAACGTCTTTGAATCGTGTCAATAGTCGGTGCATATGTTGACGGACGACCAACACCATTTTCTTCCAGCGTGTGTACTAAACTTGCTTCTGTATATCTAGCAGGTGGTAAAGTGAAATGCTGCTTATTATCGGATTTTGCAAGTTTAACTTCGTCTCCATCATTTAAATCTGGAAGCTCAATATTCTTTTCTTGCAAGTTATCATAAACTTTTGTAAAACCAGCAAATTTCATTTTTGAACCAGTAGTCCTAAACGTAACACCATTTTGTTCAATATCTGCTCTAACAGTATCATAAACTGCTGGTGTCATTTCACTTGCAACAAACCGTGCCCAAATCAGTTTATACAAACGATATTGCTCAGTTGTTAATACCGATTTGAGGGATTCGGGTGTGCGGTAAACACTAGTTGGTCTAATTGCTTCGTGGGCATCCTGAGCATCTTCCTGGTTTTTGAAGTGCCTTGCACCTTTGGCCGCGTATTCTTTGCCATACTTCTCATTTAAGAACTTAGAAGCTTCTGCTTGAGCAACTGGTGATGTTCTCTTAGAGTCGGTTCTCATATAGGTAATCAAACCTACTGTCCCCTGTTTACCCAAACTAATTCCTTCATAAAGCTGCTGAGCAATGCTCATCGTTCTTCTTGTACGGTAGTTCAACCGCTTATTGGCTTCTTGTTGAAGCGTTGAAGTCGTAAAAGGAGCTGCAGGTTGCCGACGACGTTCACGCTTTAAAACATTGTTAATTTCAAACGGCTTCTTTTTATCGATTTTGGCCAAAACCTTTTGAACTGCTTCATTATTAGGTAGTTCTTGCTTTTTACCATCAACACCCCAAAAAGATGCTTTAAATGACTTAGTTTTCTTTTTAAACTCAGCGTCAATTGTCCAATATTCTTCAGGCTTGAAGTTTTTAATTTCTTTTTCGCGGTCAATTACCAGCTTGAGTGCAACAGATTGAACACGTCCTGCACTTAAACCTTTTTTAACTTTGTCCCATAATATTGGCGAAAGTGAATAACCAACAATTCGATCAAGAATTCTTCTTGCTTGTTGCGCATTAACCGTGTCCATGTCAATTGCACGCGGATTTTTAAAACTGTTTTTGACTGCATCCTTAGTAACCTCATTAAAGGTTACACGGTTTTTGGCAGTATCATCCAAATTTAGCGTATGCGCAACGTGCCAAGCAATTGCTTCTCCTTCACGATCCGGGTCGGAGGCCAAATATACTTCTTTAGCCTTTTTGGCTTCCGACTTCAATTCTTTAATCGTATCGCCCTTACCACGAATAGAAATATATTTTGGTTTGTAATCATTATCAAAATCAATTCCCATCTGTGATTTAGGCAAATCACGAATATGACCTTTAGAAGCAATAACTCGGTAATTACGACCAAGATATTTTTCAATTGTCTTAGCCTTTGCGGGTGACTCAACGATCACCAATGTCTTTTTTCGTTTACTTGGCTTTGATTTCGTAGGCATCAAAAGCCTCCTCATTAAAAATCTATTTAAAAATACTAGTCTGAGAATAGAATATTTGCCTACCAATTGTCAACTTATTCAAGCTAAAGAAGAAAAATCAGTTATTGGTGTTGCCCCTGCTTTAATTAACTTATTCGGACCAGCCGAAAGTTGGCTATTAATCGGACCGGGAACTGCATAAATATTACGATTCTCTTGAAGCGCAATATTGGCCGTTATTAACGAACCCGACTTTTCTTTAGCTTCGGTAACAATTACGCTGTTAGCAATTCCAGCCAAAATTCGATTTCTTTCTGGAAAGCGAAAGGGCCTTGGTGGTGTATCAGGCAAATATTCACTAAGAACTAAACCTTCATTAATAATCTGCCTTTGAATTTGACTATTGCGTTCTGGATAAAAGTGATTTAAACCATTTCCAATAACAGCAATCGTTTTGCCACCATTATTCAATGTAGCGCTGTGTGCCATTACATCAACACCCATTGCCAATCCACTGGCAATAACAAAGTTGCTTTTAACTAATTGCGGCACTATTTTATTCAAAACCAATTGACTATAATCAGTTGCTTGACGCGAACCCACAATAGTGATGACGTTTTCCTGCAACAATTTCAAATTACCTTGCGCAAACAAAATTAACGGCGGTCGATATATTTCCCGTAATTTTTGGGGATACACTTGATCAAAAAAACTAATTATCTGACACTGCTTTTTTATTCGCGCAATCTTTGCTTCAGCCTGTTGATCATAAAATGCTGTTAACGCTGACTTGATCAACTTACTTGGCAAATCCATTTGCTTAATTATTTCATGATTAACTTCGCTAGTAGGCAATTGACTAGCAATTTGTAACATCTTAACATAACCGATTCCGTTTTGTAATTTTAAGCGCAAAAGAAAATTTGTTATCTTCATAAAAAGCCTCCTAATTAGAATTACGTAAAAAGGAGACAAAATTTCTTATTTATAAAAATCACTAACTGGTGCAAAAGTTTTTCGGTGAATTGGGGTCGGCCCATATTTTCTAATTGCAGCAATATGATCTTTAGTTCCATAGCCAACATTCAAATCAAAATGATACTCGGGATAAATTTCCGCATAATCTTCCATCAATTTATCTCTGAAAACTTTGGCCACAATTGATGCAGCAGCAATTGAATTTGACTTACTATCACCTTTAATTAATTCTATTTGTGGTAAATCAACTGGAACGTTCATTGCATCTACTAATAAGGCATCTGGACGAACGTCAAGATCATTAACTGCTTGAGCCATGGCCAAACGGTCAGCTTCATAAATATTAACCTGATCAATTACTTCAGCGTCTTTAACACCAATTGCTACACTGACAGCTTCTTCCAAAATTTCAGGATAAAGTTCCAGTCTTTTTTGTGCACTTAACTTTTTGGAATCATTAACATCGATTAGGTCAAAATTCTCATCAATGATTACTGCTGCCGTAACAACTGGACCTGCTAAGGGGCCCCGTCCTACTTCATCGACACCAGCAACCGTTTGATTTTTAGCCCAAAAAGTTTTTTCATATGTAAATCTCTCTTCAAAGGATTCCCTTTTTTGAGCCAGTTTTTCTTTACGACGTCGATAGCTGTCCAAGAGCTTTTTGACACCTGCACGTGAATCATTTTTAAGTTCGGCAAGTTCAGTTTCATTTAATCGGTCATTGGTCAATAATTCTTTTATCTCATTAATTGTCATGGGCGGTCCAAAGTTATCCTTCCTACTTTACCTTTGCGCAAGCGCTGTAACAGATAAAGTGAAAAGCGGTCATAATCATCCCTCATCCCATATTGTTCCGTTAATGCAAGCAATAAATCAGTATCATTAATTTTGCTAACCTCTTCTTTAGTTGACCGAGCAAATTTAACGACATCGTTTAAGTAGTACTTACGCAATTTTGAAAGCAGGTATAGGGCAACATCATCAGCACTAAAAATACTATCTTTAATTGAACCAAGCGCTGCCAACTTATAGCCAACTTCCTGATCTTCAAATTTAGGCCAAAGAATACCCGGAGTATCCAAAATTTGAATGTTATACGGCGTTTTTAGCCAAGTTTGTCCCTTAGTGACTCCAGGCTTATTACCAACGGCAGCGACATTACGTCCAACCAATCGATTGATAATGGTTGATTTACCGCAATTAGGGACACCAGCTAAGGCAATTCTAATTACTGGATTGGAAGCACCCTTTGATTCAAGTTTAGCCACCTTTGAACTTGCAGCTTTTTTAATCATTCGGATTAAGACCTGCATATTAGTGCTATGCAATGAATCAAGGGCCATAACAACTTTGCCCTTGCCACTGAGCTTTTTCTGCCACATCTTAGTCATCACAGGATCAGCTAAATCAGCTTTATTTAAGATAATTAAATGTGGTTTGTCGCCTACTAACTCGCTAATCATTGGATTTCGGGATGATTCAGGGATGCGAGCATCCAAAACCTCAACTAAGACATCGATTAACCCCATCTTATCTTCCAATTGGTTACGTGCCTTGTTCATGTGACCTGGATACCATTGAATATTAGCCATTATTTCGCCTTCTTTTAACACTAAAAGGCCCAAAAGGGCCTTTGTTAATACATCATTTTATCTCGATACATTTGATAAGCTTGATCAAAAATACTCATGCTAGACAAATATCCTGCATTTAGTTCAAGATAGTCAGACAATTTGTCATAGTCTTGTTCCTGTTTAGGAAAAGTTTGATCATTTTGAGCATTATTTGCGAATTGCGCAACTTCATCGTTTGAATCAGCGTCACGTAATGTCATTAAATATCGGTAAAAACTCTCTCGATAGGCCAATTATTTACTCCGTGTAATATAAAATTGCATATGCATCCATACCAGCATGTGTTGCAATAATTGGACTGGTCTCACGAACCAAGACATCAATTTTTGAATTAATATCTTTGATTTTTTGAGCAAAATCGAGCAATTTTTGCGGAACACCATCTAGCGAAACATAAGAAATTCCAACTTCTTTAATTTTCTCTTTATTTGCTTCAATATCATCGAGGACTCGTTGGTCAAAAGCCATCATGAATTTCTTACCACGACCTTTTTTGGCCACCTTCAATTCGCCGTTAGGCATTTGTAACTCAATTCTAATATTAAGCATATTAGCGATTTTACCTGAAATAGGACCCAAACGACCGCCCTTGATAACATTTTCCAAGTTGACAATCATCAGCCGTAAACGCTGAGTCTTCTTAATTTTTTCAAGATGATCAATTATTTCGGAAATTGATTTACCTTTTTCGGCATCACGAGCTGCTTCTAAAACTTGCAGACCTTCGGCACGATCTGTCAGCTCTGAATCAACAATATGAACTTGGTCAGATTTACCGGTAAGTTTCACTGCTTGACGAGCAGCGTCAATTGTACCGCTTAGAACTTTCGCTAAGAAAATACCGATAACTTCACTACCATCACTAGTTAAATCGTTAATTGTATCAACTAAGCGACCAATTGATGGTTGGCTCGTCTTTGGTAGTTCAGCTGACTCACTCATTTTTTTAACAAACTCTTGTCTGGAAATTTCAATACCATCAAGATAAGTATTTCCGCCAACTGTTACCGATAAGGGCACAACTGTAATATCATATTTTTCAATTTCTTCTGGTGTTAATTGTGCAGAAGAATCGGTCAAAATTTTTATTCTTGACAACTTACTCGACCTCAATTCTGAATTGCTTTACACATTCTATGATAGAATGTGAACTGAATCAATTATAAATTATTATATCAAAAAAACCAGTAAAAAAAAGAAAGCGGATAGATTGTTGCATCATGAAATTTAAAGAATTTTGGCAAGAACCGAAAAACAGAAGTAAGAATTATCAAATTTGGGATAATACACTAAGTGCAGTAACACATGGAATCGGTTTCTTCTTAGCTGTGATCGGTTTAATTCTATTAATCATTAAAGCCATTTCTCTTCAGAGTCCACTCAGGCTAATTACATTCACTATCTATGGTGTCTGTTTGATTTTGCTATATCTTTTTTCAACTCTTTTTCATAGCCTGATTTTTACCAGAGCAAGAAATGTCTTTCAAATCTTTGATCATTCCTCTATTTATCTCTTAATTGCTGGCTCTTATACTCCATTTTCATTAGTCGCCATAGGTGGAAAATGGGGTTGGCTGTTATTCACTTTAATCTGGCTAATTGCTATTTTTGGAATTGTTTATTACATCTTTAACCGCGGCAAGCACGTGATTTTAGATACAATCCTCTATGTCGGAATGGGCTGGCTAGTCATTTTAGCAGGCAACTATTTGTATGTTCGTCTTAGCCCAACCGGTTTTTGGCTACTAGTCGGAGGCGGGGTAGCTTACACAGTTGGTGCAGTTTTATATACGATGAAAAATGTACCATTTATCCATGTTATTTGGCACCTATTTGTTATCATAGGTTCTGCCTTAATGTACTTTTCAGTTTTGTTTTACGTTTAGGCACTGAGTCCGTTTAAATAAACCGTAATTGCTTCTTCACTATTTTCAAGCTCACCTGCAATGACTTTTTGCTTAATTTCGGTTAAAAGTTCGCCCAATCCAGGTCCAGGATGAATTCCTGCATTAATCAAAAAGCGTCCATCAATTGCTAAATCAGCTGAAGACTTAATTGGTAAAGCAGTATAGCGGTCTACTAAAGCTTCTGAATTAACAGGCTGTCCAAGTATTTTAGCCACATCGATTGTGTTTAGCAAAACATCCTTACCCGCCTTAAATAACTCATAATCCGATGGACTATGTTCAGAAAGCAAGTCAAATAGTTCAACGATTCGTTCTACATTAGTTGTCATTGCATTTGAATTTTTCCAATCACGCATAAAACTGGTGATTTGCTCATTAGGCAATTTTAACAAAATGATAATAATTGCCCACAAGCTAGACTCCATGCTTGGACCAAATTTCAAACTAGGAAAAATACTTAACAGTTCTTTTTTACCTGCAAAATCAGGAACTCCTTCACTTAATTCTGTATCTAGGAAAACCTGAAATGCTTGACGTGAATTAGGACCGGTTCCCATTTTAATGAACTCATCGCGGATCCGTTCAACAGAGATTTTAGGCAAAAGATCATGTAAATTCTTAATTGCCTCTTTTGTCTCATCCTCAAGATCAAACTTTAGTTGGCTCATAAATCTAACTGCTCGCATCATTCGAAGCGCATCCTCATGGAAACGTTCCATAGGATCACCAACAGCTTTAATTAGGTGATTATTCAAGTCCCCTAAGCCATTGAATAAATCAACAATTTCGCCTTCTGTATTCATTGCCAGCGCATTAATTGTAAAGTCACGTCGTTTAAGATCTTCTTTTAAACTACGGACAAAAGTAACATGGTCAGGTCGTCTAAAATCTTGATAACCTGATTCAGTTCTAAACGTAGTAATTTCATAACTTTCCCCTTCAAAAAGTACTGTTACCGTACCGTGCTTGATACCGGTATCAATCGTTTTATGAAAAAGGGATTTTACTTCTTCAGGATATGCACTAGTGGCAATATCAATATCATGGATATGCCTTCCTAATAGCAAATCTCTGATTGAACCTCCAACAAAATATGCTTCATAACCAGCTTCTTCTAATCGCTTTAAGACAGGAATTGCTGATAAAAAAATTGGTGGTAATTCATTTATTTTTTTCATTAATAATCAACTCATTTGTTTCGTGTTTTTTAGATCAAAATATGTTACGTTTAAGGTGATGAAAATAAAAAGAAAGATGACAACTTTATGCATAAACTTACAAAAAGAAACATACTTGAATTATTCATGATAATGCTTGGTTGCGCCATATACGGCCTAAGCTTAGATATGATTTCTGCACCTAATCAACTAACCGATGGCGGTATTAGTGGAATCACCCTTTTGCTTAGACACTTCTGGGGCATTAACATGGGACTTTCTTCTCTTCTATTAAACATCCCTCTTATAATTCTTGGTTACCGTTTTATGGGTAAACGACTTTTAGCCTACACAATTTGGGGAACACTTTGGCTCTCTTTTTTCTTGTGGTTCTGGCGCTTAGTTCCTATTATATATCAATTAAACTTGGAACACGACCTCTTCTTGTCCGCAATTTTGGCCGGAACCCTTTCCGGAATAGGATTAGGTTTAGTTTTTCGCTATAATGGTACTTCAGGTGGGACTGATATTATTGCTAGAATTTGCCAGATAAAATATGGCCTATCTTCTGGGAAAGTTTTATTATTCTGCGATGCAATTATTTTGTTTGCTTCCCTTTCATACTTAGACTTAAAACATATTATGTATACGCTAGTTGCATCATTCATTCTGTCTCGCGTAATGGATACGGTACAACAAGGGGCATATTCTGCAAGGGGTCTACTCATCATTTCTGATAACTATGAAAAGATTGCTGAAATGATTGATTTAAAACTAGATCGCGGTTTTACTTATCTTGAAGCCCGCGGCGGTTACAAAAAGACAAAGCGTCCTGTAATCTACCTCGTAGTTTCACCGCGTGAAATTCCTGCAGTTAAGGAACTAATCGCAGCAGAAGACCCTAAAGCATTTGTGAGCGTAATTGAAGTGCACGAGGCCTTAGGTGAAGGATTTACGTATAAGCAAAAACGACAACATTTACTGATTCGTAAGTAACAAAACTAAAATTCAACATGTCAATAGGCCCCCTGATTCTCGCTAATCTGCGAAAATCAGGGGTTTTATTTTGCGAATTTGGTCCTATCTAAAAATATTAGACAATAATTTAAAAGGCATTTACGATAGAATTTAGCTGATAATTTTTATAGTAGAAGGAAAAAAAGCAAATGTTAATTGACGCGCACTGCCATCTAGCAAACAATCAAGAGCTCGCACAATTGCAAATCAAACAACAAATAAAAGCCATTATAAACTGTCAAACTCCAGAAGAGTGGCAAATCAATTCTAAGTTAACCATGCATAGACAGCCACTTAGTTTTGGTATTCACCCATGGGATGTTAACAAGTTAAAGTTTGAGGAAATTGTTCCTTATTTAGAACAAGCCGACGCAGTTGGTGAAATTGGGCTTGATTCGGTTTGGACAAAAAATGATATAAAACTTCAAACAAAAACTTTTAGAAAACAACTTGCTTGGGCAGTTAAAAAACAAAAGCCGGTTATTCTTCACACCAAAGGCTGCGAAAAAGAAATTCTCGCAATAATTCGGCAATATCCCAATAATTACTTTGTGCATTGGTATGATTGCCTAAAATATCAAAAAGACTACATTGACCTTGGCTGCTATTTTAGCATTTGTCTTGATATTCTAGACAACCCTGCGATTATTAAATTAGCCCAAAATGTTCCATTAGATCATTTGTTAATCGAAACTGACGGTTTGAATTCAGTAGAATGGCTACTAAATAAACCAGTTAGCGTAACCGACTATCCTGGTATCTTGAAACAAACGCTCACTGCCTTAGCTGACTTGCGCCATATTAATTCAAATCGGCTAGCTACAATATTAGGAGAAAATTTAACACATTTTCTTAAACAAACCACATAGCCAAAAACTTCTTAACTGAATTTACTCAGTTAAGAAGTTTTTTAACTATCTAAAAGATCATTATTAAGTTCTTGCATTTCAGTATCTTCAGGCTCAAGTTTGAGATAGCGCATAAGCAATTCCTTAACTACCTGTTGGGAATTTGCTTCGGTATTAAAGAAGCGAATCATTTGCTTCAAGAAATCTGCATTATTTTGAAATTCGGGATAGGCAAGCAGAAATTCACTTTTTGCTTGCTCATTTTGCTCCAAAGCCTGATATGACAATGCTAAGTTCCAGTGTGCCTGTGGGTCAAGATCATCTTCATCTATTTCTTTAAACAGCTGCAAATTTTCTTCATACTTGCCTTCTTGCAAATAGACGTTTGATAACTGTAACAGTAAATCAATATCTTCTGGCAGGAATTTTAACCCCTTTAGAAGCAAATTCTCAGCAGTGGCAAAATCATTTAGTCGTACAGCAGCACTAGCACCCTTAGAATACAGCACTGGGTCGAGCTCATTATAAGCAATCCCAGCTTGTGCTGAACGTAAGGTTTGATCATCATCATTTTTATTTTCATACGCTGTAGCTAATAAGCGATATGCATTAACATAATCAGGACTTTGGTCAATTACTTCATCAAGGTACTTAATTGCTTGATCATTTTTGCCAACAGCAAGCATAATTAATGCAGCTTGATATTTGCTATCAATATCTAAGATATCGCCACCATGCTGATCGATTACTTCACTAGCTTCTTCATAGCGGCCCAATTTTGCAAGCGTCTGAAACAGGCGGTCATTCAAATTGATCTCACTAAAAGTGCTTTGCCGTTTTAACAAGTCACGATATAAATCAAGTGCTTGCTCGTAGCGGCCACTTAGGTAGTCTAATTCAGCCAAACCAAATTTAACAACATCTTCATCAGGGGCAATTTTAGCTGCTTTTCTCAGCTTGCTATATGCCGTTTCGAGCAAACCATTGGTTTGATAGTAATCGGCCTGTACCAAAAGACTATCTAAATAGGAAGGTGAATCCTCTGGGATACCGTAAAGTAAGGACAAGCCATCATCGTCTTTACCATCATTTAATAAAATCTCTGCTAAATAAATTTTAAACAAATCTTCTTTAGGAAACCTGGCAATTAGACTTCGGTAAACATCCTTGGCCAAGTCAGTAAAGCCAAGTCCCATTAAATTCTCAGCTAACGACGCCAAAACTTCTGGTTCATCCTCGTCTAAAGCTTTTTTCAGTAAAACTTTTTCTTGCGAAAAATCTTGCTTCTCTATTGAATCAAGAAGTTGTTCGGAATAGCTCATCATTATCACCTTTTTAATTATGGAAATAGTTATCATCTAATGTTCTTTAAAAGAATAACAATCAAAAAAGATGATAGCAAGTACGCCATCATCTTTTTTGATAGAACCATTAGTTTTATTTAACAGCGTCTTTAAGCGCTTTACCAGGTCTAAATGCAGGAACAACACTAGCTGGAATTTCAATTTCATCACCAGTTTGTGGGTTACGTCCCTTGCGAGCTGCACGTTGACGTACTTCAAAAGTACCAAAGCCAATCAATTGTACCTTTTCACCTTTAGCAAGGTCTTCTTGGATTGAATTAAAAATTGCATCAACAGCTGTTGCAGCATCTTTTTTGGTCAATTTAGTTTTTGAAGCGACTTCAGTAACTAATTCTGCTTTATTTGCCATCTGGAAATTCACCTCCCAAAATTGAATTTCATAATAGAAATTCATACTTATTTCTCAATAGAGAAACAAGGAATAATGATTCTTTCCTAATCATTCTTTCCTTGTTTCAAAATAGCACAAAACCTATAGTACAACAAGTAATTTAGTCAAAAAATGCCATTTTTCTTCACTTGGTAGATACAAAGTTATTTTCTCTTTCGTCCAATAACTTTGATTGGTGTACCAGTAAAGTCAAAGTTATCTCGCAGCTGATTAATCAAGAACCTTTCGTAAGAAAAGTGCATTAATTCAGGATCATTGACAAAAACGACAAAAGTAGGTGGATTAACTGCTACTTGCGTCATGTAATATACTCTAAGACGCTTTCCTTTAATCATTGGTGTTGGAACTAACTTACTTGCTTCAAGCAATAGATCATTTAGCACACTAGACCTAATTCTCTGAACTTGGTTTTCGTGTACACGTTTAACCATTTTGGGAATCTGATCAAGATTTTGTCCTGTTTTAGCAGAAACAAAAATAATTGGTGCATAATCTAAGTATTGAAATTCTTCTCTTATTGTTTGTTCAAATTCCTTGCCACTATTACTATTTTTCTTTGGCAAATCCCATTTATTGACAACAATAATAATTCCACGACCCGCATCATGTGCATATCCGGCCACATGCTTATCCTGCTCCCGGATACCAGTACTTGCATCTAAAACTAAACAAACTACGTTTGAATGTTCAATCGCACTCATTGCTCTCATTAC
This sequence comes from Lactobacillus sp. M0403, assembly GCF_016101265.1. Lineage (NCBI taxonomy): Bacteria > Bacillati > Bacillota > Bacilli > Lactobacillales > Lactobacillaceae > Lactobacillus > Lactobacillus sp. M0403. The sequence goes on from NZ_JACFQV010000002.1 coordinate 382,564, forward strand.
AGAGTACTTTTCAGTTTTTTCGTATACTTTCCCACGGCGTCTGATTCCTGCAGTATCAACTATACGATACTTAGTGCCATCTTCACCTTCAAATGGAGTATCAACTGCATCCCTAGTTGTTCCTTCCTCATTGTTCACGATTACTCGTTTTTCACCGAGTAGCCGGTTGACAATTGATGATTTTCCAACATTAGGACGCCCAATAACACTGAAAGAAATCTGATCATTGTCATTATTGTCCAAGTCTTTTGGTAATTCACTGACGATTCGATCTAGCAAATCACCTATACCAGTACCATGAACACTTGAAATTGGAATTGGCTCGCCAAGACCTAAACTGTAGAAATCATAAATATCCATTCTTTGTTCAGGATTATCAGCCTTATTAACTGCCAAAATTACAGGTTTTTTAGTCTGGTAAAGCATTTGTGCGATACGTTCGTCTAAATTGGTTACTTGATTAGTTGCACTAGTCAAAGCAACAATGACATCTGCTTCATCAATTGCTATTTCAGCCTGCGCCCTGATCTCATCCTCTATCCGGCCGTCTTCCCATGTAATACCACCGGTATCGATCAAATCAAATTTGTGCCCTAGCCATTCAGCTTGTGCGTAGTTTCGGTCTCGAGTTACCCCTGGCTTGTCTTCGACGATTGCCAAACGCTCATTAATAATCCGGTTGAAAAGCGTTGATTTACCAACATTTGGTTGTCCAACAATAGCAACTACGGGTAAAACCATATTTCCAGCCTCCTAACAATAAAAGAGCCGACTTAACAAAGTCGGCTCTTTTAATTAAAAACTAACGACGATCTTTCAATTGGTCACCAATTATGTCACCTAATGCAAAACCGCTGTCATCATTGCTCATATACTTCTTGTTAACTGCGTTTTTGTTGTATGAACTATGTGAATGTGATTCTTCGCTATTTTCAGAACCTTTAGAATCTGCAGCCTTCATTGAAAGAGAAATTCTACGTTCACTAGGGTCAATGTTTAAAACCTTAACCTTAACCTTTTGTCCAACTTCCAAAACATCACTTGGCTTATCTACATGCTTAAATGAAATTTCAGAAACATGTACTAAACCTTGAATGCCGTCAGCAACTTCAACAAAAGCACCGAAGTTAGTTAAAGACTTAACTTCGCCTTCAAAGATATCGCCTTCGTTTAATTCAGCAGTAGCTTGCTCGAATGGGGAAGGTTCTGTTTGTTTAATTGAAAGGGAGATACGATGTCTGTCATCGTCTATACCGATTACTTTAACTTTAACATCTTGACCAACCTTCAAAACATCACTAGGTTTGTCCACGTGCTTATATGAAATTTCAGATATGTGAACTAAACCGTCCACACCACCAACGTCAACAAAGGCACCAAAGTTAGTTAAACGAGATACTTTACCTTCAACTACATCACCAACAACTAATTGTGATGCAACTTTATCAAAGGCTTCTTCACGTTCTTCTTCGATTAAGTCTTTGTGTGAAAGAATCAGACGGTTCTTACTTGGGTCAATTTCTGTAATCTTAAGCTTCATTGTTTTACCAATGTAAGGTTTAAGATCAGAAACATAACGGTTAGAAATAAGTGAAGCTGGTAAGAAACCTCTAGTACCAACATCAACTAATAAACCACCACGTACTGATGAAGTAACAGTACCTTCGATTGTTTTACCTTCTTCGAAGTCTTTTTGTAATTCGTCATAAGCTTCTCTTTCCTTAAGACGAGTTACTGAGAAGAAGAATTCACCGTTCTCCTTGTCACCACCAGCTTTTCTCAAAACTAAAGCTTTGAATTTATCACCTGGTTTAACTGCTTCGCGTAAGTCTAAGTTGCGATCTGAAGTGAATTCACGACGAGGAACAACACCTTCGACACCAGCATTTTCTACACCAACATCGATTTGACCATCTTCAACGTCTAAAACTTCAACGTCTACAATATCGCCAACCTCAACTCCTTGCATTTGCTTTAATGCATCTAAAAATTGATTACTGTTTTCTGACATTATTTACCTCCCAATATCATAATCTAATTCTAAATGAAAGTAAGATATTTTTCTACTCTTTTAGCCCGTTTTTTAAATATTTTTTTGAGATTTTTTGATTTGAACCAAAATTGCTTCAACTACTTGATCAATATTCATCTCAGTTGTGTCAATTTCAACAGCATCAGCCGCCTTTTTTAAAGGAGAAATTTGACGATGAGAATCTTTATAGTCTCTTTCCTGAATACTCTGCTCTATTTCTTGCAAAGTTTGATCACTTTTAATTCCTTGTTGTTTCAAGTCAAGCATTCTTCTTTGTGCTCGAGAATGGGCTGATGCAACCAAAAATATTTTCACTTCCGCATTTGGTAGAACTGTAGTTCCAATGTCTCTTCCGTCCATCACTACATTCATTTCACCGGCCATTTTTCTTTGAAGACTGACCATTTTTTCTCTAATTTTTGGAAGAGCTGAAACTTGAGAAACATTGGCGGAAATTTCAGGTAGCCGGACGTCACGAGTGATGTCCTCATCACCAGCGTATACCTTTTGCTCACCCTCAATTGCTTTAAGTTGAATTTCATTGCGGTCAACTGCAGCCAAGATGCCTTGTTCATCACCATAATCTAGGTTATTTTCTTTTGCGATAACCGTACAAGCGCGATACATTGCTCCTGTATCAATATATGTAAAATTCAATTTTTGTGCAATAATCTTTGCTACTGTACTTTTTCCAGCTGAAGCTGGTCCATCAATTGCTACTTGCATGCCAATAAAAAAGGGACTGTATGTCCCAACCTTTCTACAATTTATTTTAATTTAAGAACTTGTCCAGCATTAACTTGACCGGTTGAATCAAGTTGATTAATCTGAATCAACTCATCAACTGTTAAATGGAATTTATCCGCAATACCGGTCAGAGAATCCCCTGTTTGTACAGTATACTCTGTTGGCTGTGAAATTTTCTTTTTAGTTTTAATCTCACCTTGGGAGTTAACTTGTGGCTTTTTCCTTGTCTGTTTCTGGACAGTAGATTTAGTTTTTTTCTTGCGCATCTTCTTAAGCTTAGAATGCACCTTTTTCTTAGTTGACTTTTGCAATTCAACAACCCGTTCATTCGTTTTTCCAGCCGAAGACAAGTGATGAACTACTGGAACAAGTGCCACTAAGATAACAACCAAAAAAATAATTACCACTAGCCATGCTCGAGAGCCAGTTTTATTTATTATCGCTCTTTTGCTGCTAGGACGTTCATAGTGTTTATATGGTCCTTCATGGTTTTGCTGCATTTAAAAAACTCCTTCAACCTAGCTGGCTTAATTTTAGCATATTTACTTATTAAAATGGACAAAAAATAATCTAGAAAAATTCCTTTTTCTAGATTATTTAGTCAGTTTACTTTTTACTTTACTTATCTTTATTTTTTTGCAAAATTTGATTTACAACTTCTTGTAGAGAAATCTCTTTCATTTTTTGTTGTGCACTTTGTTCAATTTCAGAATAGACTTCCCCTAATACTTCCTGAATATTGCCACCAACAATACATTTGGGATTAGTCTCAGGATCAACATGCAAAAGATGATGATTGATATTAATTGCTTGGTAAATATCAAAAATACTAATTTCTGCAGGATTTCTGGTTAGAGTTGGTTTAGCTAAGCCTTGACGCCCAGTAATGATGTTGGACTTTTTCAAATCACTCATCAAACTTCTAATTACACTCGGATTTGCTTCAATACTGGCAGCGATTGCTTTACTAGATTGGTCACAGTCCGAACATATTACTAGATAAGCTAGCAAATGAATCGCGTCACTTAATTTATATGAGTATTTGATTTGTCCTCACCTTACTTCGAAAGTATCTCTTTGATACCATCACTTAGAGTAGTCAATTCTCTTCCAAGTACGTTTTGCAGATCACTGCTATTCTCATTTAACGAGCCATTGTCAATTGGATCCTGGAAGGAAGCATATAATGAAGCTGTTTGATTGTCTAAGCCTTGATTTTCTAAATCAAGAGTATACTCCTGTTTAGAAACCTGTGCAACATCACATGGCTGAGCAAGTGCCTTATTTAAAGCTTCTCCTAGCACTTCATATGTAACTGCTTTGCCTGAAAATTCATAAATTGCTTGTGGATTTTCAGAAGTAAGAACTTTTGCAGCAGCTTCCGCATATTCACGCTCAAGAGCCCAACCTGCTTTATTACCTGCCCAGTAAATAGCCTTTTGGCTCGTCTTTCCACTTTCAAAAAAGCCAGCCTCATTTTCTAGATACCAATTGTTTCGTAAAAATGAATGTGGGATGTCTGCTTCTTCAATTAGGTTTTCTGTCAGCTTATGGTCAGCTGCCAATGCAGTTTTTGAAGATTGCGCATTAGCAAAACTAGTATAAGCTACAAAACTCACATGATTTTTTTGAAGTGCAGAAACAACATTCTGATGTTGAGCACTACGCTCTAGCGGACCACCAGGCTGTGATGAAATAAAGAGTACGCGATCAATTCCTTTAAGTGCGTCAGTCATTTCTTCTGCACTATCATAATTGCCTTTTCTAATTTCAAAATCTGGGAAAAGTTGTTGAGCCTTTTGCTCATTTCTAGCGATAACAATAATATCTTTTGGATCAACTAACTTTGATAAATAATTGACTGCTAACAAACCAAAGTTGCCTGTAGCAGCAGTAACAGCATATTTCATTAATAAACACCTTTCTTTCATGTTGGTTTATAATTAACAAGTTATATTATACTAGATGTTGAAATAAAAACAACATGTTTAAGCAAAATAAAAGCGCTAGGAAAATCCTAACGCTTCTCATACTTATTTATTTAACTTGAAATATTTACGCACGAATGGTTTTAAGCTTCTTAAAACAGTTTCAAATAGTAAGAATACAACTACACCATTAATTGCACCCTTTAATAAATTAAATGGCACAATGATTCCGAAAATGTAAGCACTCATTGATGGAATATGAAGTAATTGCCCTAAATAAACCTTTTCTGTGAAGTTAAGTAAACCAGAATAACCGTGAATAGCAGGTAGATTTGGTACTGTTGATACAGCATAAATTGGTGTTAGAACAAGTGCATTCAATGTTGCCAAAACAATTGTCATTGCGACAATCCCGATTAATATTCCCAAAAGTGGCTTCAGATGCCTTTTTGTTGTGCTTTTTTCGTCAACAGAAAGATCTTTGGTAACAAAGTAAAACGGTAGTGCGAATGACATGGATGCAAGTAAAGCTGCTAATTGACCAATAATACTTGGTAACGCGAAACCCTTATATATCAAATCAATTACCATTCTGATAAAAGCGATAAACAAGCCAGGCAAAGGTCCAAATAAAAATGTTCCAATTGTCACGATAACATCCGAAAAATCAAACTTCAAAAAACTGGCAACAGGCAACGGAAAAGCAATTTCCATTAAAATGAATGCAATTGTACCGATTAAAGCGTATGCAATAATATTGGCTAAATTACTAGTATTTTTTCTTTTCAATATGTTTTCCTCCAAAAAACAACAGGTCTGTTGCTCCTAGCAACAGACCCGCTTAAATGGAATGAACCCATACCTCATATACATCATTCACAGCTTAAGTTTAGTCTGTCTTCTTTCATCTAGACTTTAACTATCGGTATCATAACTGATTCCACCACTTACGTGGGTCGTGGACTCTCACCACCGGTCGGGATTTTCACCCTGCCATGAAGACAACAAACTTATATTTAATTACAAACATATACTAGTCCACATGCTTTAGCCTGTCAACTTCAGCATGAGATAATTCACGATATTTTCCTGAAACAAGAGATTCTAAAGTTAAAAATGAATAGCGCTCACGTGACAGTTTAATAACCTGATGCCCAACTGCTTTAAACATTCGTTTAACTTGATGGTAATGTCCTTCGTGAATAGTAAGCTGCACAATTTGGAATTTTTTCTTTTTATCAGTGCGAACAACTTTAACCTTGGCACGTGAGCTTTTACGATGATCAATTTCTACACCAGAGGATAATTTTTTAATTTCTTCCGGTGTTAATTGACCTTCAATTTTAGCTACATAAACTTTGGCTACCTTGTTACGTGGATGCATCATCAAATTAGCTAATTCACCATCGTTTGTCATTAATAACAAACCTGACGTATCATAGTCCAAACGACCAATTGGATATAACCGATAAGGTACGTCTTTAAAGAAGTCAACCACAGTCTTACGTCCCTTATCATCCTTAACGGTTGAAACAACGCCTCGCGGTTTGTAGAAAAGATATGTGTGCAGACTCTCACGCTCAATTGGCTCACCATCGACGGTAATATTACTGAAAGTATCAACTTTTGTGCCAAGCTTAGTAACGACATTACCATCAACCGTTACCCTACCTTCTTGAATTATTTTTTCAGCGCCTCGACGTGAAGCAATGCCTGCTTGCGCAATAACTTTTTGTAATCGTTGTAAGACCATTATTTTTCTCCCTTTTGTGCCTTGGCAATATTTTCATCAGCTTTTCCTCTTGCAGAGAATAAATCAATTTCTCCCTCAGAGTTAATGCTCTCATCTTCAAAATCTTCTATTAAAGGTAAATCAGCCAAACTTTGATAGCCAAAATATTGTAAAAAGTATGTTGTAGTTACATATAAATTTGGATGTCCCGGAACATCTTTTTTTCCCTCGGTTTTAATCAGACCACGCCAAATCAGTGTCTGCAAAGCACCTGAGGAATTAACTCCCCTAATTTCGTCTATTTCAACTCTAGTAATTGGCTGTTTATAAGCAACTATCGACAGAATTTCAAGTGCCGATTGACTGAGTGTTTTTGTAACATCTTTTTGGAAAAAGTTCGAGACTAACTCACTTACTTCAGGCCTTGTAGTTAATTTATAGCTGTGATTTATATACAATACCTGGAGGCCAGAATCAGGGTTTTTGCTTAGTTTGTCAGCTAACTGCTTGGCTAGTTCTCGCAATGCAGAATGCTCCACTTGCATCAGATCACACAAGTTACTGGTTGGTATGCCGCTATCTCCTGCCACATATAATAGAGCCTCTAATTGAGCTATTTTACTTATCATTTTGGTCTATTCTTTCTAGTTCTAAGTTACCGAAGGTATGTGCCTGCTGCACTCTGATTTCCTGCTTTTTACAAAGCTCAAGTAATGCTAAGAACAAGCCGATTACATCAGATAAATTCTTCATTTTATCCGTACAAGAAAAAAAACTAATTTTCCGTTGTGTAGCCAATTTTTGGTGCAAGTAATCAATCATTTCGTTAATTGGCGTTTCCTTGACGTCAACCGAAACAGCATCAGGCTGTCTAATTTTTAACCGCTGCAGAACTACAATAAAGGTATTTGCCAATTCTGAGGAGGTAATTTGTCCTAATGGTAGCGGCTGAATTTTTTTAGTCTGCGGAACACTTTCTTCTTTAGCAGCAGTAATCGGAACCTCCTCATTTCGTTCTTTAAAATAAGCAGAAATCTTTTTAAAAACTGAGTACTGCACTAATTGTTGGACAAGTTCATCCCTTGGGTCTTCTTCAGGCCCCTCATCTTCCGTAAAATCATTTTTTGGTAATAAAGACTGTGACTTAATCCGTAACAACATTGAAGACATCACAAAATACTCACCAGCAATTTTTAAATTTAATCTTTGCATTTCATGCAAATAGGATAAATATTGACTAGTGATTTGTGCAATCGGAATATCATAAATATCAATTTTTTGCGATTTGATTAAATGAAGGAGCAAATCTAATGGTCCCTCAAAGTTTGGTAATTCTAAAGTTAAATTACTATTCATCTTTTAATTATCTTTAGTTAAATATTTTACTAAATAAATGTACTCTGGTACGGCGGTAATTTTTTTGGTCGGATTACTGCTTGCCAATTCTTGCATTATTTTACTCTCTGTTTTGGCTTGACGATAATCTGGCGCCAGTGAGAGATAACGTACAACAATAAACTCATTATCCCATTGAGTTCCCATTACACCAACAAAGTTAGGATCATCATCCCGATACAAAAACAGCCGAAATTCTTCACTATTTTTATTTAGTTCAATTTCGTCTCTTAAATTATCTAAATTTTTAAAATCTGGCAAGTAGGACAATAAGCCCATTGCCACTTTTTCTTTATCTTTTTTACATTGAATCAGCATTCAATCACCTAGGTTCGTGGATGTGTTTTAGCATACACTTGCAAAATATGCTGCTGCGATAAATTAGTATAAATCTGCGTCGTACTGATATCTGAGTGCCCCAATATTTCTTGCACCACTCTTAAATCAGCACCATTTTCAAGCAAGTGAGTTGCAAAAGTGTGGCGCAATGTATGTGGAGTGACATTTTTCCTGATTCCAGCCATTTGACAATAGCGCTTAATAATTTGCCAAACAGCCTGTCTAGTCAATGTACCACCACGATTATTCAAGAAAATGGTGTCAGTGTACTTGCCAGATTTTAAAAGAAGCGGATCCCTTACTTTCTCCTGATAACTCTTAATCCAAGAAATTGCCACATCACTAATTGGTATCAGGCGTTCCTTTGATCCTTTTCCCAATACTTTTAGCAGCTTTAGTTCTTCGTGCAGGTCACTAAATTTCAAATTAATTAGTTCACTCACCCTAATTCCTGTTGCATATAAAGTTTCTAACAGGGCTCGATCTCGTATGCCCAATTTTTTAGTTATATCGGGTTGATCAAGCAACTTTGTTACTTCATCAACACTTAATGCTACAGGTAAACGATGTTCTTTTTTGGGTGAATCAATTTCAAGCATGGGATTTATTTTTTGAATGTTTTGCCTAACCAACCATTGATAAAATTTTCTTAGACTTGAAATCATCCTACTAATCGAACTTGTTGCTTTATTTAAATCACGCTGTTCGGCTAAAAAAGCATCTATATCCACCGCTTTTGTTGGCCAAGAATCGAGTCCTTCTTTTTTCAAAAAGGCCAAGAAATCCATTAGATCTTGTCGATAAGCAAAAATTGTATTATCACTTAATCCACGTTCAATTTGACTATAGCGCAGATAATCTTCAACATCTTCTTGCAGTTTATTCATTTTCTTCAGCTTCAGGATCATTAATTAAAGTAATCGATCCTGCTTCCTTATCTTCTGAAATGTATCTGTTTTTAAGTAAATGGCCCACAGCACGTTTAAAAGCTGACTTAGAAATGCCAAAGTAGTTTTTAATTTCCTGAGCATCTGACTTGTCATAAAAAGGCAAGGTCTTATCTCTTTTACGACGTAAGCTCATCAGAATCATTTGAGCGTCATCATCAATTTCTTCAAATGCGCGCGGCAAACTACTTAAGTTTAAGCGTCCATATTGACTAATGCCCACTACACGACCTTTAAATTGTTCACCAACACGTAATGGCTGCGCCATTTGTGAAGCATGAACGAAAGCCAAATAATAGTCACTAGTAATGACAAAAGCACCTACATCGCGACTAGAATACACTGTTCCAAAGACATCTTTATTTTTCATATCAGTTGGAAAGTGAGCTGAAAGTTGTTCAAAAATATCTTCATCTGCCAGCTTGGCCCAGATACGGTCTTTATCATCTGTTTCAAGATGAACTAAAAGCTGATCATCTTTTCTTGGCCATACATCTTTGTTAAAAGGTAAATCATCGACTGATAAAACAACATCTTTATCAGGCAACCCGATATCAACAAAGACCCCTAAGTCAAACCTTACATCTGTCACTTTACTCCAGCCGTACTGATCCGCTTGAGCAAAAGGTAAAAACTGGGTCATTTGGCGATTGTGCTGTTTATCGTCATACAGAAAGCCTTTTACTTCATCACCAAGTTTAGGTGGTTCTTCTTGAGTTATTTCTTTACGTTTCAGCTCATAAGTAACACCCTCAATTTGAACGTAATAGGCATCATCATTTTGATCGATGACCTTTCCTTTTGCAATTGTGCCAAGCATAAAATTCTCCCTTTAATTTTACATATTCTATTCACTAAGTATAACATTTTACCACGTAATATTTTTCTTAAGAAGCAATTTAATTTATTTACAAGATGATAAGAAAAAAGCAAAACAAAAAAGCCAGCTAACTAAGCTGACTTTTTCGTTTAAAGTTATTAATTAAAGGTTTGAAACTTCACCTTGGTAAATTGCACCACGACGAGCATCAACAGTAACAGTAGTACCACCAGCAATCTTTTCGGTTGCATCAGTTACACCTACAACTACTGGAATACCAAGTGATAAACCAACAACTGCAGCATGTGAAGTTAAGCCTGAAGCTTCAACAACTAAACCTGAAGCCTTCTTAATAGCAGGCATGTAATCAGGATCAGTGTTCTTAGCAACAAGGATATCACCTTCATTAGTCTTGCTAATTGCTTCTTCAGCACTGTTTACAACAACTGTTTTACCAACAACTGAACCGTTACCAACGCCTAAACCTTGAGCTAATTTGCTACCAATGATTTGAAGCTTCATTAAGTTAGTTGTACCTGAATCACCAACTGGAACACCAGCTACGATGATTACTAAGTCACCATCCTTAACGTAACCTTGTTCTTTAGCAACTTTAGCAGCTACATCAAACATGTCGTCAGTTGAAGCAGGTTTTTCAGTAAGTAATGGTTGAACACCCCAGCAAATGCCAAGTGAGTGTTGAATCTTTTCGTCAAAAGTCAAAGCTAAGATGTTAGCATTTGGACGGTATTTAGAAATCATTCTTGCAGTGTAACCAGAGTTAGTTGCAGTAATGATAGTCTTAACACCTAATTCTTGAGCAGTACGGACAACTGATTCACCAATAGCTTCAGTAACGTTTGAACCCTTGTATTCTTCAAATCTTTGAAGAGCTAAAGTGTTACGCTTAAGAAGTTCTTGTTCAGTTCTTTCGTCAATTTCAGCCATTGCTGAAACAGCTTTAACTGGGTAAAGACCGTTTGCTGATTCACCTGAAAGCATAGTTGCGTCAGTACCGTCAAGTACTGCGTTAGCAACGTCAGAAACTTCAGCACGAGTTGGACGAGGATTTTCTTGCATTGAGTCAAGCATTTGGGTTGCAGTGATAACTGGCTTGCCAAGTGCATTAGCTCTCTTGATTAAGTCCTTTTGAACAAATGGTACATCGATAAATGGAATTTCAACACCCATGTCACCACGAGCAACCATCAAACCATCTGAAACTTGTAAAATTTCGTCTGCGTTATCAATACCTTCTTGTGATTCAATCTTAGGATAAATCTTAACATAATCACAACCAGCATCTTCACAAAGCTTACGGATATCAAGAATATCTTGAGCTTTACGTGCAAATGAGGCAAAGATAAAGTTAATACCGTGCTCTAGACCAAACTTGATGTCATCAGCGTCTTTGTCAGTAATTCCTGGGAGGCGGATTTCAACACCAGGTGCGTTAACACCTTTCTTAGAACCAATAACTCCAGTATTTTGAGCTTCACAAACTAATTCTTTCTTAGAGTCGTCTTTTTCTTTAATTAATAAATCAACTAAACCATCATCAATTAAAACATGACCACCAACGTGAGTATCACCATATAGACCTTCATAAGTAACATGAATCATGTCCTTATTACCAGGTTTTGAAGCATCCATTGAAACGCGGATTTCGTCACCGGTATTAATAGTGAACTTGCCACCTTCTTGATCAGTGGTTCTAATTTCAGCACCTTTAGTATCCAAAGCAATACCAAGAAGTATTCCAGTTTCTTTTTCAACTTGGCGAACCATCTTCATACGTGATAAATGCTCAGCATGATCACCGTGTGAAAAGTTGAAACGAAATACGTTTACGCCTGACTTAGCCAAAGCTGTAATAGTTTCAATATCGTTTGAAGCTGGCCCTAAAGTACTAACAATTTTAGTTTTCTTCATTATGTAAAATTCTCCCCAAAATCGACTAAATTATTTAGTCATTTCATCATTTATATCTAATAACGTCTCATCACTGCGATGAGTATCATCAAACAGGTCTAAGATATCGTGTGTTTCAAGTTGCCCGTTCTCCATACCGACAGCCAAACCGCCTTTACCATCGAGAAGCAACTTAACGGCATAATTACCCATCTTAGTTGCATTAACTCTATCCAGAACTGTTGGTGATCCACCACGTTGCATATGACCTAAGATATTAGCTCTAGCGTCAAAGTCACCGTATTTTAGAAGTTCAGTTCTAAATTCTTCGGCATCCATTACGCCTTCAGCTAATACGATAATACCATGATCCTTGCCTGCTGCAAAGCCACGCTTAAGTGTCTCAGCAATTTCTTTAACATCGTATGGACGTTCAGGAACAACAATTGCATCTGCACCACTTGCTAAACCAACACGCATAGCAATATCACCACAACCACGGCCCATTACATTAACAATGAACACACGGTGGTGGCTACTTGCAGTATCACGAATCTTGTCAATTGCTTCTAACGCAGTATTGCAGGCAGTATCTAAACCGATTGTGTAGTCAGTACATGGAATATCATTATCAATTGTACCTGGTAAACCGATTGAGTTAATGCCAAGACGAGTTAAGGCTAAGGCACCGTGATAAGAACCGTCACCGCCGATTACGATAACAGTGTCAATATCATGCTTCTTTAGTTGTTCAACACCCTTTTTTTGCACCTCTGGTTGTGCAAATTCTGGGAAACGTGCACTATATAAAAATGTGCCACCTAAACTTATCATGTGGTCAACGTTTTCAGCAGTAAGCGTAACAAAGTCACCAGCAACTAACCCGGCAAAGCCATAACGAATACCAACGACACCAAGCCCGTTATGAATTGCAGTCTTAGTAACAGCTCTAATAGCTGCATTCATGCCGGGAGCATCGCCGCCGCTCGTTAAAATACCAATTCGCTTCATGAATTCACCTCATTAATATTTATTGTGTAATTTCTCACATCCACTAAATTCTAACATTCTTTGCCAAAAAAATCTCAAAAAAATGACTTATTTTACCGTTTTATCGGTCTTTTTGCTTGTTAGCGCTAACAGTCATTACTCACCAAAAATTGTTAGAAAAAACGCTTTATCCCTTAAAGTTCACCACTTTTATGTTCAGTAAAACGTATTGTTTTTTACTTGAATCAAAGCGGTCATTTTGAACTTTAACATTCAGAAGGTAAATATCACCTTCCTTTAAAATAGACTGAGCTTTTTCATAAACATTTGGAAAAATAACAATATCTTCTCTACTTGAAGAATCAACAAAATTAGCAAATGCCATCGTTGTATTTTTCTTAGTTTTGACAAGTTTTAATGTCATCAGTTTTCCTACTGCGACACCAACTTCGTTAATTTCAAACTCATTAAGTGCTTTTGCATGAAACTTTTCGGCATATTTTTGTACCGCAACTATTGGTGATGTCATGGTCGAAAAGCCTAGTGCTTCTTGCTCCATATCAGCTTTTTCAGTATTAGTTGGTGCTTCAGCTGATTTTATTGGTACGCCACCCAAGCTTTCCGATAAAGCCAAATTGTTACCAGTCAATTCAATATTTTCAATAATCTCTGGGCTATTTTTGAGTAATTCATTTCGATTATTATTTAAACTATCAAAACATCCTGCCTTAATTAACGGCTGAATTAACTTAACTTTTAAAAACTTGGAGTCAATTCGACGCAGAAAATTAGTAAACGAGGTAAAAGGTTTATTTCCACGTGCTTTTAAAATTTCCCTAAGTGCATCAATTCTTATTCCCTTGATTGCGCGAAGACCAACCAGAATTCGACCATCAACCATCTGATAATTCAAATCACTCTTATTGATATCAGGTGGCAAGATTTTCACTCCAGCTCCTTGAGCACGCATAATGTAATCACTAATTTTAAAGTGATTACCACTATTAGAATTTAGCATTGCGGCATAAAATTCTGCTGGATAGTGAACCTTTAAGTATGCAAGCCAAAATGCCATTTTAGTATAGGCAACTGCATGGGAACGATTAAAACCATAGTTAGCAAACTGCTCAATATAGCTGTATACACGTTCTCCTACTTCACGAGGGTGTCCATTTTTTACTGTGCCCTCAATAAATTTATCTTTTTCTTGATCAATGACTTGCTGGTTCTTTTTGGACATTGCCCGGCGTAAGATGTCAGCTTCACCTAAAGAAAAGCCAGCTAAAATCTGAGCTGTTTGCATAACTTGTTCCTGGTAAACCAAGATACCATACGTTGGTGCCAAAATTTCCTTAAGGCTTGGATCCGGATAAGTAACTTTTTCCTTTCCTCTTTTCCGAGCAACAAAAGAATGGATATTTTGCATTGGACCCGGACGATATAAAGCATTAACCGCAACGAGATCTTCAAAGTTATCCGGATGAAGCTCACGAAGAACATTCTTAATCCCACCAGATTCAAATTGAAAGACTAAATCCGTATCCCCTTTCTGGAAAGCTTCCATTGTCTTTTGATCATCAAGCGGTATTTGATTTACATCAATTGTCTTACCTTGACTCTGAATCATATCTACAGTGTCACCCAGAATTGTTAGATTACGAAGTCCTAAAAAATCAATTTTTAATAAGCCAAGGCTTTCAACATACTTTTTAGTTTGTTGTGTAATCGGTATACCGAGCTGACCGGCTTGCAATCCAGAAATCGCTGCAATTGAGTTATCGCTTAAAACCAACCCAGCAGCATGGATTGAGTAATGCCGTGGCAGACCTTCAAGTCCCTTTGCCGTTTCAAAAAGGAGCTTATTCTTCGAACTAGCGTCAACCAATAAGCGCATCTTATTAGAACTTTGATAAGACTCTTCAAGTGAAATTTTTGTTTTAGAAAACGGCACACTTTGCGACCACTTACTCATTTCAGCTTCACTTAAACCAAATGTACGCCCAGTATCACGTAAAACTTGTTTAGCTGCCAAAGTACCAAAGGTTAAAATTTGCGCTGCATGATCCATCCCATACTTTTCAAACATATACTTGATAACATCATCTCGGCGATTGTCAGGAATATCTAGATCAATATCAGGCATTTCGTGTCTTGAAGGATTCAAAAAACGCTCAAACAGAAGATGATATTCAATTGGATCAACTTCGGTAATCCGCAATGAATATGAAACAAGTGATCCACAAGCCGAACCACGTCCCGGACCTGTGACAATTTTAGCACGATGGCAGTAATTAATTACGTCCCAAACGATTAGGAAATAATCGTTAAAGCCCATTTCATCAATTATGCCTAATTCATAATCAAGTTGGTTTTGGTAATTAGCAGGAATTTCTTGATTTTTAAAACGAGCCTGCAAACCTGTTTGCGCCAAATAAGTAAGATATTCCTTTGAAGTCGGGAATTTGTTTTGTTTATATTTTGGTAAAACAGGTTCTTGAAAAACAATGTTAGCATTACATTGCTCAGCAATTTTCCAAGTATTCTCTAGTGCTTCATCAAGGTCCAAATCATGGTACCTGATGCTTAATTCTTGCGTACTTGGTAAATAATGCGAGCCTTCTTGCTTAGCTAGTGATTCGATGTCTTCCATGACAAGACCATTTTTTACAGCCTGTAATGTTTTCTTTAAAAATTGATCATGTGGTTTCAGGTAGTTGGTATCTTCCAGGCTAACAATTGGTAGTTTAAACTGTTTAGCCAGTTCTTTAACATATGTAAGATAAACTTCCTGTTTTTTCGAGCCATATACTCCCAAGTATAGAGAGCTTGTTTCTGGCACCAATTTAAGCAGCTTTCGTACAAAATCGTTGCCAAGCTGGTCATCCTGCTTTTGTAAATTAAGCAGCTCGCTATATGAATTTGCCGGAACAATTAAAACTAAATCACCAAGATCTTTAGCCAATTTGTCTAAAGTTAGTATTTTCTTATTAGCCCCATTCTCAGTTAATAAGTTAATCCTACTAGATAAGCGTAGAATGTTGCGATAGCCCTCATCAGTTTTTGCCAATGCAATTATGTCATATTGGTGCGAATTATCAATTAGACCGTTTAATCTGAGCTGCATCCCTAAAATAGGTTTAATGCCAACATCTTGCGCCACTTCAAAAAAGTTAACTAGACCATAGGTAACATTTATGTCAGTTAGGCTAACTGCCTCATAACCTTCACTTTTAGCGGCAATTAAAAGATCTTTAATTTTAATTGGACTTTCAAGAAGTGTGAAAGAACTTGTATTTTGTAAAGCAGCAATTTTCATTTGGCATCTTCCCTTCTATTAAAATTAGTATACCAAAAACTACTCTTTTAGTTTGAAAACCTGCCCAAACTTTGCTAAAATTCTCCTATGAAAGAGGGCAACACTATGGGACGTTATATTGTAACCATTTGTTGGAGCGTTGTTTATATGTTAATTGTGGGTTTTATTGCAGCTCCTTTAACGCAAAACGTCTTCAACCTAGGTGAAGCTGCTATTATTGGTGTGATTTTTGGTGTTCTATTTGCCGCTATTATCCCAACAATTACAGCTCATTCTGTTAAAGATAAAAGTCAATACACTAAGCTAAAATAGATCTTAAAAAGCCGTTAGCATAGACTGCTAGCGGCTTTTTGTTTTAATAAAATTTATAATTTTTTCTTGGATCAACTGGTATCTTTGCTTGAGTTAAAAATTCTTGAAACATTTGGACATAATCTTTATCAAGTGTTTCCTCAATTTTATCCTGACTATAACATGGATAAAAGCCGCCACCCATTGCCCGATAATTGTTAACTGCTAAGTAGTAGCTCTTTTCTGGCTCAATTGCTCTGCCTTTTAGCTCAAATTTGGTTAAGCGCTGGCCTACTTCTCTACTAAGATCAGCTTCATAGTCAATTGGATAAAAAACGTCAAAGTTAAATAATAAATCTTGATATTCAGGTGCAAAACTAATTTTTCCTAGATCATCTTTTTTTAAAAAAGATAAACTATGTTCAACAATTGCTCGTAGTTCAGAGCCTAAAATTTTTACTTTGCATAACAAATTGGAATACGGATAGTTTAGCAAAATGTCACGCATTGTTACTTCTTGTTTAAAGCCTTTCGCCGTTTCACTCATCACTGCAGTGGCTGAAACATCTGCTCCAGTAAAATAAAGTTGCATTTGCTGTAACAAGTTAACAAACGGTGATCCCTCAATCCGCGCTTTATTTGCATCTTCAATTGGTGCTGACTGGCTTAACTTTGCTATCGGCTGATCCAGCCATTTTTGTGTATTTTTGTTTAAATCCGTAGAAAGATTAATAATTTCTGAATCAGGAGTGGCTTCTGCAGTATCAATCAACATTGCCTTTTTAGAGATGATTTTTTTAGTCTGTTCGTCAATCTCTAATACCACTTTTCCGACGGCTTCACCGCGATATCCTGGCTGTACAATTGCTGTGTTATTAACTACCGCACTCATCTTTTTGTGCTGATGCCCTGTCAGGAAAACATCAATTTCTGGAATTTCAGCCAGCATTTTGTAGCCTTCGTTTTCCCCTGTTGCTGGTTCAGTTTGCATACCACTTTCGGGATCAGCTTCAAAGCCACCATGATAAATTACGGCTAAAACATCTACTTGTGGGCGTAGAATTTGCGCATAATACTTTGTTTGAGCAAATGCAGAGGCAAATCTAAGCCCCGCGACATGTTCCGCAGGTTCCCATGAAGGAACTTTTTTAGTGGTAGCACCAATTAATCCTACCCTTATCCCATTTTTATTGACGATTAAATAGTCTTTTCCAAAAGCAGGTTGACCGGTTTTTTCATCCAAAACATTGTCATTTACAAATGGCGCTCTACTGTTATTAATGCAATCGTTTAAGTAATCAAGTCCGTAATTGAAGTCGTGGTTGCCCAAGCACCGTGCATCATAATCGATTGCATTATACAAAGAAAGAAATTCTTTTACCTGCTCAATATTTTTAGTTGACTGGGCAAATGAGGCTAATGGCGAGCCCTGCAGGAAATCGCCGGAATCAATGATGACAACATTATCCTTTCCATACGTCTCTTGCTCACGCTTGATGACGCTACTAACCCTACTTAATCCAAAAGGTGCATTGCAATCTTTGGGACTTTGATAGTCTGTCGGTAATATATAACCATGTAAATCACTTGAACTTAAGAAAACTAGTTCCATCTTGTCTAATCCTATCTACGTGAACAAATTTTAGGTAAAAAAAAGACACCCTTAATTGAGGTGTCTTTAAATTAGTTGTTGTCGCTTGCGTTAGTTTCACTAACAACTTGACGACCCTTGTAATAACCTTTAGGTGAAACGCGGTGGCTCAAACGGTATTCACCAGTAGTTGCATCATAATGCATTGCTGGAACAGCTAACTTGATATGGCCACGACGTGAACGTTTCTTTTGCTTAGAAGTATGTCTCTTAGGAACTGCCATTTTATTTGATCTCCTTTATTGTAGAATTACGTTTTTAGGTCACTAATAAAACAGTGCCTAAAACACTTCACGTTTGTTAATGATACTATTGTATCTTAAATAAATCAAGATATATTAGTTATTCTTGTCCCTTTTATGCCCATTTGCTCCAAAAAACCAGCCAATTAAGACACCTATAATAATCATTAGCACCAAAATAATAATTAGTGGTACCTTAACATTAAACAAGCCGAAATTAATTGCAACATTTTTGGTATTAAGTACGACAAAAATCACTGCTAAAAGAGTAAGGATCAAGATTAAGATCAATTTTATTTGTCTTGTCTTATTTTTCATTTATCGCACTACTTTCTTGAGGCAAACTTAAGGGATAATTTATCCCCAATTGATGGAAATAGATTATAAAGCTTAGCTAAAGTGGCCAAACTAAGCGGAATATTTAATTCACGCTTATTGCTACCAAAGAAGTGAACCACTTGCCAAGCAACATCATCAGGATCAAGAATGTATCTTTCAACGTTTTTAACATATTCACCACTTTTATCAGCAATATTAAAGAAATTCGTGTAAACGGGTCCTGGATTGACCGTCATTACTTTAACACCGAATGGCTTTAGTTCTAGACGCAAGACATTTGAAAATTGAATTACTGCAGCTTTTGAGGCACTATAAGCAGCTGATTTTACAGTTGGAACCTTACCAGCCATTGAACCAAAATTAATGATTTGACCGGTCTTTTGGTCCATCATTAGTCTTCCGATTAGTCTAGTAAAGTACATCAAGCCCAAAACGTTAACTTGGAACATTGCAGTAACTTCACGGCGATCCATTTCAACAAAATTTTCAAATTTACCAAAGCCGGCACAGTTAACTAAGTAATCAACATGTTTAGTTACTTTAACAATGTCCTTGAAAGTAGCATCAATTTGCTCACTTTCACTCATGTCAGTAACAAAGCTGTACGTTGGTGCACCAGATAGTTCATGTGCCTCAGCCGCCACCTTTTCCAGCTTTTCCTTGTTTCGTGCTATCAAAATTACGGTCGCACCGCGTCCCGCACTTTCTAAAGCAATTGAATGGCCAATGCCACTGGATGCTCCAGTAACAACCACGACCTTATTTCTTAATGAGTCACTCATTCTGCTCACCCTCCATTGGAATTATTACCCGGTCAAAATCATTCGCTAATTTAGTATTAGGGAAAATTTTTTCGGCTTGGTTTACTAATTTTCTGGCTTTTGCCCCTAAATATCTGGCTGAAATATGATCCAAATATAAGCTTTTTACTCCATTATCGCGCGCAATTTTAGCTGCTTCAACCGCCGTTGAATGAAAATATGAGTGCGCTAAGTCGGCTTCATGACCAGCAAAAGTTGATTCATGGACCAATACATCAGCATCCTTAGCAAGCTTTGCAATTGTCGGCGTAGAACGAGTATCGTAAATAATTGTAATTATTCTACCTGGCTTACTTGGTCCTAAGAAATCATTTCCATCCAATATTGTACCATCGTCTAAGGTCACTTTTTCACCATTTTTAAGTTTACCAAGTAATGGTCCATTAGGAATATTATATTGCGTTAACTTACTCATTAGCAACTCACCTTGATGGTTATCTTCGACTACACGGTACCCAAAGCTTGGAACACGATGCGCAAGTTTTTCTGCATATACTTTAAATCCTTGGCCTTGGAATATTAGACCACCCTCTTCAAGTTGAACAAACTTGATTGGATAGGATATTTTTGTACGCGAAATTTTAAGTGCAGTGCGAACAAACTGTTCTAGTCCTGGAGGACCATAAATAGTTATCGGACCAACATCCCCTTGAAACGATCTGGTTGCAAGCAAACCAGGTAACCCAAAAATATGATCACCATGATTATGAGAAATAAAAATTTTGGTCACTTTTCGTAATCTAATATTTGTACGTAAAATTTGATGCTGTGTTGCTTCTCCAACATCAAATAACCAAATTTCGTTAATTTCATCTAACATTTTAAGTGCAATACTCGAAACATTGCGCTGCTTAGATGGCTGCCCTGCACCCGTTCCTAAAAATTCTAATTCCATATGTCCCTCGTTCTAATATTTGGCGTTTTTTGTGATCGTTTTGACGATTAAAGCACTGTAGTACTTTGATCCTATTGGTGTTGGATGAGTCAAATCTTCGTAAAACCAGTTGGTTTTATTTTTAGAAAAATCATACCAGTCAATAATTGTAAGATTGTGATAACGTTTCGCCGCATGTGCCAGTAATTTATTTACTTGATTTTGCCATGGTTTATTTGGTACGTGCGTATTTATCCAAAAAACATGTCGCTTTGGACCAACTTCTTTCATCAACTGCTCTAAATCAGATATGGCAAATGGCCCATTTGTGCCTAAACCAATTAGCACATTGTCAGCAAGTGCATGTTGGGCTTTATATTGACTAACCAATCCAAAAGCAACATTTAGCTGACGTGAAATAGCCGCGTCAATAATTGCCTTAGGCATTAACTTAGTTAAGTCATTACTCGAACCGGCCATGACCGAATCACCTATTGCAGTAAGGCGCACTTTTTGTCCCAGCTGTAGGTCAACTTGGCTAATCCCATATTTTGTATAGGAGCGATTTACAGGATGTTTTTTAGCGCTTCGCTTCGCTTGAGCTATCAGCTTGCTCTTTTTTTCATCCTTCTTTTTTGCCTTTTTCATTTTTGCAATCAAAGCTTTATTATCTTTGTTTTGTTGCTTTCGATTTGCACTGATTCTTAAGGCAAGTTGGGATTTATTAAAGTCTTCCGCCTTAACCGTTGGCGAAACAAGCATTGCAATACTACCAACGATAAAAACTAAGCCAATTAAAGCTGTTCTTATTCTAAGAAAATTGTTTTTGGCATCCAAGTCACGTAATCTGGAAAAGAAAGCTTTACATTTAGCCCAAGTAATCTTCCCCAGTGGCTTTTCAATAATACGATATGAAACTTCACTGAATACTAAAATTAATAATAGCTCAATTAGTCGGTATAACACTACATGATCGGCCATATTAGTGACCTTATCTTCAAAAAAGATCATAATTGGAAATTGATACAGGTAAATACCATAACTCCTAGAGCCCAACCAATTAAAAATTGGATTAGTCAGCCAGCTATTCCAATGGCTTCCCGGATGAGCAATGACGCCAACCAAAATAACAGTAAAAACAGTGAACAGTAACATGCCGCCATAATATGGGAAGCCCTTTTCTGGATTCATTGTTGGACCAAAGAAAAGAAAGAGCATCGTAACTAGCGATATCGCACCTACAATATCAAGTAATGTCGTATCTATTTGCTCAATTCGAGATTTCATTCTGTCCATTGGCCAAATAACTGCAAACGCGGCACCTAGACCAAGTGAAAAGAAGCGTGTATCAGTCCCATAATATATCCGATTAAGATCAACGCCGGTTTTATACATTATTGCCATTTCCAACGCGGAAAGGATGGACATACCAAAAAGAATTTTAAAGATTCTCTTCCTTTTTTTACCGTATTTTACGAGTAAAAAAATCACTAGTGGCCATAAAATATAGAACTGTCCGTTAATTGACATTGTCCATAAATGCGTGAAGGGAGATTCATTTGTCGCAAAACGCTCAAAATAACTCTGCCCGTTAAAAATTTGCCAGAAATTATAGACATTTAATAGATTAGCAATAACAATTTGATTTAATTTCGTTAATAAATTTCGTTGAAATAAAATAATATAAGCAGCAGCTAGCCATAAAACAGCAATTAAAGATGGATATAGCTTCTTTAACCTACCTAGATAGAATCTCTTAGCGTCAAAGTATCCTTCCTCATCATAAGATTTAAGTATCTGACATGTAACCAAATAACCTGTTAAAACGAAAAAAATCGGCACTCCAAGATAGCCTCCAATAAAAGTATTAGGATCCAGGTGATATAAAATCACACCGATAACTGCTAACGCTCTGAGTCCAGAATATCCCGTAATAAACCGATTTTTTGCCATTTTTCTACTTTTCTATTTTTAATTATTGCACAAATTCAAAATTAAATGTGCCAATTATTACATCGTCGCCGTCAACGGCTCCTTTTTCACGTAATGCTTCATCCACACCAAGGTTTTTCAATTTACGAGCCAAACGGACAACACCGTCTTGATAATCAAGATTTGTACGTTTAACTAAATTCTCTAAACTTTCACCCTTAATTTCAAAAACATGATCTTCAAGTTTGATAACTGTAAATTCATTCTTTTTAGGTGAACTATAACGATATTCCTTAACTTTTTGAACAGCTTTTGGTTCTTCTTGGGCTTTTTCTTTTTCAACTTTTTCAACTAATGAAGCTGTATCCTGCATTAAGACATCAACTCCCTGATGCGTAACGCTAGATATTGCATATACCGGCTCCGTAATGCCTGCTTCTCTCAAGTCTTCCTTAAATTCAGCCAATTTTTCTTCAGAACCAGGAATATCCAATTGTGTTGCTACAATTAGCTCTTTTTTGTTTTTAAGTTCTTCGTCATAGAGCAACAATTCCTTACGGATTTTTTGATAATCCTCAAGTGCATCACGACCATTTTCAGGATCCATTGATACTAAGTGTAAAATAACTTTTGTTCGCTCTATGTGTCGTAAAAACTGAATTCCCAATCCAACACCTTGACTTGCACCTTCAATTAATCCAGGCAAGTCAGCCATTGAAAAGTCTCGACCATCTGGTAAGATGACCATCCCTAAATTAGGAGTTAATGTGGTAAATGAATATGAAGCAATCTTTGGTTTGGCTTTGGTAACAACAGAAAGTAAAGTTGATTTACCAACTGATGGAAAGCCAACTAAGCCAACGTCTGCCAGAACCTTTAGCTCTAAACGCAAGACACGGTCTTCACCAGGCTCACCATTTTCGGCAATCTCAGGTGCAGTGTTGACACTTGTAGCAAAGTGAATATTTCCACGACCTCCACGGCCTCCACGTGCAACAACTAATTCCTGCTTGTTTTCAGTTAAATCGCCAATTTCTTCATTAGTATCAAAATCATATACCGTTGTTCCAATCGGGACGCGCAAATATAAGTCCTTTGCACCGCGACCGTATTGTGATTTGATACGGCCATTTTCACCGCTTTCAGCTTTAAATTTGCGCCGGTAACGAAAATCCATCAATGTTCTTAAGCCGCTATCTGCAACAAAAATAATGCTTCCACCACGGCCACCGTCTCCACCAGCGGGTCCGCCATTAGGAACGTATTTTTCATGGCGGAAAGCAACCATACCATCCCCGCCTTTACCGGCTTGAACTTCAATCTTAGTCTGATCGACAAATGTAGGCATGCTAATTCTCCTTCCGTCTTCTCTAACTTTACTACTATACCACAAAAAAGCAGCTCTTTCGTGGTAATTTAATTGCTATAGCGTTAATTTTACTGTTTGTGCTTGCGGGAGTGTCAAACCTACTTCGCGCAACTCATCAATTGATGCTTCTTTAATTTTCTTAATTGAGCCAAAATGACGCAATAGCTTGTTTCTACTCTTCGGACCAATTCCTTTAATTGAGTCTAATTTACTCGATAAAGCATTTTTCGCATGTGTCCGCCGATGGAATGTAATTGCAAAGCGGTGAACTTCATCCTGAATCCTAGTCATCAAATAAAATCCTTGTGATTTTGGATCTAGTGGAATCAGTTTCATTGGCACGCCGTTAATCGGATCACCATACAATAGATGATTGGTTCTATGCTTATCATCTTTAACCATTCCTGCTACAGGGATATTAAGGTTCAGTTCATTACGTAAAACGTCTTGACAAGCATCTACTTGGATTTGACCACCATCCATTAAAATTAAGTCAGGCATCGCTTTATGCTCACGTAAAAGTCTTCCATATCTTCGACGCACAACTTCTCTGGTATTGCGAACTTCATCGCCACCATTTTGATGTTCAACTTCTCCCTTTAACTTATACTTTCGATAAGAATTTTTGTCTGGTTCTCCATCTTTAAAAACGACTAAAGCAGAAACAGGATCTGTTCCTTGGATATGAGAGTGGTCAAAGCTTTCGATTACATGGCCATACGGTAAGCCAAGTGCATCAAAAATTTCTTTTTGCGCACCTTTAGTTTTTCTATTTCCTAGTTCCAGCAAACGAAATTTATCATCGAGTTTCAGCTTAGCATTCTCTTTAGCCATCTTTAAGAGTGCTCGTTTTTGCCCTCTTTTTGGTGTTCTTACAGGGACTTTTAATACTTCGCTTAAGGCTTCATTATCAATTCCTTCAGGTACAAGAACTTCCTTAGGAAGAACTCGATTTTTTTGACCATAAAACTGAACAATAACTGATGCAAAAGCGTCTTCAGGATCACCAGTATCCGTCAAAGGATACATTCTTGTTTCTCTTCTAAGCAATTTTGCCTGGCGTAAGAAAAACACTTGAACTGAAATCCATGATTTATCAACGTAAAAATTAAAAATATCGCGTTGAGTATTATCGTTAGAAATGATTTTCTGCTTTTCGACTGTTTCTTCAATATATTTGAGTTGATCACGAATATCAGCTGCTCGCTCAAACTCAAGGTTTTGCGACGCCTCTTCCATTCTTTGATTTAACTCTTGTTTCACTGAAGCAATATCCCCGTTCAAAAAGCTTTTGATTTTTTTGATTTGGGCATCATATTCAGATTTAGGAACTGTCTTAAAACATGCTCCCAGGCATTGCCCCATGTGATAGTACAAGCAAGGTCGCTTTTGTTTACCGTTACACCTTCTTAGAGGAAAAACCTTTTGAATAAATTTCAGAGTTGCCTGAGCAGCATAAACATTGGGATATGGACCAAAATAATAGCCGCCATCTTTTCTAATGATACTAGTTAGTTTAGTCTGCGGATTCCGTTCATTGGTAATTTCAATGTAAGGATAACCTGTACCCTGCTTCAACTGAACGTTATAGTACGGTTGATACTTTTTGATTAAAGTCACTTCTAGAAGAAAGGCTTCTTTATCAGTTGAAACGGTAATAATATCATAATCCCTAATTTCATTAACTAATTCAGCCCTTCGACCAACTTGGGTGCTCTTAAAATATGAACGTACTCGATTCTTAAGATTTTTTGACTTTCCAACATAAATTACTTTCCCGTTGATATCCTTCATCAAATAGCAACCAGGTTTAGCAGGAAGAAGTTTTAACTTGTTTTCAATTAATTCGGACGCCAAAAAACCACCCCTTCTCTAAATTTGCTGTATCAATTTTAACACAAAATACGAACTAGTGATTCTGTCAGCTTTTATTCTTACTGCCTATTTTTACTCTTAAACTTACCTATGCTATTTTTTATACTAGCTTGTCACAGCTTTTTCAATTATAATTATCAAAAATGAAAGGAAAAAAGCCATGGGCCTAACATATAAAAAACAGGATGAACTGGAAAAGTTATTTGATAAATTTGCAACAGTTCCAAAAGACAAAAAGAAAAAGCTTACTAAAGATAAAGACGATAAGAAGAAGAAAAAATGACTCTCAAGATGAGAGTCATTTTTTTAAAGCTTTTCTTCTATCCAGTCCCATACTTCTTTGACATGCGTTTTCTTAACTGAACTATATGTTAGAACAGTAACATTGTCATGTGCCAAATCAAGGTGCTTCTTTAAATTGGATAGTACTTTATTTTCTTGGTTTTTCTTTACCTTATCAATTTTAGTACAAACAACCAAAATTGGTAAATTAAGATAGAGCGAATAATTATACATCGCAATGTCATCTTTAGTCGGCTCATGGCGTGAGTCAGTTAATAGGATTAAGCCTTTTAAATTTTCTCTAGTTTCAAGATAATCTTGAATCATTTCACCAAATTGTTGCCGTTTTACTTGAGAAACCTTCGCATAACCATAGCCAGGAACATCGACTAAATAAAATTCTTCATTAATAATATAAAAATTTAATGTCTGCGTCTTACCAGGTTGCGATGAAGTTCTAGCAAGGTTTTTTCTTCCTAATAATGAGTTAATCAAACTTGATTTACCCACATTTGATCTACCTGCCAAAGCTATTTCAGGAAGTTGATCCTTAGGATATTGTTCTTCTTTTACAGCACTGATTGCATAGTCGCTCGTTTTAATTATCATTTGCGGCCTTAATTTCTTCACTATCTTCATCAGCATTTCGCCGAATTACATTTGGCTTTGCTTGATCAGTAATAACTTCTTTAGTAACTTCAACCTTTTCAATATCAGGTTCACTTGGTGTTTTGTACATTATGCCCATCATTGCATTTTCAATGATTGTTCTCAAACCACGTGCACCCATGTTACGTTCGATTGCTAAATCTGCAATTGCTTTAAGAGCACTATCAGTGAATTCCAAATCAACTTGATCAAGCGAAAGCAATTTCTTGTATTGTTTTACCAGCGCATTCTTAGGTTCTGTTAAAATTCTTACCAAGTCTTTGCTGCTAAGTTTATCAAGCGTCGCAATGATTGGAATACGACCGATAAATTCTGGAATCATACCAAATTTAACCAAATCACCTGTAGTTAAATGCTGTGTCCATGAATCATCTTTTGTTTTGTTCAGTTCATTTTCTGCACTAAACCCGATAATTTTTTTACCCATACGGTTTTTAACGATTTGTTCAATTCCATCAAACGCACCACCAACGATAAACAAAATATTGGTGGTATCAATTTGAATCAACTCTTGTTGTGGGTGCTTTCTTCCCCCTTGAGGTGGAACTGAAGCAATGGTACCCTCAAGAATTTTTAGTAATGATTGCTGTACTCCTTCGCCGGAAACATCACGAGTAATTGAGACATTTTCAGATTTTTTGGAAATCTTGTCTATCTCATCGATATAAACAATTCCTCGTTCAGCACGTTCTATGTCGTAATCAGCGTTTTGTAAAAGCTTTAATAAAATATTCTCAACATCTTCTCCGACATAACCAGCTTCAGTTAAAGTTGTTGCATCAGCAATTGCAAATGGAACGTCGAGAATACGAGCTAAAGTTTGTGCCAAATAGGTTTTTCCTGAACCAGTTGGCCCAATTAAAGCAATATTTGATTTTTGTAATTCAGTTGAAGAGTCAATATCCATTTGACTTATACGTTTGTAATGGTTATAAACGGCCACTGACAGTACCTTTTTTGCCTGATCTTGGCCAATAACATATTGATCAAGCTGTTGCTTAATCTCCATTGGCTTAGGTAAGTCTTTGGCTTTTTTGAGTGAATCTGATTTTAATTCATCGTCAATAATTTTTTTGGATAAATCAACACACTCATTACAAATATAAACTCCATTGCCAGCAATCATTTTCTTAACTTGATCTTGTGTTTTATCACAAAAAGAACATCTAATTTCATCCTGATCAGTAAACTGTGATGCCATTCTATTCCTCCTAATATCTACAAGCTTAAGGGTATCATAAATCAAGAAAATTGCATAAAAAATTTGCTTGTAGATAAATAAAAAGGCAGTTTTAACAACTACCTTTTTATCTAGAAATTAAATCCGACTATTTTTCAGATTTAGTTTCATCTTTCTTATTCTTAGACTTAGCAACTTGTTTTGCATTATCAGTTACTAAATCGATTGCCTTACGAACATCAATATCGTGTGAAAGCATATCATCAGTCAAAGTGTTACGGACTGTCTTTTCATCCATGTTGTATTCGCCAGCAAGATCCTTGATTTCTTTATCAATTTCTTCCTTAGATGCTTTGATATCTTCAGCCTTAACAATTGCTTCTAGAACTAAGTTAGTCTTAACTCTCTCAGCAGCGTCTTTACTAAATTGAGCACGTAATTGATCTTCAGTTGTATTAGTCAACTTGAAATAAGTTTCTGGACTAATACCTTGACGTTGCATGTTACCAAGATATTGGTTCATTTGAGTATTAACGTCTTCTTGAATCATTGCATCTGGAATTTCGTCAATTGTAGCGTTCTTAACGGCGCCTTCGATAGCTGCTTGCTCAATTGCATCGTTTGCAGCTTCTTCTTTCTTAGCCTTTAAGTCTTTCTTGATCTTTTCTTTTAATTCATCAAGAGTTTCAACTGAATCATCAACGTCTTTTGCAAATTCATCATCAAGTTTAGGTAGTTGTTTTGACTTAACTTCGTGAATTTTAGTTGCAAAGTGAGCTTCTTTACCAGCTAAATCTTTAGCACCGTAGTCTTCTGGGAAAGTAACTACAACATCAACTTCGTCACCAGCTTTGTGACCAATTAATTGATCTTCAAAGCCAGGAATAAAGGTATTTGAGCCTAATTCTAGTGCATAGTCATCTGCAGAACCACCATCAAATGCCTTGTCATCAACAGTACCCTTGTAATCAATAGTTACTGTATCACCCTTGGCAGCAGCACTCTTCTTAAGTACAAGTTCTGCATTCTTTTCACGTTCTGCATCAAGTTGAGCGTCAACATCCTTAGCATAAACACGAGTGTTTTGCTTAGGTACTTCAATGCCCTTGTAATCACCTAATTTAACTTCAGGTTCAACAGTTACAGTGGCCTTCATTGTCCAGTCTTTGCCCTTTTCCATTGAATCTGGAACAACTTGAGGTTGACCTACTGCAGAAATACCAGCTTCTTTAATAGCAGCAGCATATGCGTTAGGTAAAACCATGTTTAATGCTTCTTCATATAAAGCTTCTTCACCATAGTATTGATCAAAGATTACCCGTGAAACGTGACCTTTTCTAAAGCCGGGAACACGCAAATTCTTTTTTATTCTTCTGAATGCTTGATCTAACCCAAGCTTTACTTCAGCTTGAGAAATATCAAAAGTAAGTTCACCGGTAGTTTTACCAGTTTTATTCCATTTTACAGACATTAATTAAATACCTCCAATGTCAAGTTTAACTGCATCTTGCATACTAAATTATCTTACATTAAACGCACGCAAAAAACAAATTTAGGCAAAAAAAGATGCACTTCTATGAAGAAGTACATCTTTTTAAACTGTTTTATTACGAACTAGTCGAGGATATCAGTAACCTGACCAGCACCAACAGTACGACCACCTTCACGGATAGTGAACTTAGTACCTTTTTCAATGGCAGCTGGTTTGATTAACTTAACAGTAAATTCTGTGTTATCACCAGGCATAACCATTTCAGTACCCTCTGGCAATTCGATTTCACCAGTAATATCAGTAGTGTGGAAATAGAATTGTGGACGGTAGTCTGAGAAGAATGGAGTGTGACGTCCGCCTTCTTCCTTCTTCAAGACATAAACTTGACCCTTGAATTCGCGGTGAGTTTGAATTGAGCCAGGTGCGGCTAAAACTTGTCCACGAACGATTTGGTCACGGTCGATACCACGAAGCAATACACCAACGTTATCGCCGGCTTCACCTGAGTCCAAAGTCTTGTGGAACATTTCCAAACCAGTAACAACTGATTTAAGAACTTCTTGAACTAAACCAACGATTTCAACTTCGTCGCCGACTTTAACAGTACCACGATCGATACGACCTGAAGCAACAGTACCACGACCAGTGATAGTGAAGACATCTTCAACAGGCATCAAGAAAGGCTTATCAGTTTGACGTTCTGGAGTTGGAATGTATTCATCAACAGTGTCCATTAACTTCATGATAACTTCTTCTTGTTCCTTGTCGCCTTGTAAAGCTTTCAAAGCTGAACCACGGATAACTGGAATATCATCACCAGGGTAATCGTATTCAGTTAACAAGTCACGAACTTCCATTTCAACTAAGTCAACCAATTCTGGATCGTCAACTAAATCAGTCTTGTTTAAGAAAACAACGATGTAGTTAACACCAACTTGACGAGCAAGCAAAATGTGTTCACGAGTTTGAGGCATAGGACCATCAGTTGCAGCAACAACTAAGATGGCACCATCCATTTGTGCGGCACCAGTGATCATGTTCTTGATGTAGTCAGCGTGACCTGGAGCATCCATGTGAGCGTAGTGACGCTTTTCAGTTTCGTACTCTACGTGAGCGGTATTGATAGTAATACCACGTTCTTTTTCTTCTGGAGCTGCATCGATGTCTGAATAGTCTTCAGCCTTTGCTAAGCCCTTTTCTGATAAAACTTTAGTAATAGCCGCTGTTAAAGTGGTCTTACCATGGTCAACGTGACCGATAGTACCAATGTTTACGTGTGGCTTTGTTCTAACGTAATGTTCTTTTTCTGCCATTAAAATGACCCTCCTGTAAATTTGCAAGAAGTCCGTTGAGTAAGTAACGGATAGTTCTCTGTTGAATATTGTACTACTTTCATTGGCAAATGCCTAGTATTTTAATGCATAGAGCCATGCCTAATGAAAACGTCCTTTGATATTATACTAAATAGGAAAAAAATGTAAAGGCCTTTTATCTAAATTATTTTGGCAAATCATGGTCAATTTGTCTGAATAAATCATGGTGACTTCGACCATCTTGAAAATCAATGTATGATGCAATGTCACTCGCAAAACTATCTGGTTCTTCGACGTATTTAGATAGTTTGGGATACAAACTACCTAAGATCAAATTGACTTCGCCTAAGACAGCTGGAAGCTGACTCGGACGGTGATAATATCTTGATCCGATTGCCGAAACTACTTCACGATAAACTGGATCCTTCTCTAGCAAATTAATCTGGTTAGGAATAAACTTTTCTCTTTTGCCTAGCACCAAAACATCAAAAGATTCATTAATCCCCAAGCGAAAGAGATCTTCACATAATACTAGACGCACAGCAAAACTTAAGCTGGGGTCTAATAATAGACTCTGTGCAAAATTCGTAAAGTTAATTAAATCCAATGTAAAAAGTTGGTCATATTCATACTTAGTTGGATTTTTACTAAGACGAAATTTCTCCATTGTTGCTTGCTGCTCAGAAATCGAAGCTGGTAAGACTTCAACTTCTTTTTCGCCCTTACTCAAATTTTTAATCTCGAGTGCTTCAATTAAAAAGTGATTGGCTTGCAAAACCCTAGAATAAGCAAAAAAGATCTCATCATCTGAAAAGAGATCTTTTTCCTCTTTGATTAAGCTATACGCAGAATATGCTTGATCGGCTTTTAAATATAAGTCGCATAAGCGAAGAACAATTTCCTTGTTACTGCCAATTCGCAGAGCTTCTTCAACATTTTGAATTGCTAAATCTAATTTACCGTTTGCTTCATTTTCTTGTGCTAAAGTTAGTAAATTTTTTTGGCTTAAAGTTGTCATACTAGTCTTTCTTAACTATTTTCTTACCAGATTTTTTCACGTCAACGGAATGATGCTCATTATTTTTTCCAGTAGTCGCATCTTTGCCCGAACGCTTTTGCATCGCACGATGTCTATTCTGGTTTACTTCCATGACCACTGGTAATACTACAGGACGACGATTAGTTTTCTTATATAAGAACTTCTCTAAATCGTTTCTAACATCCTGCTTTATTTCAGTCCAATCAAACTTCTTATGCTCAAAGTTATTATTTATAGTCTTTTTAATTAATTCAATACAATCATTCATCAATTGATGATTGGCTTTGATGTAAACGAAGCCACGACTAGTAACTTGTGGTTGTGCAATGATTTTTTTCTTACGACGATCAATTGTAACAACGGCAATAAAAATACCATCATCTGACAAAATTTCTCGGTCACGCAGGACGATATTGCCGACATCACCGATGCCTGAACCATCAATCATTATATCTTCGCCTGGAACAGGATCAGTTAAATTAAACTTCTTTTGTTTAAAATCGTAATCCAAACAATCACCATTTCTGGTAATCAAAACATTTTCTTTCTTAATTCCTGCTCTTATTGCAAGGTCGCGATGAACTTCCAACAAGCGATATTCACCGATTACTGGAATAACAAATTGTGGTTTTAGAATATCAATTAGCATTTGCAAATCACGTCCAGTTGCATGACCGCTTGTATGCTTAGCCCTACCAAGCTCAATTACGGTTCCGCCTGCTCGATAAACAAGATCACTAGTCTGCGCAACTACTGTTTCAACAGAATGAGATGGTGTTGTTGCAATGAAAACTAGGTCATTTTCATGAATCGTAATCATACTGTGACGTTTTTTAGCCATTTTTTGCAAAGAATTTAATGGCTCACCCATTTGCCCAGTTTCAAGAATTACCACCTTGTTATCTGGTGTAGTGCTCAGATCTTTGACACGCATTAACAGATTTTTAGGAACATAAAGATAGCCTAAGTCCATTGCTGTACGAACTATTTTTGCTACATCACGTCCAGTTAATAGTACCTTCCGGCCTGTTTCATGCGCAGCATTTAAAACTTCTTGAATTCTGATTAAATTAGAAGCTTTAGCGGCTACAATTACCCGACCAGTGGCATTACGAAAGACATTGGTCACATATTCACCTATTTCTTGTTCAGAAACGTTAGGTAGTGATGCTTCTGCATTAGAAGAGTCACTTAAAAGTGCCAAAACTTTCTTCTGTGAAATTTCTGCCAACCGATCTAAATCAGTTCGATATTTTGGCGCTGCAGAAGGGTCAAACTTAAAGTCACCAGTATAAACTACTTCTCCAGCTGGAGTGTGCACGTCAATCCCGAGCGAGTCAGGAATTGAGTGCGTCGTGTGGAAGAATGAAATATTCGCGTTTTTAAATTCAATTTCAGTTTCAGCATCTATTACATGGAACAAACTGTTTTTAATTCGCTTATTCTCTCTTTTAACTGTAATTTTAGCCAGTTCAATCGTTAACCGAGACCCAAATACAGGTATATCATATTGACGCAAAATATATGGCAAGGCCCCAATTGAATCAGCGTGTCCATGAGTTAGAAAAATACCAACAACTTGGTCACCATATTTTTCAAAGAAGTCGAGATCCGGAATAACCAAATCAATTCCATATAAAGAACTATCAGGGTATTTTAATCCAGCATCAAGAACAAAAATTTCATCATTAACTTGAACAGCAAACATGTCCTTTCCTTGTTCACGAACACCGCTCAAAATCATTATCTTAACTTGATCAGCCATTTTATTTCCTTTTCTATAATAATTGTTATTAAGTTGTTTATTTATGGATCGTAAGATCACAACGTAAAAAGTATCTTTTTTTATTCTAGCATAAAAAGCACTTATGGCAAAAACAAAAAGCCAGTTCTTTAATAGAACTGACTTTTTTAAATCTAAGTTTAGAAATTAACGACGTAAACCTAACTTCTTGATTAATTCACGGTAACGATTAATATCGTTATCTTGTAAGTAACGAAGCAAGTTACGACGGTGACCAATCTTCTTAAGTAAACCAACATATGAGTGGTGGTCATGAGAATGTTGTCTCATGTGTTCAGTCAAGTTGTTGATGTCTTTAGTTAAAATAGCAACTTGTACTTCAGTTGAACCTGTGTCACCTTCATGAGTAGCAAATTGCTTAATGATTTCATCTTTTTCTGCTTTTGAAATTGCCATAATTATTCACCTTTCAATAAAAAAATTGCCGTTAACAACGTTAACCGTCAGGTGTGAGCGAGCAAACAGCGTTAACGGTTCACAACAATAGTATAATACAGATTATTTTTTTAAAAAGCAAGTATAAATTGTCTTGCATCTACAACTATTCTTCAGTATAATTTACTAAGTAAAATTACGATCAATGGAGGTGAATGTTATGCCACAAATCAAATCAGCTATTAAGCGTGTTAAAACTCAAGATGCTGCTAGAAAGCGCAGAGCCGCTCAAATGACAGAATTAAGAACTGCTGTTAAGAAGTTCAAGACTGCCCAAGCTGCTGGTGCTGAAAACGCCTCCGAATTACATGTTGCTGCTGCCCGCGCATTGGACAAGGCCGCTTCTAAGGGTCTTATTCATAAAAACAAGGCTAGCCGTGATAAGAGTCGCTTAGCTAAGTTAGCTAAATAATTTGAATTCAAAAACTAAAAAGCAAGGATTATTCAATCCTTGCTTTTTTCTTTGCCCAATTTATATTACCTCATACGCTCAAAACAAATAACTTTAAGAAATTGTTTTCCCGATATTGCCCATTTTTATAGTTATAATCTAGCTTGATTGCCTGCTCTAACAAGCTCGCCAGTTTATTAGTCGAAATTTTATTATTAAGAGCTAGCTTTACTCGATAAGGGTGAACCCCTAGTTCTTTAACAATTTCAGTTTCATTTCTGCCGCGCTCGTGCAATGTCTTTGCAACTAAAATTAATTCTAACTGGTTTTCAAAGACTGCAAGTAATTGAATCGGATTACTACCCTCTCTCAATTGGTTATCTAATCTTGCAATCGCTTCTCGATAATTATGCTTTAAAGCTGCTTCTAAAACTGCAAAAACATTTTGGGCAAATGATAAGTCAACGTTTTTACGAATTAGTGTCTCATCAATTTTATTCTCAGTGGCAGCCATCTTTAATTTATTAAAATTGCTCAGTACAGTATCAAGAACCTGATCACTTCTTTCAAGTAAAAGCTGCAAAGCCATCTCTGTAATCTGATATCCTTCAGCACTAATTAGTGCCTTAGTTACCTTTTTAACTTCATAACTTTTAACTTCAGTATCTACGACATTAAACTTCTTCAAAATTGTTTTTGTCAGCTTCTTTCGCCGATCAAGCTTTTCATACGATGCTACTATTACTAGTTTGTTGTCGAGCTGATCAACATGATCAAAAATTTGCTGCAACTGATCAAGTTGCTTTTTTGCTTTTTGCGGAACTTTAGCAGTTAAAAAAAACGGATTTTTGATAGTTATTATCTTTTGCTGGCTAAAAAGACTTGATTCTGTTAATTCAGCGATCAAATCATCTAGACTATCGCTTTCACAATCAACGGATACTTTCTCTAGTTCTTGAAATGATTCTTCATATATGTATGAGCGCGCAATATAATCATTCAAAAAACTATCTGAACCCAAAATTAAGGTTTGCGCATTGCTATTATTTGAATTTTTAAACAAAGAAAGTAAAGTCATTTTTGATTCACCACTACAAAACGTTTGAATTTTGGCCTAGAAAAATAGCCATATGTCCAAGTAATCATACCACAGTCCTGCGTCGAAACCCATGGAATGTGTTGATTGCTTAAAGTATCAAGCGTTTCCTTATGCGGGTGCCCAAAACGATTATTTCGACCAGCTGAAATAAAAACTAATTTTGGCCTTAAAGCTTTTAAAAAATCAGGATTTGAAGAAGTGCGACTACCATGGTGTCCTAGTTTGAAATAGTCAGCTTGAATATTAAACTTGTTCATTATTTCTTTTTCACCTTCTTGGCCTAAATCACCAGTAAAAAGCCATCTTTTACTCTTCACAACAAATGTCAAAGATAGTGAATCTTCATTTTTACCTGGGCCAGGCTTAAAAGGATAAACAACATTAAATGTAATTTGTGGCTCAGCTACTTTCTGACCAGCTAATAGTTCTACAACTTGATCTCGCTTAATTTGTCCCACTATTCTTTTTATAAAAGACGGATTATGAATTAATCCTGCTGCCGTATACAGTTTTTGAACGTGAACTTGTTCGAGCAAGGGTCTTAAATCTCCGACGTGATCAAAATCCTGATGCGTTACAAAAACACCATCAATTTTACTGATTCCCAGTGCTTTCAAAAAAGGAATAGTAATTTTATTAACCTGAGGCGTCGCTTTTTGGCCACTAAAATTTAATTTCCCACCAACATCAATTAAATAAACACGCCTTGGAAAAGGTGTAGAAATCAAAATACTATCGCCCTGACCTACATCAATCAATGTAACCTGACCTGTTAAGGGAAAGTGAATTGAGGAAAAGATCATCACGTACAAAGCCGCAATGCCACCAATTACTTTTAACCTGCTTTTTTTCGTGGATTTTTGCTCATTTACAAAAACCAGCAAAATAGCCGTAAATATAGTTAACATCACACATTGCCACCAGTTGATCTTACCAAATGTTAATAGTCCCAGTTTAGAAGCGGATACTTGAGCTATTAACTTTTCACATGTCATTAAAACATTTTCAAACCACCAGGAAATTTCAGGACATAATTTAAAAGTAGCTAAGTTCAAAAAGACAATTGGCATAACTAGCCAATTAAAATATGGTACTACTACCAAATTGAAAAAAACGGTCAACAAATTAAATTGAAAAAAATGAAAAAGTAGTAATGGCGTTAGTAAACAATTTAAGGCAAATGACTGTTTAAATGAGGTTAATTTAGTTGTTAATTCTAAACCTAGAGCCAAGACATAACTTAAAATGGCTCCCACATTGAGCATCAAACACGGATTAATTATTAAGTGAATTGTATAAGTGAGTCCTAATAAATCAAAATGAGTAATTTTTTGCTTCTGGAATTTAAAAATCTGATCAAGTACATAAGTTAGACTGGCTCGAATAAAGCCAGCTTGACCATTACTTAAGAAAATACCAATTAATAGAATGAATAAACAAATTGCAAATGTTTCTTGTTCGGTTAATTTCAGATAATAACAAATTGCACTAATTACTAAGGTATAGATACCAACGTGAAGACCGGAAATACTTAACAAGTGAATTACGCCAAGGTCACGGTAATTAGATAAAATCGATTGGTCCGCTTGGCTTGGACTTTCGCCAAGAACTAATTCGCTACTGAAAAAGGACAAAATCGGTGGCATTTGCGCAAAATACTTTTGCAAGCAAAAGCGAACATGATGAGCAACATCCCTAAAATGTTGCTTTTTATTTATGATTATACAATTCTCCAGTTCAATCTTTTGTTTAATGTTTTTGCTCAGATAATATTTTTTTGCATCAAATTGTCCATAATTTGTAGCAGGCTCGATTTCTTTAACCTCTCCTTGTAAATGCGAAAGATAAAGTGAGTACCCAGAAAGTAGTTCTTTTTTCTGCATTTGGCTAATTTTTGTTGAAACTAGTACTGACTTTCCATCTGCTTTCCCTTGGCCAAACATTCGGTTTCCAGACACTTTGATTTGATCTGGGTATATGGTAACCACAGAACTATTTTTGAGCGAAAAATTTTGTTGGTTCTGATTAATAGCAAAACTGATAAGTGCAACAAATAGCACTAAAAAAACTAAACAACTTGTTTGTCGGTGTTTATGAAACAAAAGAAATACCAAATAAATCGCAATTACCAAGCAAAATAGCCATTGAAGAGGCGTAATAGACTGTGAAAGACCAAAATTTATGTCTGCTAATAATAAAGAAACTAGCAATAAAAAACCTGGTGTCAGAATTTTAGACTTCCAGTTGACTTCGAAGTGCCTCAAAAGTCTTATCTCCTATCCCAGAAACTTGTTTCAAATCCTCAATGCTTTTAAAATTTCCATTTTTTTGCCGGTACGCAATAATCTGTTCAGCTTTTTTAGCGCCTATTCCAGATAACTTTTGCAAATCTGCAGTGTTTGCCGTATTGATATTTACTTTTACTCCTGAAGCTTGGTTGGAACTTTCACTCTGGGAAGAATTATCTAGTTCTCCTGAATTAGTACTACCATTAACAGAAGAAACAATTTCGTTTTCCTTTAACTTTTCTCCATGATATGGAATATGAACTTTGTCCTGGTCACGAAGAATTAATGCACGGTTAACTTTTTCAATTTGAGCCTTACTTGTCAGTCCACCTGCTGCCGCAATCAATTCATTTAAGCGAGCACCATACTTCAATGTATAAACACCTGGATTTTCAATTGCACCAGAAATATCACAAGTAACTTCTTTAGGCTCTTTTACTTTCTTCTCTACCTCTTTATTAGCAATTTGTGTTTCTTCTTTTATTTCAGTTCCTTCTTGCTCATCAGTCTCTGTTTGCTTTATGGCAAAATCAGAATCATTAGATTGTTCATTTCCAGAATGACCAATTAACCAAAGCAAAACAAGCAAAATCCCTATTCCGATAACAAAATACTGTTTATGCTCAATTATGAATTCCTTAACTTTTGCCCAATCCATATTTTCACCTCCTAAGTTTAAGTACGAAAAAAGTTCAGAATTTCTTCTGAACTTTTTACTTTTTTTAGTAGTGTTTTTGCAAATAATGTAAAGCATCTTCAAAGGTAGCTACTGGGACAATCTTCATCTTCGTTTTTATTTGCTTCGCCGTTCTTTTAGCAACTTGATAGTTACTATCAGCTTTTTTCAATTGAGACGTATCTGTCGGCGCAAAGAAAACTTCTGCTCCGGCTCTGTCGGCTGCGACTACTTTTTTGTCAACACCACCGATTGCTCCAACTTTTCCTTTAGGAGAGATAGTTCCCGTTCCGGCAATTTTATGTCCCTTAGCCAAATCCTGTTGCTTGAAAGTTTCATAGCTCGTTAGTGTAAACATTAATCCTGCTGAAGGCCCCCCAATTGCACCAGCATCTATTTTTAACTCTGGTTTTGTCGTGACTTTGACATGTTCAACTAACTGAATTCCAATTCCTGGTTTATTAGTACCCTCAACTTTAACAATTTTTCCTGAAAAAGTTAGTGGGTTATTATTTCTTAAAACGTTAATTTTAACCTTAGCGCCAATTTTCTTTTTCTGAAAATATGAAAGCATTTCTTCTGTTGATTTGAAACGATGGCCGTTTGCGCCCAGAACAGTATCACCGATTTGCAGTTTTTCCTTAAAACTAGAGTGCTTCTGAACTTGCATGACATAAACGCCTTCGTAATTCAGTTTTGGTTTTAAGCCTGCCTTCTTTGCTGCATAATAGATAGCATTTTGCTGACTGGTTTCCATGTACCAATTCTGCAATTCCTCATACTGACTACTTGTTGCATCCCCCAGCAGTTCTTCTCTTGAAATTCTCGTTTCGTATTTTCTAGTATAACTTAACAAATACCGCAGCACTGAAGCTGGACGTTGGGTTTCGCTAACTGTCACTAAATAATAATTATCAGGTGCTTTTTTACCACTTCTGATAAATTGACTAACTTGAAATGCCTCGCCAGGCATTTCAAGATAATAATTAGTTGGCCAGCTTAAGCCTACTACAATTGCGGCAACAGCTAAGAAAAAGAAGAGCCATTTATGACCTTTTTTCTTACCTTTATCTTTAGTTTTATCGTTCATTAATCTTTACCAATTTTTTCTTTAAAGCAATTGCAGCTTCTATTGGCATAAATGAACTAATATCACCGCCAAATTGAGCTACCTCTTTAATAATACTAGATGCCACAAAGCTATTTTGCGGCGAAGTAAACAATAATACAGTTTCAAGATCATTCGCTAACTTCTTATTCATTGCTGCAATTTGTTGCTCGTAAGTGAAATCCTCGCTGTTCCGCACTCCGCGAACAATAGCTGTTGCACCAATTTCGTGTGCCACATCGACAGTTAATGCTTGTGGTCTTTTTTGAACCTCAACATTAGCAATATTTTTAACTGCACTTTTAATAAATTCTACCCGTTCATCTGCACTAAATAAATAGTGCTTAGAGGTATTGTCCATTACCACTACAAAAACCTGATCAAAGATTCTAGCAGCCTGCTGAATTACATCAATGTGTCCATTAGTAATTGGGTCAAAACTACCTGGAAAAAGTGCAATACTCATCTTTTTTCCTTTCGATAAAAACGAACGATTGTTTTACCTAAATGGTGAGTTTTCGTTAGCTCAAAACCTTCTATTTCGCCAAGATTAGTTTCATCGTCTGTCTCTGCTACGATAACTGCATTATCTGTTAACAAATTTAAACTGTCCATTTTCTTCATATCAGAAGCAATTTTTTGTTTGGCATATGGCGGATCTAAGAAAACTAAATCAAATTTCTTTTCATCTTTGGCAAGTTTGGTTAATGCAACATTGCTTGACATTTTGTAAACAGAAAAACAATTTTCTTCTTTAGTTAAAGCAACATTCTTTCGGATAATTTCCACAGCTTGGTAATTAATATCAATAATTGTTGCATGACTACAGCCTCTTGAAACAGCCTCGATTGCAAGGGCACCACTTCCCCCATACAAGTCTAATACTTCTCCACCTTCAAAAAATTGTCCTAGGCTATTAAACAAAGATTCTTTAACCTTATCACTGGTTGGCCTAGTTTTTTGACTTTTTAGTGTATACAAGTTGCGCTTAGCATACTTTCCAGAAATAATTCTCATAATAAGTAGTCCGTATTCTGTTCCTGCTCATCAAGTAACTTTTTTTCTGCTTCAGCAGCAAGTTCAGTAATTTGCTCTTCAATATGCTTACTTGACAAGTCAATTTCATCATCACTAGATTTTTGTACATCCTTGACAAAATCCAACTGTTTAATAGCGTTTATCGTTTTGTCAGCTTCTTTTTGGTCAACGTATAAGACACAATATGCATTTTTCTTAGAAAAATACACGATGTCACCGTAACGCCTAAGCTTAAACTGACTGTTAATAGAATTAAGATAAACAATTAGTCCTTGTCTCTTAGTTAAGGAAGTATTTGCCAAATCATGATTGATACTCATCAGCCAACTCCTCTTCTTTCTTAATACGTTCATTTGCAGCAATATTTAAAACTAATCCAATTGAAGCTGATAAGACAATTAGTGATGAACCACCGTATGAAATAAAGGGCAAAGTAACACCTGTAATTGGTAATAGTCCCAAAACTGCACCAACATTAAACAGAGTTTCAGTAAAGATAATTGTCGTTACGCCAAAACAAACCAAGGCATTAAATTGCGTGCTAGCGTGAAGACCCACTTCCATAATGCTCCACATCAAATAGAAAAGTAGTCCTAAAACTAGTAATGCACCAATTACCCCAATTTCTTCAGCAGCAATCGCTAAGATAAAGTCCGTGTATGGTTCTGGTAAATAGCCTCTTTTTTGCATACTATTACCTAAGCCAACACCAAACAAACCACCATTATGAATCGCATAATATGAATTAACTAACTGGGCACCACCTTTTTGCTCTAGCTCAAAGGGATGTAAAAATGACATGAGTCGTTGATATTGATAACTGGATTGTAAAAAGTCCGGATTCCACTTAACAATTAAGAAAACTAAGAAGAAAACACCAATTCCAATTCCAATTAAACAGAGTAGTGCGTTCTTGGCAGGCACACCTGATAGAGAAAACATAATGATTACAATTGTGGCTAAAATGGCAGTACCACCTAAATCTGGTTCAACAATTACCAATAGCATCATTACCCCAGATAAAACCGCTGGTCTAATCAAATTATTAACAATATTCCCTTGACGGAAAGAACCATCATGACGGTCTAAATAGTACGCTAAATATATTACCAATGCTAATTTGGCAATTTCCAATGGCTGAATACGG
Source organism: Lactobacillus sp. M0403 (assembly GCF_016101265.1). Taxonomy (NCBI): domain Bacteria; kingdom Bacillati; phylum Bacillota; class Bacilli; order Lactobacillales; family Lactobacillaceae; genus Lactobacillus; species Lactobacillus sp. M0403. The sequence continues at coordinate 424,076 of NZ_JACFQV010000002.1, forward strand.
ATAACTTTTAAATCAATCCAGCCAACCGCCCCATTAACTGCAGCGTCAGAACCCTTAAATACCTTTAAAACAATTAGGTAAAACAGCAAAAACATACTAATTCCGAGAAACCAAGCAACAAACTTAGTTCGCTTAAAAAGTTCTAACCGCAAAAAGAACGCCAATGTAGCAAAACCAAAGAAAGCTACCACCGCATATATTGCTTGCCTAATCCCATATGTCGCTGGCTTAAAACCATTTACGAGCAAGATATCTGAACTAGCCGAATAAACCATAATTATGCCAAAGAAAACCAGTAATAAATATGGCAATAGAATTTTGTAGTCCAAATGTTGAAGTTTCCGTCGCAAAAGTAGCCCTCCTCTTACGAAAAAAATATATTTTTATTATAAAACAAAAATGACACTACTTCATTAAGTGAGTGCCATTTTTAATTACTTGATTTAGTTTTTATTACGCTTCTTATCTGCCTTTTGACGTTCAGAAGTGTTTAAAATCTTCTTACGAAGACGAATTGATTCAGGTGTTACTTCACAATATTCATCATCGTTTAAGAACTCAATTGCTTCTTCTAGTGTCAATGTCTTTGGCGTTCTGATTGCAGCCGCATGGTCTTTACCGGCAGCACGGGTGTTAGTCAAATTCTTTCCCTTAATTACGTTAACTGCAATATCACGATCACGTGATGATTGACCAACAATCATACCTTCGTAGACTTCAACACCTGCGCCAATGAATAATTCACCACGTTGTTCAACAGTTTGAAGTGAGTATGTAGTTGACTTACCTTGACTGATAGAAACAAGAGCACCATTTTTACGTCCTGGTTCCCAGTTCTTAACTACTGGTTTATATGAATCAAAGCTGTGGTTTAAAATTCCGTAACCACCAGTTTGAGACATAAATTCATTGTTATAACCAATTAAGCCACGTGACGGAACTAAGAAGTCCAAACGAGTTTGATTATTTCCAGTTGATTCCATGTTCTTCATTTCACCTTTACGTTGTGAAAGTGAATCAATTACTGAACCAACATATTCATCTGGTGTATCGACTTGAACTGCCTCATATGGCTCACACATTTGGCCATCGATTTCACGATAGATAACTTTTGGACGTGAAAGTTGTAATTCAAATCCTTCACGACGTAATTCTTCAACAAGAATTGAAAGGTGTAATTCACCACGTCCAGAAACAGTCCAGGCATTGATTTGATCAGTAGGTTCAACCTTCAAAGAAACATCAGTACGAGTTTGTTTGATTAAACGATCCTCTAACTTTTTAGGAGTTACCTTGTCACCTTCACGGCCAGCAAATGGTGAGTCACTTGCAACAAAGTCCATTTGCAAAGTTGGTGGGTCAATCTTAAGGAATGGCAATGCTTCTGGGTCTTCTGCAGATGCAATTGTTTCACCAACGAAAATGTCGTTAATACCACTAATGGCAATAATATCTCCGGCTTTAGCTTCTGTAATTTCATTACGCTTCAAACCAAAGAAACCAAATAGCTTAGTTACACGGAAGTTTTGCTTTGAGCCATCACGTTTCATAACTGTGATGTTGTCACCAACTTTTACACTACCGCGGTAGATACGACCTACTCCAATACGACCAACATAGTCATCCCAGTCAAGCATAGTGATTTGGAATTGTAAAGGCTCATCAGCATTATCAATTGGTGCTGGGATAGCTTTAATAATAGTGTCAAAAATTGGATCCATTGTTTCTTTTTGAGTGGATGGATCAGCTTCATAAGAAGAAGTTCCGTTCAATGCTGATGCATAAACAACTGGGAAATCAAGTTGTTCATCATTGGCACCTAATTCAATGAATAATTCAAGAACTTCATCAAGAACTTCTTTAGGACGAGCACCTGGACGGTCGATTTTGTTAATAACAACGATTGGCTTAACGCCTGCTTCTAATGCCTTCTTAAGAACAAAACGAGTTTGTGGCATTGTTCCTTCATATGCATCAACTAAAAGTAGGGCTCCGTCAACCATATGCATGATACGTTCAACTTCACCACCAAAATCGGCGTGTCCTGGTGTATCTAAAATATTAATTGTGGTATCGCCATATTTAACCGCAGTATTTTTAGATAAAATAGTAATACCACGTTCACGTTCAATATCATTTGAGTCCATTGCACGATCTTCCAAAGCCATGTGCTCAGGTAGAGTGTCGGATTGCTTCAATAATTGGTTAACCAAAGTTGTCTTACCATGGTCAACGTGCGCTATGATCGCTATATTTCTAATATCGTCTCTTCTTTTTTCTGACAAAAGTATTCCTCCTCCACTCCTCAATAAAAAAACTGTGACAATGTCACAGTTTCGCCGGCACGTTCAAGAACATGCTAATCGAAGTGTTTCATATCTGTATATTTACGCTCATTGATTTTAACACCTAACTATTATACTGGTCAACGTTTATCACTCTTTTTCAATTTTTAAATTTACGATAGAATAAAAAGCAGACAAAATGTCCTTATTTATGGTAAAAATATAGAGATAACTTTTTTATGAAAGAGTGAATTTAATTGATTTTAATGAAAGATATTGTTCGTGATGGTGATCCCGTATTACGTAAAGTTGCTGAAAAGTTAACTTTTCCTTTGAGCGACCATTACCAAAAATTGGCCGAAGACATGATGGAATACCTAATCAATTCACAGGATCCGGAAATTGCTAAAAAGCATCAGTTACGTGCTGGAGTTGGTTTAGCGGCACCTCAAGTGGGTGAAAGTGTGCAAATGGCATCACTTCTTGTTCCAAATGATCAAAATGAGATTGTTTTTAAAGAAACAATTGTTAACCCTGAGATTTTGTCCGAATCCGTTCGTCAGGCATGTCTTAGTGAAGGTGAAGGATGCCTAAGCGTTGATAAAGTTATTGACGGCTATGTTCCCCGTCCTGATAAGTTAAAGATTCATTACTATACCGTTGACGGTGAGGAAAAGACGATTAACTTAAAGGATTATCCTGCTATCGTTGCATCTCATGAAATTGAACATTTAAGAGGCCACCTATTTTATGACCGGATTGATAAGCAAAACCCATTTAAATTGGATGATGATACAGTCCTAATTTATTAGTATCATCAGTACATGATAGATTAACCGCCAATTTACTTTGACGGTTTTTTTATGAGTCAAACAAGTAGTGTTTCTATACTTAAAATTATAATTATGGTAAACTGAGATAAGCTATTGGGTACTTTTAGTTATCCAAAATTAAGAACGTTTTTATAACTGAATAAGGAGAATACAAATATGATCTACAAAGTTTTGTATCAAAAGGACAAAGTTGTTAATCCTAGACGTGAAACAACTCAAACCCTTTACCTAGAGGCTGATAATTTGGTCAGCGCTAGAACCTTGGTTGAGGACAATACCCCCTACAACATTGAACTCATCCAAGAATTAGCAGGAAATTCACTACAATATGAAAAAGAACACGCCGATTTTAAATTGACGACTTTTGATAGTAAGAAGTAGTTTCTGTGCGAATTAAAAATAATGAAGTAGCCGTCTTTGCAATCGGGGGGTTGCATGAAATCGGCAAAAATATGTATTGCGTTCAATATCAAGATGAAATTATTATCATGGACTGTGGTATTAAGTTCCCAGAAGATGATCTTCTTGGTATTAACTACGTTATTTCTGACTATTCATATTTAGTCAAGAATCGTAAAAAAATCAAAGCACTGGTTGTCAGCCACGGTCACGAAGATCACATTGGTGGTATACCTTTCTTACTTGAAAAAATACCCGAAATTCCAGTTTATGCTACACCCTTTGCCTTGGCATTAATCAAGGGTAAGCTTGAAGAACACGGAATTCTTCGCACTACCGAACTGCACGAAGAACACGAAAACACAGTTCTAAAATTCAAGAAGCTTTCTGTTTCTTTCTTTAGAACTACCCACTCAATTCCTGATACGTTAGGAATTGCTGTTCACACTCCTCTCGGTGCTGTTGTCTTTACTGGTGACTTTAAATTTGATTTAACTCCAGTAATGAACCAACCTGCTCCTGATTTTCAAAAGATGGCTCAAATTGGTAACGAAGGCGTCTTAGCCCTTCTATCAGATTCAACTAATGCAGAGGTTTCGCAATTTACCAAGTCAGAGCGCTTTGTTGCACATTCGTTGCACGATATTATTACTGGTATCCATGGTCGAATTATTTTCGCTACGTTTGCCTCTAACCTTTATCGTGTTTCAACGGCAATTGAAGCAGCAATTGATACTGGTAGAAAAGTTGCAATTTTTGGTCGAAGCATGGAAAACGGTGTGCAAAATGGAATCGATCTAGGATACTTAAATGTACCTGAAGGTTTAATTGTTGATTCAAATGAAATCAATCACACTCCTGCCGATGAGGCAATGATATTATGTACCGGATCACAAGGTGAGCCATTAGCTGCTCTTTCTCGAATTGCAAACGGAACACACCGTCAAATTAGTCTTCAGCCTGGTGATACAGTCATTTTTTCTTCTAACCCTATTCCTGGTAATACACTTAGTGTAAATCATTTGATTAACAAATTGATGGAAGGTGGCGCTAACGTCATTCACGGACGTGTTAATAATGTCCATACTTCTGGTCACGGTGGTCAAGAAGAATTAAAGATGATGGTTAGATTGACTAAACCTAAGTATATGATTCCCGTGCACGGCGAATATCGCATGCAAGTAGTTCATACAGAACTTGCACAAGCTGCTGGCGTCCCCGAAGATCATACTTTTGTTTTGGAAAACGGTGAGGTTGTCTGCTTTGGACCTGAGGGTGCTAGAATTGCTGGACACGTTCCTGCAGGCGATGTGTATGTTGATACTTCTGGAACTGCTGACGTTGGCAATGTTGTTGTCCATGATCGCCAGGTTTTATCAGAAGATGGCTTAGTTGTTGTAGTTGCTACCGTTGATTACAAACACAAGCGTGTTCTAGCAGGACCTGATGTTTTAAGTCGTGGATTTGTTTATATGCGTGAATCAACTGAATTGATTAGCCAAGCTCAAAAACATATTTACCATATTATAAAAAGTGAAATGGATAAAACAGATAATCCTAAAGATGCTGTTGTCCGTAAGGCAATTGTTGAAAATCTTTCTGATTTCTTATATTCCAAGACAAAAAGACGGCCAATGATTTTACCTATGATTGTTGAGAAAAAGTAAAAAAGCCCATTTGGGCTTTTTTTAATAAATAAAATATGAAAAATAAACTTAAAATCCATCTTCTAGTTAATGAAACTGCTGGAAATGGACATGCGAAAAAGATATTAGACCAAACTACCCTCTTACTTGTTAATGAAAATATTGCTTTTGATGTTTACAAAAGCTCTTTTGCAGGTGAAGCAATAAAAATTGCACAAGGATATGGCAATAGAAACCATCTCTCCAATGAAGTTCTATTAGTAATTGGTGGAGATGGATCTTTGAATGAAGTTCTTAATGGAATAAAAAGATCAAGTCATCCTTCCATGCCGCTAGCTTATTTACCTGCGGGCACTGGAAATGACTTCGGCAAGGCTGCTAATCTTTCTGGAAACCCTGAAGAACTTATTAATCACTTAAAAAATGGTATTGAGCCTGAAAGAATTGATTGTGGTTCTTTCCACTTCCCTCATTCGGGCAATGATGTTTATTATTTTGCAAATAGTCTAGGGGTTGGTTTTGATGCTTATGTTAATCACCTTAGTAATATTTCAGAATTAAAGAAACTCTTAAACAAAATCAATGAAGGCAAAATGATTTATGGACTTCATATTTTGTCAGCATTGCGTAAGCAAGATACATTTACTGTTGATATTAAATGCGACAATAAAAGATATCATTACGATGATGCTTTTCTAATAACTACCACCAATCATCCCTATTTAGGTGGTGGTATTCCATTATTACCAAGTGCAAGTATCAAAAGTCGTGTGCTTGACACCGTTGTTGTTGAACGCTTCAGTTTAGGCAAACTAATCAAACTCTTTGTTAATTTGTTAAAAGACGGCTCACATGTTCATGATCCTCAATTTCATTATTTTGAGGGTAAACAAATATCTATTCAAACAACTAAAAAAGAGTTTGCCCAAGTTGATGGTGAGCAAATCAAACCAGACTCATTCAAAATAGATTTTAAAGTTAGCCATTTTTATTTATTAAGATAATCACTAAAAAAGGAAAAGCATACACGCTTTTCCTTTTTTATTCAAAATTCTAACTATTTAATCAGTTACTTGCTGCATTTTTCCCTGCTATTCTTCCAAAAGTCTGGGCATGACTCGATGCTAATCCAGGTACTCGGTCGTTGTATGAACCCCAGAAGAAACCACCTGAGTCATTTCCACCAGCATATAGGTGCTTAATTGGCAAAAAGTTCTGATCTAGAACTTCCATTTTTGTATTTACTCTTAATCCGTCAAGGGTACATAAAATACGTCCACCTAAAATACATCCATAATACGGAGCTTTCTCAATTGGAGTTATTCTGTATGGTTCTTTACCAAACTCATGATCATAGTTTGCTACAACTGAAGCATTGTTGTTTCCAACTGTTTGCTCAACTGCTTTAACTGGAAGACCTAATTTTTTAGCTAATTCCTGAATCGTATCTGCCTTAACTACCAGACCTTTTTTGATGTAATTTTCAGTATCATTAATAAAATCTTGTTTGTTACTCATATATCCAGGAAAGCCAAATCGTGCACAACCCAGCATATGAAGTTTTTCAAGTTGATTGGCATAATTATCATCCCAGATCATTGCATATAAATATCCTGGTTCTTTGCTAGCCGCATTTACAATAAATTGATAAGGAACTGATTCATTAGAAAACCGCTCTCCACGTAAATTAACTTTTAAAAATGGATATGAACCAATCCATAGCCAGTTATCGTATGTTGAAGTTTGGTAATACATATCCTCAGTATTTGTTCCGACAGGCACTAAACCTCTGTCAAAGATGCTTTCAGCCGGTTCTTCATCCTTTATTGCGCCGAGGTTAAGTGCAGCGGTAATACCTGCTCCATTAGAACGCGGTGAATCATTATATACATTCTTTTTCAGTGCTAAAGGATCCCATTCTTTAAGCAGCGTCTTATTTGCTGAATATCCACCTGTGGTAAGTATTACTCCTTTTTTTGCTCTAATTTTATAGAACTCGTCCTTTGCAATATCCTTAACAATTGCACCTGTGACAACATCATCTTCTTTAATCAAACTAACTAGTGAAGTTTGATAAAGCATTTTAATTCCATGCTCTTCTTGATATTTTACAAACCAATCACCATAAGATACGAAAGATTTGTCATCAATTGTTGGATCATTCTCTGTCGGAAAACCCACATAACTTTTCCCTGTTACCATTGCATCAGGTTCTGATCTAAAATGAGCTCCGTTGGGTTTTAAAATATTGTCTTCTAACCAGTTAACACTTTCTCCACTATTATCAGCCCAAGTTTTTAAGAGTCGTTCATCAACATTATGCTGTGAAAAAGATGCTAATGACTCAACTAAATCTTCTTTATTAATTACAGTACCTGCCCTTTTCTGAGCATTACTTCCTACACTAGCAATTCCTACTCGCATTAGATTGATTGTTTTTTCTTTCTCAATCAAAGTAACATCAACATTTTTTTCTTTTGCAGCTGCTGCTGCCATCATTCCTGCATTACCCGCACCTACAACTAATACATCTGTATTGACTACTTTAGAAGTTTTGATTGCACTTTGGTCATATCCGTCTACGTTTGAATAAAAATTCATGTTTGTCCTCCTTAAATGTTTAACTGTGAAGCGTTTTCATATATAATAATATCATCTTTAAAAAGATATAATTATCAATTATCTTATTACTGATAAGTTATTATTTTCAGTGGAGGAATTTATGGAAACTGTCAAATTTTTTGTGTAAATAGATTTTTCTCGTAGATTGATTTTTTAATCTTTTATTTAATCAAAGTAGGATTCTAAGG
>NZ_JACFQV010000020.1:0-294 GCF_016101265.1 Lactobacillus sp. M0403
AAGCAGCAGGTAGTACCTTGAAAACTGAACAATGTTTTCGCAAAAATGTGCGGGTTTAAAGAACCCAAAACAAAAGAGCGAAGTCAATTTCGCAAGCAAATAAATCCGAGATGCAAATCTTGGAACGAATGAGCAAACATTCAAACAAACATTAAAAATGAGAGTTTGATCCTGGCTCAGGACGAACGCTGGCGGCGTGCCTAATACATGCAAGTCGAGCGAGCAAAGTTAAAGGAATACTTCGGTAGGAATTTAATAGCGCGAGCGGCGGATGGGTGAGTAACACGTGGGCAA
>NZ_JACFQV010000003.1:0-218224 GCF_016101265.1 Lactobacillus sp. M0403
CGAGAAAGGAACTCCTTTTTCTAATGTTTTAAGAAATTAATTTAAGGAATTATTCATCCTTACACAAACTATTTTACGGTCTCAAAATAATGAAACTAAATAAGTTTAATTTAAGTTTGTTTTTAAGCACCTTACTTTTATTTTTTATAAGTCTTGGTTCGACAGCTACAGTTTTTGCATCAGAAAATAGTAATACAGCTGTTGTTGCAAAAAAGTCCACGATCTACGTGCCAGATGAAAAACTATCTGCATATGTGCGTACAAAAGGAAGGGTAGAAAAAGGAACAAAAGTAAGTTTACTTTCTTCTATAATTTCAAACGGCCGTAGTTTTGATGAAATTTCAGATGGTAAGTTTATTTTGGCTACTAACCTAAAAGGTAAGAGACGCAAATTAAAGAAAGATGCGTATGTTATTTTCGTAGATGGCGGAAAATTAAGAAGGTTAAAAAAGCATACTAGAGTAATGACATATGGACTACCGGTCACAGGCTACTTAGATAAAAAGTACTATACGGTAAAAGGTGGAAAGTTTGTCAAAAAGTCAGCTTTTATTAAATAAGAAGGGAAAGAATACTGAATAAACAAATAAAGAACAGCAAAATAAAGATACTTATTGCTATAACTACATCTTTAGCTCTTGGATTATTTGTAGGAAAAAGTAATGATAGTAACTTCTTCAATACAAACACGGTTGTTCAAGCAGCTCATGTAAAAGGTAATTTAGGAAAACTGACTACACCGAAGAAGATGCGTGGTACCTGGTATGGCAAAGCTTTTGATATAAATTATAAATCAAACACAATTGATAAATTAAGAGTAAAAGTGCATAAAATCGGTTCTGATGAATTACATAGACAAGATAGTAATGCTAAGGGAATTAAGAATACTAAACAAACCAGAAATTGGGTAAAGGCTTTTTATCCTGTAACTTTTAAAAAGGACAAAAACATAAAATATATCTCGACGTTTCCTTGGTTTAGTCCTGTTGCATCAGGTAGGAGTTTAGGTTTATATCATTACAAAGGACACCGCGTTTTAATTGAAAGAACTTTATCTTCTTATAGAATAACTAACGTTTATTGGCGCTCGGCTAAGTTAGCTAGAATGTATGGTGGGACAAAGCCAAAAGAGTTAAAAACATTTGCTCAATGGTAAATTATTTTTGTGTAAGTTTTCTTATGTTTAAAATGAAAGCCTCTGCTATTTGCAGAGGCTTTTTACTTGGAATTGTTTTAGTTAACAGGAATAATATATATAATTATATATTTAAATCACAAAAGCCACTTTTATTGTTGAAAATAACTGATATAATATTAAATTATCTCAGGTTCTCAGGAGGCCGAAAAAATGAAAAGTAAGAAGATTTTAACAATGCTTGCAGCCGCAACAGTTGCTTTAACTACTGCTACACCAGCACTAGTAAATCAACCAGCTCAAGTTCAAGCTGCCACTGTTAAGAAAAATAAATATGGTTTTAACAAACTATATACTTTCCCCAAAACTTGGCGTGGTAAGTGGTACAGCACCAACAATTTGACACCTAATCCAATGAATATTCAAAAGAATTCATTCGATACGCCATGGGCAAATGACCATGTTAAGGCTGTTGAAGTTGGAACAGTTAAGGGAACGAAAAAGTACCCTTGGCAAATGTCCAGAGCTTGGAAGTCAAAGAACGCTGATTTATTTGCTAAGTATGCAAGAGTAACAACTAAGACAATGAACGGCGACAAGTGGACAATTGTGAGTCCAGTCGATGAAAAGTCAACTAAGATGGGTTATGCTTTTACTGTAAAAACTGAAGTGATTGATGGAAAGAAAGAATCTGTTTTATTCCAATCACATCCTCAAGTGGGTGAAGTTACTAACCAATACTTCAGAACTGAAGAATTAGCTAAAAAATATGCTGCTCATGAATTCAAGAATATGAAGTATAGTAAAGTAAATCCTAGAAATTAAAATAGACTGTAGTTACAATTTAACTGTAACTACAGTTTTTTTATTGGTTTTAATTGGAGAAGCTTCAAATGAAATTGCTTTTAACAGGTGATAGCATCATTGCTAGAAAAGAAGGCTTGAAAGGGCCACGACTTGACTACACTTTAAAGAAGAAAAACTCTAATATAGAGACGATTAATACCGCAGTACCAGGAATTAACTCAGGTGCATTTTTTGCTTTGATTTCTGACCTTGTCCTTAAGATGGACCACTGTGATAAGTTGATTCTATTACTTGGAACAAACGATTTGGCGCTGCATAAAAAGGTTCCATTGGAGCAGTTTAAGCAAAACATGGCATTAATTATTTCCAGTATCATTTGCTTATATTATCCAAATAATGTCATAATGATTTCTCCGCCTGCAGTTGATGAGCATAAACAGGAAAAGCGAACTAATGATGAAGTTGCTGCTTATACAGTAGAATTGGAACAAGTAGCAAATAATTATAAAATACATTTTATTAACCTTTTTGAAAAAATGGTTAGGCAAGGAAGCTTAATAACTCTTTGTCAAGGCCAATTAGATGATGGTTTACATTTTGGTGCTGCAGGGTATGAGTTATTGGCTGACTTAATTATTAAAGAACTTGATAATAATAGCTAAAATTGGCAATAAATAGTAGATTTAACCTTGCTATGGAGTTAACTCTAACGTTTATACTAACTCTAACAAAAGAATTTTTGGGAGAGTTAAAAATGGAGAAAATAACATTAAATAATGGAGTAGAGATGCCCCTTTTAGGGTTTGGTGCTTTTCAAATTACTGATTTGACCTTAGCTGAACAGGTAGTAGAAGATGCAATTAGATCAGGATATCGCTTAATTGATACAGCCTCTTCATATGGCAACGAAGAGGCGATAGGACAAGCAATAAAAAATAGTGAAGTTGATCGTGCTGATATATTTGTTACAACAAAACTATGGGTATCGGACACCGGTTATGAAGCAACAAAGAGAGCAATTTTAACTTCTTTAAAGAAACTTCAGTTAGACTATTTAGATTTATATTTAATTCATCAACCGTATGGCGATGTTTACGGCTCTTGGCGAGCAATGGAAGAAGCATATCAAGCAGGTACAATTAGAGCAATTGGTGTTTCGAATTTTACAGCAGACCGTGTTTTGGATTTAGAGCTATACAATAAGATTTGTCCCACTGTTGATCAAATTGAAGTTAATCCTTGGATGCAACAAAAAGATGATGTTCCTTTTTTGCAGGAGCGCAATATTCAACCGGAAGCATGGGCTCCATTTGCTGAAGGAAAGCAGCAAATATTTACTAATTCACTGATTGCTGAAATTGGACAGAAGTATCATAAGACCGCAGGGCAAGTTATTCTACGCTGGCTACTTCAAAGAAAGATTGTTGTGATTCCAAAATCAGTTCATCATGATAGAATAGTTGAAAACAGCCAAGTCTTTGATTTTGAATTGACTCAAGCAGAAATGGCACAAATTAAAACACTAGATGAAAATAAAAGTCAGTTTTTTGATCATCGGGATCCAGCAGCTGTTCAAAATATCCATGATCTAGTACGAAATGTTGATTAAGGAAATAAAAGTTTGAATATCAATGAAGTGAGCAAAAAGTTTGGTTTACCAAAAGATACATTAAGATATTGGGAAAAAGAAGGATTAATACCTGCGATAAAGCGTGATCAAAATGGTTATCGCGTTTATAGTGAATACGATCAAAACTGGATTTTTTATATTTTAGTTTTGCGTAAGGCTGGGATGCCGGTTAAAAAGCTGAAGCAATTTGTTGCACTATATTTGCATGAACCACAAACCAGAAAAAAGCGTCGTGAATTATTAGAAATGCAACGTGACGAACTAATAAAGCAAACACATGATATTCAAAAGACAATTAACTATCTAACTTATAAAATTGATCATTTTGATGACCAACTTCTGACATTCGAAAATGAAAAGCTAGCATATGAGAAAAAGGTTGATTAATTAGCAAAAGACATTACCCCCCTGTAGCCCGGTAATGTCTTTTGCTATCTTCTTGAAGTTTAAACTGAACATAAACAAGCATATTTTACTAATTGACAGAATAAGTGAATAATATTAGAGTTAAATGAAAAAGTTGATTGTATATAGGAGGCACAACATGTACAAATATCTTAAGCAACATTTATTTTCCGTCGGGTGTGCCTGCTTATTGTTGTTAACCAATTCATTCCTGCAAGTTTTTGCTGCTACCAAAATGGCAGATTTAGCTAATGCTTTAATTGCGAAAAATATAAATCTTTTTGGTCAATTATTGATGCTGATTTTTTTACTATGGTTTATTTCTTTTATTATTTCCTTTTTTGAAAGCTATATTGAAGAAAGTGCAACTCAAGACATTTTAACTGATATTAGAAATGATATTGCAACAGCGCTAACTGAAATGCCAGAGAGTGATTTTCAGAATAATCCAGTGGACTATTACGAATCGTATTTGCAAAACGATGTTAATCTCATTCAAAGAGAAGGTGTAAACACCTTTTTCAGGATTGTTCGCTTCAGTGGTAATGCAATTTTTGCTTTAATTGCATTATATCTATATAGTCCAATTTTGTTCATTACTGCTATTTTTTTAGTAGTTTTAATTGTATTAGTACCGCGGTTGTGTAAAAAATACCTTAGTAATGGAGTGGAAGAGATATCTAAAGCTAACGAAAAATTTCTTAAGTATACTAGCAGTGGATTACACGGTTATGAGACCCTCTTTGTTTTTAATGCCCTGTCAGAGATAAAAAAGCTCGTTGATACGGGCTCTAGTATATTGAAGAAAGCAAATGTTCATAACACTATTAGGAGATCGATTGTCGACATTATTACTAGTGTAGTAAATATTGGTAGTCAGCTAATTATTTTAGGAATTACTGGATTTTTACATTTCAAGGGTGTTTTGAGTGCTGGAGCTATTTTGTCAACAGCAGAATTAGCGACAAAAGTCTTTGATTCAGCTGGAATAATTAATCGCTATTTAGCTCAATTACTTTCAACTTCAGGTATTTTTGCAAAATTTTCTAAGCTAAAAAATCTTGTTATTCCAAGTAATCAAAAGTTTGATCTGGCATCCTTTCCAATGCAATTTAAGACACTGGAATTTAGAGATGTGTCGTTTTCATATCCTGGTTCTAGAACAACAATATTAAGTCATTTTTCTTATGCCTTTACTAGGGATAATTTTTATAAACTAAATGGTGATTCTGGCAGGGGAAAATCAACATTGCTTAAGTTGGCAACTGGTCAGCTCAAACCAAATTCTGGTGAAATTCTTTTAAATGGAATTAATATTAATCAAGTCCCACAAAAAGTCATAAACGAGTTAATTATATACTTACCTCAAAAGATTACAATTTTCCCTTACTCAATTAACTATAATATTTCATTAGGACGAAAAGTTAATTTGGAAAAATTAGCCTCAGTAAAAGAAAAGTTTGGAATTGATGATTCATGGCAATACAATTCTCTTTCTGGAGGGCAGAAACAACGAGTTGCATTAGCTCGTCTCATTGATTCTACTAACAAGCTTGTTTTACTTGATGAAAGTTTTTCAAGCATTGATTTGAAATCGTCGCAGGATTTACTTCAAATGTTTTTGAAAGATTGTAAAACGATAATTTTAGTTTCTCATCGGAATAATGAATTTGGCGATTTTCCAGTTAAAAATCTCACTTTAAAGTAAAAGCTGGAACAAATGATTTAGCAAAAAAGAAGATTTCTGGGCTATTTGCTGCAGGAAATGTAACTATACCAATATCTGGAATTTCAGAAGCAATACATTCAGCTCAAATCACAGGATTCTATGGAGGACATTTATTAAGGAAAAGAACTATTGCTAATCCAAGCGTTAGATTTCTTTTTCCCTGAGAGGTCAACTGTAACTATAGTTTGCAACATAATATTGAAGAGTCAAAAAAGAAGATGGATAAAATTTAAGGATGGAAAAGTGATGATAAAAAAGAAATACTTAAATGTTTATAAATTACTAGCTGGACGGGTGGCAACTAATATTGCTGATAGCTTATTCTATATGGCAATTCTTTGGTACTTTAAAGAAACTGGTCATTCACCATTAATGGTAGCGCTAATTTTTTCAATTGAAGCTGGAATTGACATAATTTCGTTTGGATTTGGTCCGCTAATTGATCGTTTGTCCGTTGAAAAATTGCTAAAATATTCAACTCTTATACAAATTGTAATTAGTGTTATTATCGCATGTGTACTATACCTTAAGCAAAATAATGTAATCATTGACATATTTTTACTTCTGTTATTTGGTATATCAACAATATTATCATCAATTATTTATCCAACAGAATATAAGCTGTTGCCCGTGCTTGTTGAGAAGAAGGATCTCTTGCATTTTAATGGCCTTTTTCAGGTAAGCTACAAGATATTGGACTTAGTACTAGACGGTATAACCACCTTTATTATTGCTACAACATCCATCAGTATAACCATTATTATATCAGCGGTTATTTTTACCATAGCGCTCTTTATCTATGCAAGAGTACAAATTGACATGCTCGCAAAAGATGTACTAAAAAGTGAAGAATACTTTACAGGTTCCTATTTAAAAGATTTACAAGTTGGTTGGGTTACTTTGAAAAGTGAGAGTAATATTATTGAATTAATATTACCGTTATGCGTGGTTAACTTCTTTTTTGGCATTTATGATGTTGGATTGCCTTATTTCGCGGAAAGCTATATACATGATTCGGCGATTGGCTATGGAGGATTGCTGATGGTATCCTCCATAGGAAGCATACTAGGAGCTCTTGTTATACAGCATTTTAAGTTAGGAAAAAAGAATATGGAAGCTTTTATTACTTTATGCTTCTTGGGAGCGGGAATATTTAGACTCTTGGTTCCATTAACTGTAAAAACTAGTGTGATTTTCGCCTTGATCAGCTCTGCAATCTCTTCTTTATGGATTACAATGATGAACATTGATTTTGAAACTCTAGTTCAAACAAGCTTTTCATCAGCAATTTTAGGTAGAATTGATACTATCAATGACAGTATACTTTCGCTAATGATACCGCTAGGTACATTTGGGGGAAGTTGGATTATAGAAAAATTCGGCTCAATAAGTACACAATACGTTTATGGAGTAGCATTATTAGTTAGTTCAATCTACTATTTTGGTGTAACAAGATATAGAAAAAGATTAAAATAACTCATTTTTTGATTTGGCTGAAATATACCTATTTTGATGACCAACTTCTAACATTTGAAAATGAAAAGTTGGCTTATGAGAAAAAGGTTGATTAACGAAAGGAGCACTACAATTAGTAGTGCTCCTTTTGCTTAGTTGAATTTAACATTATATTTACGTCCAATAGGTGGGAATGTTGGTAATCGCAGAGGCGTTGTATGCCATTGTGTAAAGAGGGTGGCACACAGTAAAATAAACGGTACATCTTCTGGGCGAGCAATATTACAAGTTAAAACGACTCCATTTTTCTTGATATCCGTTTCAACCGTAGCCACTGTTTTAACCCCAGACAAAAAGCGATATTTTCCGTTTTTGATACTACCTGTAACTAAGTAATTAAGTCTAGTAATATAAAAAAGATTCGACACAGAGTTGTTAAAGCGTTTGACTTTAACTAAAGAATGATTGACAACGTCAATAGTATAGGATGAAATTATGCCATTACCATCAGTATAAAGACGACCAATTTCAGTTTGCTTATACGTCTTCAAATAAAGTGTATGGTTAGGATTATCAAGATTACCTTGAATTAAGTATTTGATTTTGCCTTTTTCATTTGCAACGGGAATTTGACCGTATTCTTGCTTTTGAGTTAGTTCTAGTAAATAGCGCATTTAAGCACCTCTATTCTTTAGCATTTTCGCTAATAAACTGTTTTAAAATATAAGCTACTCCATTTTCATCATTAGTTTTTGTTTGTACTTGGGCTAATTTCTTAATTGCTGGAACCGCGTTGCCCATAGCTACACCTGTACCGGCATCCCTAATCATACTCTCATCATTAAGGTTATCGCCAATTGCAGCAACTTCTTCTCGCTTCAGGCCTTTCTTTTTCGCATATTCCATCAATGCAGGACCTTTTTGTGCCTTAGCATCATTAATCTCGATATTAGCTGGGGAGCTTGAAGTCACTGCCACGTCTCCTAAAGCCATGATTTCCTTTTTTGCCTCAACAAAAGCTTCAGGTCCATGTCCATCAAAGGAAATTATCTTCATTACTTCAAGCTCTGGATCGTTTAATAGGTCAGTAAAACTGTCAACATAAGTCATGCTTAACATTGCATTACTTCCTGCTGCTGTTGCTACTGCTTTTTTAAAACTTAGGCGCGGATTAAGCGCAGTTAATGCACGGGCTAAATTAACTACTCGTTGGCTAATGTCTTTTGAAAAAATCAAGTCTGAGGTTACAAGCTCATAATAAATGTGGTGACGGTCCAAAATGTCCGCTACTTGTTTCGCTTTGGTTGGTGGCAACGGATTTTTAACCTGTAGCTTACCATTTGCATCAAATACAAGTGCACCATTAATGTTAATAAAACCTGTGTTAATACCAAAATCTTTAATTACTTTACGCGATTGTTCAGGTGAACGTCCGGTTGCCACCAAGAACTCAATTCCACTTTTTTGGGCCGCTTTAATTGCGGCTACGTTTTCGTCTGAGACGGTAATATTACTGTTAAATAATGTGCCATCAAGGTCACAAGCTACTAATTTAATCAAGATAAGAGATGAGCCTCCTTCGTAACTGAAGCGTTTTATTATTTCATAATCATCTTAACATAAGTAGAGAACATGCCGTTTATTATTTTTTTAATAAATGCGCTTTGTTATGGTAAAAATCGTTAAAATTGTCTAAGTTATTTTCAATCAGAATTAGTTTCATGATACCATATAGGCTGTGAAAGAGAGGGTGTCTTGATAATGAAAAAGTTTATTGGCAATGACTGGGATGAAGTATTAGCTCCTGTATTTGAAAGTAATGAATACCATGCGCTTCATGAGTTTTTGAAAAAAGAATACCAAACTAAGCGGATATTTCCAGATATGTACCATATTTTCACTGCTTTTAAATTAACCCCATTTGCTAAGACTAAAGTAGTTATTCTAGGCCAAGATCCATACCATAATCCAGGGCAGGCAACCGGAATGAGTTTTGCCGTAATGCCTGGGGTTAAATTACCACCATCCCTACAGAACATTTATAAGGAACTTTATGATGATGTGGGTTGTGTTCCGGTTCAACATGGTTATTTGAAAAAGTGGGCTGATCAGGGTGTACTTCTACTGAATGCAGTTTTAACGGTACCATATGGACATGCAAATGGACATCAGGGCAAAGGCTGGGAGCAAGTAACAGATGCTGCAATCAAAGCCCTGAGCGATCGTGGTCAGGTTGTTTTTATCTTATGGGGCAAATATGCGCAAAATAAAATCGCATTAATTGACCAAGAGAAGAATTATGTGATTAAATCAGCTCATCCAAGTCCCTTCTCAGCAGATCGCGGCTTCTTTGGCTCACGACCATTTTCACGCTGTAATGAGGCCTTAAAAAAATTTGGTGAAACACCAATTGATTGGCAATTGCCGCAACAAGTCACAGAATCTGATTTAGCATAGGTGAAATAATGAGTATTTTTGAATTATTAAAGAGCAAAGTAAAAAATTCTAGTAAGCAATATCGCATAGTTTTCCCTGAAGGAAATGATCCTAGGATATTAAAAGCTGTTAGAAAACTTAAAGACGATAATGTTGTTAGCCCAATTATTTTGGGTGATCCAGAACAAATAAAACAAGTTGCACGGCAAGAAAGAATTTCACTCGATGATCTTTTGTTAATTGACATTGATAATTACGAGAACCTGAATGAAATGGTAGTCAGTTTCATTCAAGCTCGTGGTAAAGAAATTACTGAATCCGAGGTGCGTGAAGCACTAAAGGATGCCAATTATTTTGGCACAATGATGGTTAAGATGGGAATTGCTGATGGAATGGTTTCTGGTGCAGTTCATTCGACGGCAGAAACTGTTCGTCCAGCATTACAACTTGTTCATACTGCTGAAGGCATGCATCGCGTCTCTGGTAGCTTTATTATGGAGCGAGGGAAAGAAAAGTATCTTTTTGCAGACTGTGCAATCAATCCATCACCTGATAGTCAAACGTTAGCAGAAATTGCTTATCAAACTGTTGAAACAGCCAAAATGATTGACCTTGAGCCACGTGTAGCCTTCCTTAGCTTTTCAACCAAGGGCTCCGCAAAAGGCGAAATGGTTACTAGAACTGTCGAGGCTGCTGAAATTTTTGCTAAAGAGCACCCTGATATTATTTCAGATGGTGAATTACAATTTGATGCTGCTTTTGTTCCGGAAGTTGCTGCAAAAAAGGCACCTGATTCTAAACTTGCAGGGCGTGCAAACATTTTTATTTTCCCTGAATTACAATCGGGCAATATTGCTTATAAAATTACACAACGTTTGGGTAACTTTGCAGCAATTGGACCTATTTTGCAAGGACTTGATAAACCAATTAACGATTTATCACGTGGGGCAAGTAGCCAGGATGTCTACGACTTAGCTGTTTTAACAGCAGCTCAAGCACTTTTTAAGGACAAAGAATAATGACTAAATTAGAGATTAACTCAGCTGCTGAAATGAAGAAAATTGGTGCAGCGATTGCCTCCACGGCTAAGCCACACGATTTGCTTTTACTAAATGGTGATTTGGGAGCTGGTAAAACTACACTGACACAGGGGATTGGTTATGCGCTTGGGGTAAGACGTCCGGTGAAAAGTCCAACCTTTACGATTGTCCGTGAGTATGCTGAGGCAAAACTACCAATTTATCACATGGATTTTTATCGTTTAGAAAACAGCGATTTATCATCAATCGATTTAAATAGTTATCTGTCAGAGCCAGGATTGGTTATTATTGAATGGCCAGAAGTTATTCAGGGCTATCTACCAGATCAATATTTGCAGGTAGTAATTAGAAGAGTGGATGATAGCTGGGATTCCACTAAGAGGACATTAGAATTTAGACCGCAGGGAAAGCGCAATGAACTGTGGGTAAAAGATATCATGAATAAATTGCAATAAAAAAGGCAGAGCTGAGATTAATCAGTTCTGCTTTTTTGACTTGTTTATTAGATTTGGTAAACAAGGTTTTTAATTGGTTCATCACCAAATTCTTTATTTTGGGCGATAAGAATACCTGCACAGGCCTCACTATCGCTAAGCGCATTGTGATGGTGCCACAATTCAACATTTAATGCTTCGGATACAGTATCTAGTTTATGATTAGCTAGATTAGGTTCAAATAATTTACTTGTTTGTAGGGTGTCGATTACAAAATAGTGCGGTTCTTGAATATCGTAACGCGCTAAACTTTGCTTCATTACGTTCGTATCAAAACGTGCATTATGCGCACAAACTAGCATGCCAGGCTGATACAAGTCTTTGATTTGAGTCCAAACTTCTGCCATTGTTGGCGCATCCTTTACATCATCTGCAGTAATGTCATGAATTTGAATGTTTCGCGCATCAAACGGCATTTGGGGGTTTATAACTGTGTAAAACCGGTCAACAATTTGATTGTCGCGAACCATTACTAATGCCAGAGAACATGCACTTTCTGGATGGCGGTTGGCGGTTTCAAAGTCCATTGCAATAAAATTCATTTTCTCTCCTTTAAAACTTAATTTTAGTATAACATAGGATGAAGCAATTCACTGAATGCGGTAAAATAAACAAAAGATTTAATAAGGAGAATTTTAACTTTGAAGTTATTTGATTTAGCAAAAGAAGGGATAGAAATTAAGCAACAAGTCCCGCTTAGCAAATATACGTTTACAAAAACTGGTGGTCCAGCAGAGTATTTGGCTTTTCCGCAAAATCAAACAGAGCTTCAAAAACTGGTTGAAGCAGCTAATACTGATCAAATACCGCTAACTGTTATTGGTAATGCATCAAATCTAATTATTCGTGATGGCGGCATTGATGGACTTGTCATTATTTTAACCAAAATGGATAAGATTACCGTTGAAGGTCAGACAGTTACTGCTCAAGCAGGTGCACGAATTATTGATACTGCTTTTATGGCAGCCAACCATGGACTTAGTGGAATGGAATTTGCGGCTGGTATTCCTGGTAGTGTTGGTGGCGCTGTTTTTATGAATGCAGGAGCATATGGCGGTGAAACTTGTGAGGCTGTTGCGTCGGTTACCGTAATGTCTGCAAAAGGTGAGTTTAAAACTTATACAAATGAGGAAATGGCTTTTTCATACCGACATTCACTTGTTCAAGACACTGATGATATTGTCTTATCTGCGACCTTTGAATTAAAGAAAGGCCAGAAAAGTGAAATTTTAGCGCAGATGAACTATCTCAATGCATTGCGACAATATAAACAACCATTAGAATATCCTTCTTGTGGTAGCGTGTTTAAGCGTCCAGCTGGTCATTTTGTTGGTCCGATGATCATTAAAGCGGGTCTTCAAGGAAAACAAATTGGTGGTGCGCAGGATTCCACTAAACATGCCGGCTTTATTGTTAATAAAGGAGGAGCAACAGCTACGGACTATCTTGACTTAATTCATTTAATTCAAGAGAAGATTAAAGAGGAATTTGGTCTTGATTTAGAGACTGAAGTTAGAATTATTGGTAAGCCGAGTGATTAAGTTTTGCTTGTTACAATAATAGAAAGGAGTATCTATGCAGTCTAACGGAATACATATTTTTACTTGGGCGAACTTCTCAACTATCTTAGACGTTTTGATCATTTGGTTTTTAGTTTACCATTTAGTCATTTTAATCCGAGGTACTAAAGCAGTTCAGCTTGCCAAGGGAATTGTCCTGATTTTTGTGGTGCGAATAGTTGCTGGAATTTTGCAATTGCATACCACGACCTGGTTAATCGATCAAATTGTTTCTTGGTCGGTGGTCGGGATTATCATTATTTTTCAGCCCGAGATTAGGCGTGGACTGGAGCACTTAGGGCGTTTGCCAATTTTTGCTGGTCGAGAAGACAGTGAACGTACTGAATCAATCAAGTTTATTAATGAACTTGATAAGGCAATTCAATATATGTCGAAAAGAAGAATTGGAGCATTAATCACTCTCCAGCAAGAAACAGGACTAGACGACTATGTTGAAACTGGTATTAAGTTGAATGCTGATGTAACTGGTGAGTTATTGATTAATATTTTTATTCCTAATACCCCGTTACATGATGGTGCTGTCATTATTAATAATGATCATAAGATTGCCGTTGCGGCAGCCTATTTGCCTCTTTCGGATAATAGTATGATTCCGAAGCGTTTAGGGACACGTCACCGTGCTGCTGTCGGAATTTCAGAAGTTACCGATGCGATTACAATTGTTGTTTCCGAAGAAACTGGTGGTGTGACAATTACGCGGAATGGGCGTTTTCTAGTTGATATGACTCGTGATGAGTACATGAAATACCTGACTGCTGAACTTGTTCCTAAGAAAAACCAAGCAGAAAAATGGTATCAAAAAATTGCTCGTAAGGTTTGGAAGTGGGGTGCTGACCGATGAAAAACTTTTGGAAAAAATCTTGGTTCATTCGGTTAGTTTCACTACTGATTGCAATTTTATTGGTAATTTATGTTAATGACACACAGGGTGGTTTTTTAACTCAGGGACAGTCAAGTCGGACGAAACAAACTGCTAACAAAACACAAACGATTAGTGTTCCTTTGCAAGTTTCAGTTGATACAGATAAGTATTACGTTGTCGGCTATCCTGAAAAAGTAAGCATTACATTAGAGGGCTCTAATGCACTAGTGACATCAACTGTTAATACGCAAAACTTTCGGGCCTATATTGATTTGACTAAGAAGAAAATCGGTGGTCATGAAGTAAAAGTTCACGTTAACGGCATTAGCAGGCAACTTTCGTATTCAATCAATCCAAAAGTTGTTCATGTTGATATTCAGAAAAGAAAATCAACAACAATGCCTGTTCAAATAGAGTATAATGAGAACGCTGTAGCTCATGGTTATACGGTTGGTCATCCAAGCGTTTATCCGCAACAAGTTGAGGTTACTGGAGCACGGAGTGAGGTTGAACAAATTGACCAAATAGTCGCAAAGGTCGTTCTTCCAAGTGAAATGAAGCATGACTATGAACGGCAAGTTAGCCTTATTGCCTTAGATCATAAAAAAAGGCAGCTTAATGTGGTCATTGAACCTGCTACAGCTAAGGTAACAATACCAGTTTCAGTCGCTCATAAACGAGTTAGGGTTAAGCTAGAACCAAAAAGTGAGCAAAGCGGAAAAATATATTCGCTAACGGCTAAACCGGACTATGTTACTATATATGGGGCAAAGGAAGATTTAGCCAAAATAAGTAAGCTAAAAGTTCCAGTCGACCTTAGTGAAATTGCAGTGTCGACAAGCAAAGTGGTTAAACTAGACTTGCCCGCGGGTGTAGTTAAGTCTGATCCCGTTCAACTTGGAATAGACATCAAAGTAGCAAATTCAAATGTAAAAAGTGAAAAAATTAAGTAAAAGGAAGGTATTTTAGATGTTGAAGTATTTTGGCACCGACGGTGTTCGTGGAGTAGCAAATCAAGATTTATCACCAGAATTAGCATTTAAATTAGGACGTGACGGAGGTTATATTTTAACCAAGAACAAGGATAAAGATGAGCAAGCTAAAGTTTTAGTTTCTCGTGATACCAGAATCTCTGGTCAAATGTTAGAATATTCGCTGATTTCTGGTTTGCTATCAGTTGGAATTGAAGTTTTAGAAGTTGGTGTAATTACGACTCCAGGTTTGTCATACTTAGTAAGAGCGCAAGGTGCAGATGCCGGCGTACAAATTTCCGCTTCTCATAATCCAGTTCAAGATAACGGAATAAAATTCTTTGGTAGCGATGGCTTGAAACTATCTGATGAAATGGAAGAAGAAATCGAAAAGCTAATTGATGCTAAAGAAGATACCTTACCTCGTCCTTCAGCTGAGGGTTTAGGCTCAGTAACTGATTTTCACGAAGGTAGTGCAAAATACCTCCAATTCATTGAAAATACTATTCCAGTTGATTTAGATGGAATTAAAGTTGTTATTGATGGTGCTAATGGTGCTGCTAGCAACTTGATTTCTCGTCTATTTGCTGATTGTGGTGTTGATTTTACTACGATTGCAACTCATCCAAATGGCTTAAACATCAATGATCACGTTGGTGCAACCCACACAAAGAAGTTACAAGAAGAAGTAGTTAAACAAGGTGCCCAATTAGGACTCGCTTTTGATGGGGATGCTGATCGCTGTATTGCTGTTGATGAAAATGGTAATGAAGTTGATGGAGACCACATTATGTACGTTTTGGGCAGCTACATGGAAGATGGTGGCCGTCTAAAGAAGGACACGATTGTAACTACTGTAATGAGTAACTTAGGTTTTACTAAAGCACTTGAGAGAAAGGGCATTAAAAACATTCGTACTCAAGTAGGTGACCGTTATGTTTCCGAAGAAATGAGGGCAAACGGTTATAACTTAGGTGGGGAACAGTCTGGTCACGTAATTATGAGCGATTACCATAATACTGGTGATGGGATGCTAACAGGTTTGCATTTAATGCTAGTAATGAAGAAGACTGGTAAATCACTAAGTGAACTACTTGAAGATTTCAAGGATTACCCTCAATGTCTTGTTAACGTTCCTGTAAAGGATAAGAAGAGCTGGAAAGAGCATCAACCAATTCTTGATGTTATCAAGGAAGTTGAAGATGATATGAATGGTGATGGTCGTGTCGTAGTTAGACCTTCAGGTACGCAAGAGCTTTTACGGGTGATGGCCGAAGGACCAACACAAGAGGAAACTGATGCTTATGTAAAACGCATCACTGATGTAGTTGAAAAAGAAATGGGCGTCTAAATTCAACTAGTCCAATTAAAAGTAAAAGGCAGGAAAATATTTTTCCTGCCTTTTTTGTGTATACAATAGCACTTATCAGACTTAGTATATACCAATTGTCATACTAATTACTTGACCAATTTTTAAATAAATATTATCATTCCATACGTAACAAAGAAGCTTTAACTAGTCCAAAAAATAAAATATGGACTATACCAAAGGAGAATAATATGTGTGGAATTGTTGGAATTATCGGTAAATCGGCTAAAGAAGTCGTATTAGATGGTTTAGCAAACTTGGAATACCGGGGATATGATTCAGCGGGCATTTATTTAAATGACTTAAATGGGCGAGAATACTTAACCAAAACTACCGGGCGTATTAAGAACTTACGTGCTAAGATGACGCAGGATGAGGATGGACTTGTTGGAATTGGGCACACGCGCTGGGCAACACATGGCAAGCCAACTGTAGCTAATGCACATCCACAATTTGATGAGACAAATCGTTTTTACATGGTTCACAATGGGGTAATTGAAAATTATCAAGAACTAAAGGAAAAATATTTAAGTGACGTTGATTTTCAATCAGATACAGATACCGAAGTTATCGTTCAATTAATTAGTAAGGTAGTTAATGACAAAAAGGTCGATACCTTTACTGCTTTAAAGATGGTACTGGCAGAAGTAAAAGGCTCATACGCAATACTTTTAGTTGACAATACAATTCCTGATCACATTTTTATTGCTAAAAATAAGTCGCCACTAATGCTTGGACTAGGAAAAGACTTTAATGTAATTGCTTCAGATGCATTGTCAGTATTAGATCAAACCAAGACTTTTATTGATTTGGCTGACGGTCAAGTTGGAGATATCACTAAGGATAATTACGTACTAGAAAATCTTGCTGGAGAGAAAATTCAAGCCAAGCCTTATGAGGTGAATATTGATCCTAACGCTGCTTCTAAGGGCACTTATGAATTTTATATGTTAAAAGAAATATGCGAGCAACCAAGTGTTTTGCGGCATTTGGCGCAATACTATTTAGATGAAGACGGTAAGCCAAAAGTTGATCAAGAAATCGTTGATGCACTGACACGAGCAGATCGTTTATATATCTTTGCGGCAGGCACCAGCTACCATGCTGGTTTGGTTGGCAAAGTTTTGTTTGAAAAGTTTGCTAATATTCCGACAGAAGTTGGACTTGCATCAGAGGCTGGTTATCATTTCCCAATGATGTCGAAAAAACCATTATTTATCTTTTTATCGCAATCTGGGGAAACGGCAGATTCACGTGTCGTTTTACAAGAAGCAATTAAGCGTAATATACCCACCCTTACATTAACAAATGTTCCAGGTTCAACACTTGCTCGTGAAGCAAGCTATTCAATGTCACTTGAAGCGGGACCTGAAATTGCTGTTGCTTCAACCAAGGCTTATACGGCTCAGGTGGTAGTTGAGGCAATACTAGCAAAAGCAATGGGAGAAAGAACTGGCAATGACGCAGCGAAAAATTTTGCTCTAAAGGAAAATTTAGCTTTAGCTGCTGAGGGAGTAGAACAAGTAATCTCCAGTAAAGAAAAAATTGAGCAATTAGCTAAAGAATATCTAGTACCGTCACGCAATGCTTTTTATATTGGACGCGGAATTGATTATCCACTTGCTCTTGAAGCTGCACTCAAACTGAAAGAAGTATCTTATATCCAAACAGAAGGATTTGCGGCAGCCGAATTAAAGCATGGCACAATTTCGTTAATTGAAAAGAATACACCGGTAATTGGCCTAATTAATGATCCGGTTACAGCAGACCTAATGCGAGGGAACATCGAGGAGGTTGTCTCAAGAGGTGCTAGTGTGATTACCATTGCAAGTAAGAAACTGGCAAAACCTGACGACGATATCATTTTGCCAGATATTGATTATTATCTAACTCCACTTGTTAGTGTTGTTGCCGCTCAATTATTTGCCTATTATGCCTCTAAAGCTAAGGGATTAGATGTAGATAAACCACGTAACCTTGCTAAAAGTGTTACTGTTGAATAAATATTTTTTTAGAACTAGCAAAACAACTAGATACCGAAAAAAGTCGTAAGTAATTACGACTTTTTGTATAATAAAGGGGACGATGCAAAAAGCAGTGGGAGGAAAATACTGTGTCAATAAAATTAATTGCTGTTGATTTAGACGGTACTTTGCTTAGTAGTACTAACTCGATTTTGCCAGAAACAGAAAAGACTTTAAAAAACGCGATTAGCGAAGGAATTCAAGTGGTTCTTGCAACAGGTCGACCTTTATCTGGGGTAATGCCTTTTAACAAGCAATTGGGCCTTGCTGGAAAGAAGCAATATAATATTGTGTTTAATGGCGCGGTCATTCAAAACTTGGCAGGCGATGTTTTGATGAATCAAGAAATGAACTATCAGGATTTTTCCAATATGCGCAAACTTCAAAGACTTGCTCATGTTAATTTACATTTTGAAACGCCAGAATGTTTTTGGACCTGTGATCGCGATTTAGGGGCTAATCTTGCAGTGAATGCCGCAATGACTAATAACATGATTAAAGTACGTAAGGCAGAGGAAATTCCACAAGATTTTGCTTTTAACAAAGTTGGCTTTAGCATGACTGAAGATGTTAACGAGGTTGAAAAATTATGGAACAATATTCCCGAGTGGGCTTTTGCCAAGTATGATATTGTTCGAAGCTTTTCGACTAATGTTGAAATCAACATTAAAGATGCTTCTAAGGGTAACGCTCTTATGGTACTTGCTGATCGCTTGAAGATTGATCAGAGTCAAGTAATGGTCTTTGGCGATCAAGGGAATGACATTTCGATGTTTTCCAATCCAAACTTTAAAAAAGTTGCAATGGGAAACGCAATCGAGCTGATTAAAGATAGTGCGGACTATGTAACTGATGATAATGACCATGACGGAATTGCCAAAGCATTAAAAAAATATGTTTTGTAGTAGAATAAAGTTAGGTTGATTATTATGGTAGAAAAAAATAAAGAACATAATATTTCTGAAGCCGAGTGGGAAGTCATGAGGATAGTGTGGACACTTGGTGAAATTCATACTGGTGATATCATTAAGCAATTACAAGCTAAAAAGAACTGGTCAGAATCAACAATCAAGACATTGATTGGGAGACTAGTTAAAAAAGGTTTGCTGAAGACTAGAAAAGATGGACATCGGTATGCTTACTCCGCAACTGTTACTCAAGTGCAGATGATGATTCAGGTTTCAAAAGAAATGATGGATCACATGTGTGATATGCATAAAGGACAAGTTCTAATTGAACTTTTGAAAGATATGCCATTATCTAAATCAGATATCTCGACAATTGAGGATGAGCTTGCTGGTAAGGAGAGTAAGGCGCCTGCAGTAATTAAATGCAACTGCTTAGTTTCAGGTCAACACGAATGCTAGAACAATAGTTAATCTACCTAAGGGGGTAAGCTTAATGAAGAAGTTTACTAGTATTTTTCTACGGTTGATCTTTGCCGCATTGGTTTGTCTATCAGGGTTATTTTTATTTGAGGGCGCTGCAACAATTAATGTTCAGAATTTTCCCAAAATGGCGAAAACGGTAATTGATAAGAATGTTAATAAGACTGGGGATGCTAATTTAAAGGGATCGCTACAGTTAGCAAAAGACTTTGGTGTTGAAGATAAGATTTTTGAGCAATTACCACAAAAGTATCATCGCGATTTGTCTTATATTAACCTTTATAATTTGAGTGTGAGTTACCAAGAAAATGGTGAAGTTACAGCGCAAAATTTGAATTTATCTGAAAAGAATCAGGTTCAAAAGGCTGTCAATTACGTCATTTTAGATCGGTTAAATAAAGAGCTCAAAAACAACGGCAAGCAAGTCAATGATACCATTAATGTTTTCCATTATTTCTTTTTCGCAGCTATTTTGCTTTTTGCTATTGCAGCTCTGCTTGTACTATTCGGTAGTTCTTGGGCTTCGATAGTTTTATTGATCGCCTCTGTAGGATCGTTTGGCGCACTGCAATATTACTTAAATCAGCTAACCCAAAATTTGCAAACAGAGCTTTATCATGGAATTTCATTGACCACTTCGTCTGTTTTGTGGCTTGGGCTTGCCATGGGATTGGTGCTCACATTTATTTGGCCAGTGATCCTAAAAATAACTAAAAAAAGAGAATAATTAAAAAAAGCATCGTCTATAGAAGTGACTATACTGACGGTGCTTTTTTATGCTCAAAATTTCATAACAATGGAACTAAATGCAATAGTACTATTTACAATTAATAAGTACGATATTATTAGCCTTTTTTATAAAAACAAGCAATATTGTAATATTGGTGTGATAAAATTGAGAGTGCGAATTACAATTTAACAAGGTAAGGGAGTAAATGATGTATTATTTTCTAAATAACAGATTAGATGCTAATAGCTCTGGTATTGAGCATGCAGAAGTTAAACGATTAAAATTATTCAAGCAAAAGGGTGTACCTGCTAAGATAGTTATGTGTGAATATAATCGTCTTGCTCACCGAAATTTACCATTGTATGAAATGACTGATGATGATTATGTTAACATGTTTGACTTTTTTGCTGGTACAGTAACTTTTCCAGCGAAAGTGGTAACTGTTTCTGATTTATCAATTCCGGATGAGTATCAAATAAGAGAAGTAGATAACGGTTATGAAGTTTATAATGGTAATCGTAAAACTATGCGGATTACTATGTTTCCTAACGGTAGTGTTGATACAATTGATTACTTTAATGGTGATGGCAACCATACAAAACAAGAATTTTATGATACTCGCGGTTTCAAGAGTATGACCCAAATTTATGATACGGCAGATGGTCACCTTATTTATGAACAATTTTATCGCCCTAATAATACTGTTTATTATGAGACCTCTTATGAAAAAAGACCTAACTCCTATCCTGCAACAAATATTCAATTGACTGATACGCACGGTAAGGTGCACTCGTTGATGAACACTGGACAGGCATTCACAATTATGCTCGATGAGTTAAATGAGCAAGATGGTGACGAGATTTCGACCTTTATTTCTGACAGAAGTGATTGTTCGAATGTTCCGATGATTAACATGAAAACTCCAGCTCGAAAAATTGAACATTTTCATAATATTCACTTCAGAGATTTTTGGGATCCAAGTTCTCCTATAACATATCCGTCAATTTCTAATAATGAGTTATTAAGCAAGACTGACTTGGTTATAACCCCGTCTCAACGTCAAGCTGATGATATGACGAAACGTTTACGTACACAAGTACCAATTGTGTCAATTCCAGTTGGAATCGTTCCTGATGAGCAGTTGAATACCAGACATATTCCAATGAGCGAACGTACACCAGGCAAAATTGTAGCAGTGGCACGTTTATTTTATGAGAAGCGTCTAGATGATGCGATTAATGCATTTGCAAGAGCATATAGAGAAAACCCAACGCTAAGCTTTGATATCTACGGTTATGGTAACGGACGTGATGGTCTTAAGGAAGAAAAGATGCTTAAGCAGCTTGTTAAAAATCTTGGTTTAGAAAATGTAGTTCAATTTAAAGGCTATACTCAAGATATGGAAACTGTCTACAATACAGCGGAGCTTTTAGTATTATCTTCACGCTATGAAGGAGCTCCTCTTGCAATTGTTGAAGCACAATCACATGGTGTACCAGTAATTGCTTATGACATTAACTATGGTCCGGCTGATCTAATTCAAGATGGTCAGAGTGGTTTTATTGTTCCGAGCGGACATGTTGATGATCTGGCTGCCAAAATTAAAGAGTACTTTGATAATCCAGCGTTGATGGAGCAGTTAAATGAAGGTGCATATCAAAATGCACAACGCTTCTCTGGCGATAGCATTTGGAAAGAATGGGAAAAGTACGTTATTAATGCCTAATTTTTCTTAATTAGTTAAGAAATAAAACCTATCTTATACGAAATGAGCTCCGAAGTTAGCAGACTTTCGGGGCTTATTTTATTATTGGTGTTTGTTGAAAAAAGCAATATCGTTTGTGATTGAATTAAAGGTCTACATTGTAATGAGGTAAAGGATTAAGAGATGTATTATTTTCTAAGTGGCGGATTAAGTGTTAATAGCTCTGGCATTGAGCATGCACAAATTAAGCGATTAAAATTATTTAAGCAAAAAGGGGTACCTGCAAAAATTGTAATGTGCGAATACAATCGCTTTGCGCATAGAAATTTGCCATTATATGAGTTAACTGATGATGACTATGTTAATATGTTTGACTTTTTTGCTGGCACAGTAACGTTTCCAGAAAGAGTGGTAACCATTTCTGACTTACCGATTCCAGTCAATTATCAAATAAAAGCTGTAAATACCAGCTATGAAGTTTATGATGGTAGTCGTAAAACCATGCGAATTAGTATGTTTCCTAATGGTAGCGTTGATACGGTTGATTACTATAATGGTGACCTTAATCTTATAAAGCAAGATTTTTATGATACACGTGGCTTTAAGAGCTCAACCAAAACTTATGATACAGCTGACGGTCACCTTGTATATGAACAATTTTATCGCCCCAATAATACAGTTTATTTTGAAATTTCTTATGAAAAGCGGCCAAATTCTTATCCTGCAACAAATATTCAGTTAATTGACGTAGAAGGTAGAACGCATTCGCTAATGAATACAGGTCTAGCGTTCACAATTATGCTTGACGAGTTAAATGAGCAAGACGGTGATGAAATGTCGACCTTTATTTCTGATCGGAGCAATTTGGTAAATGTTCCAATGATTAACATGAAAACTCGAGCTCGTAAAATTGAGCATTTTCATAGTATTCATTATCGAGATTATTGGGATCCAAGTTCTCCTCTGACCTATCCGTCTATTTCTAATACCGAACTATTGAGTAAGACAGATTTAATTATTACGCCATCACAGTATCAAGCTGATGATATGAAGAAACGGTTAAGGACTCAGGTGCCAATTGTGGCCATCCCAGTGGGAATTGTTCCAGATGAACAACTGAATGCTCGGCATATTCCAATAAGTGAACGTATCCCAGGCAAAATTGTAGCAATAGCACGACTTTTTCCCGAAAAGCGCTTAGCTGATGCAATCAACGCATTCGCAAAAGCATATCAAGAAAATCCGACATTAAGCTTTGACATTTACGGTTATGGTAATGGTGCCGATGGCTATAAAGAAGAAAATATGCTAAAACAGCTTGTAAAAAACCTTAATTTGCAAAATGTGGTTCAGTTTAAGGGCTATACTCAGGACACAGATAGTGTATACAATAGTGCTGAGCTCTTGTTATTAACATCAACATATGAAGGCTTTTCGTTAGCCGTTTTAGAAGCGCAATCACATGGTGTTCCAGTCATTTCTTATAACATTAATTATGGTCCTTCTGACATAATCCAGGATGGTCAAAGTGGTTTTCTTGTTCCAAGTGGAAATGTAGACGACTTGGCTGCCAAAATTGAAGAGTACTTTGCTAATCCTGAACTAATGAAGCAGTTAAATGAAGGTGCATACGAAAGTGCAAAGCGCTTCTCCAGTGACAACGTATGGAAGTACTGGGAAAAGTACGTTATTAATGCTTAATCTTGCTGGTAAGTTAAAAAATGATTAAGCAAAACCCATCTTTTTAGATGGGTTTTTGTTTTGAAAACGTTATTAATTGCTTTTTAAAATTTTTTAGGTTACGATAGTAAATCGTTAGCTTGCTAACTAAAATTGAAGGAGGAATTTTATGCAAAGGAAATTAGATGCGAGATTGATTTGTTCAATCTTTGCAGCAGGATTGATGTCATTTTCGGGGGTTTTGATTGAAACGGCAGGAAATGTTACCTTTCCAGTCCTAATGAGCGAATTTAACGTTAATATGTCAATGGTTCAATGGATGACAACAGGTTACTTATTGGTTGCCTCAATCGTTATGCCACTTTCGGCGTATTTAAAACGTAATTTTAGTTCACGTGCACTGTTTATTACAGCTTCAGTTTTGTTTATTGTTGGTCTTTTAATTGATGTAGTTGCTAAGAATTTTATGTTCTTGGTAATAGGAAGAATTGTTCAGGGAGCAGCAGCTGGAATTGCTATTCCATTGATGTTTAACATTATTCTAGAAAAATCCCCATTAGACAAAATTGGTTTATTAATGGGAATTGGAACAATGATTACTGCAGTTGCCCCAGCACTTGGACCAACTTTTGGTGGTTTAGTTGTGAATACGATGGGTTGGCGCTACATCTTCATCTTCATGCTTCCAGTAATGATTATTTCATTAGTTATGGGTCTTTGCTCAATTACTAAAGATTCAGAAAAGATTGAGCACACTAAATTAGATTTTGTTGGCTTTTTAAGTATTGCAGTAACTTTTATTGCTTTGATTTTTGCTTTTAGTAACTTAGCAACGGTTATGCAAAAGCCTCTTACTTTTATTATTCCATTAGTAATCGGAATTATCGGATTGATCATTTTTATTAAGCACTCTTTAAAAGTGGAAAATCCATTGATCGATATTCGAGTATTTAAGAAAAACAAGTTTACTCAAGGTTTGAGTGCATACTTTGTATTTCAAATTAACACGTTAGGTTTATCATTTATTCTGCCAAACTATGTTCAAATTGCTAACAAGCAAACAGCTATGACAGCTGGTCTTTTACTTTTGACTGGTGGAATTGTAGGTGCGATTGCATCTCCTGTTGGTGGACGTTTGCTTGATAACTACGGTGCCAGAAAACCAGTAATGACTGGTGCGATTCTAGAGTTTATTGGCGGTGCATTATTCTGTGCTTTTGCTTCTAACTTTAGCTCACTTGAAATTATCCTGTTTTACACAGTGACAATGCTTGGAACTGGTTTAATCATGGGCAATATCATGACAGCTTCTCTAAATGTTTTAACTGAAAAAGAACATACTGATGGTAATGGATTATTCAATATGGCGCAGCAATTTGCTGGTGCGGTAGGTACTTCAATTGTTTCAGCAATTATGCAATTTGTTCAACAAATGAGTACTAGAACAACTGCAGCTGGCCGACTGGTTGATGCTGCTCAAATTGGCTTAATCTTTTTGCTGATTTTAGTTGCTATTGGTGTATACTTGCTTTATAAAGCTACAAAGGCTGTTAAAGCAGGAGAATAATTAATGGAAAGACTGGGTTTGGCTTTACAACGCGCCCAAAACACTTTTAACCGTAATGTAGATCATTTTGCTAGACAATTAGGTCTGACAGGGATGCAAATGCTAATTATTGAATATTTAGCATCCTTTTCTGGAGAGCACTATATTTATCAAAAGGATATTGAGCATGAGTTCAATATCAGAAAGTCGACTGCAACTAATATTTTGCATCTGATGGAGCAAAAAGATTTAATTACAAAGGAAGTTAATCATAAGGATACGCGTTTAAAGGTAATCCAGTTGACAGATAAAGCCAAAAAATTGGAACCTGAAATAACTTCATATTTTGTTTCTTCTGAAAAAGAAACTGAGAAAATTTTGGGTTCTGAGGTAAAAAAAGAGCTGATACAAAATCTGCTTAAATTAAATCAAGTATTATCTGAGAAATAAAAAGGCTAGTTACGCTTGTGTAACTAGCCTTTTTTGAACTTGATATTTAAAATTTATCTTTCGTAATTAGGTGCTTTTTTAGTGATCTGAACATCATGAGGATGTGATTCTCTCAAACCAGCATTAGTAATTTTAACAAATTGAGCATTTTCAATTAATTCAGAAATAGTTGATGCGCCAACGTATCCCATTCCGGAACGTAAACCACCAATAATTTGGAAAATGATATCCGAAACATCACCTTTATATTCAACGCGTGCTTCTACACCTTCTGGAACAAGTTTATTGGCTTCATTTACGCCACCTTGGAAGTAACGGTCAGATGAGCCATGTGCTTGTGCCATTGCTCCTACAGAACCCATTCCACGGTAGGTCTTGTATTTTTCGCCATCACTTTCAAAAATTTCTCCAGGAGCTTCAGTTGTACCAGAAAGCATGCTTCCTAGCATTACAGCATTACCACCAGCAGCGAGGGCTTTTACAATATCACCGGAGTATTTCATTCCACCATCGGCAATAATTGGCTTGTGATATTCACGAGCGGCTGTTGCGGCATCGTAAATTGCAGTTATTTGGGGAACTCCAACTCCAGCGACAACTCTCGTTGTACAAATTGATCCGGGTCCAATACCAACTTTTACGACATCGACGCCAGCATCAAAAAGTGCTCTTGCCGCATCACCAGTGGCAATATTACCTGCAATTAAAGTAACATTTGGAAAATGATCACGAATTTCTTTAATTTTACGTAATACACCTGCGGAATGTCCATGTGCAGTATCAATAACGATTGCATCAGCGCCGTTTTCGAGTAGTGCTTCAGCACGTTCAAACGTATCACTAGTTACGCCAATTGCAGCTGCAACCAATAAACGATTGTTCTCGTCGACGGCTGCTTTAGAAACGTCACTTGGTACAATAACATTTTTTACGTTTGCGACTTCGCCAGCTTGGGCGTTGATTGACATGTTCTTATGAATAACACCTAATCCACCTTGAAGTGCCATTGCAATTGCCATTGCACCCTCAGTAACTGTATCCATACCAGCACTAATTAGTGGAATTTTAAGTTTAAGATTTGGTGCTAATTCTGTATGTAAATTAACTTCATTGGGTAATACATGACTTTCAGCCGGAATTAATAAGACGTCATCAAAAGTTAATCCTTCTTTTACAAATTTTGTTGACCAATTTGACATTTACTGCACGCTCCTCGTTTAACTATAGATAAATTATAAATTGATTTTACTTTACTAGTGATTGGGGAGCTGGTCAAGGTAGAATTAAAATATCTCTTTATTTAATTAGTAAATTAGGAGCAATAAGACTTAATCATAAAAACAATTTTAAAATAATATTAAATTATGATAGAATGGGTTACCGAATATTGTAAATGCTACACTAAAAAGTAACATTAGCAGTATAGTTAATTAAAAATAAGGTTTAAGCAAAGCAATTTTGTAGGGATGTTCCCTCAAATTTGCTTTTTTATGCTTTAAAGATATAGAGGCATGGCTATGGAAAACAACATTATTGAAGCGAAAAATCTTTCTAAAGAATACGTCGTAGCGAAACGTGGTGATACCTTAAAAGCAACTGTAAAAAATATTTTTAAACCAGACAAAGAAGTCGTTAAAGCGGTTAGTTCTTTGAATTTTCACGTTAGAGAAGGTGAGACAGTTGGCTTTATTGGTCAAAATGGTGCTGGCAAAACGACAACAATTAAAATGCTAACAGGCACACTATTTCCTTCATCAGGTTCTTGCTCAGTAAACGGATTTGATCCAACTAAAAGGCAAGACAGCTTTAAAAAATCCATCTCTGTTGTAATGGGAAATCGGTCACAACTTTTTCCTGATTTGACACCTCGCGATTATCTGAATTTGCTTAAGTCAATGTATGGAATTGAGAATGAAAGATTTAACCATACAGTTCATGAACTTGCCAAAATTTTGAATGTTGAAGCTAAGCTTGACACACAAACTCGAAAATTATCATTAGGTGAACGAATGAAGGTTGAATTCTTAGCTGGTGTCTCAACGAATCCGAAAGTTCTGTTTTTAGACGAACCGACAATTGGCTTAGACGTTTTAGCTAAAAGAGATATTCGAAAATTTCTTCAAAAAATAAATAAGAAAGACAATTTAACAATCTTTCTTACTTCGCACGACATGGAAGATATTGCAGCAGTTTGTGACCGCCTGATTATAGTGAACAAAGGTAAAGTAATGTGGGACGGCAAAAAAGAAGAGTTGTTTAATAAGTTTGCTGATTATAAATATATCAGTTTTCTTAAGTCAGAAACTTTTAAAGCAAGTAAAGTTCTGGCAAAGATAATTGATGAAGATGATCTTTCAATTACGGTTAAAGTTAAAGCAAATGAAATTGATCAGATAATTTCAGAGTTAGCACGAGAAGGACAAGGTTCTAATTATCAAATAAGTGATCTTAAGCTTGATGACATAATTCTTGAACTTTTTGAGGAGGAGAAAAATAATGATTAAGTCTTATCTTTCAATTATTAAAATCTCTCTGAAATCAATTTTTGCAAATAGAAGTAGTATTGTCATTCTTCTTTTGCAAGCTCTGATTCCAAGCTTGGTAATGTTTTATTTATGGTCTGTCATATTAAAAGATGGTCAAACAGTTGGGGGATTTAATAAGAGCCAGTTGATCATTTATTATCTAGGTGTAAATCTAATCAATTCTTTTGTCTGGTATGCAATTGATTGGGAGCTAAATGATGATATTCATTCAGGAGAATTGTCAAATATAATTCACCGTCCCATTTCAATCCAAAGTTATTATTTTTTTAAGATGATTGGTGATCGCCTCGCTAATTTACTTATGCTACTTCCGTTTCTTTTGATTGGATTAGCTTTTATCATAGGAAAAAACTTGCTGATTGTTTCTTTTCTGAAAGCAATCGAGCTTATTGTCAGTATAATTTTAGCGATGGTATTATGGTTTCTATTTTCATACATTATTGGCTGTGCTGCATATTGGTTTAACAATCTTTTTTTTGTTTTATTAGTAAAAGAAGTGGTAGTTAATCTGCTTTCTGGTTATTATTTTCCATTAGAAATTCTTCCTAATAGATTATTACAGGTTTTCAAAGTTTTACCTTTTCAATATTTCAGTTCGTTCCCCATTGATACGCTTGTTAAAAATTTATCTTTGTCAATATGGACTAAAAATACATTAATTGAATTTATATGGATAGTCGCTCTATCGATGTTACTTGAAATTGTAAATAAAAAAGGGCTTCAGAAATATTCTGATGTAATGGGTTAGATAAATGAAAGATAAACTTAAGCTAATTAAAGAGTTAATCAAAATTGCCTTTCTAGATAGTGTCAGTTTCAGACTTGATACTTTATTTGGGATACTATCTTCTGTTCTTTGGTTAGGAATCCCAATTATCTTTTTTAAAGTCATTTATTTGAATGTCAGTACGATTGGTGGATGGACATATGAAGAATGTCTGCTTTTAGTCGGAGTCTATACTATGATAGACGGCTTGATGATGGCATTTCTAGTTAAATCTATGCCGATGCTGGAAAAAGATATTCGTGAAGGAACACTTGACACAGTTCTATTAAAGCCAATAAATCCTCATCTATTTTATTTTTTCCGATCGATTGAATTTACGCAGTTCATTAATTCTGCTCTTGGGTTTGTAATTATACTATATGCCTGTCATGGCAGTTCTTTTAGCTGGTTACAAATACTGGCTTTTGTTTGCTCATGCTTTCTTGGCTGCATATTATACTATTCACTATGGTATCTGTGGACAATTTCAGCCTTTTGGTTTCCTACAAACTTTGGTAGAAATGATTTGTTCTTAAGCATGATACAGATGAGTAGATATCCTGCTGTAATTTATCACGGAATTGGAAACATCATATTTAACTTTTTATTGCCATTTGGATTAATTGCCTGTCCAGCAACTATTTTATTGCTACAGCCTCAGCATTTTCACATTTTAATTTATCAGCTAATAATTTCATTGATTTTTTTAGTACTCGATCAAGTAGTTTGGAAATTAGGAATTAAACGATACGATGGTGCTGGAAGGTAAGGATAACGCATGTTTTTTAAAAAGATTTTCTAAAGAACCACTGAAGTAAGCGAGTATTTCTTGAAAGATATTACGGATCCTCATAGACTGATGATCTGCGGTTTTTTGACCAAGTCTAAAAGATGGGATAGAAAATGAAATGAAAGGCAAAAGTTTTATTTAAACAAGTTGATCACTGAATAGTTGAGTAGCTTCACGCTAGAAAGCAATGGAGTAAATAAAAGCGTATCAAATGCTAATAATGCTTAACCTGCTGCTTATGCGCAATTTGATAGTCCGGATGCGACATAATTTTTACGCACGAGTCGATTTTATCGATTTTGGAGGATCGATAAGTCAGATAGACAAAGTAAAAATCGCAACAGCCATTAACGAAAGTTAGTGGTTTTTTTAATTCGTTTATGTTTACAAATGTAAATTTAAGTGTTAAATTAATTATAGTTTACAAATGTAGACATTAAAAAGAATAAAACAAATAAAAAATAAGTTGAAGGAGAGTTAATTATGAAGGTTATTACATTAATTATAGGAATTATGGCTATTGCTTTTATTGCTTGGTGGTTCTTAGGTAAACATGATGCAAGTGTTGAGCAAGCAAAAGTGAATTCTACTAATCAAACGGTTAACATTCAAGTAAAGGGTGGCTATTCACCTGAAAAAGTTGTCCTAAAAAAGGGCGTTCCTGCAACTTTGAATTTTAAGCGATTAGATTCTTCTAGCTGCTTAGATCATGTCATTTTCTCTGACTTGGGAATTAATCAAGAACTACCAAAAGGTCAAGTCGAGCAAGTCAAGATTGACACATCTAAAGCAGGTGAATATGACTGGGAATGCAGTATGAACATGTTTCATGGCAAGGTAATCGTTAAGTAACTAGGAAAAGGAATCAGTATATGAAGATAACGACACGTTTTTGGACCTCATTGGTGCTTTCCCTGCCAATGCTTGTTGAGATGATAATCCATCCCTTTACAGGCTGGATGTTACCAGGTGGTAATTGGACAATGCTGGCGTTTACGACAGTTATTATGTTGATTTCTGCGGGTCCATTCGTTTCTAGCGCCTGGTCAGCATTCCTAAAGCATCATTCCAACATGGATACCCTTGTTGCACTGGGAACCATGATCACTTACCTTTACAGCATTTATGCCATGTTCACGGGAAGGCCAGTCTTTTTTGAGACAGCAGCGTTTGTAATTACGTTTGTTCTCTTAGGGCAAGTCCTGGAAGCAAAAATGCGCAGTAATGCCTCGAGTGCAATTAGTAAGCTGGTTAACCTGGGGGCAAAAGAGGCTTTGGTAAAACGCGGAACTGAGTTTGTGAAGGTTCCGATAAGTCAGGTTGTAAAAGGTGATTTAATACAAGTTTTACCGGGACAAAAAGTACCTGTCGATGGAAAAATAGTTTCTGGAACTTCAAATATTGATGAATCAATGGTTACTGGAGAAAGCATGCCTGTTGCCAAAAAAGCTGGAGATCAAGTAATTGGTTCAACAATTAATCAAAATGGCTCTTTTGTCATTGAAGCCGAAAAAGTTGGCAATGACACGATGCTTGCCCAAATTATTGAAATTGTAAAGAAAGCACAGAATAGCCATGCACCGATTCAAAAACTAACCGATAAAGTTGCTAACGTTTTTGTTCCAACTGTTTTAATTATTGCTATTATCACATTTCTAGTTTGGTTTGTCTTTTTAAATAAGAGCGTACCAACAGCTCTTAACTACGCAGTTTCCGTAATGGTAATTGCTTGTCCCTGTGCTTTAGGATTAGCAACGCCAACCGCTTTAATGGTCGGAACAGGTCTGGGCGCTAAAAAAGGAATCTTGATTAAAAATGGTGAAATTCTTGAAGCTGCTAATAATTTAACTGCAATAGTTTTTGATAAAACAGGCACAATTACTAAAGGAAAACCGCAAGTAACGGACGTCATTGGGAATAAATTAGTAGTATTGCAAGTAGCTGCAAGCCTAGAAAAATTATCAGAGCATCCACTTGCACCAGCAATTCTAACTGCTGCCCAAACTGAAAATGTTGAGATGGAAGATGTAACTGACTTCAAGGCGATTGAGGGACACGGAATAGAGGGGATAATCGATGGGAAAACTGCCTTTGTCGGTAAACCCGAAATTGACCAGTATACTGTTGAAATCAAAATGTCTGATGCGATAACTAAGCTGCAAAAAGAATCAAAGACCGTTGTTATTGTTGCTATGGATGATAAGGTTATCGGTTTGATTGCAATTCAAGATGCTCCAAAGAAAACAGCTGCTAAGGCGATTTCCGACTTAAAAGCGGAAGGCTTAAAAACAGTTATGCTTACCGGTGATAATAGGCAAGTTGCAGATTCAGTTGCTAAACAAGTAGGAATAGATCAAGTAATTGCGGAAGTTTTACCGATTGATAAAGCTGACGAAGTTAAAAAGTTGCAACATAACTATAAGGTTGCCTTTGTTGGCGATGGTATTAATGATGCTCCAGCATTAACACAAGCAGATGTTGGGATAGCAATGGGCTCTGGAACTGATGTAGCGATTGATGCAGGCGGAATTGTTCTAATCAAAAATGACTTAGAAGATGTTGTTCGTGCACTTAAATTGAGTAAAAAAACTTTTAAAAGAATTAAGCTGAATCTGTTTTGGGCATTTATTTACAACATTTTAGGAATTCCAATTGCTACGGGGTTATTTGCAGGAATTGGTTTTACTCTTAGCCCTGAAATAGCTGGTCTTGCAATGGCCTTTAGCTCATTATCAGTTGTAATAAGTTCTGTTTTACTAGGAAAAGCTAAAATTTAACGCAAAAAGGATAGTCGAAATTCAGTCGACTATCCTTTTTTATTCTGTATGAGCATTAGTTATTTGTAACGATGTTTTCACTTAAATAAAGTGGTTTTAATTTGACTACAAAAAACTATTGAAAAAAGCCGAGCATAATAGCTCGACTTTTTTACTATTCAAAGGATATTAATCAACGGATTTCAATGCTTCTAGCATATCTAAATCTCTTAACTTTTTGTTGACGATAAATCCTAAAATAATTGTAATTAATCCAATTACACCTAATGGCCACAAGAAGCTTGAGGCGGAAAGAGCTGGATTGAACATGACATTATCAGGTGGAACAACATACAGGATGTAGCGATAAAGCAAATCACCGGTCAAATATCCTACTAGAATGCCAATACCCGTTAACAAAATTGTTTCGCGGTAGATGTACATTGTGACCTCATTGTTGTAAAAGCCTAATACCTTGATGGTAGATAGTTCGCGAATTCGTTCTGCGATGTTGATATTAGTCAAATTGTACAAAATAACAATTGCCAGCAAACCAGCAACAATGATTAAAACAACCATTATCATGTTAAGGGATTGCACAACGACGTCTAGTTCTTGACTAATTGCTGTGTTTTGAACGACACCAGCGACACCGTTAAGCTTCATAAACTCTGCAGCTACTTTTTTGGTGTTCTTATTAGAACTGTTCTTTAAGTTAACCAGATGAGCGTTAGTAGAATACTTTTTAGCAAAAATCTTTTCATACTGGTTTGAGTTCATTAGAACAAAGTGGCCCATATACATTTCAGTAATATTAGCAATCTTCATTCTTCGACGATGATTGTCTTTATCAGTCAAAGTCATATAGTCACCTTTATTAACGTTTAGGAGACTGGCTAGGCGTTCGGAAATGACAACACCACCATTAGTTAAGGTAATCTTCTTTTTACTGCGACGATCGTTTAAATAAAGATATTGATCAAGTTTGTGGTCTGATTTTGGCGCAATTAAAGTAATGTCTTGCGTGTCACCAGATTTACCAGCAGTTTTTGACATGGACTCATAATAAATAGGTAGTTCGGATTTAATGTTACTTCCTTTTAGCTTATCATCGAGTGTAGCTTGGTCATTAGCTGAAATTGGGGATTTTTGAGCCACTATCATGTTGTAATGAATTAATCCTGAAAACTGACGATTGTTCATATTACTGATAGAGTTCTTTACTGCAAAACCCGTAAAAAGAAGAGTAGCTGCACCACAAACACCAAAGATTGTCATTAACATTCGTTTTTTATAACGGAAGATGTTACGGGCAGTTACCTTGTGGGTGAAGCTAAGATGATTCCAAATAAACGGAATTCTTTCAAGAAGTATTTTTGAACCAGCTGCAGGTGGCTTAGGCAGAAGTAATGCAGCTGGTTTTTCACGGAATTCAGCTTTTGCAGTTAAATAAGCGGGTAGAACGGAACTGATCCACGATAAAACAAGGGCAATTAGACTAATCTGCCAGTAAAAGTGTTCTTCAATTGGTGGAATCGTCAGAGACTTGTAGTAAGCATGGTAAACAATCTGTGGCATTAAAGTATGGCCAAGATAAACACCAATAATTGTTCCGATGGTTCCTGAAAGAAAACCGTAAAAGACAAACTTGCTGATAACAACATTGTCACTATAGCCTAATGCTTTCAGTGTTCCAGAATTGATTCTTTCCTCATCGATAAAACGATTCATAGTGGTAAAAGTGACTAAAGCAGCTACAAAGTACAAAAAGATAGGAAAGACTTTCGCTAAGTCTTCGACAACTCTTGCGACCGTAGTATAGACAAGATTTCCTTCACCACCAGGCACTTCGCGGCGATTGTAAACACTATAACTTGGTGCTGATAACTTTTTGGCCTGTTTTTTTGCTTTAGCTAATTTAAGCTCATTCTTTGCAATTGTTTTTTCAGCACTTGCTGAAGCAGTCATTGCTTTTTGCTTTTTTGCTTGTAAAACTTTTGCCTTGGCAGATAATTCTGCTTGAGCCTGTTGAAGCTGCATTTTTGCTTCCGGTGTAGTAGCATTCGAAGTTTGAGCAGCTAAGGCATTTTTCTGCTCATCTAATTCTTGCTCGGCAAGTAACAGTTGCTTTTTAGTATCGGCTATTTTATTTTTGGCGTCAGTAAGTTGCTGTTCCTTTGGCTTTATTACTTGATTAAAGCTAGCATAAATTCGTTTTTGGCGTTGCTTGGCATCTTTCTTGAGCGTTTGTTGTAATACCTTTTTGTAATCACTAACTCGGGCTGTATAAACTTTGCCATATGAATCAAGGTTACGTAAATTGTGATATCTAAGGTTGGCAACAGTGTAAACTTGGTGGTTAAAAGCACTTGGCAAAACAACAGCATATCCTTTAAGTTCCCCAGTACCACTATTACTTTGACCTAAGTTAACATTAGATAGAATTTGACTTGAGCGGACAAATCCAACAACTTTAAATGTCTTTCTTTTTAGAAGGGTACTGCCAAGCAGATTCTTCTTTTCGGTAAAACTGACTTCTTGACCAATCTTGTAGCGATTATGATAGTGCTCAGCAAGTGCAACTTCTTTTTTACTTTTAGGTAAGCGACCTTGGCGCACTTCGTACTTGCCGACAGATTTAGGCTTTGAAAAAACGCGAAAACTTTCATCGGTATTTTTTAAAACGGTGTCAGTCATATAGCCGAATTCAACTTCTTCAAGACCCTTTGTTTGCTTGATTTTTTCGGTATCTTTTTTGTCAAAACCATAATTACACATTACAGTTAAATCAGCAGTGTTAAGCTTTTGCGCATAGTGATTACCAGTATCACGCATATCAGGCCCAGTAACAAAAAGCCCGACCAAAGCGAATGCTCCGATCATCATTAAGCCCATAATTGACAAGAATTGTCCTTTGGTGTGCTTAATTGACTGCCAAAAATCTTTCCAAATTATTTTTTTCATGATCTGCCTTTTCTACCACTTAATATTTGTAATATCTTCTGGTTGAGCGTTTTGCTCAATTTTGGTT
The DNA here is from genome assembly GCF_016101265.1 of Lactobacillus sp. M0403. NCBI lineage: Bacteria > Bacillati > Bacillota > Bacilli > Lactobacillales > Lactobacillaceae > Lactobacillus > Lactobacillus sp. M0403. The sequence continues at coordinate 35,326 of NZ_JACFQV010000003.1, forward strand.
ACTTGGCCATCATGAAAATGAATCACGCGATCTGCAATTGGTGCCAGTGCACTATTGTGCGTAACAATAACTACTGTTGCACCATTTTCACGGCTCATTTTGGCAATGGTCTGTAAGACGCTTTTTCCTGTTTGGTAATCAAGTGCTCCAGTTGGCTCATCACACAAGAGTATCTTGGGATTTTTAGCAATAGCACGTGCAATAGCAACTCTTTGCTGCTCACCACCTGATAGTTCAGCAGGGAAGTTGTTAATTCGATTTTTCAAGCCAACGTCAATTAAGGTTTGAACTGGATCAAGTGAATCGGCAACAATTTCTGATGCTAGTTCGACATTTTCTTTTGCAGTTAAGTTTTGAATTAAGTTGTAGAATTGAAAAACAAAACCAATGTCATTACGCCGATACGTAGTCAATTGGCGTTTATTATAATTTGCAATATTTTTGCCATCGATAATGATGTCACCAGAGGTGTTGGTGTCCATTCCGCCTAAGATATTGAGGATAGTTGACTTACCAGCACCGGAAGCTCCTAAAATAATTGCCAATTCGCCTTTTTCAATGGAAAAATTGACGTCGTTATTAGCTAAAATTTCAGTATCACCGGTTTGGTAACGTTTAAAATTGTGTTTGACTTCAATATAACTCATAAATAATTTTTCCTTATTAAATCTGTTTTTTGCCTTTAGTTTAACTTGATTTTAGCCTAAATACTTTTCTAACACTTGCAAAACGCCCATTTCATTGTTGCTAGGGGCTTCAAATTTGGCAATTTTCTTTAAGCGTTCATCACCATTTTCCATTGCATAACTGTAACCAGCAAGTTCGATCATTTCTTTATCGTTCATTCCATCGCCAAAAGCAATTAGCTCTTCAGGATCGATTCCAAAGTAGCGTAAAAAGAATTTGATTCCCTGCCCCTTGTTAACGTTGACTGGCATGATGTCGATATTATCAAAACCACTAGTTGTGCAGTGAATTCGCTCAGTATTATCTGCGTTGAATTTCTTTTCAATTTCATTAGCTAGTTCAGAAGAGCAGCTTAGTGTCAGCTTGGTTAAGCTGTCGCTGGTTGGAAGGTCAAGTAAGTTTGCGATTTCATCAATGTTGGGATAGAAAAAGTGCATTAATTTTTTAAAATTGGTGGATGCACGTTTATTTAAGTAGGCACTATCCAAACCACTCGCAACAATTTCTATTTGGGGGTAATTAGTCTGAATGAAATTAATTAGCTTAATGCCAGTTTTATAAGTAAAAACATGTCTAGCGATGACCTGATTATCCTTGGTAAGAATTGAACCATTATCAGCTATAATGTCGATTCGATCCAGAAACTCAAAAAAATCTTGTCGCAAACGCGAAAGAGGGCGCCCACTAGAGACAATGAAATGAACTTTTTGCTCACGTAATTTGGTTAAAACTTGTTCAAACCGGTAATGATCAAACTGCTTATTATCATCTTCAAAAGTACCGTCCATATCTACGGCAACTGCTTTAAATGGAATTGGTGTCATCTGTGTTCTCCTTCGTCTAAAATCCTCTATATTATTATATATTAGATAGATTGGTTTTTTCTTTATTTAACAAAAAAACAGATCCATTTAACGATGAACCTGTTTTAAAATTTTGATAACTATTTTTTAGCTGAAGTAGGTTTTTTTCTGCCAACTAGCCAGCAAATCAGAATTGCAAACACTGTTTCAATCAGAATTAATACAATGTTCATGCCCAGTTTAACCTGTCCAAGACTAAGTGTGGCGCCATTAAATAAGTGATTTCTTTCTCCTAAGTATAAATCAAAAATAATTGAACCAATTACTAGAACACCCATAGTTGTCCATTGACCACGATTGAAAGCAATTCCGTATTCTTCTTCACGTTTCCTGATACTTGGTAGAATCGCACCCAAACCAATCAATACTACAATTGCGACAATGTTAATAATTAGTTCATACCACCAATAGCCACTGAACTGCTTAATGTCTTGTGGCGCAATGCCGAGTACTGTTGCTACTGCAGTAACAATCAATAAAAATAGTCCAGCCAGATAGCCAAGCTTGTCGTTTTTAATAAAGACATAATCGGACTTGAATTTCTGTGAATTCTTCCTGATTTGCATGAATGAGAAGAAAATCCAGCAGGTAACACCTGGTGAAATAATACCGTTAAGGTTTAAGAGCCAGTTGAAAATATCATTCATATCAGGAAGGAAAATTCCTAAAAGCATAATGAAAGCTGAAAGACCGACAGTTAGAACATAACCATTAATTGGTAATCCATTTTTATCTTTTTTCTGCAAAAAGTGTGGCATGTATTTGTCACCAGTATCGGAAATTAACATTCTTGTCATTGCATCCAGTAGAACAGCCAGAAGGGCAGCGTTGTAAAAGACTGAGGTCCAAGCCCAAATGTAAAGTAATGTTTTACCCATACCATATTGGTGACCGACCATATCAAATGCGTAGTAGGCACCGTTCATCTTTAAATCTTTTGGAATATGGTAACCGTCAAAGTAAATACCAAGTGCGAATGAGCCAAAGACAGTTAAGAAAATGGTCATAATTGCTAAAGCAACCATTGCTTTAGGAAAATCAGCCTTTGGTTTTTTCATTTTAGTAACGTATGGTGCTACTAACTCGCAGCCATTTAAAGCGTAAATTAACATGGCAATAGTAGTCCAATAATGCATGTCAAACTTAGGAATAAGTGTCTTCCAAGTAAATGGATGAGTTGCCATGTGGCCACCTGATTTAGCTAAACCTAAGAAAGCTAAGAAAACAAACATTAGTGTCATGATTAACATCAAGCCACCGCCGATGGTCGACAGGATTTCCATTGAACGAGAGAAATAGTGTTCAATGATGATGAAAATAATAAACATGGCAAAAGTCATGAGAGCAAATTTGGTGTTAGATATTTGACTCTGAAACTTTTCTGAACCAGTTAATGCCCAACCAATATCGACAATAATCTCATTAGCTGAATCGACGGCATAAGGGATAGATGCAGCCCAATATGTCCATGCAGTAAAGTAACCAAGGAATTCCCCATTGGTTCCACGTACCCATGAGGAAAGCCCACCGCCTTCCTGATTAAAGACTGAGCCTAATTGTCCAACCATTAATGAATATGGAATAACATAAAAAAGACACATTATGATCCATGAGGTGACAACTGGCATTCCCTGATTTTGGAAATTGTACATGATATCATCGAGGCCAATAACCGTACAGAAAGCCATTAGGGTTAAAACAGGCCACGAGATATATTTTTTATTAGAATCTAGTTCCTCCACAAAAGTTCTCTCCTTTTTTAAACAATTATTTACATTTTACGCATTAAAAATGAAAAAGACTAGGGAATAATTAATAAATTCGTCTGTATTATTATGGTAAGTAATTATATTAGACTGGAAGAAAATTACTTGGCTTAACTTGATAGTATTGAATTTTCTTAAACCGTGCGTTAAGATTATATCGTTAATATTTTAAGCAGAGAAAGAAGGATTCTTATGTCAGGACATTCAAAATGGCACAATATTCAAGGCCGCAAGAATGCGCAAGACGCAAAGAGAGGTAAAATTTTTCAAAAGTTATCTCGTGAAATATATATGGCTGCAAAGACTGGTGGTCCTGATCCCTCTGGGAATCCTAACCTACGTATGGTGATGGATAAGGCACGTGCCAATAATATGCCTAAAACCAATATTGATCGTGCGCTTAAGAAGGCTGAAGGTAATTCAGATGAGCACTACGATGAAATTACATATGAAGGTTATGCACCAGGTGGTGTAGCAGTATTTGTTGAAGCTCTGACTGATAACAAAAATCGGACAGCTTCTGCAGTTCGTGTTGCATTCACTCGTAATGGTGGTTCTCTTGGTGCTAGTGGCTCAGTTGCTTACATGTTTAATCGCAAAGGTTACATTGTAATTGATCGTACTACTACTGACGCAGATGAGGATCAGATGCTTCTTGACGTAATGGATGCTGGTGGTGATGATTTACAAACCAGTGACGATGCGTTTGAAATCTATACTGATCCAAAACAATTTGCTCAAGTTCGTGATGCTTTAGAAAAAGCAGGCTACAAGTTGGCAAATGCGGAATTAACAATGATTCCAGAAAATACAACACCTGTTCCTGAAGATAAGAAGGAACAATTTGATAACTTAGTTGATGCACTTGAAGACGATGATGATGTTCAAAACGTTTATACTGCAGCTGAAGAAGACTAATTAATAAAAGCCAAAACCTTCCAGATTTATTCTGGAAGGTTTTTTATTTGCCATAATTAGTTATTTTAACTATGTAATAACTATTCGTGCAAGGATCAGGCTAATAAAAGAATCTGATTTGCTTTAAATAAAGTTGACTGCTTCACAAAAAAATAAATAGCGTCTTATCATAATGGTACTAGTAAACATGGCATTATTTTACAAAGTTAGTAAAAGATATTTATAAATTTGAGTAATAAATCACAAATTTATTGGGAATATTAGGTATACAAGTAGTATACTGTTTTACTGGAATTAATTAGATTCTTTATTACAAGACATTTTAATGAGTAGGAGAGTTAAGATGACAAAACCCGTTATTTTAAGTACGGATCCTGGAATTGATGATGCAGTTGCAATCTCAATTCTATTATTTGATCCGCAAGTAGATGTAAAGCTAATTGCGGCAGCTGCTGGTAATGTGGGAATTGAACAGACATTAAACAATGTGTTAAAGCTTGAAAAGTTTTTAGGCAAAAAAGTTCCTGTTGTAGAGGGCTGTAAACGCGCTTTAATTAAGGCACCAGTAGATGCGGCTAGCGTTCATGGTAAAAGTGGCATGGATGGTTATGACTTTCCAGAGCCTGATTTAGATTTACTATTAAAAGATACAACAGCACCCGAAGCTATTCACAAGGTAGTGGCTAATTCAAGTGAAAAAGTTACTTTGGTGGGGATTGCACCATTAACAGATTTTGCACTCTACATTCGGCTATATCCTGAAGATTTAGCTAATATTGAAGAATTAGTATTGATGGGCGGCTGCATTGGTCGCGGAAATTACGGCATTTATTCCGAATTTAATATTGCCGGCGATCCTGAAGCAGCAAAAATTGTTTTTGAAAGTGGACTCAAGATTCGCGTTGCACCGTTAGAGCTTGGCTTCCAAGCACTTGTTAAGCCAGAAGTAAGTGAGCAAATCAAGTCACTTGGCAGCGTTGGTGATATGTTCTATAGCCTATTTAAACGCTACCGTGGCGGTAGTTTCAATACTGGATTGAAAATTTACGATGCACTTGCGGCAGGAATTTTACTAAATCCAACTATGTTTGATTTTGAAGAGGCCTATGTGGATATCATAACCGATCAAGGTCCTACAAACGGTGCTTCTTTAATGGACTTCAATAATAAATTGAATAAACCAGCAAATGCCTTAATTGGTAAGTCTGTTAATGTTGATGAATTTATTGCTTGGTTCATCGAAGCAATCAAAAAAGCTTGTTAGATTAGAAGGGAATTTTTAATGAATCAGTTAATCGCAATCGTATTAACTTTGTTGTCTGTAATCATCTTGGTATACATGCTATCCAAGAAAATGGATATTAAAATTGTGCTATTTGCTTTAGGACTTGTACTTTTGTATTGTGCAGTTCTAATGGGCAATAAGATAACCGTTTTAGCACCAGTGTCGAACCAATTTTTAAAACCTATACAGGTTATAATAGATCAATTTACTTCGACACTGTCACAAGCAGGATTTGTAATTCTGCTTTTAGCTGGGTATAGTGCCTACATGAGTCACATTGGCGCAAACGATGTGACAGTAAGTGCTTTGACTTCCTCAATGAAGGGAATTAAATCGGTTTATCTATTAGTTCCGATTGTTTTCTTAATGTCAAACATCCTTTCTCTTGTAGTTCCAAGTGCTTCAAACTTAGCAATTATTTTATTGGCAACATTGTATCCTGTTTTAAGAGCAACAGGAATGAGTAGATTAACTTCTGCTGCTTTGATTGCTACTTCAGCTACAATCATTCCAACACCATTAGGTTCAGATAATGTGGCATTGGCTTCAGCCCTACATTTGTCAACTACACAATATGTTTTTGGCTACCACGCTTTAATTTCAATTCCGACCTTACTTTTAATTGCTGTAATTCAATATTTCTGGCAAAAACATGAAGATAAGAAAGATGGACAGGAAATTAGCTATGAAGAAGAATTAAAGAAATATGGGTTAAAAGAAGAGAGTACCCAGAAACTTAAGGTTAAAGGTGGAAAATTCGTACGCTTTATATACGGCCTCTTGCCTTTAGCACCAATTATCATCTTGATAGTTGACTTCATCTATAATCTTGTTAGAGGCGTAACTACAACCATGAGTGTGCAGGAAGTGACGCTTATCAGTTGGATTATTGCCATTATCGTTGAACTAATTAATACCAAAGATGCTAAACAAGTTTTGCAAGACAGCAATGTGTTCATTAAAGGGATGGGCAATGCAATGAGTATTGTCGTACTTTTAGTTGCTGCTCAAACTTATGTCCAAGGACTAAATGCTGTTGGTATCATGACAATGCTACAAAATTCAATGACAGATATTAAAAGTGCCGGAACCCTCTTGCCAATAATTATGGTAATTTTTACTGCTGTAATTGTTATCTTGAGTGGCAGTGGTATCGCACTAATCTTTGCATTAATTCCATTGATTGTACCGTTAGCAAAATCTGCCGGAATTGCTCCGCAGCAACTTTCTGTTCCAATTCAATTAGCGGCTAATTTGTTAAGAGCAGTTTCGCCTGTTGCGGCAGTTGTCCTAATCGTTTCCGAGGCAACTCACTTGGATACAGCTCAAATTATCAAGCGGACTTCTGTACCAATGCTTGGTGGTGTAGTCATTATGCTAATCTTGTCATTCTGTCTGCTATAAAAAACTAAATACAAAATAAAGAAGCAGTACTTTAAGTGCTGCTTTTTTGTTTATTCAAAATAATATTTAGTTTTAACAAAAAAATTCCAGCTTTTTGCGTAATTATTATTGGCGGCAAAAAGGAGGTATTTATGCGAATTAAAGAAGCGGTTAGTTCATTAATTCAAGAAGCAATTGACTGTCATGCCAGCGACTTGTTCTTTTTAACCCAAAAAGGAAAATTAGTGGTTAGTTTTCGAACAATTAATGGAATTGCAAATCAAGCGAATTTTTCGATTAACGAAGGAAAGGAGTTGATTAATTATTTAAAGTTTGCGGCTCAAATGGATATTGCTGAACACCGACGACCGCAAGTTGGGGCATTTGATTTTGAGTACAATAAGCAAGTATATTATCTGCGCTTATCCAGTCTTGGTGATTATACTGACTGCGAGTCACTGGTTATCAGAATTATTTACCGTGTAAGTGAAGGAAAGTATTTCTTTAACCAGCAACTTGAATTACTGAAAAGCTTAGCGCAAAAACGTGGTCTTATTATTACTAGTGGTCCAACGGGCTCGGGAAAAACGACCACCATGTACAAACTTGCTAAGTATGTTGGTCAAGACAGGATGGTGATGACAATTGAGGATCCGGTGGAAATCCATGAAGCTAGTTTTTTACAGACACAAGTTAATTTAGAGGCAGCCATTACATATCCGATATTACTTGAAGCAGCTTTACGACATCGTCCAGATATTCTAATTATTGGCGAAATCAGAAATGCAGTAACTGCTCGTTTGGCAATTGATGCAGCCTTGAGTGGTCACTTAGTTTTTGCAACGGTTCACGCAAAAAGCACACTGCAAACAATTTCAAGACTAGAAAGTTTGAACATTACTAAAAGTGAATTGGTAAACTGTCTTACTGCCGTTTGTTATCAACGTTTATTGCCAACAAAAGATGGTTTTTCTTGTCTAATGGACATTGCAAGTGGGAATTTTTTACACAAAAGTGTCTTGAAATCTCAACGTGGTGATTATGTTGACTGGCAAGATAATCTATCGAAGTTAAAGCAGGAGGAGAAAATTAGTGCGGCAATATTTGAGCAATTCAAGCAGGGGTAAGCTAAATAGTAAAGAACGATTTCTCTTTTTGGATTACTTACAAAATAGTTTACTTAACGGTTTTTCTCTTGGTACAAGTTTGGAATTAATGCCAATTGTTTGGCCAAAGCAGAAAAAAATCCTTGGAAAGTTAAACAAACGCCTTCAGTCTGGAACAAAATTGAGCAAAGAAATGGAACGACTAGGCTTTTCAAAAACTGTTGTTACCCAGATCGACTTAGCAATGAATCAAGGCAACTTAGTTGAATGCCTTGGCCAACTTGCGTCATTGAGTAGATTGAAAAATGAACAAATAAAGAAATTAAAAGCCGAAATGTCCTACCCATTTGTTTTAGCTGTAATGATGGTTTTGTTGCTCGTATTCATGCAAACTTTCGTTTCTAGTCAGTTTGCAAATACTGGAGAGCATACTGGAGACATTATGCTATTTGTTTTACTTGATATGGGTCTACTTTTTATCTATTTTTTAGTTAAAGTTACCACCTTATTGAAGAAACAGGACTATCGTTCTTTGGTTAAATTAGGACACTATCCAATCATTGGTTCGACTATTAAATTATATGTTAATTACTTACTTGTTTATGATGCTGGTTTATTGCTTGCAAGTGGGTTTTCACTACAAAAGATGTGTGAGTATGCTGCTAAACAAGAAACAGGGTCACTACAACAAGTGATTGGTGCAAAAGTTGGTAACCAGCTTAGAGCTGGGAAGGGCCTTGAAGAAATTATTAAGAAAGAGCCTTTTTTACCAAATGAACTGTTATTGCTAATGCAAACAGGTGCAAAAAAGAGTGATTTAAGCAAGCGCTGCTTGCTTTTAGGGAAGACACTGTTTACTAATTTGTCCAACAAAATTGAAAAGTTAATTGTTAATGTTCAACCGTTTTGCTTTATCTTAATTGGATTATGCATTATCGGGATGTACTTAAAGTTATTACTACCAATGTACGCAATGATGCAAAGTATTTAGGAGGATATAAAAATGAAAAAAGCAAAAAAAAGATATCTATTGGGTTTACTAGCAAAAAATAGAAAAGCACAAGGGTTTACTTTGATTGAGATGGTAGTAGTCGTTGCTATTATCGTTATGTTGTTACTAATCATTGCACCTAATTTGACTAAACAAAAGCAAAGTGCAAATGACAAAGCTAATGATGCATTTAAAACGACACTCCAAACTCAGGCAGATTTATATCAAGAAGACAAAGAGCGCGACGGTAAGGAAATTTCCTTTAAAAATATGTTTGACGACGGCTATTTAACTAAGAAACAGTTTGATAAGACACAAGATTATACAGTAACTAACGGTGTTGTTCAAAAGAATGCAAACTAAAGCAAGCCAACGTGGCTTTACAGTTATTGAAATGGTAATTACTTTAGCAATTTCAATCGGAGTAATTATGCTGGGTACAGTTTGTCTTGACGGTTATAGTGAAAAAATGATGTTAAATAATACTACCAAAGAAGTTAAAAGCACAATCGAACAGGCTGCTACAATTTCTACCATTAAACATGTTGCAAGCTACATCAGGTATTATCCTAATTCGAATATGTTGACGGTTACCAGAGCAGGCCATAGAAAAGTTGTTAAAATTGCACCCCAAATAAAGATTTATAAATTATCAGATTTATGGATTTCGTCAAGCGGCTCAATGTCACCGAGAACAATTGTGATTGCCAATCGTCAAGAAAGAAAGACAATCAGGCTGCAAATGATGTGGGGACGAGTGATTGACGATGCAGCATAAAATAGGTGGTTTTTTAATGGCTGAAAGTTGTGTCGCACTCTTTATTACATTTTTAGGAATTGTCAGTATTTCATTGATTGTGAGCGAAAGTAGATCATTTGAACGAGAAAATGAACAAGAAGTTGATCGTACTTATGCTATTCGAGTAATGAAGGAAAATGGAATTAAGCAAATTATTGTTCATGATCATGTTTATCAAATGATAGGTGATTCAAAAATTTATGATGCAACTAAAAAACAAATGTACAAGGCTAAAAAGTAATGGCTTCTTATTGGCTGATGCTGTATTTGCTGTTTTTGTAACCTTGCTAGCAGTTGTAACTTTACAGAATATGTTAAAGAGTATAGCGACGGCCGATAAAGCACATCATCGAACCGATGACATAGTATTTGCTTATGTTCAATTTGATCATTTTTTGAAAGAAGATGCTAAAACCGTTTATCTTTTTCCAGCTGGAACAAACAGTCGTCAAGTTGCTATCAAAAAAGTCAATCAAAGCGGTAAAACGCAGGTTTATATTTTAGCTTCATATAAAGACATGATTAGAATGAGGACACCTGAAGGAGGGCATATGCCACTACTGTTAAACGTTAAAAAAGCCTCATTTATTAGTAAAGACCAACAAATAAAAATTAATGTCGTCGAAAAAGATGGGCGATCATCTGAAATATATTTCAAATTGGATGCAAAACCTAAAGCAACAAAAAATGAAAAGAGAAAAAATGATGAAATTAAAAGCTAGCGCTTTATTAAGTAGCGTTTTAGTTTTAACTACCTGTTTGCTTTTTTTACAGTTTTATCAAGAAACCTATTGTAGCAGTATGCAAAACAATACACTATTAATCGAATATTTATGTCGGTATTGATTTACTTGCGCTTGTTACCTGATTTCTATTAAAATGTTTAGAAGAAACGGGGTATCAAAGTGGATAAAATTGAAAACTTATTTAATAAATTTATTGACTGCGTTGAGGTATTACAGAATGCTCTAAACGTATCATTTAGTGAAGCATTAACAGAGACTTTTGATAATTTGGAAAATGAGCAGATAAAGGTTGAATTAGGTGCACCTGATAAAGAAACAGTGGCCCAACTAAGTGAAAAATACCAACAATTGCATTATGAAGATCTTTCACAAAAGTCAAAAGTGCAAATATTTACTTTTTTAACACTTAAGGCTATTAATGAGGACGATTTAGATCCTAATCAGATGCCAACACCGCCAGTGATATCAACTATTATTGCGATGTTTATGCAGAAATTATTACCGGATCAAGGGCTAACTATAATTGATCCTGCAATTGGTTCAGGCAATTTATTATTTTCGGTGGTGAATCAGCTCAAAATTGCGAATCATTCAAAAGCAGATTTTAACTTATTTGGCATTGATAACGATGAAGATATGTTGAACTTTGCCGATATTAACGCGCATTTAAATGGTCTTGAAATAGAGCTATTCAACCAAGATGCGTTAACACCATGGTTTTGTTCTGAGCCAGACGTTGTTGTGAGTGATCTACCAATTGGTTATTATCCAATTGATGAAAATGCAGCAAATTTTGCAACCAAGGCTGAAAAAGGTCATTCATTTGCTCATCTTTTGTTTATTGAACAGATAATTAAGAATTTGGCGCAGGGTGGATATGCTTTCCTTGTTGTTCCTAAGGACATTTTGTCTGGAAAAACTGGAAGTGACTTTATGCCATGGTTATCAGAAAAAGTTTATTTAAGAGCAATAATTGAGCTGCCAGATAATGCGTTCCAAAATAAATTTAATCAAAAGTCCGTTTTAGTTTTCCAAAATCATGGTAAAAATGCTAAAAGTAGTGAGGTTTTTCTCACAAAGTTGGATACACTTAAAAAAGAAGAGGACCTAATCAAGCTTAATGTTAAACTAAATGAGTGGTATACTAAAAATATTCATTAACTTGTGAAAAAAGTCAAATTAAAGTGTATGGAGGAATCTCATTTATGAAAAAAGTTTTAGCAATAAACTCAGGAAGTTCTTCATTTAAGTATAAGCTATTTGCTATACCTGAAGAAAAAGTATTGGCAGAGGGGATTGCTGATCGAGTTGGTATTGATGGCTCATCTTTTGAAATTAAGTTAGCCAATGGTGAAAAGCACGAAGAAAAGGTTGCAATTCCCAATCAAGAAACAGCTGTCAATTTGTTATTAAAGGCTTTAAAAGAATATAAAGTTGTTGAAGACTTGAGTGAAATTGCTGGAGTAGGTCACCGTATTGTTGCCGGTGGTGAAGATTTTACTGATTCAGCTATTATTGATCAGGAAAAGCTGCAAAAAGTTTACGATTTAAAAGAATATGCCCCATTACATAATCCGGCTGAGGGAAAGGGTATTGAAGCTTTTATGAAGTTACTACCTGATGTTCCTGAAGTAGGGGTTTTTGATACTTCATTCCATCAAACATTGGATCCAGAGCATTACATGTATTCAATCCCTTATAAATATTATGAAAAATATGGTGTGCGTAAGTATGGTGCGCATGGTACTTCTGTGCGCTACATTACTGGTAGAGCAGCAGAAATGCTTGATCGTGATGCCAAAGACTTGAAATTAATCGTATGTCACTTAGGTTCTGGTGCATCTGTTACTGCAGTAAAGAATGGCAAATCATATGATACATCAATGGGCTTCACACCACTTGCTGGTGTTACTATGGGTACTCGCTCTGGTGATGTTGATCCATCCGTTTTGCAATATATTATGAATAAGGAAAACCTTGATATTAATCAAATGATTGACATTTTGAATGATCAATCTGGTTTATTAGGTATTTCCGGCATTTCTTCTGATATGCGTGACTTGGAAAATAATTCAGATGAAAAAGCTGCATTAGCACGTAAGATTTTTGTTAACCATATAAGACAATATATTGGTTCATACATTGTTGAATTAAAGGGTGTTGACGCAATTATTTTCACTGCTGGAATCGGTGAACATGATGCAGGCGTTCGTGAAGAAATCATGAAGTCATTTGAATTTATGGGACTAAAGCCAGATTATGAAGCTAATAAATCTAATGGTGAGAAGTTCATTTCTAAGCCTGATTCAGCAATCAAGGCAATGATTATTCCAACTGATGAAGAATTGATGATTGAACGTGATGTTGTTCGTCTAGCTCACTTGAGTTAACGATAAAACGTGTAATTAAATAAAGAAGCCGCTAAGGAAAAACTTAGCGACTTTTTTTGTTTATTTTTGATATTATAGTATTTGGAAATAATGCTGTAACATAGGGAAAAAATGTGTTATTTCCTAAAAGAAATGTGTCGTCATTAAACGATTTAGAAGAGAGAATAGTTTTTTTGACTGTTATAGCACTATTAGGCAATTCAATTTTTCAAGTCTCACAGCCATAGAGAATTAATTATGACATTTTGACCAATATGAATAATTTATTGCACACACATGTCTTTCCCAGATTTCAAACTGAGGAACCCGAAAGACTAGCCAAACCAGTTTGGTTATATGATTCGCATTATTAGATTGATTTTGACTATCAATATAATTCACAAAAGCATGGTCGGATTCAACGGTAAATAACTTAAAACTTGAATAAAATAGTAAAGGAAAAATAAATGATTAAATTAGTTGCGATAGATGTTGATGACACATTATTAAATAGTCAGGGAAGGTTACTTCAATCTACTATTGAAGTAATTAAAAAAGCAGTAGAGCGTGATATTAAGGTTGTGCTATGCTCTGGACGACCATTAGCTGGTGTGAAGCACTTTTTGAATGAGCTAGGAATAGTTCAGGATAACCAATATGTTGTTACTTTTAATGGTGCTGTTATTGAAACGGTGACAGGTAAGACTTTACAAAAATCTGGAATTGATCAAGCAACTTATGAAAAGATTGACCAATATTCGAAAGAACATGGCGTGGATTACAATATCGTTGATGAGAATAGTGCAATCATTACAAGTAATTTAAATGTTAATCGAATTACTGTTGTCCAGGCATGGGAAAACAGTGCAGGTGTCTTAATCAGAAAGCCTGATGAATTACCTGAAGATGATCAAGTAATTAAGGCTGTTTTTGGTGATGAAAAAGATAAGCTTGATCAAGTTGAAGCTGATGTTGTAAAAACATTTGGAAAAGAAAATTACGTGGTGCGCGCAGCAGCTAACTTTTTAGAAATAATGCATCCAGATGTTAACAAGGGAGTAGCACTAGAATTTTTGAAAAAAGAACTAGGATTAGAAACTGCTGAAGTGATGGCTATCGGGGATGAGCGCAATGATATTCCAATGTTTAAAGTGGCTGGAACTTCAGTAGTAATGGAAAACGGTTCTGCTGCAGCAAAGGAACATGCAGATTATGTAACTGCTTCAAATGATGAAGATGGGATTGAACAGGCATTTAATAAATTTGTTTTGTAAAAGTTTTATGTGGTAACGCGAAAGCTATTGGATAGTAAGTTAGTGTAAATTATGCTATACTATTTCTATCCTATTTGGGGATGTTTTGGGATTCGACAGGCGTAGATTCGCATTGACTGCGATCCGTAGGTCACGTCTGCGTTAACAACGTCAACAGTTTTATAACTGCAAATAAAGAAAATTCTTACGCATTAGCTGCTTAATTTAAGCGCATGTGTTGCTTTTTATCGGATTACTCACGTCTGGTAGAAAGTATCAACTTAGTGAGTTACGTTTAACTACCTCATCTGAATAGTTAAAAAGAGTCATTTCAGATTAGCTAGTCCATTCTAGCCCTGTTATATGGCGTTTTGGATTAGTGAAATTCAAGTAATATAACTATGATTGTAGATGTCAGTGACGGAATGCGTTTGGACAGGGGTTCAATTCCCCTCATCTCCATAGAATCTATGCTATAAATGCTGATATTACAGCATTTTAATACATGGGTGGACTAAAAATGGACTAAACGGTACTTATCTTGAGTACTGTTTAGTCCATTTTTTATTTATAAGGTATCTAGTATTTCTTCAATACGGTTATCAGTCTTAGCTTTTAATTCGTCAATCATATGAGCATAAACTTTTGCGGTAATTGACATGTTAGAGTGACCTAGTCGCTGACTTATCGCGTATAGGTCGACGCCTTTGTATAGCAATATAGAAGTATGAGTATGACGCAGACTGTGAAAGTGGAATCCAGGAATATTTATATTGCATTGCTTCAGAAGCTTTTTTAATACTTTATTACATGCCGTTGGAGTTGGGACAGTTTCAAATGAAGTTCCAAAAACATATTCATGATTGTATTTTTTTAGTTGTTGTAATACGTTCAGGAGTTTTTGATTGACCCTAATGGTTCTTATAGATGACGGAGTTTTAGGCTCTTTAATTTTTTGAGAAGCGTAGGAATAGCTTTTTGTAATATCGATGGTTTTAGACTTAAAGTTAATGTCCGACCATTTAAGAGCCATGATTTCACCAATTCTCATACCAGTATAAATGGCCGTAATAATCATATATCGACTATTATATCGAGGGTTAAGGTCGGATTCAGCTTGTTCAATTAACTTTTTAGTTTGGGATACTGATAAGTACTGAACATCCTTAGTTCGATTTTTATCAAATATCAAATTTACTCTTGCAGTAAAATCTGTGCTAATCAAATGATCAATTATTGCATCATGAACGCAAGCACTAATGGTACCATGTACTTTTTGAATAGAATTCTTAGAATGAGTTTTACCATAATCATTTAAAAAATTCTGATAGTCCATACGACTAACTTTATTCAACTTTTCATTACCAAAATACTTTTCAATTAAAACGTTGATATGTCTGTAACGTCCGACTGTATTAGTGCTTTTACCAGGTATTCGATATGTTTCAGACCATTTTTTATAATACTCACCAAAGCTAGGATTCTCAGCTACAATTATGTTTTCAGACTTTTGCACTTCCATTTTAGATGCCCATAATTGAGCTTGTTGCTTTGTTTTAAAACCACTTTTTGATTTTTGATGATATTTTCCGTTTTGTTTAAAGTTAACTCGAGCACGCCAAACTTTGCCGCGTTTATCAAAAGTTGCCATACCAATATATCTCCTATGCTATAATAGGGTAGACGAAAGGCCATAGACCTTTGTCTACTAATTTCGAAGCCTTTAAGAACTGAGTTTGCCGACCTGATTCTTGAAGGCTTTTTTGCTATATATTTAGAGCAATTACTTAACATTAACTTTAAATTTTGCTGCTGTTGCTTCAAAGTCAGTTGATGGCCTAAAGTGTAGTTCAAAAGCACCTAATTTTTTACTACCAAATCCATCTATAACATCAGCTTCTTTACCTGGTGCAATTGTATCCAAGGTTGAACCGCTGACCGGATAAGTCTTTAGCTTTTCGTTAGTGGGGCCATATGCATCTGCGTCGCCACCGATTGGGATGTCCTCTTTACTATCATTTTTAACATGATATACAACTTTAACAACATACTTTGGTTTGCTGTCTTCAAATTCATTCCGTTCAGCGGTTGGTGTGACAGATTTTAGAGTATACTCCACCTTACCAACTTTTACAGTATCACCTTTTTTGTAAAACTTGATTTTAGGTTGTGCTTTTTTATTGGCAGATTTGGTTACCTTCGTTCCGCCTTGAGTGTCATTATTAGAACTGCTACATGCAGTTAGTGATATTGCTGCCAAAACAGTTGTAGCTATTACTAAAAACTTTTTATTCATTAAAGTCTCCTTTCAAACTTAACCATAGGTTTAACGTCACTGGTGTGGTGGACAAACTTCCTAAAAGAAATCTTATTTTTTGTATTTAAATTGCTTTCCACAATCC
The DNA here is from genome assembly GCF_016101265.1 of Lactobacillus sp. M0403. Classification (NCBI taxonomy): domain Bacteria; kingdom Bacillati; phylum Bacillota; class Bacilli; order Lactobacillales; family Lactobacillaceae; genus Lactobacillus; species Lactobacillus sp. M0403. The sequence goes on from NZ_JACFQV010000003.1 coordinate 51,894, forward strand.
ATACATATCATATCTACTTTTTTTGTTTTCTTACCAGCAAAACCAGCAAGACTTCCAATTCCGCCAGTCAATACGACTCCAGTAGCAGCTTTGCCAACCGAAAACCCTTTTTTATGTTGGCCAACTACTTGAACGTTAGTTGATCTACATCTTGGGCAGCGTACTTGTCGTTGAAATATACCACCGTTGGATTCAATTTTTGCGAGATTTTCGTATACTTCCTTTCTCTTTTCTTTTCTAGCCTGAGCTTTTTCAGCCTTTTGGGTTCTGTATTGGTTAAGAACATCTTCAGAATTTTCAGTTAGAACCCATCCCTTAGCTGTAAGTTCTTTAAGTTTTATTTTGTTATAAAAAAAGCAAATAATTAAACCGACTGAAAAAATAGCGAGGTTAATATAATCTTCAGGTAGCCAAGCTGCTAGAAGATCGAGAACAAAAAAGATTCCAGCCCATTTCCAATCCTTTTTAAAAAGAAGATAGAAAACGTTGAAGATAATTGCTGGCCAAGCATAGCCGAGATATATCTGTTTAATTTCATTTGTATCTGGTTTTCTCAAGAAAAACACTTTATTTATGTTCATTGCTTACTCCTAGACTCTTTTATTAAAAATCTTCCTTCAAAATTAACCATAGGTTTAATGTCGCTGGCGCGTTGGACAATTTAAAAGCAAAGTGTGCTTTTCTTCTTATATAATTCAGTCGCATCATCAAGCATCCTAATAGGGATGCCGTACTCATAAATAAACTGAATTGGTTCTTCAAAAACATCAAACTGATTTGAAGCATAATCAAATATGAGATTTAAAGAATATAAATCTGCTGAACGTTCTTCAGAGTTAATTGGCTTGTCACTATAGAAGGCTGTACTAGAATCTCCGTTCATTATGTGACCTATTTCGTGTCCAATAATGAAAGGTAATTCTTGTTTATTTCTACAGTTTTGATTAATAACAATTAAATCTTTTTCGGGCAAAGCAACAGATTGATAAGCTTCACTTTTCCAAATAAATGCGCAACTAATACCATGATCAAAAGCAAATTGAAGGAGATAGGTGATTAAATCATCCATTTATTTATCTTTTCCCTTTCTAATATCACTATCCATTAGATTACGTATAACATCAAGATATTCCTTAGGAACAGGCTTGCCACGATATGAATAGATAGTTTCATCGTCACTAATGTCTACATAGGGGTGGTCATTGTCTTTATGTACAGGAGATGAATCGTTAGTATTGCCTAGTAGGTAATCTGCTGAAGTATGCAGCACTTTAGCAACTTTTTGCAGATTTTCCATACCTGGTTTGCTAGTTTTCCAACTATATATAGAGTTTTTTCCCATTCCTGCTCTATCATTAACTTGAGCAAGTGTTAAATGCCGTTGAGCACATAGTTGCTTAACTCTCTCAAAAGTATTCATTTTAGGGGCTCTCCCGTCCTAAATAAAAAATATTAGGATATTTCCTAAAATATTACTTGACATTATTAGGAAATATTCGTAATATTAAATTGTCAACAAAATTACTTACACTTTTAAGTAAACAAAAAGAGTATTGAATACGTATGGGGATACAGTTCAATTGCTTTATTTACTATGTTCTTATATTAGGATATTTCCTAATATCTGTCAACAAAAATTAGGTAATTATTGACACTTTTATTTACACATTTATTTACAGAAAGGAAGCGAGCCAATGCCAACCGAAGAAATTTTAGCTAATGCTAAACGGAAGATTTTTGCTGAAATTAAATTTGAAATGAATAAAAGGGGGTATACAACAACAAGTCTAGCTGAATTATTAAATATAAATCGTCCAACTGTTAGTTCAGCAATTCATGGGGGAACAACACCTAGGGATGTTGAGATCAGAAAGAGAATTTATCAGATTTTAGGAATGGAGGAAAGAAATAGCTAATGAATATTAGGGAGGCAGCCTTGGAAGCACAAAAACTAGGTCGAGGCATTGCTAGAAAAAGTGATGGACCACGACCTAAAGTTTTTATTTGCACTAATTTAACTAAAGGGATTTTTGTTATTCCCAAAAGTGATCCAAACAGAGCTTATGCCGGATGGATGCCGACTTTGGATGACTTAATTGCAACTGATTGGTATGTAATGGGTGACGAAATTAAGGAATTATCAAATGAAATTAGATATGACTAAGGCAAAATAAAAAGCCACCCTAAAGGATGACTTAATTGATTGAATTACCTTGAACTGCCGCCTTTAAATTATTGTTTGAAGAAGTTGCTGCTACCTTAGTAATTGAATTTTCTAATCCATTCTTCATAGCATGCAACCCCTCTTTCTTTAATACATTAGTTGAATCTAGAGTATATTTAAAACCACTAAATTTGTTTAATGTTTTGGCCGCAGCCAATGCAGGCTGCGTGGCAATAATATTTGTTAAATTATTAGAACTTGCAATTGCTCTTGCAATTGTGTTTCTTCCGCCAACCGCAGACTTCAATTTTGTTATCGCTAAGACTTTTTATCCTTAGCTTCTACTAGTTTCCTAGTAGTTCAGCATATATCTTCAACTCTTAGAGTTGCCGAGCGCTCGTGGGACTAAGTCCTATGCGTTGCACCTTCAATTAAGCTTGGCTCAGGGTTGCCATATCAACATATGACTTAGGTTTCCCCTGAATTCACTCGGTTCACATGATACATCACTATATCAAGGGGCAATTCAGAAGTAATTATAACACTATATGTAGTAATAACAAATAGAAAGATACACAATATGTGGAATGAAATTAGAAAAATAATGGACAAAAAAGAAATTAGTATTTACAAACTGGCTAAGTTAACAGGGTTACCTTGGAGCACCATTGGAAATTATAAAAATGGATCAGAAATGTCATTTAAAAATGCGTGCAAAATAGCAGATGCCCTAAACATTAGCTTAGATGAGCTCAGAAAGAAGGTAAATAAGTAATGGCAAATGTAATAGACCTACCAATACCGGTTGAAGCTTTAAGTGAAGCTGTTGACCAAATTATGCTAAAGCGAGGATATGTTCCTGCAGAATCTCTAGTAGGAAAAACGATTAAAATGAAGGAATTTTCTGAGAAGTACTGTGGTAAGAAGGCTCCCAATTGGATTAGATTGTTTATTTTTGATGAATATCCCGAAGTCAATGTAAAAAACGGTGGTTGGGTGGTCAATCCTCGAAGAACGGAAGAAGGTAGTAAAACAATTATTTTTGAAAAGCCAGCCGCTGAATGGATGGAACAACATCGAGGTGAGATTGATTGGAATGCAAAGTTACCACAGTAGTGGAAAGGATTTTAAAAAGATGGCAGCACCTATTAGATACCTACACAGACATAAATCTGAAAAGCAAAAACTCACTGCTAATCTCATTAATTGTAGCAATTGCTGGACTGGTATTAACGATTATCGTTTTAAGCCTGCCAGAACGATTACCAGGAACATAAAAAAGCCCGACGGCAATCGGACTTCATAGTTAAATTAAAAGATAGTATAAGGAGATTATAGCATATGAATAATGCAGTTAACAATTCTGAAAAACAGGAAATCATCACTTTAGCGGATAACGACTATGGTATTGCTTACCACCCGGCAAAAATTGATTTTCCAGAATATGAAAAATTGGAAGCACGAGTTGGAGCTTTTAATATCCAATACACTCAGTATGACGTTACCACGGAAAACTTAAAATCAGCAAAGGAAACTAGGGCTCAACTTAACAAGCTGAAAAAGGCGTTAAACGATAAAAAAATAGCAATCGTTAAGGACATGGACCAACCAGTCGATCAGTTTAAGTCTCAAATCAAAAAATTAACTGATCAAATTGATGAAGCATCAACGCATATCAGTAATCAGATTAACGAATACGAAGATAATGCCAAAAAGCAGCGTGAAGTTAGAATACGAGGGGAGATTGATAAGTGGTGTCAGGCAGCAGGTGTTGACCCATCGCAAATCATCTTTAATTCCAAATGGCTGAACAAGACTGCATCTTTTACGGCGACAGAAAATGAAGTAGCCCAACAAATTAATGCTTTACAACAGCAGCAACAACAACTTGCTGAAAATATCAAAGTCGTTACTGCTAAAGCGGAGCAACTTAAGCTCCCATATCAACACTGGGTGGAATTGTTAAATAACGAGCCTCTAAGCAATGTTTTGCTAGAGATGGATAATTACGCAGAAGATGTAAAAAAAGCCGCCGAGCGTGACAAAAAGGCTAAAACGGAAGCGAATAAAAACATAGTCGAACAAAATGGCAAGGCTATCGATAAGAACACCGGCGAAATTAAGGAAGACTATCATACAGCTCTGTTGGTTACTAGAGCGACCAAAATTAAATTGGGCGGTACACAGTATCAATTCAATCAATTGATGAAGTATCTCAAAGACATGGGCTTCAAGTTAGAAAGGGTGCAAGGCTAATGGAATTTATCGGAACAGATGAATGCCGTGCTATTTGGAACCAACACTTCATTCAAGTTAAAAGTAAGATTAAACAGCCAAAGCGAACTAAGACCGTTAAAGTTGCCACAAAAAATGGCGGAACGTATAGCTATAGTTATGCTGATTTAGCTGACGTGGACAAGTCAGTAATGGATGCTTGTCGAAGTGTAACGGACAAAGATGGCAATGTAGTGTTTGGATATTACTTCGACATTGACAATAGTCAAGAAGGGGTAACAGTACAGACGGTAATGGTAGATGCATCTGGTGGGAGCATGCTAAGCGATAGAATCTGGTTCAAAAACAGTTACGCTGGCGATGCACAACGGACAGCTAGTTTAATTAGTTACGCTAAGCGATATAGCTTAAGCGCAGCCTTCGGTATAGCGAGTGAAGATGATAATGACGCTCAAAATCTTAAGCCTGATAAGCCTACTGTCAGGATACTTGACCAGAAAGAACTAGATAGCTATGAAGTTGTTGTATATGGTCATAGTCACCTACTCAAAGATGTTTGGAACGATTACATTGAAAACCATGACCAAGAAACTAAACACTGGTTAACCACTCAAAGAGATCCTCAGACTAAGCAAGCTATTAAACAGCTGCTAGACAATTACAACATTAATCAGAAGATTAACGACATTATGGTCGAAAAAGATAAGGCGAAACCTAAACCAATTGTAAAAGAAACTCCAAAGCCGGAGAGCAAGCATAACGATTCAAATAATGAAAATGAAATTAAGCAGTTGGTTGACGGTAATAATCAGAGTGAAACGCCTGAAAGTACGTCAGAGGAAGAAGCATTCGACTTGTTCTAGGGGGAAAAATGAAATCAAAATGGTTGTACAGCAAACACCCAATTGTAGTTGATATGGAATTAGCCTCTGAAATTGGTCTGAACGAGTCAATTGTTGCACAACAGCTTAACTACTGGATTAACACCAAGTCAGCCAAACTGATTAACGGCAAAAAATGGGTATATAACACTTATCAAAATTGGCAACGTGATAGTTTTCCATTTTGGTCAGAGGCAACTATTAGGAGGTCTTTTACCAAGTTGGAGGAAATGGGAATCGTTGAAACTGGAAACTTTAACAAAGCAGGTTTTGACAAGACTAAATGGTACACAATCAACACAGAAAAATTAGATAAATTGATGAGCAGACGAGCTGCTCAAAATGAGCAGACGGACTGCTCAAAACGAGCAGATGGAGCTGCTCAAAATGAACAAACCAATACCAGAGATTACACAGAGATTACTACAGATAATAATAATAATGTTTTAGACAAGCCTAAAACATCTAATTCGTCAGACGGTGTTCATAAGAAAATAATTGACTACCTAAATTCTAAAGCAGGTGTTCATTACAAACACAATGCTAATGCAACAAAGAGAGTAATTGATGCTCGACTAAAAGAAGGATATACACTAGCTGACTTTATAGCTGTGATTGATAAAAAAGTAGCGGAGTGGATTAGCAATCCAGAGATGTCGAAGTACTTAAGGCCAACAACATTATTTGGGCCTAAATTTGAGAGTTATCTTAATCAAAAATCAGTTAATCCAAGTCAATATCAAAAATATGGCACTAAACGAGTCGAAAAGGGAACGGACTGGTCGAAGCATCAGGCAAGCACAGAAACAAATGTTAGCTCGGATGATTTGAAGAACTTTTTTAGAAACTTTGAAGAAAAACACAATGGAGGTACGTAATGAACGACATGCAATTATTTACTTTCGAAAATCAGAAAGTAAGAACAGTGACTGTTGATGGTGAACCATATTTTGCCGGCAAGGATGTAGCCATAATCTTAGGATATGGTAATCCTACAAAAGCAATCAGAACGCACGTTGACGAAGAAGACAAAGGGGGGTCCATTTTGGACACCCCCGGTGGAAAGCAAAGAACGACAATGATTAACGAGTCAGGACTTTACAGCTTAATTTTAAGCAGCAAGCTTCCGAGCGCTAAAAAATTCAAACGTTGGGTAACCAGTGAAGTATTGCCTTCGTTACGTAAGCATGAGGCTTACTTATCTGACAAGAAAATCGAAGAAGTGCTAACTGATCCTGACACAATCATAGAGTTGGCAACGCAGCTTAAAAATGAGCGTGAAGGCAGATTGATTGCTGAACAACAAGTTAATGAGCTTAAACCTAAAGCAACGTACTACGACACAATACTAGCTAATCCGGCATTAATGACAATAACAGTCATTGCCAAGGATTATGGCATGAGTGGCGCTGAAATGAACAAGAAACTACATAGCCTAGGCGTTCAGTACAAGCAGGGCAACATTTGGTTACTGTACACCAAGTATCAGCGACTAGGATGGACACATTCAGAAACACACATGGTAAAGTGCACTAACGGTACAGAGAAAGCAGTAGTCAACACGAAATGGACGCAAAAGGGACGTTTAGGAATCTATGAGCTACTAAAGCAAAACAACATACTACCAACAATTGAGCGCGGAGAAGTAGCGTAATGGGAAAACGAAAAATTGAAAATAAAAAAACGCCACAATCCGATAAGATTGGTACGTTTAAAATGGATAAACATAAAGAATTGGTTTGTGAGGATTCTATTGCTGGACATACAGTTTTTACAGCTGAGCAGGTCGAAGCAATCAAATTTTTAATTAATTCTGTATAACGATTTGAGTTAGTTTTTTCCCAAAAGTTGTGAATTCTATAAATCCCTTTTTAATAGTGGGTTCAGAGGTTGTAATTGAGAAAGTAACTAAATTATTACTCCAACTTAAAAATTCAGATGATTTTTTAGCAGAATCATAAAATGATTTATCTGTATCATGAGTCGAATAAGCGTCATCGCTTTGATTAATTATCCCTAGCGATACAAGATTATTTAAACTTAGTTCATTTTGAAACCAAGAAGCTGTTGATCTATCTGGAGCAATAAAATGATCTCCATATTTACGGCCTGAGCCATCATCCTTTCGGCTAAAAAATATAACAGTAGGTATAGAAACCAAAATATTAGCTGAAATTTGCATAAGAAACTCAGCATCTTCTGGACTAAATTGCGATAAAACATTTGAAAATCTAGGTGATAATCCTTGATTATTCCTTTTGTCTATAGAAGCAGCAACAAGTTTAGCAAACATTTCTCTCAAGTTATCGTCACTTAATTGATATTTAGAATCCTCTATAGTTTTCATAGCTAAGCTTGCTTTAGAAAGATCTTTATTCTCCACAGGAATTTTATTTACATTATCAATAATTGACTGCTTAAATTTTTCTATATGTGCATTAGCCCATGATGGTCCTATGTTTACTGGCCATAATAAAAATTTTGAAATCTCACCTAAGGTGTCACCAATATTTTTAGCAGTAGGATTTAGTAGTTTTTCTATAGTGCTTTGAGGTAAATAACTAAGTAGGTTTTCTGGATCCATAAAAAATCTCCTTTTAAAAATTAATCAGACACTAAATATATGTACTATTATACACGAGAGGCACAAGATGTTGTGGAATAAAATACAAATTATTTTGAACAAAAAGCATTGGTCTTTAGCAAAGTTAGCCAAGGAATCTAATGTAAATTATGAAACATTGAAAAAATATAAATTTGCTGGGCAGGAACCTAGCTTTAGTAAAGTATGTAAAATTGCTGATGCGTTAAGCATTAGTTTAGATGAATTAAGGTAACCATTAGCCTGAAAGGAGCTAGTAAATGACAACAATAAAAATGGATGACAGCCGTACGCAATACGATGTCGAAGAAAATTATGGTCGAGTGTGTGACCTTATACGATCCACGCAAGGTAAAGGCGATAAGTTCCTTGAATTAACCGAATCGGATTATGGCAAAGTTTGGATTAACATAAACAACATTTTATCAGTTAGAGCAAATGGCTAATGAAGATACTAGATGCATGCTGTGGCTCTAAGATGTTCTGGTATGACAAGCACGAGCCACACACAACTTACATGGATAACCGTTCAGAAGTTGGCCAATTTAAAGACCGTGATTATATCCGCAATGTAGTAGTTGATCCAGATATAATTGGCGATTTTAGGAAATTGCCCTTTGAGGACAACGAATTTGATTTAGTGATTTTTGACCCACCGCATTTGATAAACGCAGGCGATAACAGCTGGCTAAAAATTAAGTATGGTCGGTTACCTAAGAATGATTGGCCAAGCTACATTAGTGATGGCTTTGCTGAGTGTATGCGAGTCTTAAAACCCACAGGTACGCTACTTTTTAAATGGTCAAGCGATCAAATATCTTTCAGTGATGTATTTAAAGCAATTGGCCAGAAACCTATATTGGGTGACCGTAGGGGAAGAACACGGTGGTCGGTATTTATTAAGGGGAAAGAAAAATGCGAGCTTTAGAACTTTTCGCAGGTATTGGCGGTATTGCTTTGGCCGAGCAGATGGCTGGTATAGAAGTTGTCGGCCTATCCGAAATTGAAGAATACCCAGTGAAAATACTAGAAAAAAACTTTCCGAATGTACCTATTTTGAAAGATGTAAGGAAAATCAACAAAGAAACACTAGGAGAGGAGGGCATAGATGCAGACGCAATTAACATTGTTTCAGGAGGGTTCCCCTGCCAACCATTTAGTACAGCCGGGAAGCGCAGAGGCAAGGAAGATGACCGTGACCTCTGGCCTGAAATGTTTAGAATTATCAAAGAAATCAGGCCAGATTGGGTTGTTGGAGAGAATGTTGCTAACTTCGCCAACATGGAACTCGACAGAACGTTATCTAACTTGGAGAGCGAAGGCTACGAAACAAGGACGTTTGTACTACCAGCTACAGCCGTCGGTGCCCCACATCAAAGATTGCGAACATTCATTGTGGCCAACGCCAATGGCAGGAGACGGACAAGCTTGGATAAAAGTAAGTCAGACAGATGTAATAGGCAGTATCCAGAGGTCTTTGACGCCCAAGAGTGGAAAACGGAATGGACAGACCAGGTACACGTATTATCTGCAGGTGCAAGGATACTCAGCCAATCAAGCAGCCGACTTCGGCGAAATGATGATGGGCTATCCAAAGGGATGGACAGACTTAAATGCGTAGGTAATGCAGTAATGCCAGAACAGATATTACCTATTTTTAAAGCAATAGTTGAGATTGAAGAAGGAGCAAATCAGTGATTAATAGAGTGGTATTAACAGGACGCTTAACACGTGACCTTGAATTAAAAACAACGCAAAACGGGCTATCGGTGGCATCGTTTGCGATTGCTGTAAATAAGCAATTCACAGACGCTAATGGCAATCGTGGAGCAGATTTTATCAATTGCGTGATTTGGAGAAAATCGGCAGAGAACCTATGCAAATTTACTCATAAGGGCTCATTGATTGGTATTGATGGACGATTACAAACCAGAAGTTACGATAATAACAACGGCCAGAAGGTGTTTGTCACCGAAGTAGTGGTAGACAGTTTCTCGTTACTTGAGTCAAAAAATGAGAATCAAACTAACAATGCAGGAAACACCGGTAATGGCTACAGCAATAGCAGCAATGTTAATACTGCTACAGCGCCAGACCCGTTTGCTGGTAGTGGAGATACGGTAGACATTAGTGATGACGATTTGCCGTTCTAGAAAGGGGCACAGAAGTGATAAAAGATGATTTGAAGAAAGAAATCAGTGATAAAGTTGGCAGCTGTACGTTCTGGTTTGTTGCAATACTAATAGCAGCCGCTGCAACTTTTATTTGGAAGACAAAAGTAGCATTTTTCATTTTATCAGTAACAGTGATTTTCTTTGTACTATCGCTAACAAAATTATGCCTTGCTTGCTTTAAGCTGAAAAAAATACTAAGCGATGAGGAGAATAAAAATGAATAGAGATTGGATTGAGCAATTGTGTGAGTAGTCTAACGATTATTATCCCAAGGGAGCCTGCAAGTAAGGCACGGCCAAGGTTCTCTAGGACAGCCAAAGGAGTAAGGACATACACGCCGACCAAGACGCTTAAATATGAAGAGTTAGTGCGATATCACGCATTAGCTGAACGTCAAAAGTATGGCCTTAAGCCTATAGCAAAGCAGATGCGACTGCAGATTAAAGCATATTTCAGTATACCGAAGTCATATTCGAAGAAACGCAAAGAGATGTGTCTAGCAGGGGATGAACGTCCAACAAAAAAGCCCGATAGTGACAACATTGCAAAGATTGTGCTTGACGGACTAAATCCTAAGATGAAAGTGGACCATAGATTGCACAAGGCTGTATGCGTCCACGAGGGGCTTTATCAGGACGACAGACAGGTAATAGACCTTAGGGTAGAAAAATGGTACGCAGATGAGCCTAGGGTAGAGATTACGGCTACGTGGGATGACGACAAAGGATAGTTATTAGTTAAAAATTGATAGGTGAAAAATAATGATTGGAGTTGTGGAGTTTACCTTGTTTAGCAAAGCAAAAATAAATAAAAGTAAAACGGCTGAAGCAGTTAAGAGATTTTTTGCAGACGATTTCAATCATTACTTGAACCTGGCAAATAAGCATCTTAGCGATATATCTAGTCCAACACTTGACCCTAACAATGTTGGTGGTCATGACGGACTTAACCATCAAGATGAACGAATGGTGGTTAATCTTGATGCGCAAAACTGTGTCAAGGCTGTTGACCACGCTATTAGCAGCTGCAGTTATCCATCTGGCACAATTCTGTATCTGTATTTCATTAAAAAAATCCCGGATAACAAAATAGCCGAGCGATTGGGATATCAGTCAGCTAGATATTATGATTTAAAAAATGCTGCCTTGGTCGAGTTCGCCGAGCGGTTAGATTATTGGCGGCAGATTGACCATGCGTCTATTGAAGACTTGAGAGTTTTTGATGAAGCAAAGGTAATTTGAAAATCAGAGTTTCATCAGAGTTTTACCATAAAATCATCAGAGAATGACCATAGGTTAATCAGAGACATATAAGGTTATTATGGTATTGTCGAGAATTAAGGGTAATTCTTAACAGCTATTAATTGATCGTCCGAGATGACGCTAAACTACTACAAACTTTTTTGAATGTTTTGTTCATGAATTAATTCCTCCTTAAATTAATCAATAAATTAACTTAAGAGCTACGGCAATGGTTGTAATCAGGTTCGATTCCTGGTGCCGTAATAAACAACAATCTTCAAAAACGTTGATGTGGGTTTGATTTTTTAAAAATATATTTCAATTAAAAAGCATTAAGGTTGAAATACACATTAAAGTGTGTATAATAAAAGATATAATTTAAAAGGAATAAAAGAAATTTAGTAAGAGAATAATCTAAAAGGTATAAAAATAGTTTTTTTAAAGAGGTACACACAATGGGCAGAAAAGTAGGCGTTTTTTTAAAAAGGGGGCTCTTAAATGAGCAAGACAAAAAATTGGCGCGAAGTTATTCGCGTTTTAGAAAAAAATGGTTTTAAGCCAAAGAAAAATAATGGTGGGAGCCATATTAAATATTTTAACGAAAAAACTGGTAGAACAGTTATTGTTTCTGCTCATAATTTAGGGGCAGATGTTAAAATCGGTACTGAAAGAGCTATATATTCGCAAGCAGGAATAAAATATGAACAAAAATAGAATAAGAGGAATGAGTAGAGATGGAACAGGTTATTTTAAGTTATCCAGTTATTTTAACTGAATACAATGATGAATCTGGTCATTATTTTGTGGTAACATCACCCAATATTCAAGGATTAGTTGCAGATGGTAACAGCATAGCGGAAGCATTGGAAAATGCTAGCGATGCAATTGCTACAGCTATAGATGATGAAGAATATCCAAAAGTTCAAGATCCTAAAAAATGGAAGTTAGAGGATAATCAACAGACATCTTGGGTAAATGTTAATATGACTAAATGGCAAGCAAGATATGGAAAAACGGTAAGACGAAATGTTACTATTCCAGAGGGACTCAATGATTGGGCTAAAGAAAACTCAATCAATGTCTCAAAAGTAGTAACTCAAGCTTTAATACAAATGATGCATTAACAACAAAGACACATAAATGTCCGCTTTATAGACATAGATGTGTCTTTTTGTTTGCTCTAATTTTATAAGTTGCTGATTGCTTATCAACCAAGATTTATATTGATATTCGAAAGGAAGTTAGAAACAATGTTTAACAATATTTGGAATGCATTATCGAATAGTGTGTGGCTATTCACGGTTGCTGTATTTAATCTTTGGGCAATTGGCAAGGTCGGTGGTTTCTTTATTACTATAATTATTCGAGTTATTGCTGACAGTTATCACGAAATGCATCCCTTGGATTAAGGCTTTTTGTGCTGGCTAAACAAAAAAAGGTAATCACCTCTCTTGATTATAATCCAATTGCATTGGATTGAATCAGCCGAGGGTGATTACCATGTCAGATATAATATTTACATTAATAATTATACTACTGAAATAAACATGCCGCGAGAGTGATTGTCTTTAATTTTATGGTGCACTCTGCGTATAATATAATGGTAAAGTGATAATTATATTTAAAAGGACATTTGGTTACGAAAAAAGGAAATTTTATTATGAACTATGCGGATTTTTCAGAACTGTTTAAAGATATTATAGGCTTAGCAAAGAAAGCTAAAGATTATAAGCTAACAAATGTTATCTTAGAATTGCAAAATAGAACTATGAATTTGATACAAGAGAACATAGACCTTAAAGATCAACTTAGTAAGCAAAAAGATGATGAAGATTTTGCCAAAAATATCAAATTAACTGAGGGGGTTTATTATTATAAGGATGAAGAAGTACCCTACTGCACTAGATGCTGGGATGCCGATAAGAAGAGAATACATTTAGAAAAAGATGAATATGATGGAATTTGGTTTTGTCCGGAAGAAATATTCTTAAGAAAAAAATAGTTTAACTGAATTATCGAAATTTATGTATAGAAAGAGAAAATGCCAAAAATTATGTCAACATTAGTTTCTGCTTTACGGCCTATTGTTATTTCAGCTGTAATTTCGGCTGTATTATCTTATTTTGTTTCTGTGAGGGCAAATGCACGAATAACAAGGAAACAAAATAATCGGCAAAGTGCATTAAAAAATTCACGTACTTTTGAAAGGCTTTATCATTTGTTGTTGGGTATGTATAGAAACATTAATCATTTAAATAATATTATGGAACTTTTTGTTTCAGAAGATATACCATCAACAGTTATAGAAAGAATCAATGAATCAGAAAAAGAACTGGACAAAGAAATTACAGAGTTTTCTAATTTAGTTAACCTTAATCGCTCATTATTTGAAGAAGAAAATAGAATTAAGTTAACTACACTTGTAGATGAATTTATGGAAATAGATAAGGAATATTTAGAAATAGTAATAGGGAAAGCTAATCATGTGAATTTAGAAAAAAGTCAAGAGTTTCTATGCTGGATACTTTAGATTATCTTGTGCAGAAAAAAGATTATTATTTATATAAATTTTTGAACTAAATGAAATAACTTATAAGGAGGTGGTGAAATGATGTGACTGATTCTGAAAAAAGAATAGCCGCGCAACATGACTATGAGTTGGGCATGAAATATAAGGACATTGCCGAGAAATATGGTGTATCTTTTAACACTGTAAAGTCATGGCGCACTCGATATGGCTGGGTAAGAAAAGATGCAAAAAAAGGGTGCACTAAAAAGCCGAAAAGGGTGCACCCAAAAACACCAACAAGTGCAGCGATTGAGCAACTAAATGAAAGTAATTTAACAGATAAACGAAAGGCGTTTGTACTAGAGTACTTACGCCTTTTTAATGCAGCACAGGCTTACATTAATGTTTATGAAGTTGATTATCAAACAGCAAAAACAAATGGTCCTAGATTGCTGAGAAATGCTCACGTTCAAAAACAGATAAAGCAAATTCGTGAGGCTAAGCTAAAAGAACTAGCAATTGAACCCTTAGACCTAATTGAAGACGTAGCAAAGGAAGCCAAAGCAGATATTGGCAACTACCTTGAATTTGGTAGTTGGGCGGAGAACCTAGCAAAAAAGCAATACGGTGAAGAAAAACCAAAACCGGTTGTTGATACTGACGGCAATCAGGTTGTTATTCATCACAGCTATCTGTACTTCAAAGATAAAGACAAAGTGGACACTTCCTTAATCAAGAAGATAACCAAGGGTAAAGATGGTGCAACAATTGAGCTGTACGACAAGACGAAAGCACGTGACAAGCTACTTGAATGGCTCAAGGAGCAAAACAATGATGGTGACACTTCAGTAAACATCAATTTTGATATTCCAAAGGAGGATAGCAATGCAAGTAAGTCTTAAACAGAACGTATCGCCTGCATTTTATGACTTGTTTTGGGATATCAATAACAAAAAGCATGCTAATTATTGGCTCAAAGGAGGACGTGGCTCGACCAAGTCCTCTTTTATTTCGCTCATGATTGTTTTAGGCGTGATGCAAGACAAGAATGCCAATGCGATTGTTTTACGTAAGGTTGCAAACACGTTACGTGATTCTGTATTTGAGCAGTATCTGTGGGCGATTGACCTATTGCATGTTGATGAATACTGGCAATCGTCAGTTAGTCCGATGCAATTAACCTTTAAACCAACCGGTCAACAGATTAGATTTAAGGGTGCAGACGACCCACGTAAGATAAAGTCGCAAACGTTTAGGCAAGGTTACACGAAATTCAAGCATTTCGAAGAAGTTACGGAATTCAAAGGAATGGAAGAAATCCGTTCAATCAACCAGTCGTTAGGACGTGGTGGCTCCGGTATCATAACGTTTTACTCTTACAATCCACCAGCTAGGCAATCTAACTGGGTAAATCAGGCAGTAGACAGTGAGCAGATGCGTGATGATACGTTGGTTAACTTATCTGATTACCGCTCGGTACCTAAAGCATGGCTGGGTATTGAGTTTATAGCAGATGCAGAGCAGCTAAAAAAGGATAATGAGAAAGCCTATCGACATGAATATCTGGGAGAAGTAACCGGTACTGGTGCGGAGGTGTTCAATAATATCACGACACGTGCCATTACTGATGATGAGATTGCTACCTTTGACAAGGTTTATCACGGATTGGACTTCGGTTTCGCTCATGACCCTACAGCTTACGTAAAAATATATTGGGATGCGGCAAGACGTCGCATTTTTATTTTCGATGAATTCGAACGTGTAGGTTTAAAGAACCGTGATGCCGTTGAGATGATTAAGCAACGCAATCCGCTTAACGAACCGGTGATTGCTGATTCAGCTTCACCCGGAACAATTGCCGAGTACCGTGATTTAGGCTTGAACATATACGGTGCTCGCAAAGGACCAGGCTCACGCGACCACGGCTATAAATGGCTTGAAGACTTACGAGAAATTGTCATTGATCCAGTCAGGTGTCCTGATGCGTGGAGAGAATTTACGGGCTATGAATTTGAGCTTGATTTGAACGGTAACTACAAATCTGGATACCCAGATGGCAATGATCACACAATGGACGCTACACGTTATGCACTTGAAAGATTAATTCAGAAAGGAGGTTTCGAACCTTGGAAGTAGAAGCTATGAAGAAACTGCTGCAAAATACGCAAGCAAGACGTAAAAATTTTATAGAACGATATAGTACCTCTAAAAGATATTATCTGAATGAAAATGATATTACTCTAAAGAACAATGGCGAATCCAAAACTAAAGAAGAAGATGCTGGTAAAGAAAGCAAAAATCCTTTTAGAGCAGCTGATAACAGAGTAAGCTCAAACTTCCACCAGTTGTTAGTTGATCAAGAAGCAGGCTATTTAGCTACCAAGCCGCCAACTATTGATGTTGATGACGATAAACTAAATCAGCAAATCAAAAACACATTAGGCGATAACTTTGGTTTAAGGCTTAATGAATTAGTTGTGGATGCAGCTAATGCAGGTATAGCATGGTTGCACTATTGGATTGATATAGACGGTCAATTCAGATATGCAATTGTGCCACCTGACCAGATTACGCCTATCTATTCTACTGATTTAAATCGTAAGTTAGTTGAACTTAGGCGTTCATATAAAGAGTTAAATCCAGACACAGCCAAGTATCATTGGGTGCATGAGTATTGGGACAAGGATACAGTTACAGCTTTTAAATCGAAAGATGAACAATTTACTGACCTTCAACCGTTGGACGATAGATTTGCAATCTATGATGCAACGACAGGCGTAGAAACTGGTACATCGAGTGTCAACCATCATGGACTAGGTAGGATACCGTTTATTGCCTTTCCTAAAAACAAAGAAAAGCAGCCTGATTTATACCACTATAAAGGTCTGATAGATGTCTATGACAAAATCTATAATGGCTATGTTAACGATTTAGATGATATTCAGCAGGTATTTTTAATCCTGAAAAATTTAGATGGACAAGACCTGGATAAATTCAGGAAAGATTTACTCAGATATAAGTCCATTAAAATAAGAAGTATGGGTGCCGGAGATGATTCAGGAGTTGATCAACTGGCGGTTGACATACCAACTGAAGCCCGCAACTCAATGCTTGAAACTACTAAGACTAACATCTTTGTTCATGCACAGGGAATTGACCCAACTGACTTTAAGACCAACAATGCCACAGGTACGGCAATTAAGATGTTGTATTCTCACCTTGAGTTAAAAGCAGCTAAAACAGAAGCATATTTCAGGGACGCACTTACAGAGCTAGTACGTGCAATCATGAATTGGCTACATGTGCCTGACGCTGATAGTAGACCAATCGAACAAACTTGGACTAGAACAGCTATTCAGAATGACGTTGAAAAAGCTCAAGTGGTCAGTCAGTTGGCAAATTGGACTAGCAAAGAGGCGATTGCTAAGGCAAATCCAATTGTTGAAGATTGGCAACAAGAGTTGAAAGACCAACAGGAAGACCTTAAGAATCGTAATGATGAGTATGGTAATCCAGACAACCTAAACGGCGGCGGTGACAATAATGACGACCAAGAGAGAAGTTGATTATTGGAAACGTCGTTTTTTGTATGAAAAAGAACAGCAACTTCAGAACACTGCTGAATATGAAACGGCAATGCGGGCTAGACTAAAAGAAGTCGAGCAGGTATTGGAGCAAGAAGTTGATTATTGGCTTAAACGATATGCAGCTAATCAGGAAATTACCGTTAAAGACGCGCGTAAAATACTGTCAACCATTGGCACACGCGACTGGCATATGACGTTGAAAGAATTCAAAGCCAAGGCTAAAGCTGGCGGATTTGATAAGGAATTAGACGCTGAGTATTTCCGCAGCCAATTATCAAGACTAGAGAACATAGACGAGCAATTAACTAACCTGTTAGCTCAATACGCTACATCTGAAACAAATAAATTGGAGAATAGTTTAATTAATCAGTTTCAGCAAACGTACATGCATAGCATCTATTTGACACAATTAGAGCAAGCTAAATTATCTAGTAACTTTGCAAATGTTAATGAGTACCAGGTAAAAGCAATTGTGCACAAGCCATGGCGTGGCAGTGATTTCTCAAAACGTATCTGGAAGAGATACACGGAAACACTGCCAAATGAGCTAGGCGATGTACTGTTACGTGGTTCTGTGTTGGGTCATTCCCATGAGCAGATATTCAAGATGATGCGCCAACGCTTAAAAGACGTTGAAGACTATCAACTGCATAGGCTTGTTATTACCGAGATGGGACACGTAGCTGAAACTGCAACAGCCGAAGCATACAAAGAAGAAGGAGTTGAGCAATACCAATATTTAGCGACACTGGAGGCACATACGTGCGAAGAATGTGCTCATTTAGATGGCCAAGTATTTGAATTAAAAGACAAAGTTGAAAGCTTAAATTATCCCCTAATACATCCATACTGTAGATGTACAACAATGCCATACATTGACGGATTGCCAGACAGTTCTGAAAGGAGGGCTCGTGATCCTGAAATTGGTAAGGGTGAATATGTTGAAAATATGACCTTCAACGAGTGGAAGAAACAGTATGTAGATGAACCTAAATACAGGAAAATTAAAGCCTTGCTTGGCGAACATGCACCTAAAAAGCGAGAATTGTTTTCTTTAAATAGAAAAAGTGAACAATATGAAAAGCTAAGTAATGATATCAAGACTATTGATTATATAAGAAAATCGAAAACAGAAACTCAGTCCATAACTAAAAGGAATATTGCTGAAGAAGCTTACTTTTCCTTTAAAAATGACGGTATTCTAGTTTCTGGACATGCAGCATTGCAATATGCATCTCGTATGCAACAGAAGAAAAATGGAAGGTTCTTATATAATTATGAAACTATTAAGAGGGTGGCAAAAATGCCAGCCAATTATATTGACACAAGAAATAATAGATTAATAGAGTATTATGATAAAATAGCAATAATTAAAGAATCAACTACTGGTAAAGTGGTTACTATAATTCGTCAACGAAAGCCAGGAAGTAGGTGGGATAAAATTGAAAAAAAGTGAAAAGCAAGCAATAGATATACTGAATAGGGCTTTTAATAATACTGATTTAGAAACATATGTGTTTACTATTCAAGATTATTTTGCAGATGAAACGGATCAACTGGCAATAGATAATCCTAAAATGGAAGATTATTTAAATGATGTTATTCCTGAGTTTACGGAAGCATACGATGAAACAAAAAAAGACATATGGCTAAATGATTTGAAAAAAATCATTAAAAAAGCAGAATTATTGATTCAAAATTAAAGCAGCGTAACAGCTGCTTTTTTAATTGCCCCAAGCATGGCGTAAAAAGGCTTATTTTTTATGCCTTGATTTGTGTTCGCCACACGTAAAAAAAGCGAGAGAGGACAAACAAATGAAACGTGAAGAACTTAAAAAACTGAATCTAACAGATGAACAAATTGACAAAGTAATGAGCCTACATGGTGCCGATGTTGAAAACTCAAAGTCCAAGATTGACGAACTGAATAAGACCAATGAGTCTCTGCAATCACAAATTGCTGAACGAGATAAAGATTTGAAGTCACTCAAAAAGCAGGCAGGTGATAACGAGGAACTTACTAACCAATTCAAAGATTTGCAATCCAAGTATAAGCAGGACACAGAAAATCTATCAAAAGAATTGCAACAAACCAAGCTCAATAGCGCGGTAGACAGTGCATTAGGTAAAGCTAAGGTTCGTAATACCAAGGCAGCTAAAGCTCTTTTGAATATGGACGATATACAGATCAATGACAAGGGCGAGCTTGAAGGCTTAGATAATCAAATTAATTCATTACAAAAATCAGATGGCTATCTGTTTGACCAGGGAAGTAAAGAACCGTATCAACCGCAAGGTGGTGACGGCAATACAGACCCTGATCCAGTAGCCATCATGACTAATATTTTTAAAGGAGATAGATAAAATATGGCAACAGTTAATTACGCAGAACAATATCAGAAAGCAGTACAACAAGCATTTTATGATGGATACTTATATACTTCACCTTTATGGAATTCACCAAGTAATAGTTTGATTGATTTTGACGGTGCTAAACACATTAAGCTTCCAAGATTGACCATTGAAGAAGGTCGACGTGATAGAAAACGTAGAACGATTGAAGATATCCGAGCAAACTACACCAATGATTGGGATTCCTATGAAATTACAAATGAACGTTACTGGAGTACCTTAGTTGATCCATCAGATGTTGATGAAACTAATTACGTTACTACAATGGCGAACATTACTCGTCAATTCAATATCGACGAAAAAATGCCTGAAATGGACAAGTTTATGTTTAGTAAATTGTTCAAAGAAAAAGAGCAATTGGATAGTGGCAAGGGAATTACAACAGATACTCTTGATGAGAAAAACATTTTAACTGCTTTTGATAATATGATGCTTGATTTTGATGAAGCACGTATCCCTGCACAAAATAGATTTTTATATGTCACACCAGAAGTTAACGCTATTTTAAAGCGTGCCGAAGTAATGAATAGAGAATTGGTTCTTAAAGACCCTAATTCTGTTGAACGTAGAGTTTACAGCTTAGACTCAGTTACAATCGTAGTTATCCCATCAGATTTAATGCACACAGCATATGATTTTACTGTAGGTGCAAAGACAATTGATGATTCTAAGCAAATTGAAATGATGTTGATTTATAACGGCGTTCAAATTGCGCCAGAAAAATACTCTTTTGCTGGTTTTGATGACCCAAGTGCAGCTACCAACGGTAATTACCTTTACTATGAACAATCATATAACGATGTGCTTCTGTTAAAGACTAAGACAGCTGGTATTCAATTCGTTATTAAGGACAGACCAGCTCCACAAACACCAGCAACTAAAGCTGCAGTGGATGAATCTGCTGATGATGCAGACAGCGCTAAGGAAACTAAAACAACTAAGACAGCAGCTAAAAGCGGGAAGTAGCAATGAATGACGAACGTAAAAAAGAGATTAAAAATAAGGTCACCCAATTACTGGGTGATAAAGCAAACACCAATCTGATTGATTTCAGCGTGGATAGAGTAATTCAGTCGGTGGCAAACTTCACTAACATTCCCGTTGATGAACTGCCATCAGAAATAGATAGCACCATCACAGCAATGTGTTTACAGCTAATTCAAACACACGAGTGGACTAACAATGAGGTAGTCAATTCAATCAGTGAAGGAGATGTATCGGTTAACTTCGGTTCACCGGCTGAAATATATGCTCAAGTGCAGAAACTTAATCCTATTACGGATGACTTCATCAGTGATTTAATTCATTTTCGGAGGCTACCGCAATGATTGATGCCTTTAACAAGTTGAAAGAATTGGCCCCAATGCTATGGACTGATAAGGTAACTATTCAAGCTACCAAGAAGGTAGTTAATGAACACCACATAACTACGAGTGAGCCTGTGACGGTCGTCTCAGATGAACCAGCTAAGGTTATACTCAAAGGATTAAAAGCCAGTGAACAGTCGTTTTATGGCACTGATGAATACGATGCAACGCTATTAATAAGAACAGGAATAGATGTGCCAGCAGGTGCGACTATTATTGTTACTGATGTTAATGGCAAAACGACTAAGTATAAGCGTAGCAGCAAAGGCTATTCTGGTTATGTGAGCCACCAAGAAATCGCAATGACAAGGGATGAGAAATCATGAGTGCGTTTGGAGATTTTGACAACGCAGAATTCGAAGAATTTGCTAGGCATATCAATGCAGAAATATCAGGCGGTCAACTTAAAAATGAAGTCAAAAACAGTGTGAGAAATGTTGGAGAAACATATAAACGCAATGCTGAAAGCAGGACACCAGTTCAATCAGGTGAGTTAAGGCGTAGTTGGCAACTCAAAGGACCGTTTTTTGCAGGTTCTGATATTACAGTGGAATTGAGAAACAGTAAAAACTACGCTTCATTTGTTGAAAATGGTCACAGGCAGACACCTGGTAGATATGTGCCTGCGATTGGTAAGAAGCTAAAAGCTAGTTGGGTCCCTGGTCAGCATTTCTTGCAGAAGGCAACTGACGAAACCAGAGGACAGGTTCCGCAACTGCTTACTCCTGTGATGAATGACATTTTACGGAGGTTAATGGATTGACGATAATTGAAAGGATTGCTGACGAGATAGCACGGCTATTCCCTGATGCAACCATTTACACAGAAAATCAATCGGACGGTTTTAATCAACCGTCTTTTTTTATTGAGAAAATCAATACATCTTCGGCATCAGAACTGTTTGACAGGCAGTCACGTAAGTATGCCTACCAGGTGGTTTATTTTCCTAATCCCGACAATCCTAAAACGGATATGGAACTAATGGAAGACTATTTGCTAAGTGGATTATTAGAACTAAAGGACTATGCACCACTTCGAAACAAAAAAATAATTCAGCAAGAAGATAATACGTTGATTTATCAATTCGAAGTCTGGGGAAGATTCTACCCAGACAAAAAGGACGAAATTAAATTACAAAATCAAGAAGTGAAAGGACAAATTAAATGAGTTGGAAAACACAAAATAAACGCCGTCCTGGTGCCTACATTAATGTTGTGGGTAAAGGCAATAACAATAATGGCGCAGACATTGGACGGACACTGCTACCAGTTAGTACACAACTTAATTGGGGAGCAAAAGGCATCATCAAGCTAAACAGTGACTCAAATTTCAAGGCGTTGCTTGGCCATGATATTGATGAGTCAGAACTACAAACACTCCATGAAGTGCTTAAGGGTGCCAATACAGTCCTATTGCTAAATAACAATGATGGTACTGCTGCTAAGGCAACAGATGCCACACTACCATGGGCAATGACTGCTAAGTATCCCGGTACGCTAGGCAACAACTTGCATGTAACTGTTGAAAAAAATGATAGTAAGGTGACTGTATCAACACTGTTCGGCACAAAGGTGGTTGACCAACAAGTAATTGGTGTTGATAAGCCCAATACGCTATTTGACAACGATTATGTTGGTTTTGAGTTGACTAGTGAAATGACACCGCAGCCACCATCATCAGGGAGTGATAGCAACGGTAGTGATGGTGGTAAAACTACTAGAGCAAGCAAGACACCAGTGGTAATGGCGTCTAAGTTAGACCAGTTATCAAGTGACGTAACTGTTGATTTGACAGGTGGAACAACTACGCCAGTTAAGATTAGCGACTTACTTAACGATGTACTTGAAACAGAAGACTATGACGTAGCTACTACGGCAGGTTTTCCAGTTGATAGTCCGCTACACAAGCAATTAGTTGATGAGATTAAACATCTTCGTGAGGACAACGATATTAAGGTTCGTGGTGTTATTCCATATACCGGTGACAAGGTTAATTATGAAGGTATTTCTACCGTGGCGAATGGTGTTGTTTTAGGGGACGGCACAGAATTAGATGCCACAGTAGCTGCAGGGTTCTTTGCAGGAGCATCAAGTTCTGCAAATGCAGCCAAATCATTGACCTACGTTGAATATCCAGATGCAATTAGCGCATATCCTAAATTCAGCAACGACCGCACAATTGAAGCTTTAGAGAATAGCGAAATAGTTTTCACAACCAAACGCAATGAGACAGTTGTAATTGAGCAAGATATTAATTCATTGACCAAAGTAACTGCAGAAAAACCAGTATTTTTCAGTAAAAACCGTGTAGTCCGCACTATGGACACAGTTGTTACATATGCTAAACGAACTTTTGAAGATATGTTTATTGGAAAAATCACTAATAATGCAGCTGGACGTGATTTGTTCAAGGCAAACATAGTCAGTTATTTGCAGGGGTTGTCAAGTTCCGGTGTAATCACTGATTTTAAGGAAGATGACATCACAGTAGAAGCTGGAAATGACCGTGACTCAATTTTGGTTAACTTAGCAATTACTCCATTAGATTCGATGGAAAAATTGTACATGACAATGGTTGTCCAATAATAGGAGGTAAAAATAATGGCAGATGAAACAGTAAGCACAGTTGGCAGTTTTTTAAACGGAAGAGACACTATCTCAACAAAAGATGCCAAAGTATACGTCACAATTGAGGGTAAAGTTATTCCATTAATTGAATGCAAAAAATTTAGTGCAAAGTTGGAAAAAAACAAAGAGGATGTTCAGACATTAGGAAGTCGTTGGAAGCACAAGAAAGTAACTTCGGTAGAAGGTACTGGAACACTTGGAGGTTACCTAATTAGTTCAAATTGGACTAAATACGCCCTGCCTTATATTAATGGTGGCAAAGATTTATACTTTGAAATCACGCTAACAATCAACGATCCAACTAGCCGTGCAGGAACACAAACACTACATTTTGGCGAGGTAAATCTAGATGACATACCATTTGCAGACTTTGAAGCAGATGATGGAGTAATGGATTGGGAATCAGACTTCACATTCGAACAAGTAAACCTAGTTACACCATTTGATGGATTTGAAATTTAATATAGGAGAAAAAGAACATGGCATATAATGTAGAAGATTTTTTGGCAGAAAACGTAAAGAGCAAGGTTGAGACTAAGAATGTAAAATTTGACGGCTTTAAATCACCTTTTGTTATAAAGGCATTGACGGCAGATGAGTTTAGTGACTTACAAAAGCAAGCTACTACTAGTTATATTAATAAAAAAACGCACCAACGCGTTCAAGAATCGGATCAAAACAAATTAGTTGATTTAATGATATCCAAAGCAGTTATTCAGCCAGATTTAAATGATGAGAAACTGCAAAAATCTTGGGGATGCATTGCCGACCCAGCTGGTGTTTTGAAAAAAATGTTAAATGCTGGTCAATATACTGACTTAGGTAATGCAATCCAAGAGTTATCAGGATTTGATATTGATAGCATTGATAATTTTGTAGAACAAGCAAAAAACTAATTACAGAGTCCTATGGGGACTTCAGCGTATATTACTACTGTCTGAATGAATACCATTGGACTCCAGGACAATGGGCTCAATTGTCCCAAAAAGAAAAGGCACTAGTAATAGCTTCAATTCAAATTCGTCAAAAGGAAGAAAAGAAGCAAGAACGTGAAGCTAAGCGTAAGGCAAAATCTAAACATATATAGAAAGGAGGTAACACGTGGCAACTGTTAGTGGAACATTACGTATTAATGATGCATTCAGCAACACGCTTAACCGCTTTAATGCTGGTGTAACTAGGGCATCAGAAATGACTGGTCGTCTTAAAGCCGCAATGTCAGGAGGTTCCAGCAGCATTAACTCACTGAATAAAGGTCTGGGGTCCGCTCATCTTGGTATGAAAGAGTTGATTGCAGGTTCAGCAATTGGTGGTGTAATTAGTTCCGCAATGGGTGTTGCTGGAACAGGTGTCCGTGCCTTTGTCGGCGAACTAAATGAATCTACTAAGGCATGGTCAACATTTGAAGGTAATATGCATCAAATTGGCAAAAGTCCAGCTGCAATTGCTAGTGCAAAAAAATCACTACAGCAATTCGCTCAAGACACCATTTATTCTTCATCTGATATGGCTCAAACATATAGCCAATTGGCTGCAGTAGGTACCAAAAATACTACTAAATTAGTTAAAGGTTTTGGTGGATTAGCAGCAGCAGCGACTGATCCACAACAAGCTATGAAAACCTTGTCGGAGCAGGCTACGCAAATGGCTGCTAAGCCTATGGTGCAATGGCAAGATTTCAAATTAATGCTGGAACAAACACCAGCAGGTATGGCTGCAGTCGGCAAGACCATGGGTATGAACACTAAGCAATTAGTTAAAGCAGTACAAGATGGCAAAATCAAGACT
Source organism: Lactobacillus sp. M0403 (assembly GCF_016101265.1). Lineage (NCBI taxonomy): Bacteria > Bacillati > Bacillota > Bacilli > Lactobacillales > Lactobacillaceae > Lactobacillus > Lactobacillus sp. M0403. The sequence continues at coordinate 77,481 of NZ_JACFQV010000003.1, forward strand.
GAGGACTTTCTAGCAGCCATCGCTAAAACTGGTACTAATGCAAACTTCTCAAAAATGGCAACACAGTATAAAACTGTTGGGCAAGCTTTAGATGGTCTGAAAGAAACTATGGCTAATAAAGTTCAACCCCAGTTTAAAAAATTGAGTGACATCGGAATTAAAGCAATCAGTGGTATTACTGACAAACTAGGTAATGTCAACTTTAAGCCATTTTCTGACGGATTATTGAACACAGTTAATTACGTCAAACCAATATTAGACAAGGTTAAATTAGGAATTCAAGATGTTGTTGATGGTTTTAATGATACAGGAGCAGGTACTGAAATCAGTCAGATGTTTCAGCAAATTGCAGATTCAGCAAGTAATTTAACCGACACATTCAGCGGAAGTGGTATCTATTCCTCAATCGGCACGACTATAGGCAATATGGCCGGAGGACTAGCAAAATTTATTGGAACGCTGGCGAGTGTTACGGGTAAGCTTGACCCAGGTACATTGAAAGCCTTAGGTGCTGCGTTACTTGTATTAAAAGCAGGAACTAAGGGTCTGGTATTAACAGCAGTTGTTGTTGGGCTTAAGGCCTTGAATAAGTTAAATCCAAGTCAATTACAGTCGCTTGCAAAAGCAGTGACGGCTTTAGCAATTGCCTTTGCTGCATTCAAGGTTCTAAAAGGCATTAAAGATGTTTTCAGTAGTCTGAAAGGTCTTGGTGCTTTGGGTAAAATATTTAAACGTACACCTAAAACTCCTAATTTACCGGCATTGCCTGAAGCCCCTAAATCTGGTGGCAACGCTGCCTCAACATTTGCAACAATGGGCAGTGCAATGATGAAACTAGGAGCGGCGGCTCTCACAGCTGGTGCTGGTTTTGCTTTACTTGCGTATGGCATTAAAACCATTGCACAAGGTGGCTCAACAGCAATAGGCATCTTGATAGGTGTTGGCGTAGCAATTATCGTGATATTAGTAGCAATAGCGGCACTTTCAAAACCATTAGACATTGCAGCGGTTGGACTTTTCGCAATCGGTGTTGCAGCACTTTTGGCAGGTGTAGGAATATTGGCAGCAACATTTGGTTTGTCATTACTAGCTAAAGAATTGCCAACAATAGCACAATATGGGCTTCAAGCAGCATTTAACATCTTGGTATTGTCAGCAGCAATGGCTGTCTTTGCTTTGGGTGCAATAATTGCTACAGTTGGTTTGATTGCATTGGCAGTTGGCCTAGTAGTATTAGCAGTTGGCATGGGAGTCGCAGCAATTGGTGGACTGCTATTTGCAGCTGCTTTAATTGCTGTTGCTATCGGTGCAATAATTGCCACGGTGGGCGTTGCACTGTTAGCTGTAGGTGTAATGATTTTGGCCGCGTCATCCATAGTTGCAGCAATAGGCTTGATTATGATGGCTGTCGGTATAACTCTAATTGCAGCAGTTGGAATAGTAGCCGCACTGGGCCTAATGCTTTTTGCAGTTGCATTAATGATAGCAGCTCCACTGATGATGATTGCCGCAGTTGGCGCATTACTATTAGGTGTAGCTGCAATTATCCTAGGCGCAGGGTTGTTGGTAGTTGGTGCTGCTTTGTTAGTTGTTGCAGCTGGTTTGATAGCCGTGGGTGTAGCTGTGATGGTACTGGTAACCATGTTTATCATGGCAGGAACCATGATGGTTACAGCTATCACGAGTGCAATGAGTAATGTTGTAAATAGCGTTAGAAGCGGTGTCTCAAATGCAGTTAATGCCGCTAGAAGCTTTGCAGGCTCATTGGTAAGTGTAGGTCGTGACCTAATTCAAGGATTAGTCAATGGTATCAAATCTATGGTTGGTGCAGCAGTTAATGCTGTTTCGAGTGTAGCAAGTAAAGTTGTTGGTGCAGCTAAGAACATATTGCATATCGGTTCACCGTCTAAACTATTTAACCAATACGGTCGCTGGGTTGACCAAGGGCTAGCAATTGGATTAAAACGTGATGCTGATTTGGCAAGTAATGCTTCTGCCAAAATGGCAGCGGGAGTTGTAGCAGCAGCTTCAGATATGACGCCAACACTTAACCCTTTATCAATTGGCAAAACTAATGTAGGTGATTTACTTGCAAATGGTTTTGATAGAGCAGCAACAGCTGTAAATAGTGTTGCCAATGCACTAAGTGGATTGGATGGCACTACAGCTGGTATAGGTATTAATGAACAAGATCAATTTGATGCTTCAATCAGTAGCGACACTAATGGTTCTAGTTTAATTGGAACTAAATTTGGCGGAAATAGTTCAAGCACCGATGACCACAGTTCGGCCATAACAATTGAAAGTGGGGCTATTCAAATCAATAGTACTGGTAGTGCTGAATATGATGCTGATATGCTTTTAGAAGCAATTGAAAACAGAATAATGTCTCAAAGCGAAAAAGCTCTGAGTTAAAAAGATAGAAGGTGATATTAATGGATGGTTTTGGTATTTTCTTGACAGATTATAAGACGAGTAAAACTATCCAATTGCCGGTTAACCCGGCTGAATTAAAGCTCAAATACGAAGGAGACAACTCTAGTCAATCAGTTGTTAACCTTGGTGAGATTAATCGGCTGGGCAACTTAAAGTTGGTTGGTACAACAATAGAAAGCACACTTCCATGTGATACAACAACATATTTGGCAGATGATAATTTGCAAGACCCTCAATTTTATATTGACTTTATTAAGAAAATTCAAAAAGCAAAGGGGCATATGCAGTTTGTTGTTTCTAATACGAAAATCAGCATGCCGATGACTATTGAAAATTTTGAATATGGATTTGAAAATGGATATGACGAAGAGTATGTTTATACGCTTGACTTAAAACAATATCGTGAGTTTGCAGCTACTAAAGTTTCAAAGTCCAAGAAAAAGAAGAAAAAATCCAAAAAAGGCAAAAAAAGGATTGCGCCACCTAAGAAATTTGGGGTTGGATCAAGTGTTGTAGTTAATGGCAGATTGTATATGGATTCAAACGGCAATGGACCTGGAGCTTATGAGAAAAATGCTAAGCGTCAAGTAATCAACATTGCTACGGGACATAAGTATCCTATCTGTGTTGGCATTAACGGTGCGGCACGTGGCTGGGTTAAGAAATCGGATGTGAAGAAAGCATGATAACAATATTTGAGTTAGTGCGGCGCAGCAATCTTTATCGAAAGTCTAAAAAGAACGGCAAAGGGACTACTTATGATATGCGTGAAGTAGTGACAAACGTTAAATGGATAACCGATCTTAACTTTAGTGCTGGTGAATTGTCTTTTGACTTAATCCAAAATGCTCATCCGATAATTCCATACTCAGGAGACATTATTAAGTTCAAATGGGACAGTAGCAAAATTTTTTACGGATATGTTTTTAAATATGCGGTCAAAGACGACAATACAGTCAGTGTCACATGCTATGACAAAGAGCGCTACTTAAAAAATCAGGATTCAATTGTATGGCAAGCTGGCACTATTGCTGACCGTTTTAACAATGTATGCAAGCGAGCTGGCATTAAACATAAGGTAGTCAATAAGCCCACTCACAAGGTGGCAGCTGAAGTATGCGACGGTAAAACATACTTTGACATGCTCAAGAGTGCTATTACTAAGACAAAGACAGCAACTAAGCACATGTACTATGTGTATTGTAATTACGATACTGTAGAGCTACGGCGTGCACCCTATAAGAAACTGAAAATCATAATTGGTAGTAAGTCGGCCATGACCGGCTTTTCTTATGCAGTGGATATCAACAACACGGCAAATGTGGTTAAAGTTATTCAGAAAGACACGAAAAAATCCAAATCCAAATCAGCCACTGCCAAGCAGGATGATCCTAAACGTACCAGTTTTAAATCAACTAGTGCAAAAGGGAAATCCACTGAACAATGGGGCAAATTGCAGGTTACTGTAAACAAAAAGAACAAGGCTAATCATGCCCAAATGGTTAAGCAAGCAAAAGATGAGCTTTCTAAGCGTAATCGAGCTAATAAGACATTGACCATTGACTGTATTGGCAATGTTGACCTTGTTGCCGGTAATGCAGTAACAATAAAAATTAAGGATATTAATAAGACTTTGAAGAATTGCCCAATATTAAAGGCAGAGCATAGCTTTGGCACTGATTATACGTGTCATTTAACGATGAAAGTGGGTGCTTCATGGCTGGAGAACTAATAATTGAAATGCTAAAAAACCGCGGTGGCAAAGACAGTGATTATGCTGATGTTGTCTATGGCGAAGTAATCAGTGATAAGCCGTTGAAAGTACAACTATCAAACAACATGGTTATTGATGACAATTTTATTGTCTTAGGTAGACACATTGGTAAATACAAGGTAACTGGTAAAGGCGAAGTTAGTGGCCAAAAGATTAGTTTTAAAGGGCTAGAAATTGACAACAGTTTAAAAATAGGCGATAAAGTGACCATGATTCGCATGGATGGTGGTCAGCAATTTTACTTGTTTGAGAGAGAGGAGGAATAGAATGGACGATGACAGCAACATCATTGTTACTGAAGATGATGATAATGACGCTGAACTAGAGGACAACGATATTGACACAGAAGATGACGATGAAGTCCTGGAAGATGAGTCAACTTTGACGTTTAAGGTCGAAAATGGACGAATTCGAGGCAAGGTTGACGAACAAGCAGCTATGGTTCAAGCGGTCGATAAGATATTACAAACTGAACGTTCAGTCTATCCTATCTATTCTGAGCAATATGGTAATGACTTTAGTGATTTGATTGGGAAAAATATGGGTTATGCCAAAGTTGAAGTTGACCGAATGTTGAAAGAGGCATTACTAGCTGACGACCGTATTACTGAAGTGCAAATTGATGAAATAGAGCAGATTAACCGCGATACCTTGCAGGTCAAGGGAACATGCTTCACAGTTTTCGGAAAAATTAATATAGATAGTGAGGTGAGCGTTGATGAATCCTGATGAATTAGCTGCTAATTATATGGCGCAAGATTTTGAATATTGGCTTAATCTGATGTTGGATAATGTGCCAGATGATATTGACCAGCGGGTGGGCTCAATTATATATGATGCAGTAGCTCCAGCAGCTATGGTAATGGCACAACAGTCACTGTCATTAGCAAATATAATTAGGCAGACTTATATCAAGACTGCGCAAGGGCAATTTCTTGACTACAGAGCGGCTGAACATGGCACAGCCAGATATGTAGCTACACAAACAGAAGTTAAGGCTAAGTTTTTAGATTCAGATGGTAATCCAATTAATAACGTACAGATAGGCGACCAATTCGCAAGCATTGGTGAAACGCCTATTTTTTATTCCGTGCAAAAAATCAATGATGATTTGACAGGCGAGTTAACTGCAGATGATCTAGGGACTGCAGCAAACTCCTATATAGGTCAAGTACTGCCAGTAACCAGTAACGACAGCCTATCCTGGGCTGAAATCACTGAAATAGTGGCTCCTGCTCGTGATGAAGAAACAGATGACCACTTGCGTGACAGGCTGTTGAGAGCAGATGACTGGATTGCTTACGGTGGCAATATTACAGACTATTTAGCTATGCTCAGCAAAATAAGCGAAGTTGGCGCTGGGCAGGTCTATCCGGTGTGGAATGGTGCAGGCACGGTTAAATTGGTTATTGTTGACAATAACCTAATGCCAGCCGGTGCGGAGCTAGTCAAAAAAGTAAAGAACATAATTGATCCTGTTGATAGCGAAAGTCAAGGCTATGGTCTAGCACCAATTGACCATCAAGTAACTGTCGTTGCACCAACACCTTTAACGGTTAATATAGCAGCGACAGTCAACATTGATGGCACGCATGGAGCAGATATAGTTAAAGCTAAGATTAAAACCGCGATTGAAGAGTATTTTAAGCTGTTAAGACAAAGCTGGAACAACATTGATGCTAAAACTGGTCGAGGTTACTCACAGACGATTTACCGTTCAAAAATACTGTCACAAATTATGATGGTTGACGGGGTAATCAATGCGTCTGTACCAACGCTAAACGGTGCCGACCAAGATATTGCTCTAGTGTTTAACAATCAAACTTCACAATTACCGATACTAGGCGAGGTGGTGCTTGATGGCTAACAATTTAATGGACTATCTACCCGACTATTACGATGGCGTCTATGAAATGGAAGCTATCATGCATGCTCAGGGTGACGTCTTAGACAGGGCAGAAGGTGAGCAGTTTCGACTGCTTTTAAATCAGTTCGTCACGCAAACAGATGCCAAGGGAATTTCAGTTTTTGAAGACCAGGTGGGGATTAAGCCCGCCCCAAATGATGATTTAGAGACAAGGCAAAACAAAGTGCTGATGCGCTTGTTGCCGCCAAGACCAATCACAATTGGCTACTTGCGTGATTTATTTGCGACTTTGAAGATACCTGCGACAATCACAGTTATTCAGAGGGATGCAATAGTAGAAGCTAAAAGTGCCGAAATTGATAGTAGTCAGATTGAAAATATTAAGTATCTGCTTAACATCTATCTGCCTGCTAACATGATCTACGAGATTAGAGTGGCGTTAAATAGGGCAGAAATATCAAATGATATCAAGATTGGCATTGGAATGTGGTCTGAAGCAACAACTATAGCGCAAGCCAATGTATCTCAATTTGTTAATTAGAAAGGAGTGGTAATTTGTCAAAATATAACAAAACTATATTAACCAATGCTGGACTTGATTTAGCTGCTAAGGCTAATTCAGGTAAAGCTAAGTTCACAATTACTAGGGCAGCTACTTCAACTGAAAAACTAGTTTCTAAGAGTATTAGTGAGCTGCAAAAACTTACCACACTGCCAAGCTTGATGCAGTACGGTGAGATTAATAATGTAGCGGATTCTGCACAAGACAAGAGCATTGTCATTGGTACAGAGCTAGTATTTAACAACAAGGACTTGACCACGAGTTACAATGTCAACACTATTGGGCTTTTTGCTAAAGAAGATGGCAGCAACAAAGAGATTCTTTACGCATTAACTACTGCGGCTGAGCCTGAAACGATGCCTGACTTTAAAGATAAGGTATTGTTCAAATTCAACATGACCATGTTTGTGGTAGTTGGCCAAACTGATAATGTATCAGTCAATGTTACAGATAATGGTGTAGTTACACAGCAACAGTTGTCCGACATTGTTGCTAAATTATCGACTAAAGAAGATTTAGCAAAAGTTCGTAAGGACAGTAATGATTTAGCAGTACTATCTAATCCTGATAGCATAGTATCCAATCAGACAATTAACTTGGATACTTTCACAACAAAAGGAATCACCAAATTCCAAAATGCACAGTTGTCGTCAGCAGGTTACATGCAGGCATTTGACCAGTCGACCACTGGACTTAATGGTTGGATTTTTAACATATACAGCAACGATGGTGCTAGCTATATTCAGATTGTGTATATAGCCAATACTGTATATAACCAAGGTGCAATGTATTTCTTAAGGTCAAAAGTAAATGGAACTAGCACAGAAGATTTTGCAAGGTTATCTACAATAAAAGACCACGCTCAATTCTTCCCTTTAACGCAAAGAGATGCTAAGGACGTGGTTGCTCGGGATGAAAATAAGAGCTTTAATCCCGATAATGTTGTGGACTCAGGCGTGCACCGTATCAGTAGCACTAAAATCAATGCCAAGTATGACGTGACAGACCCGAAAGATGCTAACAGTGGCTATAGCTTTTCAGGTTTTTACTGGGGATGGTTATTTAATTTGAATTTTGATGACAGCCCAACCAGTAATGCTGTATATCAACTGCTAGTGATTAATAGTGGTATATATTTCCGCGAAATATCTGTTAAAACCAATGATTTCCCAGCTTTCAACAGTTTCAGCTTTGCCAAAGATATTGCCAATCTTCAAACAGCGATTGCTAATGCAGGTTCGATTAAAACTATTGGTGGCAAGAAGCCTGATGACAAAGGCAATATCAATTTGTCTTCATTCGAGAATCCCGACTTCGTTTACAAATACAAAGACACGCTTGACGTTGATAAAGCCACTACACCAGGCATCTACTCGTTGATGGATACGACATTAATCTGTTCAATTAACAAAAATGCGCTTAGTGCGGTGCCAGGAAACACAGACGGTACAACATATACAGGATATTTGGTTGTCTATAAGCACGATGCTGCCAACATTACGCAAGAGTTACGGATCTATACAGGACGGACAGTTCCAGATTTTACTATTAGTACAAGAGGCATCTATGGCAATGGTAAATATCGTCCTAACTTTCAAAGATTAATCACTGATATTGATTACAAGAATATCATTGGTTACGTTGATGACAAAGAAGTAGTGCATCAATGTGCAGATTTAACAAGTGGAATTGCATACTCAAAGGCAAATCCAAATATCATCGTTGCAACGCCTTAATATAATAGAAAGGGGATTGATCCATGTTGTTAATGAACGGGAAAGAAGTTAATAATCTGATTTTTGCCGGACAACAGTTTTCAGCTGTTAAAAATTCTTTGATTGGGGCTAATGTCCAAACTAAAAAAGGGCAAAAAGTATACTATGTTGGCGATGTTGCATCATCTGCAACAGGACGACTTTCAATTGGTTCTGTTTTCAAAGATGAAATAGTGCCAGTTAAACAATGCCTATTTTTGACTAAAACAGCTAAGCCTGAGGACGGAGAATATTGGATTCAAGTTCAAATTAGTTTTTCGAGTGAAGTAAATAGGGTTATCTATGCTTCAACGCCATGTTATATGCGGTTGTCGGACGTAGTCATCCAAAGTAATCTGGGGGGTAAATAAGCCCTCCTATTTACTAATAATATATAAACTGGACGATATGAGGGAGGTGGCTCCTTCATGTCTCTAATAATGAATGGCAAAGAAGTTAATCACTTGATTGTTAGTGGAGAACAATTTGACAAGAGTTACGTGGGAAAAAGAGGTACGCTTGTCTCTACGAATAATGTCAGAAATATATATCTTTATAATCGTGTTAATACAGATGGATCTGGGGATTGGGGACAAGTTAATGGATCTATACCGACAGCTGTAGCAGGAGACCAATGTGATATATTATCCGCCTATAAAGATATGTTTTATATAGCTAATGTGGGAGCAGATTGGCATGGTTCTGTTGTGTCAGGACCGGGCTGTGGTCAAGGTTGGGTTCCAAAAAGTAATGTAAAGCTAAAATAAAGAAGGTAAAAAAATGATAGAAACAACGAATACAGTTAATCAAGACAATAGCGGTGCTGATGTAGCACCTAAAGATGATGTGAAAGGTTTCATTCAAGTATATAAATCAACTGATGAAAATCCTTGCGAGGTTTGGTTCGCGCCAAGGGATGCAGAAATTATCCGACCTTATACGCAGATTCCTCCTGATGCAAGCTTGAAAAAGCCTAAATTTGATTTTGTAAATTATAAATGGTTTGACATGGATGAAGCTACACAGGCGCAAAAACTTAGTGATATGGCAGATACTATTAAAAAGCTAAAAGATGATGTAGCTAATGGCACAGCATCCAAGGATGACATTGACAACATTAATGAGCAGCTTGGAACATTAGTTGGCTTGATTTCATCAGGCATTGTTCCTGAACAAGATGAGGACGTAACAAAAGGGAGTGATAAATAATGAAAGCTTTTGAATCGCTCTATAAATATCTATACAAAGTTGGTGTATATAATAAGGAGAAAGTTGCTAGCTTTGTTGGCAAGACTATTGATGCTGCTGCGTATAAAGAGATTACAGGTGATGACTATGTTGAAACTCAAGCAGCTAACTAAAAATGCTGATAAGAATTTTAACCAAATGCTAATAGGGGTGCTAATCATATTGATTGGCATTTTTTTGTGGGCTGATAAAAATTATTTCTTTTGGCCACCTCAACTTCGTCCACTAATGAACAGTGAATGGTCGGATATTATTTTTGTCATTTTAGGTGTGTGCCTGCTTTTTACGGCATTAACCGGCAATCGCAGCAGAAAGTTTCAGAGTATTTTGCTGATTTTAGCAAGTGCTGCAGTAGCAATGCTGTTGGCTGAGCAAGTATGGCATGTGCTGGGCGCACATAAAGTTGAAATGATAATGGCGGTAATTTTAGATGCAGGGTTATTAACTCTGCTAATTAGGTGTGCATACAAAAATTAGGGGGGCGATCACTTGCACGATTTTAACAACTGGGTACAAGTGTTAGCCGGTGCCATTGGTACAATTGCAACTGCATTAGCAGTGTCACATAAGACCAACAGGGCAGATTATCACTCTCTGATAAAGGAAAAAGACACGCTTATTACACAACTAAAAACTGAAAAGGGGGAATTCAAAGAGTACTATCACGCTGAAAGGGACAAGCGTTTAGAGGCAGAAGTAAAACTAGATAAGTTAAGTGTGAAGTTTAATGACTTAAAAGCGAAATACGATATTTTAAAAGCAAAATATGATGAACCAAGAAAGCACCAATAGGTGCTTTTTTGATTGAAAGGAATTAAGATGACAAATTTATATATTATTGTTGGGCTGGTGTTATTAGCATGTGGTGCATGGTCACTTTATTTTAAAAAGCACCCGTCAAAGAACAATGTAGTTAATACAATTAGTCTCTACGTTGAAACAGTTAAAAAGCTAACTATTGGTTTTGTACGATTAGCTGAAACAACCGATTTAACTGGTAACCAAAAAATGCAAAAGGTTATCGATATGGTGACGCAAGCCTTGAAAGAACAAGGCTTACCAGTGCCAGACTATGTAATAGAGATGATTAAAGCATTTGCTGAACAGGAAGTAGCAAAGATTAAAAAGGAGAACAAATAATGAAAAGAAATTATAAATATGCATTATCTAATCATGAAGGTAGTTCACACAAAGCAACACCTAACTTTATCGTTGCCCACTCAACCGCAACACCTAACGGTGAAGCGTGGGCAGTAGCTCGCAATATGAAGACTGGCATTAACACCAGTCAAACATATACGCATCTTGTAGTTGATGACGAAAATATTTATCAAGTTGGTGAAGTTGGCTATGACGCATGGGGTGCAGGTATGCCAGCTAACAGCATGTCGCCAGTACAGATTGAGCTGTGTGAGTTTACCAACCATAAGCGCGCGATGAAAGCATACAAGCACTATGTCAATTGGTTACGATGGGGTGCCAAAAAATATGGTATCCCTCTAACTTTAGACAACGACAAGCCAACAGGCATTAAGACGCATGCATGGCTAGTCCAACATGGTTACAGTAACACTAACCACACTGATCCATGGGGTTATTTGACCAAACTTGGCATTAGTAAAGCGCAATTTGCTAAAGACTTGAAAAAGGGATTCAGCGGAAAAAACATCAAAAATACTAAATAATAATTAATAGGCCACCTTGGAGCATTGCTCTGGGGTGGCTTTTTTGATATTCTATTTTAGAAATAGAAAAGAGGTAAATATATATGAATTCAAATAAAAAGAAAAAAGCTCTGGCTACTGCGTCAGCAGCTATTTTTACTGTAGTATTTAGCATTTTATATATGCTAGAAACTAAATACTCATTGTCTAACACTTTAGTCTATTTTACTGTTTTTTTAATTTTTGCGTCAGCTTTGGTATACATAATCCTAGATTTTTTTAATGGAAAATTAGAGTTTAATTTAGATTCTTTATCAATATTTTGTTTACACTTTTTTGTTTTGGTGTTTGTGTTATTGATGGAAGGATTATATTCTCAACCTAATACTTTATATGGAATTACTGCGATAATAGTAATCTTTTTCTATTCATTATATTTTTGGCTTATCTATTTGGCTCGCTGCATAAATGCGCTTAATGACATAAAACAGAATAAGCACGTTTTTTGTATGAAAGCTATTAAGTCGATACTAGCCTCATTACTGGTTTGGTTATCGGGTACTGTAGTTATTTTGTCTCTTTCTCCGAAAAATACTGTTTTAAAAGTGATTTACCAAATTGTTAATATCATAGTAAATACTACCTACCCATTTATTGATATGTATATTTATGTACGTTCAGAAATTGACGAATTTGATAAGCAAGAGGAAGAGAAAGTAGATGAGGAAAAGAAAGAAAAATTGGATGAACAAAAATATGAAATGGATAAAAAAGAGCTACAGACTATTAAAAAAGAGATAGAAATGATGAAAAACAAGATAAATAGAAAAACAGCGAAAATAGAATATAAAATAATTCATTACAAAAACAAATAAAAGCCACTTAGACTAAGTTCTAGGTGGCTTTATTTTTGTGCAAACAAAATACTTATTTTCCTAAAAATAATTGATATTACACATACGTAAGTGTATTATAATATATGTAAGGAAGTGAAACATGGATGGCAAGAAATAAAAAAAGACTTCAACAGTCAGATGAAAAAGTTGCTAAGTACACCGCAATAGCGGCGTGGGCTGTTCCAGCAACCGCACTTATCAACTTGATTCAAGACATTGTTAAAGCCTTTTGTAAATAACCAAAGATGTGGAGCTTAGCTCCACTCTTTGCTATCCATTATAACATGACTGATAAAGAAAAAAAGTACTATAAATCAGCAATGATTGCTATATTATTAGGAATACTGTTATTTTCAATAGGAGCGCTAATATGACGTTAAGTGATGCAAAAAAACGTGCAAACCAAAAATGGAATGATAAAAATAAAGATAAAATGACTTACTTTAGGAGAAAATCGGACGCAAAAAATTTTATTTTGAAGTATGCTACTGAAGAAGATTTAGACAAGACACTAGAATATATTCAACAGCGAAGAGATGACCTCAAAAGCAAATAATGCTGGTAGAAAAATACGATATATTCAAAAACACCCTTAAGCTAAATAGAACAAGGGTGTTTTTATTTAGCAAAATTATAAGCTTCTTGTGCTCAAACGATTGTAGAATTGCAATCTCAGCATTTATCTGACACAAAAAAGACAACCTTGAGCAAAAGGCTGCCTTTAAAATTGCACGTATGTTGTCTGTCGCACAATTATTATCTTAACTGCAGACAATTATACCATCATTGTTTGATTTGAAAAGTCATACATTTAGCTTTCAAATAATGTAAAATAAAATTATGATGACAAGAGATTTTTAAAAGATTAGCTTTTTTGATTTATATAGCAACTAAAATAATTTTTAAAACACAAAAAGCAGTCATATGGTAAAATAAATCGTAAGAAAGGAAGATTTGATATGTTTACTGAAATAACCATAGTGATGAAAAAAGTCACAAAAATTCTATCAATTCCTTATAAAAAAATTGAACAACCGAAGCATCAAATAGCGCCTTCAAATAATACTTTTGGTGGATTTACTGAACAAGACTGGATTAATGTAGGTAATGACTTAAGGCATGGTATTCTAGAATATGGTAGCTCAAAACTCAAGTAATTCTAAAGAAATAAACGAAAAGATAGAAGCCGCAAATAGCGAAAAGCAAAAACTTGATAAAGAAATAATCAAGCAGGTTGAAAATTCAGATATACCTTCTAAAGAAAAAGAAACTATTATCGGAACACTGTCTATGTATTCTGGTCCCATTCCTACACCAACTTTATTAGCTGGCTATGAAGCTGTAAATAAGGGTTCCTCTCAAAGAATAATAGATAATGCTCTTGCAGAATCTGAGCAGAGAAGAAAACTAGAAGCTCGTCGACAAAATAGTCGTGCCAAGATGGCTTGGTTTAGTCTAATTATTGTTGCTTCTTTCGCTATTGGAGCTCTTATCGCTTGTGTATATTTAGTGATGAAAGGACATCCATACATTGGGTCAGGTACTGGGTTCGTTGCACTTATAACTCTATTAGGTAGTGTAGCTGATAATGTTGAAACTTTATCAGGAAATGATGACTTGACTAATAATAAAGATCACAATAATTTAAATTAATTTTGATAACTTCCCACTGAAAATTCGTTGGGGAGTTTTTTTAATTGCAAGCTATTTTCATTTTGCTTTATAATAGTTATCCTAAAACTTGTGTTTGCAAAGGAGATAACATGAGCAAAGAATCTGACCAAAAAGTAACGGATTTTTTCAGGACATATCAAGACCGTGGCATGAAGAAGTGGCAAGGCTTCATGCTAAGCGACTATACATCAACCGTTAGTAAGATTGATAAAAAGCGCGCACAGGTTTATGAAAAAAAGAAACCAATGTCTCTTGAATCAATCAGTGAAATATTGATGATTGCTTATGCTAATCATAGATTAGTATCGGTGCAATTGAAGCAGGTTGATATCGATGATAAATTCCTACCTGATATAGTTGGTACTGTAGACGGTTATCAAGTTGACCATGTAGTTATTTCAGGCGAATGGATTGAGTTAGAAGATATCAATCATGTAGAGGAATACATGGACTAACTTTTGGACTAACTTTTTAAAAACAACTGTTGTTAGCCGTTTTTAAAATGCTATTATATCAAGGTTTATATTTGATATTTATTAATGATTTCAATTATAAATTCCCCTCATCTCCATAAATAAAAAGAAAAAGACTGATAAATCAACGTTTATCAGTCTTTTTTGATATAAAAGTTCGAAAAAAATTTTATAAACATAGTATGATTGGATCATTAGATACTTGCTTAACTTCTGAAACAACTGACTATTGATCAATGTATTCACCATCAAGGTTAGCTTTAATTTCTCCGTAGACTAAATCAACGGACGCTACCATATTTTTGCTTTTAATTGTCTTAAAATATAACCTCTTTTTCTATTTAAACTATTAACTAAGCTAAATTGATTACAGTATATTGCTAGCAATTAGGAAGGGTAGATAACAAGATATAGCAATTTTATAGCTGTATCTTTAAAGATACAGTTAAAATAGCATTTTTTCATTCTAGCAAATTGCTATAAAGACAGTTAATACACGAGTGTGTTATAGCAAAATGCTAGCTCCCCGTTTATTGAACTAAATTGCTATAGCAATTTTATATAACATCCTATGAAAGGCTTTGTAAAAAATGTTTTTCATATTGCAGCTGCTTAACAATTTATATAAACCATTCTATTTTACTTACTAGGATTAAAAAACTCTGGTCTTAAACAAAAAAAGCAAACATTCCTGAAAGGGAAGGTATGCTTTTATTATCTTAGTTATAAAAACAGTGGGGATTTGACTCTTAATTGTTAGTTACAACGACAAAGCTGACCCCGTTTACGTAGAAACCGTTTTTGTGAGTGGAAGCTAGCCCAAGTCCGAATGAGGTACATGATCTACGTTTTAGGTGATCTCTATGAGCAAAGTTGGCACTTCCATCATAAAAAACAAAATTATTGAATGCTTCTTGAGCCATTTGTTGAGGTGTTCCTTCTTTAACCAAGGCCTCAAGTTCTCCATAAAAATTGGAAGAGCCTTGATGCCTGTCTGAATCATGATATGCATCAAAATGCTGAGCATCATGTATTGAACGAGAAACATCATAGTCAAAATGTTTATCTGTATATGACATCTTAGTGTCCACTCCCTGAGAAGCGCGCCAGTCATTAACCAATTTTTCAAAGCAATTTGCAGTTTCTACAATAGTCGACCTATCAAAAGCAGTTCCAGTAGGAATGCTGCTTAATTCATCTTTCACTTCTTCGATACTAGTATTATCATTTGGATCATCCCAATTATCAGAAGTTGGAATATCTTTATCTTCTTTTGGTTTTGACTTTTGTGTGTCACTTGCCTTAACCCAGTTATGATACTTAAGTCGGTACCATATATGGCCATCACTGTCTGTATATGTTTCATAGACGTTTTGCTTTCCAATCAGTGTATAAAGTGAATTTTCACCGTTAGGCTTTGTATAAAACTCAGCGTCATATTTCAAATAAACCGTAAATAAAACTGGATCCTTGTCTTCCTTAGGGGGAATGACCGTATTAATTTTCTTTACATATCGTCCGTTACCAATATTGTAATATACTTTTCCTTTTATAGATTTTTTCCCATAAGTTTTAAGATATGTTCCTCGTTTTAATGAAACTTTACTTTTTCTACTACCCTTTGAAGAATATACATAGGAATTCTGTCTTAACTGAACTCTAGGTGAAGAGGCAGCCAAAACAGGGCTTGAACTTTGCTGTATAGTTATAAGTCCTAAGCCAATTAAAAGTCCCGAAGAAATTTTAGTAAAGGCTTTTGTATTTATCATGTTGTTCTCCTTTTTATCTAACAATAAATTATTTATATTCTTTATTGTAGACAAGAAAAAAGAAAATTTCAGGAAAAATTAGGAAGGAGCAAAAGCAGTGAACAAAGTATATAATTTTAAAAAGCAAAAAGGTAATTGGACAATCAAGACAAAAATAGATTTAAGACCTAGAACAATCCTTAAAACAGTTATAATTGTAGTAGCAATCATTGCGATAATTTGGAGCGTGACAAAATGGCTAAGCTAACTGAAGCAAAAAAAGAAGCAAATAAAAAATGGAATCAAAAAAATAAAGAGCGAATGAATTATCTTGCGGCTAGGTCTCAAGATAAAAGATTCGTTAATAAATTTGCGACTCTTGAAGATTTAGACAACTTGGAAAAGATTATTGCCGAAAAAAGAAATGAATTAGAAAACAATAATGACATAGAGAACCACATGGACTAACTTTTCATAAACTACTATTATCAGTCGTTTTTAAAATGCTATTATAAATTCCCCTCATCTCCCTAAAAAAGCCTATAACCTTTGTAGTTATAGGCTTTTTTATCATTAGTGGTCGTCAAATGGTCGCCGACTTGTTACATTTTGTCTATGATTGATCATAAAATTTTGGAAAAAGTACATCACTTAGTCTTTTGATAAAGAACGCTCTAATATATTAGAGATTGCGGGGTTCTTATATATTGCAACAACATCATATTTTAATTTCGGTAGCTCAGGTAAAAAAGTAACACGGCTATCATAAATTTTTGGTAATGATAGTTCCTCTGGATAGATTGCCATACCATGGTCT
This sequence comes from Lactobacillus sp. M0403, assembly GCF_016101265.1. Lineage (NCBI taxonomy): Bacteria > Bacillati > Bacillota > Bacilli > Lactobacillales > Lactobacillaceae > Lactobacillus > Lactobacillus sp. M0403. Next base: position 94,394 of record NZ_JACFQV010000003.1, read on the forward strand.
AACACAACATTTGATAATGCAGAGTCGAAACTATCTAAATAATCAATTTCTTCATAACTAATATGCATTTTTTCCAGAGTATTTTTGATTTTTGTTTGTACGTCGTTATTATCAGTAGCACTCCATCTTTGTAAAAAAAGGGGGTGCTTTTTTAGTATGTTTTTCTTAAGTTTCCCGTTTGAATCGAAAGAATTTTGATTCAATAAAATGCCAAAACTAGCAGTACCAACCTTTCTAACATGGATATTTTTAATTTTACTGACAGCAGTAGAAAAGCCAATCAGTACGTCATAGTCTCCAGCATCAAGCTTAGGTATACTTGTTGAAAAATTTTCAGTATCCAGTTGTACTTTTAGGCTAGGGCTATTTTTGGTCAAAGAGTCAGCTAATTTTACAGTCCAATAATCAAAGCCATGTAAGTAGTGTATTCTCAAAATTTGAAATGAATTGTTTAATTGACTGATTTTTTCATTGAATTCGTAGTAATTTTTTAAAACAGGTACTGCACAGTTGTATAGGTTATTTCCTGCCACGGTTACCTTAAAGTGTGAAGTTGAGCGGTCAATTAGTTGGACACCTAACTCATCTTCTAAATTTTTAATCGCATTGCTGATCGCTGTTTGAGAGACAAAATTTCTTTTTGCAGCAGGAGTAAATCCTTGAGTTTCAACTACATCAATAAAGTACTTATATGCTAATAAACTGTATTTCATCACGTTTTATCCTTTTGCTTATAACTTTACCTAATAAGTTATTATCATTATATGTTAGCGCTTTCTAAAAAGCGAGGGTAAAATTAAATCTGTAAAAACGGTTACCATTACTAAATTAGTTTTGTGACTAAAAAGGAGAAAAAGTATAAATGGCTGAAAAATATATTTTAGCGATTGACGAAGGTACTACAAGTACTCGATCAATTATCTTTGACCATGATGGTAAAAAAGTAATTGACTCACGCAAAGAATTTAATCAATATTTCCCTAAACCTGGCTGGGTAGAACACGATGCCAATGAAATTTGGAATTCTGTCTTATCTACAATTGCCAATTCGTTTATTAATTCGGGAATCAAACCTAATCAAATTGCTGGTATCGGTATTACAAATCAGCGTGAAACGACAGTAATTTGGGATAAAAAAACCGGATTACCGATTTATCATGCAATAGTTTGGCAATCACGGCAAACTTCAGATATAGCTGACAAGTTAATTGCCGATGGCTATTCAGACATGATTCATGAGAAAACTGGCTTAATACCTGATGCTTACTTTTCAGCAACTAAAATACGCTGGATTCTTGATCATGTTCCTGGTGCTCAAGAGCGGGCTGAAAAGGGCGAATTATTATTTGGCACCATTGACACTTGGCTGGTTTGGAAATTAACAGGTGGTAAAGTTCATGTGACAGATTATACGAATGCTAGCCGGACAATGCTCTTTAACATTACCAAACTTGATTGGGACGATGAAATTCTTAAGCTGTTGAACATTCCAAGACAATTACTACCTGAAATTCGGTCTAATTCTGAAGTCTATGGTACTACAGCGGAATACCATTTTTATGGTAGTGAAGTGCCAATAGCTGGAATGGCCGGTGACCAGCAAGCAGCTTTGTTTGGCCAACTAGCTTTTGAACCAGGCATGGTTAAAAATACTTATGGTACCGGTGCTTTCACAGTTATGAACACTGGTGAAAAGCCAAAGTTTTCTTCTAATAACTTGTTAACTACTGTAGCTTACGGAATAAATGGCAAAGTAAATTACGCTTTAGAAGGTAGTATTTATGTAGCAGGTTCTGCAATTCAATGGCTACGTGATCAGATGGAAATTATTGATGACGCATCTCAATCAGAAGAGGCAGCTCAAAATTCAAAGGATAATAACGAAGTTTTCGTTGTTCCAGCATTTACTGGATTAGGTGCTCCATATTGGGATTCTAATGTACGCGGGGCTGTCTTTGGCTTAACTCGCGGTACTACCAAGAATGATTTTACTAAAGCTACTTTGCAGTCATTAGCGTATGAAAGTCGCGATGTAATTGATACGATGCATGAAGATACAAAGATTGATATTCCTAAGTTGAAGGTTGACGGTGGAGCAGCAAACAATGACTATTTGATGCAATTCCAAGCAGATATCTTAGGAACTGAGATAGAGCGTGAAGCTAACCTTGAAACTACAGCACTTGGCGCAGCTTTTCTGGCAGGCTTAGCAATCAACTTCTGGAGTGGTCTTGATGAAATTAAGAAAATTCAAAAAGTAGGTAAGACATTTGAACCCCAAATGAGTGATGAGGAAAGAGAACACCTTTACGAAGGCTGGAAATCAGCGGTTAAGGCAGCTCAAAGCTTTTCATACAAACCATACCTAAAGAAGTAAGTAGTGTTTTTTACAAAGAAAGAGAATAAATCATGGCATTTTCAATTAAAACAAGAAAAGAAGAAATTGAACGTTTAAAAAACGAGAAACTAGATTTGCTAGTAATCGGTGGTGGTATTACAGGAGCAGGTGTGGCTTTGCAAGCTAGTGCAGCTAAAATGAAAACTGGCTTGATTGATATGCAAGACTTTGGTAGTGGTACCTCATCACGCTCGACTAGATTAGTTCATGGGGGTATTCGCTATCTTAAAACTTTTGATGTTCAGGTAGTTTCCGACACAGTTAAGGAACGTGCAGTTATTCAACATATTGCTCCACATATGACTCAGCCTGATCCAATGATTTTACCTATTTATGACGAACCTGGTGCAGCCTTTACTATGTTTTCCGTCAAGGTTGCAATGGATCTTTATGATCATCTAGCTGGCATTGAAGGAGATTCTCCTTTGACCAAATATGCTAATTATACGATGGATAAGGAAGAAACCTTAAAACGTGAGCCACAGTTAAATAGTAAAAATCTTCTAGGAGCAGGAGTTTATTTAGATTATCAAAATAATGATTCACGTCTGGTACTAGAAAACGTTAAAAAGGCACACGAATTAGGTTGTTTGGCTGTTAGTCGACTAAAATGTGTTGAAATTTTGCATGATGACCAAAAGCAAGCAAACGGCGTACGTGTTCATGATAATTTAACTGGTGAAGATTTTGAAATTCATGCGGACGTAATTATTAATACTTCTGGACCATGGTCTGATTTGGTAAGACAATCAGATAAAGAAGTTTACAAGAAACCACGTTTACGTCCTACTAAAGGTGTGCACCTGGTTGTTGACCAATCACGTCTGACAGTACCACAACCAACTTATTTCGGTTCGGGTACCGATGACGGTCGTATGATTTTTACTATTCCTCGGGAAGGCAAGACCTATTTTGGGACTACAGACACTGACTTTAGAGGTGACTATGCTCATCCAACAGTTGAGCAAGGCGATGTTGACTACTTATTAGGTATTATAAATAAGAAATATCCTTCTGCTCATTTAACTATAGATGATGTAGAAGCTAGTTGGGCTGGTGTTCGTCCATTAATTGAAGTAGAAGTTGAAGGAAACGAAGCAGCTGATGCCGCAACAGGTGCCAGTGTTTCTGATAGTACTTCGGCACCATCAGCTGTGTCACGTGGTAGTTCATTAACTGAAGCAGAAGATGGATTAATCACTTTAGCTGGTGGTAAGTTGACTGATTATCGTATTATGGCAAATGGAGCAATGGATAAGATTTTGGAAAAACTGCACGATAAGTTTTCAAAGAACTTTACCTTACAAGATTCAGCCGAAATTAAAGTTGCAGGTGGCGACTTTGACTCTGACAATGCTGAAGAAGAACTTGCCCGTATTGCTAAAGAGGGTGAAGAAGCTGGTCTATCAAAAGCAGATGCGACAGAAATTGCCAATTTATTTGGTTCAGAAGCTGAACAAATATATGATTATGCTCGTACAATTAAACCAGCAGATGGGCTAAGTCTGGGCGAAACTGCCGCACTTGACTATTCGTTAGCTGAAGAAATGACACTGACACCTGTTGATTATCTTTTACGTCGCACTTACCACATTTTATTCAAGAGTGACACGTTGAATGAAGTTAAAACTGGTGTTGTTAACCATATGGCTGATTACTACGGCTGGGATAAAGTGCAAAGAGAAGAGTATGAAACTGAATTAAGGAATGAAATAGAAGAATCACGATTGGAAGATTTAAAAAGTAAAAACTAATATAATAAAGTAATAATGAAACTAGTTGTGAATTATTCCTCAAAAAACCTGTCAGAACAATCTGGCAGGTTTTTCTCATTAATGCAGTTAATTGTAACGGTCTAATTAGTGCTATAGTTAAAGTAGCAGAAAAATCTAAAAATATCATTAATAGCTAAGTACCTATAAAATAAGTAATTTTACTTTTAAAGTGTTAAACGTGTGACTATTTTTAAAAAAGAAAATAATAGGATATTTGTATTTAAATCAAAGCTTTTAGCTATTTTTATGGTTAAGAGCTTTTTATTTACTTTGATTTTTAGCTAGAAAGAGCATTGTAGGGATGAAAAAACTAAAAGAAGAATCCAAGCTTTTATTGGGATATGCAATTTCAGGAATGGGTGATCAATTTTACATTTTTGCAATTCCATTGCTAATGCTGTCTAAAACACATTCTTCAATTATCATGGGACTGCTAACAGCAGTTGAATATCTTCCTACTGCCTTGTTCGGCTTGATTATAGGACCCATTTACGATATTTATCCAAGAAAAAGAATTATGCTTATTTCACTAGTGATGCAAATGTTGCTAATATTTTGTGTTCCAATTTTGACTGCCAATAATATCTCAATTTATTTAATACTTCTTATTGTCTTTTTGCTAGGCAGCTTTGATCTGATCTCATGGACAGGTTATCAGATATTTATTGCCGAATCTGTCGATACAGAAGAATTATCAAGCGTTTCAGGTAAAGTTGGATTAATTTCATCTATTCAAAAAACGTTTGGTCCAGGGATTTCTGCAATTATTATTAATTTGCTTAACTATATGGGTGGTTTCCTACTTGATTCACTTAGCTTCGGCTACCTTGCTTTAGTAATTAGAAACTACCAACCACTGCATGAAGAGAAAACTGCTACTGCACAGAGCTCTTTCAAAAAAGGTACAAAAGATGGTATAAAATTCCTGTTCTCACAACATACAATAAAATGGTTAATAATCAGCTTTTTAGTTGCTAATATCGGTTTTCAAGCAGTTATACCAATGTTAACTTTCGTATTAAAGCAAGCTATGAACTTAAGTGTAAATATGGTCAGTATTTTCTTTACGGTCTCAGCGGTTGCAAGCATCATTGGAAATTTTGCTTATTTACATTTAAATAAAAAGTTCAAAATAGGATTTCAACTAATTATGATCGGTCTGTTAATTGCATTAGGTTTTGCAATTATGCTTAATACCAAGTCCTTTATAATGGTAACTGGTGGTTACGCACTTGTTTCGTTTGGTAGTGTATGGTCTCAAGCAAATTTCTTTACGATTATTCAAGCAAAAACGCCAACTCAATATAAAGGAACAATTACAGCAGTTTCTACATCTTTAACTAGAATAATAGGACCAATCATGTCTTTAGTAAGTGGAGTCTTAGTTAATTGTGAAGTACATTTGATTTTTATCGTAGCTGTTATTTGCTTAGTAGCTTCCGTCATACTCAATTTTGTAGGTGGCTTAAACAATCTAAAAGAACTATAGTCTGCAACTTTTTATAAACAAATGTTAATTTGTTATTGAAAAAACAAGACTTACTTTATAACATATAAGTGATGCAATCCATGATTAGTAATTAACCACATCTAGTAAAAATTGCTTATGGATTGCTTTAAAATTATAGTATGATAGGTTTTTATACTGGTTATTTCAAATAGCACACAAATTTGCTTAATAAAAACATATAAAGAAAAACAATATAAAGTTACTGCAAAATATTACTTATCAATTATCTAGCTTGTTGCGATAGGATTTCTTTTTTATTTTTTAAAATTAGGCTGTATTTTTGAATTAACGATTTATAAAAAAATATTATTATTGTAACAACAACTTGTTTTCATATTTGAAAATTTGTTTTAATTTTAATGTGTAAAAGTTTAAACTTATATATGAGGTGATAGGGAATGGAACCGATCTTTTTAACTCCGTATTTTAGATCAAAAATATGGGGTGGCCGTAAGCTAGAAACAATCTTTAACTACGATATTCCTGATGGAAAAGTCGGAGAAGCATGGGTTATTTCAGGTTATAAGGATGATGCCTCAACGGCAACAAACGGCGAATTAAAAGGTAAGAGCTTGCGTTCGATTTATCAAGAAAACCCTGAGCTTTTTGGTAATCCGAAAAGTAAGGAATTTCCACTATTAGTGAAATTTCTTGATGCTAATGATGATTTGTCTGTCCAAGTTCATCCAGATGATGATTATGCTGAAAGAGTAGAAAATGATCGTGGAAAAACTGAAAGTTGGTACGTATTACAAGCTGATCCTGGTTCTTATTTAATCTATGGTCATACTGCAAAAACACGTGCAGAATTGGCTGATATGATTAACAAAGGCCAATGGGATAAGCTTTTGCGGAAAGTTCCAGTTAAAGCAGGTGACTTCTTCTACGTTCCGGCAGGTACAATTCATGCCTTGACTAAAGGAATCATGGTAATTGAAACCCAGCAATCAAGTGATGTTACGTATCGCTTATATGACTATGATCGAATCGATGACAAGACTGGACAAAAGAGAGATTTACATACTGAGAAATCTATCGATGTTACTACCGTTCCTCACGTTGATCCTAAGCTTAACGGCAAGATTGAACAAGATCAAGATGCACAAATTACGACCTTGGTTGCTCCACCTGTATCACCACATTTTTATCTATGGCAAATTGATTTAAATGGTGAGTGGAGAACGGGCTTAAATGAACACCCGTATCTGCTAGTAACTGTAATTGATGGATCTGGTCAGTTAGAAACTGAATCTGATTCATACCAATTAAAAAAGGGTACAAATCTGATCATTCCTAATCAGATGAAAAAATTCACTTTCACTGGTAAAATGAAAATGGTTATTTCTGCTCCAGGAAATGACGAATAGATTTTCAAAATTAAAAGAGGGAAAAGTATGATATATATCGCTTGTGGATCAGTTATTATGGTTGTGGGAATTATCTGGCTAATTAATCCTCCCCGAAAACCGCATCCACTTTACGGATATTATTCATACCTTGCTCAGACTAATTCGACTAGTTTTAAGTTTGCTCAAAAAAAGGCTAGTCTTTACTTTATCCTTTTTGGCGGAATACAGTTGCTAATTGGAATCGGTGTCCATTTGCTAAATTGGGATCGATATTTCCTAATTTGGTTACTCACATTTTATCTTTTTCTTGTATTTCCAATTATGGCAACTGAGAAAAGCTTAAAGAAGTTTTTGATCGATCGCCATGAATTGCCACATGATTACGTTAATCCTGATGACGTAAAGCATGAGAGAACTAAGGGATTTAGGGACCGAAAATGAAATTAAATATCTTAATGGTTGAGGATGACCAGTCCGTTGCAGAGATGATGGAAATGTTCATCAAAAAAGAGGGTTGGACAATGGAGGTTGCTACTGATGGGGAGCAAGCGGTTGAAAAATTTTCTGCTAATCCTGATCAGTATAATTTAGTTACACTGGATTTGAATTTACCAAAAAAAGACGGGATCCAGGTTGCTAGAGAAATTAGAGAGAAATCGCCAACTATTCCAATTATTATGCTGACGGCGAGAAATAGTGAAGCAGAGCAGATTTTGGGCCTAGGCGTAGGTGCAGATGATTATGTTTCCAAGCCATTTAGTCCATTAGCTTTAATTGCAAGAATCAAGGCTCTTCAGCGAAGAATTGATATAGAAGAAAGCCAAAGTAGAGCTAAAGCTAAAGCCGAAGCTGATAAAGTAAAAGAAAAGTTTGATGTTGAAACAGAACATATTAAAATTTCTAAAGACAGACGTGAAATCTTGTTTGATAACAAAAAAGTACCAGATATTACCCCAAAGGAATTTGATTTGTTGGCTATAATGGCAGAAAAACCTAAGCAGGTTTTTTCCCGGAGCCAATTAATTGACTATGTTTGGGGCTATAATTTTTTTGGCGAAGAACGAACAGTCGACGCACATATCAAGAAATTACGACATAAGCTAGAAAAAGTTGGAGCAAACATCATTCAAACGGTCTGGGGAATTGGTTACAAATTTGACGATTCACAGGTTTAATAAATTATGAAATTGATTTATCAGCACATGCTTAGCTTTTTGCTGATTATTTTAACAACTGTTGCAATTATTGGCTATTCCGAAATTGCTTATGTAACAAACCAGTCATATTCGCAAAACTATCAGCGAATGGAAGACTATGCGTCTTCATTGGGTTCTTTGGCAGCTACGGATAAAAAGAATGGCACATTAATGTTAAATGCAAATTTCCTAAAGCAAATGGAATTTGTCTTACGTGGTGATGATCTTCATCTTCGTATTTTTGATTCAGATGGCCGTCAAATTTATCCCAAGACTGCTAAAGACTTGCACCTTGCTTCTGATATATATGGTATTTTGAAACAAGGGCAAGAAATTCGTATTAAGAATAATAACGACTCTCATTCTTATATGGGCCACACTAATGATCCATGTACTGGTGTTCTTGTTCCTTGGATGAGTGAGCACAAGATGATTGGTGCAATTTGGCTTGGCGCTAGGGTAAAAAATGTTGAAAGACCAATAGCAATGGCGAAGCAAAATTTGGTAAATGCTTTTATTGTTGCGTTAACTGTCGGAGCTGCCTTAAGTTTAGCTTTGTCATATTACACTACTAGCAAAATTAAGCGCCTTTCGATTGCAACCAAGAAGGTTACTTCCGGTAATTTTGATGTGCAGCTCAATTATAAGGGAAACGATGAAATCGATCAGCTAGCCGATAACTTTAACCAAATGGTACGGTCGCTGAAACAGTCTGATGAAGAAATCAAGAATCAAGAAAAACGGCGGGATCAGTTCCTGGCTGACGCTGCTCATGAAATGAGAACGCCTCTAACAACCATTAACGGAATTTTGGAAGGATTGCAATATGATGCGATTCCTGAAGAAGCTAAGCCTAAGTCAATTTCACTAATGAAAAAAGAAACTAAAAGGCTAATCAGATTAGTCAATGAAAATCTTGATTTTGAAAAAATTCGCAATAATCAGATTTTGTTGGTTAAAACATCATTTAATGCAACTAAGATATTAGAAGATGTGAAAATGCAGCTTTCACAAAACGCTGAAAAGGAACATGATGAGATTCGAATTGCTGCACCTGGCGATTTGTCAGTTTATGCGGACAAGGATCGCTTTACCCAAATAATTTTCAATTTGGTTCAAAATGCAATTCAATTTACCAAAAATGGTCAAATAGTAATTAGTGGCCGAAGGAAAGACCATGCTACAGAAATTGTGGTTATGGATAACGGAATTGGAATGAGCGATGAACAAATGAAGTATATCTTTGATCGTTTTTTCAAAGCTGATCCGTCAAGGGCTCGTCAAGGAACTGGTGAATCTGGTCTTGGCCTTTCAATTGTCTCTTCGCTAATTAAGCAGCATGGTGGCAAAATTAGCGTAGATTCGAGTCCTAACGAAGGAGCTATTTTCACAATCACTTTCTTTGATGAAGGATTTGAACAGTATCTATCTGAATAAACAAAAAGCACTTCAACTGAAGTGCTTTTTGTTTATTCTTAAAATTTATTCTTTTTTGTCAGTAGATTTTTGCCAAATTTTTGCTGTAGCAGGTACTGCACCTAAGTTAGTCATATCATCTTTATCGACTACAATTAGGTTAGAAGGACCAGAAGCAAGCTTGTTAAAGCTATCTAGGCTTTGGTTTCTAAAGTAACCATCTGAAGCTTTATCCAAGCTTGCCTGTAGCTGATTAATTCGGTATGCCTCAGCATCGGCTTCAGTTTTGACAGCTTCAGCTTTAGCCTTTGCAGTGGCAATTAATGCCTCATTTTTGGCCTTAGTGGTTAATTCAATGTTTTTAGCTTCGCCTTCGGCTTTTTCAATTGCTGCAATTTTTTCTCTATCAGCAGTTAGTTGTTTATCCATTGCCTTTTGAATTTCAACACTAGGAAGTAATTCATCAATATTGACACGAACCACACGAATACCATATAAATCTGTCAAATCGCCAATTGCATCAGCAAGTTGTGAATTGATTTTACTAGTTGAACCAAGGGCATCGTTTAAGTCCATCCGACCAATGATATCGCGTAAGTGTCCTCTAATTAATTCAACCATCGACTTAACTGAATCGGTATTGTTGTAAAAGTACTTATATGAATCAGTTACTAAATAGTTTAACGTCAAACTGGTGGTGATTTCAGCATTGTCCTTAGTAATAATTGAATACTTAGAAATTTCTGCTGGAAACATTGCTAATGAAACGCGTCGCAATCTTTGAATTACAGGTATGACAAACACAAGGCCTGCTTTAACTGTTCTTGAGTATTTACCTAGAGTTTCGATTAGTCCTTCGTTATTTTGAGGAACAACTCGGCAACATGATAGAAATAAAAGAATAACGACAATAACCAAAATTAAATAGACCATAGTTTAAAACACCTCAAATTATAAAAAGATTAACTATGTCTTAATTATATTCTCTTTTTTTCTTTTGGCTATCATTATCCCTTTTTTTATCTAAATGATTTTCTGCTACTGATTCAGGAATTTCTGTTATTTCGTAGTGGCGGCCATTTAATTCAGGGGCATCAGTACGATAAAAACGAGTAGTGGAGTGCTTATGTGTGGAGATTAGTGCTGTTGATTTGGTCTTTAATTTTGCTCTTAAGGCTTCCATTTGCTGGAAGTTACTCAAGTAATCGAATTGACCTGGATCAACTGGTTTAAATCCCTTTGGGGTGTAAAAACGTAAAAGGTTATGGTTATTGAGCAAATCAGAGTACTTAAGAGCCATTTTTCCTTTTTTGGCTAGTTCCGCAATTTCTTTGTTTTCTTTTTCTGTATAATTGATAATTTCTTTACCGCTGATTCGATCGTAAACAGTGCCTTTTTTACCTTTTCCGCCGATAATAACATATTTTTGACTGACAATTGTGCCATTTCTAAAAACAATCCACGGTTTGTACTTCGGTGATAACAGGTCATTACCAAACTGAATATAGTTCTTATTGGAAATGCCAAGTAAGTGAAGTAGTGTAGGCAAAACATCAATTTCTCCTGCAACTTCATTCATAATCTTGCCCTTTAAGCTAGGGGAGTAAAGCATAAAGGGCACACGTTGCATTTGGACATTATTATAACTATTCCAAGTATCCGAGCTTTCGCCAATAATAGGAGCCAAGGTTTCATTTTCGGAATTACTTAAGCCGTAGTGGTCACCATAAATCATTACTACTGTGTTTTTCATTAAACCAGATTTATTCAAATAGTCGAAAAATTCCCTGATTGCTTGATCAAGATAGTGGGCCGTTTCAAAGTAGTTGTTGATAGCTTTGTCAGATGTATCCGCAGTTTTAAAGTTTGGATCGCGATCTTCTTCGTCCATATCAAACGGGGTATGATTGGTAACGGTGATAAATTTGCTATAAAAAGGTTGTTGCATGCGCTCAAGATATTTAACACTTTCAGCGAACATGACTTTATCTTTGATTCCGTAACCAATACTATCGCTTTGATCGTGACTGTAATAATTTTGATCAAAGAAATAGTTATAACCCATATTTTTGTAGACATCGTCACGATTCCAAAATGAACCAACATTGCCGTGAAAAACGGCTGAAGTATAGTTGCCTTTTTCACGCAAAATCTGTGGCGCGGCTTGGAAGGTATTTGAACTACCTAGCGCAGTAAAAAGTGAACCGTCTGAGATACCAAATGTGCTTGTTTCAAGCATGTTTTCTGCGTCACTAGTACGTCCAATTCCAACTTGATGATAGAAATTAGAAAAACTAAGTGAATGACGACTATGATAGATTGAGTTAAGAAAAGGTGTGACTTCCTTGCCGTTAATTTTGAGATCGATTACGAATTGCTGGAAACTCTCTAGGTGGATTACAATGACGTTTTTGCCTTTGGCAGCACCATAATACTGAGGGCTAACTGGTAACTTTTTTTTACGTGTATAAGCCAATATTTTGTTTAAGTCAGCGGTGTTAGCATTACGATTTACTTGCTCAGTTTGTTCATTTTTCACGCCGTCGTACACGGTAAAAGTGTCAATTCCTAGGTACTTAACAATGTATGAACGATCAAAAGTTGTCCCTAAAAGGCGTGGACGTGACGATTCTGCTAAAAAAACATTGAGACTTAAAATTAGGGCTCCACACGTTGTGATCGTAAATGGAGTTAGTAACCCATATGATTTTTGGTCAATTTTGATTTTATGAGCAAGCAAAAGTCCTATCACAATAATTAAGTCGAGCCATAAAATTAGGTCAGAGGGCTTTAGTAAAGCCACTGCACTTTTTCCGAGACCGGGTGCTACTTTAGCTGCATTAGTCATTGTTTTGACAGTAATGAAGTCTGCAAATTGTCGATAATTTAAGATGTTAGCAAAAAGCAAACCAGTATTGGCGAAATCCATTATCAACATGATGACATAGGATACAACTGGTTTAGAAAAGTAAAATCCAATGCTTAGTAATAAAGCGGCCGATCCGATAGGACTGATCCACATGATAATGTGTTGGTAGGGATCATTAATGCCTAGGTTAAAATCATGATAGGCGGCAAAAATATATTTTAATGTAAACAAAATAACCAACAGACAAAAAAAGCCTGTACGGGTCTGGATAAAATTAATCAGCTTCTTTTTTTTCAAGTTGAACTCTCCTTATTTAATTATTTTAGAATTTTCGCGCACTTTAGACAATCATTTCTGAATTGTTAGTCCTTTTTTAAGAAAAATTTGGCAAAGATTGGGTATAATCTAGATGAACACTAAATTTATAGGACTTGAACTGAAAATGATATTTCTAGGACCGCTATATAACTTAATTGCTCAAAGTTATGCAACTAAAGTTAATCATTTTGCCTTAATTAAGTTAATTATGTTGGCATTTGATAAGACAATTTTTTATTTTTTGGTTTTCATGATTTTGCGTTTGTTTTGGTTAATGGTGGTAAGACGAAGGCGAACACTTAAATCAGAAGCGACGGTATGGCTGTTTGCTTTTTATTTAATTTTGATTTTAATGTTAACCACATTTCGCCGAACATATTTCCCATGGCAACTTTCTTTCAATTTCCATCGACCGCTAAGTGATATTAATCTCGTATTTATGAAAGAAACTTGGAAGATGTACTATGCTCAGAGTCGGTTGGATTTTATTTACAACTCACTAGGTAATGTGGCTTGCTTTTTACCTTTCGGTTTTTTAGCACCATTTGTTTTTTCAAAAAAGCAAACTTTTATCAGGGTGTTAGTAGCAGGCGTCTTATTTTCAGTTTTTATTGAAACAATGCAGTTTTTACTCGCAACCGGTGTGAGTGATATTGATGATGTCTTTTTTAATAGTTGCGGGGCAGCCCTTGGTTATTTACTATACTGGCTTTTTCAACAATTACGAGTAAAGCTGAAAACAATTTAAAAAGCGCTGGTATTTATAAAATAAGATTGCTAAAATGGTTTTGTGAAATAGATATTTAATTCAATAAAGGGAGCGTATTTTATGAGTTTAATTAAATTCGATAGCAGTAAATTAACACCATTTGTTCACGAAAATGAACTAGGCGAAATGCAAGCAATGGTTGATGCTGCATCTAAGGAATTAAAGGAAGGTACCGGTGCAGGTAGTGACTTTTTAGGTTGGGTTGACTTACCAGTTGATTACGACAAAGAAGAATTCGCTCGTATTAAAAAAGCAGCTGCAAAAATTCAAGCCGATTCGGAAGTTTTGATTTGTATTGGTATCGGTGGCTCATACCTTGGAGCCCAAGCTGCCATTGAATTCTTAAATAGCGCTTTTTATGGTAAGGGCAAGGATAAGTATCCAACTGTTGTCTTTTGTGGTAACTCACTTTCTGGTTCATATCTTCACGATTTGATTGAATGGTTAGGAGATAAGGACTTTAGCATTAACGTTATTTCTAAATCTGGTACAACCACAGAACCTGCTGTTGCATTCAGAATCTTTAAAGATAAGTTAATTAAGAAATACGGTAAAGAAGAAGCTCAAAAACGTATCTTTGCTACAACTGACCGTGCTAAAGGCGCTCTTAAGACTGAAGCAGATGCTGAAGGTTATGAAGAATTTGTTGTTCCAGATGACATTGGTGGTCGTTTCAGTGTCCTTTCTGCTGTTGGTCTATTACCAATCGCTGTTTCTGGTGCTGACATTGATCAACTTATGCAAGGTGCTGCTGATGCACGTAGCGAATACACTGATACTGACTTATCAAAGGCAACACCATACCAATACGCTGCTTTACGTAACATCTTGTACCGTAAAGGATACACTACTGAAATTGTCGAAAACTACGAACCAACTTTGAGAATGTTTAGCGAATGGTGCAAGCAATTAATGGGTGAATCAGAAGGTAAGGATAACAAGGGCATTTGGCCAGCAAGTGCAAACTTTACAACTGATCTTCACTCATTAGGTCAATACATTCAAGAAGGTTTACGTAACTTGTTTGAAACAGTTATTAGAGTTGAAAATCCTGCAAATGATGTAGAGATTCCTTCAGATGATCGTAATTTAGATCAACTAAACTTCTTAGAAGGAAAGAGCTTAAACTTTGTTAACGATCGTGCATACGAAGGTGTTGTTTTGGCTCATACTGATGGTGGCGTGCCAGTTATGACTGTTAATATTCCAGATCAAACTGAGCACACATTAGGTTACCTCATTTACTTCTTCGAGTTGGCCATTTCAATTTCTGGTTACCTCAATGGCATTAATCCATTTAACCAACCAGGTGTTGAGGAATACAAACGTAACATGTTTGGTCTATTAAACAAACCAGGTTACGAAGCTTTACATGATAACTTAGTATCACGTTTTGAGCAAGAATAAGGATAATTTGTCCTGTACATTGTTATCTGATCGGTGAAAACCGATTAAGGATTGGAAAGGGTAAAAGCTAATTAGCTTTTTACTCTTTTTTATTACTGGGAGGTTTAAGAGAATGGAAAGAAAAGCAGAGACACCAAAACATATTTTGGCAATAGTTAGCTGCGCTCTGATGGCATTTGTATCAATTTTAACGGAAACAAGTTTGAACGTTACCTTTCCTACGTTAATGAAACAATTTCATATTGGTCTGGGACTTGTTCAATGGACCACCACAGGATACCTTTTGACAATTGCAGTTATTATGGTTGCAAGCTCATATTTAAATGAGCGCTTTTCGGCTAAACAGCTATTTTTAACTGCAGCTATTTCATTTATCGGTGGCTCAGTAGTTGCTGGACTTGCACCTAATTTTTGGGTTTTGCTTGCAGGGAGACTCATTTCATCCGTGGGAGCTGGTTTGTCAATTCCACTGATGTTTAATTTGGTTGTTGAACTAATGCCGCAGGAAAAATGGGGCTTTTATATGGGATTAACCGGGCTAGTAGTTATTCTTGCCCCATCTTTAGGGCCAACATTTGGTGGGACAGTTGTTTATTACTTTGGCTGGCCGTTAATTTTTCATATTGTTGCTTTAATTGCTGTAATCGTACTAATCATCGGTGCTTTGTCAATTGAACAATATCATGAAAAAAAGCATCCAAGTTTTGATTGGGTGAGTTATTTTGTGATTGCCGCGGCTATGATTATCTTTAACTTGGGCTTTAATCGAATTAGTAATGGCTTCGGTGATCCATATTTTTGGTTAAGTATGATTGTTGTTGCAGCGCTTGTATTCCTTTTTATCAAACTCTCGAAGAAGAGCAAAAAGAAGCTAATCAACTTGGATATTTTCAAAAATAAACCATTTGTTTTTGCAATGATTTCTTATTTATTGCTGCAGTTTATTAATATTGGAACTAGTTTCGTGTTGCCAAACTATGTTCAGATTGTTAATCATGAAAGTTCACTCATTGGTGGACTAGTTTTACTTCCGGGATGCATTTTAAGTGGGTTTTTGAATCCATGGTTTGGGCATATCTATGATCAAAAAGGGCCAAAACTTCCATTTTTAACTGGTACAATCTTTTGTTTTACGGCAAGTATACTATTTACCATTTTCGGTTTGAAAATCTCAACAGTTATGGTGGGAGTTTTCTACGGTATTATGATTATTGGGCGACAAATGGCGTTCAACAATACAATGGCTGAAGCATCCAAATTGCAGCCGGATGAATTACATACTGATGCTACAGCTGTCTTTCAGACTGGTCAGCAGTATGCCGGCTCAATGGGAACAACGGTTATGGCCACAATTATTTCGGCTTGGCAAAAGAAACCAGGCAATTATTCTGTTTTGACTGCCCAGGGAAGTCAGGTTGCTTTCTTAGTTATGTCAATCATTAGTGTCATTATTTTCTTAAGTTATCTAAATTTATTTAGGTTAGAAGCAAGAAATAAATAGAAATATTTTTTTATAATCAGTAGAGGCCTTGTCATTAACGGCAAGGCTTTTTTGATGTTATTAGTGAGAAAACAGACAGAGACTTCACTAATTATTAGTTTGGGCATAAAGAATAATTATGTTTAAATAAAGGAAAGCGCTTTTAAGGAAGGAGGGATAATATGAAAGCGAAATATCAAGTGTTAAGCAAAGTTGAAAATTTATTGGCTAATAAAACAAAAGTAACAACACAAGATGTTGCAAAGGCAATGCAGCTATCACGTGGTGTTGTTAGCACTTATTTGTCGCAATTATATCAGGAGGGACTACTTTTGAAGAGTGGTACCAAACCTGTGTATTGGCAACTAAATTCAAATGATGATGTATTTGCAAAAATGATAGGATCAGATGGAAGTCTTAAAAAAGTAATAGATAAGTGTAAAGCAGCGGTCAACTACCCACCAAATGGTTTTCCACTAATTATTACAGGTCCATCTGGTTCTGGTAAAAGTTTTTTAGCTTCATTAATTTATGAATATGCTAAGCAGGTTAGTGTAATTAGTCAAAACGCAAATTTTGTGGTTTTAAATTGTGCAGATTATGCTAATAATCCTGAGCTACTATCTTCTGTGTTGTTTGGCTATAAAAAGGGAGCTTTTACAGGGGCTGATCAAGATCATCTTGGACTAGTTGATCAAGCTGATGGAGGCTATCTTTTTCTCGATGAAATCCATCGTTTGCCTAGAGAAAGTCAAGAAAAGCTTTTTGTTTTACTAGATTCGGGAAAATTTTACCCTTTGGGAGAAAGTAAGCACTTCAAACGAGTGAATGTTCGATTTATTTTTGCTACTACAGAAGATATTACTAATCATTTGTTAAAAACTTTTAGAAGACGTGTTCCTTTAAAAGTTAGCTTATCTTCAATATCTAAACGCCCACTTGTTGAACGTTGTAAGTTAATAGAAAATTTCTTCAAGAAAGAAGCTATCAAAATTGATCGAGATATTGAGGTACCAACTGATGTGGTTGATTATTTATTAAAGTCTGAATTAATTGGGAATGTTGGTTCTCTGGAAAATCAAGTTAAACTTCTTTGTGCAGAAAACTTTAATCGAGCTGACAATTCTTCAATTTTAAAAATCACTTCTAGTAAAAATGAAAAAGAAAATAATAGAAGTTGGTTAATTAAGAGTTCCCAATACATAAACTTAACCTTTAGTTCAAGTGATGAGATTAATGTAAAACTAGCTTCATTTGTAAAAACATTGCTAAAGAATGAGAAAATAAATCGAAGAATTGAAAATCAGTCTTTAGCAATGAATCAATTTTTGCGCGATTTACATGAGAATCTTTCTGTTTTAATAGTTGATGAAGATTATAAAAATTATCTTTATAAAAAGCTCACAGCTACTTTGAAACCTGTTTTTCTGCGCTACGGACTTTTAAAGGATTTAAAAAAGGTAAAGATAGAGCAAGCTGCTTCTTTGCTATCAGTTTTACATAGGGAAAATAATAAAACTGATCTGAAAGAATTGAGGGAATTAGTAGAGCAGCATTACCCAAGAACCACTTATATTTGTAACCAGGTCAAGAATGCTCTTGATATAAAAATTGACGCTAATTGGTTAATTATTGTTCTTTTATATGTAATATGTGATGAAATTGCACCTGAAATTGAAAAGCAGAAATTGTTGGGTATTATGGTTTGTCATGGGGGAGCAGTTGCATCTAACATTTGTTCAATAGTTAATTCTCTATGTGGAAGTTATATTTTCGAAGCATTTGATATGCCTATTGATGTGTCTAATCGTGAAATTGTTTCTCAAATAAGTTGTTATATAAGGAAGCAAAATCGTAATTATGATGGAACAATTCTATTATTCGATATGGGGTCACTTGCAACCTTGTATAAAAATATAAAGGCATTATTAAACAATGATTTATTAGTAATTAATAATATAACTACTGCAATCGCCCTTGATTTAGGCTTACAAATTCAGCAGGGAACTAGCTTTAAGAAAATCGCTGAAAAAGCTGAGAAATATCCTGACTCAATGAAAATTCAATACTATGAGGGGATTTCACAAAAATCAAATGTTATCGTTTCTTGTATGTCTGGTGTAGGACTATCAGAAGAGGTAAAAAAGATTTTGAAGGTGACTTTAAAAAGTGATATCGAAGTTATCACAATGGATTACCGCGATCTTAAGAGTACTTTACAAAGACATGATCATTCTTACTTTAAAAACACAAAATTTATTTTAACGACAAATGATGTGCCAAAACAAAATGGAATTGAAGTTTTGAACTTGTATGATGTAATGGATGAAGACGGTGATTGGAAGTTGCGACAGTTGTTGAAGCAAATGGGTGAAGATAAAAAAACAATTGATAACCTTATTAAAGAACTGCTGAAATTTTTTACAATTGGTGGTATTAAAGGTCGTTTACGATTTTTAAATCCAGAAGTCGTGATTCCCGAAATCCAAGAGATTGTTGTCAAGTTTGAAAAGTTCTATCATCTTAACTTTTCAAATAAGCTTAAATTGAGCTTGTACATGCATATTGCTTTGATGCTTGAACGTTTGATGCTAGGAGGAGTAGACACAAGTGATGTGCATGAAAAGATCATTACTAAAGATGAGAGAGACTTTAATGTAATTGCTAAGAAAATTTTTCGCGATATTGAGGAAAAATATAATATTACAGTGAATGATTATGAACTATCATTAATTTACGAGTTGCTCAAAGTTAATTTTAATAAATAAACTGCTTAAAGAAGTGCTTAAAAAAGGCACTTCTTTTTTTATAAATGCTTATGTAACAGCACCTTGATGGAGTTGGCATGACTTTTGCTAATGGATTAGTAGAACAGGGGGTGAAAAAATGAGGAAGTTTGTTTTAGTTAGTCATGGGTCATTAGCGCAGGGAGTGAAAAACTCCGTTGAAATGATTAGTGGAAAACAAGACAATTTGTATGCTTTTTGTATGCAGGAAGGAGAAAGTCCAGCAATTTTAAAAGAAAAGATTTCGAATTTTCTTGAGCAAAATAAGAAAGGAGAAATTGTTTTCGTTTCAGATTTTCCTGGAGGAAGCGTGAATACAATGTTAATGAATTTTTTGGATTGTGATAACGTTTTTTTGATATCTGGGATGAACTCAATGCTTGTGCTTAATTTGCTGTTAAGCCAGTCAAAAATTGATGTTTGTCTTGATAAAGCCATTGAGGCTGGGAAAGCAACTATAAAAAGGATAGAAATTGTTGAAGAAGATCAGGAGGATGATTTTTTTGATTAGTATATTACGAGTAGATGACAGATTAATCCACGGTCAAGTAGCTGTTGTATGGAGTCATTATTTAGGCGTAAATCGAATTATCGTTGCCAATGATGAAATTTTGGATAATAAAGTTCAAATAATGGCTTTAAAAATGTCCGTACCTGATGGAGTTAAACCATTTTTTGTTAGTGTTGAACAAGGAATAAAATTGATGAACAATCCGAAGTCAGCGAATCTAAAGATTATGGTTGTAGTCAATAAACCAGCTGATGCACTAAAAATTGCACAAAGCGTTCCTAATATACCGTTAATTAACCTTGGCAATTACGGACGAGTAGGAGCAGAAAATATGAAAAACAAGAAACAGTTAAGTAAGAATATTTTTGTTACAGAAGATGACGAAAAAGTACTGAAGGACTTAATTGCAACTAATATAAAAGTAAACGTTCAGCCTGCTCCAAGTGATCCTGATGTACAGCTGTCTAGTTTAATTTAAGGGAGGTAATTTTATGTTAGTACCAGCTTTATGGGTAGCCCTCATAATGTTTATTGGAAATTTTTCCGACTGTGGTATGTCTGACCCGATGATTAGAAGGCCACTTGTTATGTCAATGCTTGTTGGTCTAGCCTTAGGTGATCTAAAAACAGGTATTATTATGGGAGCCTCACTAGAGGTTATTTTCCTAGGCATTAGTGGAATTGGTGGTGCAATGCCATCTGATTCAATGACTGGATCGATATTTGGAACAGCATTTGCAATCTTAAACCATCAAGGTGTTGCAGTCGCACTTTCCTTAGCTGTCCCAATTAGTTTGTTGGCAGTTTTTGTTAATCAATTAGTTATTTTCATTCGTGGCCTTTTATTAAACTTCTTTGAAAAGTATGCAGATGAAGATAATATCAAAGCAATTGAGCACTTACAGTACTTGAGTATTATTGGTGGCCCCCTTGTATATGCCATTATTGGTTTTTTAGGTATATATCTTGGTTCTGGCTCAATTTCAGCACTAGTACATTCTATCCCTGCAGTTATTATGAATGGTCTTACAGTATTAGG
Organism: Lactobacillus sp. M0403; assembly: GCF_016101265.1. NCBI lineage: Bacteria > Bacillati > Bacillota > Bacilli > Lactobacillales > Lactobacillaceae > Lactobacillus > Lactobacillus sp. M0403. Next base: position 115,217 of record NZ_JACFQV010000003.1, read on the forward strand.
ACAAATGTTACCAGCATTGGGAATTGCACTATTACTAAATATGATTTACGAAAAAGGTAACATGATTTACTTATTACTAGGATTTTTATTAGCTTGTTACTTAAAATTGCCGATTATTGCCGTTGCACTTATTGGCATAATCCTAGCAGTTATTCTGTCTTCAATTGATAAGAATATTTTGGATGTAAAAAATCTAGTAACTTCAAGAAAAACAGTTACTGAAAAAAGGAACGAAGATGATACATTAGAGGAGGATTTTTTCAATGACTAAAGAAAATGTTAGTTCTGGCCAAGATCAAGTTATGGATAAGAAGACTTTCAAACAGATTTTCTGGCGATCATTTCTTTTACAAGGATCTTGGAATTATATAAATGGTGCTGGTGTTGGAGCATTATATATGCTTTTGCCATTTATTAAGAAGCTATATCCTAATCCAGAAGATAAGCCACAGCGTGTTTCTGCATTAAAAAGAGGATTAGCATATTTCAATATTACTCCTGCTATTGCTCCTTTTCCAATGGGAATTGCAGCCAGTATGGAAGAACAAAACAAGAAGATAGATGAATTTGATGCAAGTTCAATAAATGCAGTAAAAGCAAGTTTAATGGGGCCTCTTTCAGGAATAGGTGACTCACTATTTTGGGGAACAATTAGAGTTATTGCAGCAGGAATAGGAATCAGCTTAGCAAAAGAAGGCAATATTCTTGGACCAATTCTATTTCTAGTTATTTACAATATTCCAAATCTACTTGCTAGATACTATGGCTTGAAATATGGTTATGAACTTGGTGGAGACTTTATTCAAAAAGCTTATGAAAATGGTTTGATGAAAATAATTACTAAAGCAGCAGGTATTTTAGGTATGATCATGGTGGGGGCCATGACATATAGTACCGTTACTTTAAAGACAATTTTGAAATTCAAAATGGGAAGTATGACCTTTAATTTACAACAAATTTTAGATCAAATTATGCTTGGTATTATTCCATTAACTGTTACGCTTTTGACCTTTTTACTAATAAGAAAAAAGGTTAGTGCAAACAAAATAATTTTGTTAATGGTGATTTTATCTTTTGCTCTGAGTGCTTTGAAGATTTTCTAGTTATTTGAGAAGGTAAGGTATATGGAACAATACTTATTTAGACCAGATAATTGCTTTTTTGGGGATTGCATGCCTTTTTATCAAAAGAAGGACAACCAATTTTATTTATATTTCCAAAAAGACACAAGAAGCCCTATTCCATTTGGTGATCCTTTTGGCTGGGAACTTGCTACCACTAGTGATTTCGTTAAATATAAAACATATGGCGAAGTTCTGAAAAAAGGACAAGAAGATTCCGAAGATCAGTTCATTTATGCTGGTAGCGTATTTGAAAAACCTGATGATAAAATTAGTGCTTACTATACTGGATATAATCGAAATTTTGTTAGTCAAAATAGACCATCACAAGTTTTGCTGAAAGCTTCTAGTACCGATGGTATTACATGGACTAAGGAGGGAAAAGCAGATAAATTAGCTCCACAGGAAGGTTATGATCCAGATAATTGGAGAGATCCAAATGTTGTATGGAACGAAGAGACAAATGAATATCTTTTGATTTTGGGTACAAGATTGAAATCTGATGTTAAGAAAAAGACTGGTAGACTAGTTTATTATACTTCTAAAGACTGTAAAGATTGGTCATTCAAGGGGGATTTTTGGACACCTGATTTATATACAATGATTGAGATGCCTCAACTTTTTAAAGAAGGGGATTGGTGGTATTTAGTCTATTCAGAATACGATCTTGAAAAAACTACTCATTATGTAATGAGTAAAAAGATTATGGGACCATGGATTATTCCAGAACAAGATACTTTTAGCGGTCGTGCATATTATGCTGCAAGAACTGCTACTAATGGAAAAGAAAGATTTCTTTTTGGCTGGGTTCCATCAAAAGAGGCAGGAAAAGACGAGAATAATTATTTGTGGGGTGGAACTTTCTTACCTTTAGAAGTAAAGCAAAATAAGATTGGTGAATTGGATGTTGCAATGCCACATAGGTTAAAAGCAGCTGTTAAGGAAAAAGTGTCATTTCATCAACAAGAAATTTCTTCACCATTTAGGCGCTCAGAAGTACCGCTAATTGGTGGCATATCATCCAAAAGCTTTTTGTTAAAAAACAAAATTTCATTTAAACCATCAACTAGAAGTTTTTCTATAATTTTTTGCGAGAACCCAGAAACCGGAGAAGGATACGAGTTTAATATTGATCTTAAGCGGCAAGAACTATCTGTAAGAAGAACACCAAACTTACGTTGGTATCAAATGCTTAATATTGGTTTGACGAGACAAGTTAAATTAAAGCCAGAAACAGATTATGAAGTGTCATTATTTGTGGATGATACTGTTGCAGTTATGGAAATAGCAGGCACAGTCTTAAGCTGTCGTATTGAAAAAAATAACTATCATGGGTTATCACTGGCTGTTGTTGATGGATCGGTAACAGTTAAATAAGTGATGAAACTGAACTTTTGAATAGAGCTTAGTTTTTATTACATAACAAGCTAATTTTATGATTCGACTAATTAATTTTTAATTTTTCCTTTATTTTTTAATTTATCATGTTAAACTATTGATAATATCTTTGAATGGGAGGAAAAAAGAATGCAGCTGAATTCAAGCCGTTTTTACTTGCAACGAATTATTTTTAAATGCAATCAACATTAAAAATTAATTCGAAGGAGTATTTCTTATGGCTGATACAACCACAACAAACAAATTAACAATCAAAACATTTTTTAACAATATTCTGGCAGGAACTGCAACTGGGATCATTGTTGGTTTGATTCCTAATGCAGTAGTAAGCGCAATTTTAAAGTTATTTGGGCAGAATGCAATTACCGCCAGTATTGGTCAAGCATTACTGATTTTCCAATGTGCGACACCGTTGTTGATTGGGGCATTAATTGCAATCCAATTTAAAATGGTTCCGTTGGATGTAGCTATTGTAGCTGCAGCAGCATATGTCGGATCAGGCGTAACTAAATTTGTTCCGCAAATTGTCAATCCAGCAACTAAAGCACAAGGTGTGTTTGTTTCTGCTGGAACTGGTGATTTGATTAATACTATGATTACTGCTGGTCTAACTGTTTTTCTACTATTAATGGTAGGGGAACGTTTTGGATCAGTGAAAATTGTAGCTGCTCCGATTATTATTGGAGTTGGCGCAGGCTGGATCGGGTTATTAATTTTACCTTATGTAAGTAAAATTACCACTTGGTTAGGAACCGTCATTAATTCATTTACTGATTTACAACCAATTTTAATGTGTATATTGATTTCCTGCATGTTTAGTATTTTGATTGTTTCACCAATTTCGACGGTTGCGATTGGCATGGCAATTCAATTAAACGGGCTTTCAGCTGGTGCTGCAGCTATGGGTGTAGCAGCAACGACAATTGTGCTAGTTGTTCATTCTTGGCGCACAAATAAATCAGGGGTAACAATTGCAATTGCGTTAGGCGCAATGAAAATGATGATGCCAAATCTATTTAGACATCCAATTATTCTTCTGCCCTCACTAATCACAGCAATTGTGTCTGCAATACCTGTCGCATTATTCCATGTATCTGGGACTCCTGCATCAGCAGGATTTGGTCTTGTAGGCATTGTTGGACCACTGGCTTCAATGGATGCAGGTAAGTACAGTTTGAATTTCATAATGGCACTGCTTGTTTGGATTGTTATTCCAGCAATTGTTGCAGTAATTTGTCGCTTTTTATTTGAAAAAGTGCTTCACATTTATGACGAAAAAGTGGTTTTTGCTTATTTAGGTGAATAAAAACTAAAGAAAATAGCCAATTTCGGTAAGGAAATTGGCTATTTTTGTTTGATTTGATTTTTAGTTAGTTTTTTAATTCAAAGGATAGATATAAGTTGCTTTAATTATGCTTTTTCCATGCGGCATTTATTTGCTCATAGCTTAATTTGGAGGTATCAGAATAGAGCAAGTAGGCTTCGCTAAGTTCATTTTCATTACCAACACCTACTGAAAAGGCACCTGAAGAATTTATTGCTTTAATTCCAGCGATTGAATCTTCGATGCCAACGCATTCTTTAGGAGATAAGTTAATGGCATCAGCTGCGGCGATGAAAATATCAGGCGCTGGTTTTCCTGCTGCAACCTTGCTAGGGTCTGCAATTGCATCGAAAGTATTAATAAGCTCCAGTTTCTCTAGAATATAAGGACCGTTCAAGCTTGCAGAAGCTAGTGAAAGCTTAACATTATGTGCTTTAAGCTCAGAAATAAGTTCAGATATTCCAGGTAGGATATTGGCAGGGGTTAAGCTGGCCAATAATTCACGGAAAACATCGTTCTTTTCTTCAGTCATTTTGTTAAATTCAGAATCAGTTACTTTAATATCTAAGTAGTTCAGAATCGCAGTAAGTGAATCAGCACGACTTACGCCTTTAGTTTGGACTTCTAATTCACCAGGTAATTCGCGATTAAAGTGATCTTTGATGAGTTTTCGCCAGGCTTGAAAGTGGTAAACCGAAGTATCGGCAATTACACCATCAAGATCAAATAGTACGCCCTTCATTTAAAAACTTCCTTTCACTAGCCAATGGAGTTTCTGCTAAAACAGCTTTAATGTTAGCGAGATCTTCATCGGAGATATTAACAAATGGTAACATTGTATTCATTTCAATTAATGAACTTCCACCAAATGTGTCAAGGTTGTTTTGGTCTTGTAAGAAACCAAAGACACCATTTAGTGGTGACAATTTTTCTACTAATTCAGAATCTGCCATAAGGTCTTTGGCTGGCATATCAATGTTGTAGTATTCGATATAGCTAGAACTTGGAACATAACTGATGGAATATTGTCCACCGGTTAGCTTAAGTGGCAGACTAGTGGCTTCACCATTAAGCTGAACTTCACCTGTAGCACGTGGTAATTTTACTGTTACTTGTTGACCAAATGGAACATTCAGGTTGAGCTTGATTGTGTGTTGTTCATCAGTTTCAAGTTGGTATTCAATTTGAAGATTACCGTATGAACTTTCATAATGACCTTGAACATGCTTGAGACGGTAATCAAATTGTGGTGCCAAAGTGACTTCTTGATAGCCATTTGTTTGAGAACTGATTCCAAGTACTTGCTGGTAAACCCACTGCATAATCGCACCAATAGAGTAGTGGTTAAGTGAGTTCATTCCTTCAGGATTCATTGAGCCATCAGGCATAACTGAATTCCAACGTTCCCAAATTGTTGTTGCACCTAAATTAACTGCATAAAGCCAACTTGGGAAGTCTTCATTTAAGAAGATTTGTGTTGCAAGTTTGTGTTCGCCGTTTTCAGAAAGAACACGACAAACAATTGGTGTACCAACAAAACCAGTCTTTAGATGGTTATTATCTTTACCGAGGCGAGTAACTAGGTCTTTAACGACACGTTGCTTTTGCTCATTAGGTACTAAATCAAAGGCTAGAGCCAACGCATAAGCTGTTTGTGTATCAATTGATAAACGTCCAGTTGCAGTAATATATTCGTTAGAAATAGCTTTTTTAATTGCTTTAGCTTGTTTTGAGTACTTAGCAGCATCATCGCTAAAACCAAGTATTTGTGCTGTTTCAGCGACAATAGAAGTAGAGTAGTAATAGTAAACAGAAGCAATGAAGTCTTCATCAGTTTTACCAGTTGGCATTGCTGGATTTTCACCATCAAGTGAAAGCCAGTCACCGAATTGGAAGCAGCCTGTCCAAAGGTTCTTAGTTGAAGTATTTTTACCAATCCATTCAACCCAAGCTTTCATGCTTGAGTAATTTTGACGCAAAATAGCAGGATCATTATATGCTTGGTAAACAGTCCATGGAATAATTGTTGCAGCATCACCCCAAATTGCAGCGCCACCGCTACCATTACCCATTGCTGGAGCATACATTGTGAGCATGCCATCATGAGCATTCTGTTCGATTTGCATATCACGTGCATATTTTTTAAAGAATGCATAGGTATCCATGTTCAAAACGGCTGTTGCTGAAAATACATCTGCATCACCAGTCCAACCAAGACGTTCATCACGTTGAGGACAGTCGGTAGGGACATCAAAGAAATTACTCTTTTGGCCCCAAATTACGTTTTGCAAAAGGCGATTGACTTTAGCATTATCTGTTGTAATTCCGCCAGTAGTTTTCATATCGGAGTAAATGACTGCTGAGCGAAAATCTTCTTTCTTAAGTGGCTTGGTATTACCTGTAACTTTTGCATAGCGGTAACCATAGTAAGTAAAGTGGGGACGAACCCATTTTTCTTTACCACCAGAAGTATACTTGAAGGCGGCGCGAGCTTCACGAAGGTTGTCCCGATAAAAATTACCGTTTTGTAAAATCTCACCAACTTGAAGTTCAATTGTTTGTCCTGCAGGTTCATGATTGAAAAGCTCAGGCCAACCTGCATGATTTTGCCCAAAATCTAAGACAGTTTCACCAGCAGGAGTTTGAATGATTTCTTTAACTGGTAAGTATTCTTCAACTTTAAGTGGCAAGCTTAAACGATCATGCAGAATTTCTTTAGAGTGATCAATGATTACTGCTGGTTCCCAACCAGTAATTTCTATCGTGTCATCTAAGTCCTCACCGTAGTAAATTGCTGACTTAGTAACTTTTCCAGAAGTTGTTTGCCATGAATCATCCGTGTTAATTACTTCTTCAGTCCCATCAGCAAAGGTTAAATGCAGTTCTGCAATGGCCATTTGACGATCACCATAAATATTTTCTTGACCGCCGTCAAAACCGAAGTTTCCTTTATACCAACCATCGCCTAGAGAAATCAATAATTCATGCTTTTGTGTTTTTTGTAAAAAACTAGTGACATCATAAGTTTGAACTTGGGTTACTTGATCATAGGCAGTTACACCAGGAGCAAGCAACTCGTCACCAATTTTTTCGTTGTTGAAGTAAACTTCGTAAACACCTAAACCAGTCATGTAAAGACGTGCATCAGCAATTTCTTTATCTGATGCAAATTCTTTTCTTAACAAAGTATTTTGTAAATCTTTGTTACTGTTTCCAATCCAGTTAGCTGAAAATGGTTCAGTTATTTTTCCAGTTTCAAAAAAACTATCCTTAGCTATTTCATCACCGGCATTTTGAACGGAAACAGACACTGAGTAGTGGGTACGCGGTTCTAACTCGATTGCAAAATCAAAAAAGTTATTATCATAATTTTGCCAATCAGAGTCGTAAACAACTTCATCGGTTTTTATAATGACTCTTTTTTTGGTTTCCGTCATAGGTTTAGAGCTATTTACACTAAATTCAATATGTAAATGGTTATCTAAGTCAAAACCAAGTGGAGTGGTCATATGGTTAATTGAAATTTGACTAATTTCGATCATTTTTAGCTCCCTTTACAAGCGTGTGTCAAAACGACCACAGAATGGATCAACTGGGTTAGTACCAATGAATTTTTCTTCGCCGGTCATCTTTCTTAGCAATGCATCAATGGTAACGTCATTACCTGTATATGCGTTGACGTAAGTTGAAACCATTGGAATATCGAAGAGGTGATATGGGTTGCAAGTTGAAACAAAAACAGTTGGAATGTCTTTCATGAACCATGGAGCATCAGCAGCCATTAAGTGAATCCAGTCAAGGCGGGTAGTGGTTTGATTAGAAGCAGTTTCAACGTTAGCAACGTAAAAAGCTAAGTCAAATTGGTCTTTTTCGTATTGAACACCACCTGCAAATACTTCTTGGAAGTTTAAGTGTTGGCGATCAAAGACAGTAACTTCAAAGCCTTTTTCTTCAAGTTTTTCCTTAAATTTAGCAGTAACCTTGCCACCTTCTTTAAAGCCACCGTCATCGTTGTCACCTAAAACTACTAGGCGAACACGAGGATATTTTTTAGGTGTAATTGGCAACAAGTTGTCACGATCTTTAACAAGGGTAACTGATTCAGTTGCAACTTTAGCAGCTAACTTTTCATGTTCAGCAAGCTTTAAGTCAATGTTACTTGAAGTAGGTTCACAAAGTTCACAATCAGTGTTCATAACACCTTGTGCTATCTTAGTTCCGATAATTCTAGTAACAGCTTCATCCACTCTGTCCATTGAAATGGTACCGTTAGCCACTGCATCAGTAATGAACTTGTAATCTTCGTCAATGTCTTTGTTGAATAAGATCATGTCGATTCCTGCGTTAATTGTAGCTGGTAAAGCTTCAGAACGTGGCATGATTGCATTATAACCAATCATTGGCGTAGCGTCTGTAATTGTCAAACCGTTGAAGTTTAAAACGTCGCGAAGTAGGCCATCAATTAATAATTTAGAAGTTGAGGCTGGACGCAAGTCTTTATCTTCAATTCCTGGTTGTAATTTTTGTTCCCAAGCAGGTTGCATAATATGAGCAATCATAATACTTGGTAAGCCATTTTCAATTAAGTGCTGGTATATTTCACCGTATGATTCCATCCATTCATCAGCAGAAAGTGAGTTGATTGAACTTAAAAGGTGCTGGTCGCGTTCATCAACGCCGTCACCAGGAAAGTGCTTAGCAACAGGAATAACGTGATTAGCATTAAGTCCTTCGATTTCTGCATCGGACATTTTAATTACGCGGTCCTTGTCACTACCAAAAGTACGTGAGTTCATAATTGGATTGCGGAAGTTTAAGTCAAGGTCAACAATTGGTGCAAAAGACATATTGCCACCAACTTGTTTTGCTTCATAACCTGAAACATCACCGAGGTTATATGCGTTTTCTGGATTATCAGTTGCCGCCACTTGAAGTGGACGCCCAACCCAAGTACCTTCATTAACCAAGCCATTACCACCAGCTTCAAGGTTTGCGGCAATTAATAGTGGAATATCACTTGCTTCTTGTGAAGTGGCAATTTCATGTTGCAATTTTTTGGCAGCGTCAGGACGGTACATAATTCCGCCTGGTTGGTACTTTTTAATAAATTCTCTTAAATCTGTGTTTTCTTCGTCTGCACCAATAACGAAAAACAATTGTCCAATTTTTGCTTCCGTTGACATACTTGCTACTTTTTGCTTTACAAAGTCGATTTGTGAAGCAGACAAGTTATAGGGCTTCTTCGATAAGTCTGTCATATTTTTTCTCCATGTGTTATAAATATAAAAAATGATCCTATTAATTAATTCTAGTCTTATGTTGGTATTTGAGCTATTGCCAAAAGTCATAAATACTATGTTGATTTCACAGGTTTATTTCAAAGTACTTGTGAACTGGAGGAACGGAATTGAAAGAAAGAGTTTTAAAAGTACTTCGGAAAAATAATTCACCTAAAACATGGAAAGATGTATTGGAAACTGTTAAGAAAAATGGCAATCTTACAAAAAAAATTGGTAATGTAGGCACAGAACCAATATATCGTTTTTTTGATACATATTCAGATAATTTAACCTTGAATAGTAATTCAATTTCGATTGCTGTTCAGCCAACAGAATCATTTGTGCCTTTCCACGTTCACGACTATATTGAAATCATGATTCCACTAAATGAAGATTGTGTAGTTGTTCTCGAGCACTCAGAAGTAAAAGTTAACCAAGATGATTTGATTTTTATGGGTAATCGAACTATTCATAAAGTTAAGCCTATTAGTAAAAAGGGAATAGTTGTCAATATTGCATTGCGCAGTTCGGCTTTTTCTCTAAATGAGCTGGATTATCTAAAAAATCAAAAAAATGGTTCAAATATTTCGAATATTCTGTTTTCATTGCTATCTGATGAAGAATATGGTGAAGGAAGGTATAGTTTATTCAAAACAAAGCATAATGCAAAAATCAAAGAGCTTGTATACGATATAATTTATGAATATTACTATCCTGATATACAGTCAGATCAGCTTATTAGATTAGAAATGTTGACCCTTTTTTCAAGATTAATTCGACAAACTGCAAACTCAGAAATAAAAGTAACAGATTATCATAAAAAGAATAATAATTTGCTATCATTACTTCTATATATTGAAAAGAACTATAGCAATATTACTCTTCAAAAAATGGCTAAGAACTTTGGCTTTAATCCAAACTATCTTTCTGACTATTTGAAAAAGCAAACTGGTAAGACTTTTATTCAATTAGTACACTTGCAAAGAGTTAACGTAGCAGCAGAGTTTCTCACATATACAACAGCTCCTATTGAACGTATCGCAAATCAGGTGGGGTATGAAAATCCTTCCTACTTTTATAAGATATTTAAGAAGTATTTTGGAATTTCACCTGCCGAATATCGTAATAAAAATAGTTAAGAATATAGCTGATATAGTATCTTGTCAGCTTTTTTTGTATGTGTTATTTTTGCTAAAACTGGGAAATGGATATAATTCTTCTGTTTTTTGGCTATGGTTAAGAGATAACAATATGAATATACTTTGTTTAAAATGAAAGCGATTAAGCTGATAAGGAGTATTTAAGAAATGAAAAAATTTCAAGAGTGGCTAGAAAAATATCTAGTTCCGTTTTCAAATAAGCTAGGACAAAATAAGGTCCTACAAAGTATTTCATCTGGAATGGTTATGACACTGCCAGTGACAATTGGTGCGTCTATTTTCTCTATTTTTGCCAGTTTTCCAATTAAACCTGTAGCAGATTGGTTTGCTAAAGTTGGTATTACACCATCCATGACTGCTATCGTTAACGGGACAATGAACATTTTAGCTGTTTTCATTGCCTTTACAATTGCTTATGACTACGCTCAAAAGTCTAAGGCAAACGGTGTTGTATCAGGTCTATTAAGTTTGGCCAGCTTTTTCATTTTGATGCCGCAAGTTATTCCAGGCAAAACGCCAATTAATGCGTTTAAGATTAACTATTTAGGCAGTGAAGGTATAATTGTTGCTATTTTGCTATCAATTTTAATTGGTGTTTTCTATGTTAAGTTAAGTAGAAACAAGAAGTTAACAATCAAATTACCTGATTCGGTTCCTAGCATGGTTAGTTCATCTATTGAACCTTTAATTATTGGAATTATTATTTTTGTTGGCGTATTTATTGTAAGAGCTATTTTTGACTTTTCACCATTTGGAAATGTTTTTGACTTTGTTAATAAGCTAATTACAACTCCATTATTACATGTAGGTGGTTCACCAATTACATTAATTTTAATTATGGTGTTATCTAACCTATTATTTACCTTTGGTATTCATCCAGCTGCTATTCAGTCGGTTATTATTCCAATTGTAATTTCAATGATGGTAGGTAGTACGCCAGCATATCAAGCTGGGAAAACTATCCCATATTTAAGTAATTTAGTTGTATTTTCATTTGCAAATAATGATGCTGCTGGCGCTACACTGAGTTTAGTTCTAGTTGCGTTAGTTTTCGGTAAGTCTAAGCGTTACAAGGAATTTTTCAAAGTTTCAGCTTTACCAAATATTTTTAACATCAACGAGCCAATCATTTTCGGTATGCCGATTGTATTAAACCCAATTATGTTTATTCCATTTATTTTATCTAGTTTTGTATCTAGTGGTGTAGCTTTATTAGCTGTTAAAATTGGCTTCATTACTAGTTACAATCCAAGTTTAGGAATGGGTATGCCTTGGACAATGCCTAAATTAGTTGCTGATGCTATGATTATGGGCTGGCAAGGTGCAGTTATTTGGATTATCAACTTTGCATTAATGTGTGCAATCTATCTTCCATTCTTTAAGGTTGCAGACAAGCAAGCATTAGAGGAGGAAAGTAAATAAAAATGAGCATTCAAAAGCAGCTCAAGGACGATTTTCCAGCTGACTTTTTGTGGGGAGCAAGTACTTCAGCTTTTCAGGTTGAAGGTGCAGCTAATGAAGACGGTAAAGGCGTTACAGTTGCTGATTTACGTTCACAGAAAAGTAAGTATATAGATACTTCAGTTGCAGCTGATCATTATCATCATGTTGAAGAAGATGTAGCCTTAATGGCTGAGCTTGGCCTAAAAAGTTACCGTTTTTCAATTTCTTGGGCACGTATTTATCCTCATGGTAATGATGAGGAACCAAACCAAAAGGGCATTGATTTTTATAATAAGCTAATCAACTTATTGGTTAAAAATAAAATTGAGCCGATAGTTACATTGTTCCATTTTGATTGTCCAGAAGATTTGGTTAAACAATATGGTGGATGGGCTAATAGAAAAGCCATTGATGATTACTACCGCTATGCTAAAACTGTTTTTGAACAATTTGGCGACCGTGTAAAATACTGGTTAACTATCAATGAACAGTCTCTAATTGCCAATGTACCAGCGATGAATGGAATTAACGACACCGATATGCATCGCTTAAGGGAAAAAGGCGAGAATTCAAACTACAATATGTTTTTAGCTCAAGCTAAGGTTTACTCACTGTGTCATAAAATGTTTCCTAATTCCAAAATAGGTCCAGCTGTATCATATATGACCAATTTCCCTTACGATCATACTTCTGCTAATGCATTAAAGAGTAAGTCAATGGAAGATATGATTTCCTTTATTGATATGGATGTTGCTCTTCGTGGTGAATTACCGAGCTATTATTTACGTTACCTTAAGGACAGCAATATAACACTTGATGTACATGAAGGTGATGCTGAAATATTGCAAAATGGAAGAGCTAATTTCTTAGGCCTAAACTGGTACTCAACTTCAGTTTTCAAATTAAGCAATGAAGAAAGCCCTAAAATGCTCGATGGTGTTATTTCTAATGTCGAGAAGGTTAGGGACGATCGTTTAATGAACTCTGAATGGGACTTTTCATATGATCCTGTTGGGTTACGCTTTGCCTTGCAAAAGGTTAATGATCGTTATCCAAACATTCCAATTATTATTACAGAATGTGGTTGGCCAGAACGTGAGGAGCTTGAAGATGGAAAAGTTCACGATTCAAAGAGGGTTAAGTACCTTAACGGACATATTTATGAGTTACGTGAAGCAATTAAGGATGGGGTAAATGTGATTTCATTTAATCCTTGGTCATTTTTGGACTTATTAAGTGTTAACGATGGCATGGATAAACGATATGGCTTAGTCTTTGTTAATCGTGACAATAATTCTGAACGTGATATGAAGCGTTATCCAAAAGATAGTTTCTACTTTTATCAAAAAGTAATTGCCACAAACGCTAAAAATGTTACTAAATTAGAGATAGATAAATAAGGAGTTTTAATATGGCTGAAAAAACAATTATGCTATGCTGTTCTGCAGGAATGAGCACAAGTTTACTTGTTACTAAAATGCAAAAAGCAGCTGAAGACCGAGGAAAAGATGTGGAAATTTTTGCTTGTCCTGCAGCGGAAGCAGATGACAACCTTGCGCAAAACAAAATTGACTGCATTTTACTTGGACCTCAGGTTCGTTATATGGAAAACGAATTTAAGCAAAAAGTTGATGGTAAAAACATTGGACTAGCAGTGATAGATATGCAGGCATATGGTATGATGGATGGAGCCAAAGTATTGGATCAAGCATATCAATTAATGAGTTAATAAAATATACTAGAAGTTAATAAAAGGTTTGAACTAGGTTCAAACCTTTTTTGTTTAGCTTAAAAGCTGGAATTAAAAAATGGCTACTCTAGTTTATACGAATTATTCCGAAAGATGGGAAAAGAACAGCTATTTCCTGTTTTTTGGATATGGTCTGCTTTTAAATTCATACTTTATAATAAATTTACAATTGAAAACGGATACATCGATAATTTGAGCATATTAGCTCAATAAGAGGAGAAAAAACATGTTAAATTTCAAAGTAGAGCAGAATGAAAAAACTAATTTTCCACACTACTGGGAAGTGTGCGTAGGGAGTTGTCATGCATATACCGCTTTGCGAGAAGATTATCGCGAGCAGCTAATTAAAGCGCATAATGAACTAGGGTTTAAATATGTTCGTTTCCATGGCTTATTTGATGATGAAATGAGTGTATGCATCGAAAATTTTGATTTTGAAGGTAATTCTCAGGGAATCACGTATAATTTTATTAATATTGACAAGATTATTGATTTTCTACTTCAAATAGATATGAAACCATTTTTGGAATTGGGTTTTATGCCTTCATGTCTTGTGTCTGGCAATGGTAGAATATTTGCCTATGGTGGAAATAATTCAATGCCTAAGTCTGATAAAGCATGGGAAGAGTTGATTAGCCGTTTTATCAAGCATATCATTGATCGTTATGGTGAATCAGAAGTAGAAACCTGGTTCTTTGAAGTTTGGAATGAACCAAATTTGCCACTATTCTTTTCTGGCTCACAGGAAGATTATTTCCACCTATATGAGATGACGGCAAGAACAGCTAAAAAGATTGATAGTAAGCTTAGGTTTGGAGGGCCAGCAACTTCATACAATTCTTGGATTCCTGAAATGATTGACTTTTGTGAGAAAAACAATGTTCCACTTGACTTTGTTTCTACACATCATTATCCAACAGATGATCCAGTATGGAAGAGTGGATTGGATATTGAAGAGTTTTTTAAGCAAACAGGTGGAAAAGAGACAGACTATCATCGTGGCATTTTAAAAGAAATGACTGCTAGAACAAAGCAAGAGTCTAAAAATTATCCTTTATATTATACTGAGTGGAATGTCTCGGCTATGCTTGGCGATACAATTCATGATGAACCATATGCTGCTGCAATGGTCGCAAAAACTTTGGCAGATAATGATGGCTTAGTTGATGGTTATTCATTTTGGACTTTTAGTGATATTTTTGAAGAACAGTCTCAAAAGCCAGGTGTTTTTCATGGTGGATTTGGTTTACAAACAGTTGATGGAGTTGAAAAGCCGGTTTATCGCATATTTGAAATTTTCCATGAGTTAGGAACAAAGAGAATCAAAGTGGAAAGTGGTCAAAGTAGTACTACCGAGGTATTAGCCGCACAAAAGGGTAACGACTTACAAGTCTTAGCATATAACCATAATGTTCCAAGTGAGCCAATTGAAACTGAAGAAGTTAAAATTGATTTAGGAAAAGATAATGCATATGATGCCTGGATAGAACGAATTGATTCCAATCATGCCAACCCAATGAAAAAGTGGGAAGAAATTGGAAAGCCAGAATATCTTAAGCAACCAGAAATTGATCAGTTAAGAGAAAGCTCTAAATTGCAGAAAGAAAACATTGAGATTAAAGAAGGACAACTGACACTCGAAATGCCACCACATTCATGTGCATTTGTTACAATTCCAGAATTTTTTAATTAATGATTTAAAAAGGCTTGAACTTGTTTCAAGCCTTTTTGCTGTTTAAATACTAATTAAATTACATAACTCTAGAAATAAATGATGTCTTGTAACAGCAAAATATATTTTTGAAAAAAGTTTGCTTGTTGCCTACGAATGTAAACATTTTGAAACGATAACACTAATTATAATAAATTTTTGATTTTTAAAGTTAAGCCCATTAAATAACCCAAAAAAGCCCCATTTTCACTATGAAAAAAGGTATAATTTGGATAATAAATGAAAGGGGTTTTTACCTATGATGTGTGATAATTTGTTTTTTAAGATTGTTTGGGTAATTGTTTATGGCATTACTGCTTACTTTACATTTACTGATAAGATGATGATGGCTATGTATTGGATGGCAGGCGGTATGTTTGCTCAAGCCTTAGTTGATCTAATTTATCACTTCTGGCCAAAGAAGAAGTGTTAATACTAAAAAACAGCTTTTTATATAAAAAAGCTGTTTTTTATTGATCGTTTTCTTTTAAAAAGCTCTGAATGATTTTTTCCCGCATGGCAAGAAAAACTTGGTTATGTCCCGTGGGATGAACACGGTTGGTTAAAACGATCATTCCGGATTTTTTTACTCGATCTAGGAGAATTAGTGTCCCAGTGAAACCTGTATGTAAGATAACTGGGTAATTGAATTCAGGGTCAAAGCGTAAGTCCCAACCCCAAGAACGTGGCTGAATACCGGCAGGATTTTTATTCTCAAAAAGCTTAGTTACGGTTTCTTGGTCATATGGAAGAATATTATCGTCTAAGCCAATGTAACCTTTCGAAATTTTAATTAAATCAGACATTGTAGAAAAGAGGCCAGCAGAGCCACAATCACTCCCAAGTTGTCTTGCTTTAGGGTCATGAGGCACTCCTTGAAGGACAGAACCGTTTACCATTGCTGTTGGAACACAGTTATCCTTATCAGGCGAAAAAGTGGTTTCTGTGAGTTTCATTGGCCTGATAATTTCATCTACTCCAACTTCCTGAACAGGCTTACCATAGATTCTTTTAATTACTAAGCCCAGAAGAATGAAGTTGGTATCAGCATACCGCATTTTATGCTCAAATTCGTCAGTTACAGGTAAGTTAATAATTGCATGTATTAACTCATCATGGTTTAGCCGGTCACGATTCTCAATCCAACCGCGAATTCCACTAGTATGGGTGAGAAGATGAAAAAGGCGAACTCGTTGGTCTTGAAACTCTGGAATAAAATCTTGAAGTGGCTCAGTAAAGTTTAATTCATCGTTTTGATAAAGCTTTAATAAAATATTTTCAGTAATTAGCACTTTAGTTAGACTTGCCAAATCATATTGGGCAAATGGACTGAGTTGAGTTACTTTGGGGTATGTACTAGCAAAACCAATTGTTGAAGTAAAAATTTGCTTGTCTTTAATAAAAGCGTAGTTAACGCCTGGAACAATCCGTTCGGAAACCATTGATTCAATTAAATTTTGTGTGGTTGAATAATCAAGCATAAAAAATTCCTTCATAAAATACTTTACCTACTATTATATACAATTAAAGTAATAAAATTGCAGCGAAAAGACAATAATTGTATTTTTATGCTAGGAAGAAGTTTATCAAAACTCAGAAAGTAAAAACTATTGGGGATATGTGATTTTTAAGCTGAAAATCTTTGGTGTAAATGCGTCAAAAGCACTTGACAACAAGGGCTGTATAAAGCATAATAATTACTGTTGATTTTGCCCGTTGGTCAAATGGTTAAGACGCCACCCTCTCAAGGTGGAGTTACGAGTTCAATTCTCGTACGGGTGATTAACACTGGGATATAGCCAAATGGTAAGGCACAGGTTTCTGGTTCCTGCATGTTTCGGTTCGAGCCCGGATATCCCAATATAAAAATGGCTTAACAGCAAGTTTTTAACGAATTAAAAAGCTGGTTTGTCTATCAAATTCCCATCAGGATGTCTAAGTTAAAAAAGCTAGATGAATAAATCATCTAGCTTTTTATTTTCTCGAATTTTCTATAATTAGCTCAAGACAAGTTATTTATATTTTTAAGTAGACGTGCAAGTGGGCTAATCTTAGATATTTAGCTAAATCGGTACAGTTGGTTAATGTAAAACAAGTAGGTTTAAATCTGACTTAGACACCAAAAAGCCAGAATCTATAAGGGTTCTGGCTAGTTTTGATACTTTCAGATTTCATAATATAAATAAAAATTTATTGACAATTTAAAGTCGCTCAATTAGTCTTTAATTAGCTTTATTTTAATTAAATATTAAAATATTTAATGTTTTTTGGAAGGTATTTTTTTGCCAAATTATAAAAAGAGTAACTCAGTCAGTAGTGGCTCTGAAATAAAATTAGAAAAAGAAGTTCAATCCTTAGAAGATATTATCCTTTAATTAAATTATGTAGGTGATTTTATGCGTGCTGTTCTAAAAGAGATTAATGGCAAGGACAAGTTTGAGTATTTTCTTTTTTTAGGAATGAGTATTATTAATACATGTATTGAGACATCTAATGTTATTTTGGAAGGTATGCTAATAAATTCACTAGTATATAAGGCTGATAGAATATCATTTATACGTAATATAATAGTGATAATAGTTTTAAACCTAATAAGATTGTTTTTATCTTTTTTTATAAACAAAATTCAAATTCTAAAGTTCAGAAAAATAAACATAGAAGTAAACGATATTATAATAAAGATGCTTTATTCAAAAGATACGTTAGAAGTCTTAAAACTTGATCCTATTCAAACTGCAGATAGAATTACGGAAGATACTAATGAAATCTTAAATTTCTTGTTTCAAACAGTAAATCAAATCGTTTCAATTATTATTTCCTCGATTATAATTTTTATTTATATTATTAAAGCTAAATCTCACTTTTTCTTGCTAGTAATGATTTTGCTACCAGCCTATATTATTTTGTACCTTTTTTTAAAACCAAAAATATTCAAAATAAACTTAGAATTAAGACGAATTTACAATGAATACTTTTCTGGATTTGCTGAATGGCTGAATAGATATGTTGAAATTAAAGGTAATAAACGGGAAGAAATAGAATCTAGAAGATGGAAAAAGACCAAAGTTTCTCTTTTAAATATTACAAGAAAAAACTTTCTTCTTAATTTAGGTATGTCTACTTGTGAAATTGTCTTACAATTGATTTTCCAGATAATATTGTTTATTAATGGCGGATTGGCCGTAATATCAGGAAGTATGACAATTGGATCTTTTTCAGTTCTTTTCCAATACTTTAATCAATTATTAGGACAAGTGGATGAAATCTTTTCTATTTTGTTTAACTTTGAGTCTTTTCGAGTTGCATACATGAGAATTGATCAATTGATGTCTATCCGGAATGAAGTAGACGGAGCAATAGTCATTCCTAAGGTTGAAAATATACAAGTTCATAATTTCAATATTAGTTTGGATGCACAAAATACTTTATTTTCAAAAGAACTTACATGTACTTTTAATAATCCTGGTTTTTATGTTATTAGAGGCAAAAATGGAATAGGAAAATCTACTTTTTTAAGGACGATAATTGGACTGTATACGTCAGCAAAAAAAGGAACAATTTTAATAAACAATATAGATATTGATTTAATAAATAAGGAAAAATTGAGAGAAGATAATATGAGCTGTTTATTCCAAGATACGATTCTTCCAAATTGTC
Source organism: Lactobacillus sp. M0403 (assembly GCF_016101265.1). NCBI lineage: Bacteria > Bacillati > Bacillota > Bacilli > Lactobacillales > Lactobacillaceae > Lactobacillus > Lactobacillus sp. M0403. The sequence continues at coordinate 134,060 of NZ_JACFQV010000003.1, forward strand.
TTGTAAGAGAATATTTAGATATGTATGTAAATGAGAGTAAAGAAAACTGTATTTCTGGTGATCAATATTTCCAAAAAGTATTTAGCTCTTCTCAATTTAATATAAAAAAAGTGTTAGATAAGAAAATGACTGAGCTTTCAACGGGTGAAATACAATTAGTAAAGCTTTACTCTGCTATTTTGAAAAAGAAAGCGCACTGCTTTTTATTAGACGAGCCACTAGCTAATATTTACCCTGAATTGCAATCAGATTTATTATGCTTATTGGAAAAAATTGCACAAACTAATCTAGTTATAATCATTAGTCATGACCTTGAAATTGGGGAAAAAACTAAAAATATAAGAATAAGATAACTATGAAATCATATTTAATAATGCCGAAATTCTGAATAAAAATGGGATTAACTATCTTATAAATAGAAGCATCATTAGTCTCTTTCTTTATTTTCTAAATAGAAGCATCATTAGTCTCTTTCTTTATTTTCTCGAATTTTTCTGTCATTAGCTCAATAAGTACAAACGTCATGTTAAATGTAAAAAAATAGTTTAAATGATTTATTTCCTGTAATCGCTTGCATAAAAGAAACAGTAGTGTTAAATTTATAGATTATAAATAAAAATAGTTTTTATTTGACGTGTTACTGGTAATGCAGGCAAGATCAAATGTACGTAAATAATGCCCCAAAATTATTGGTCTATTTTACGCATATTTGGTCTTTTTTATTTAGTAAAAGAGGAAAAAGTAATGGATAACCATAAAGTTGCGCTGCAAATCCTGAACGGAGTTGGTGGAAAGGAAAATGTCTCAGGTTTGACGCATTGTTTCACCAGACTAAGATTTGTTTTAAAGGATGAAGCTAAAGCAAACAAAAAAGAAGTGTCTAGTATAGAAGGAGTAATTCAGGTTGTAGAGGCAAGCGGTCAATTTCAAGTCGTTTTAGGTAATAAAGTTGAGGCGATTTATGATGAAATTATGCCGATGCTTGGGGCTAATGCTGATGCCCAAAATGATGAGCAAGAAGAAAAAGTTGGCATAGGAACAAAGATTCTAAATATGGTTACAGCCATCTTTACACCAACTATTCCAGCAATTGCTGCATCGGGAATGTTAAAAGGTATTTTAGCTATAGCTGCAATAATTGGATTAAATATGTATCATGTCGATATCAAGACATTTAATACCTATATCATTTTGAATGCAGCCTCGGATGCACTATTTTATTTTATGCCGGTGATCTTGGCTAAATCCGCTGCCAAAGTTTTCAAAACAAATGAATACATCGCTATGACGCTGGGAGCAACGCTATGTTATCCCACTTTGGTAGAGTTGATGACGGGAAAGAATGCAGTAACGTTATTTGGGATTGGGATTACCAAGGCAAATTATGTTTCCTCAGTTGTGCCCATCATCATAGCAGTTTTTGTATTGGCATACGTTGAAAAATTTGTTAAGAGAATAATGCCAGATGTTCTGAAAATCATTATGGTTCCAACGCTGTCTTTACTTATTATGGTGCCTGCAACTTTAATGATTTTTGGACCAATTGGTATTTACATTGGTAACGCAGTTAACTGGGCATACCACTACATCATGAATTTAAGTCCAATTTTACTAGGTGCCTTCGTCGGTGGCATTTGGTGCGTATTGGTCATTTTTGGTGCTCACAGAGCAATTATTCCGATTGGTATAAACGATGTTGCTAAAACAGGACGCCAAAATTTACTTGCTTTTGCGGGTGCAGCTAATTTTTCGCAAGCAGGTGCAGCATTAGGTGTTTTCTTAAAAACCAAAAACAAGAATCTTAAAACTGTGGCTGCTTCGGCTACAGTTACAGCCTTATTTGGCATAACTGAACCGGCCATTTATGGTGCTAACTTACCCCTGAAAAAACCTATGGTGTACGCAGTAATTAGTGGTGCTTTAGGTGGTGCCTTAATGGGCTGGGGTGGCTCTTACGGTAATGCTTTTGCTAATCAAGGCGTTTTAACTATTCCAGTTTATGCTTCTGCAGGAACCAAGGCATTTATTTGCTACATTTTAGGTTGCTTAATTGCATTTGCTGGAGCATGTATTTTAACGGTTATATTTGGTTTCAATGATTTACCTAGTGATACAGTTCCTGAAGGCAAAAATAGTAAAGAAATAAAACAGGTTGCAGATAACCAGAACGAAAATTCTACTAAAACGATTGACGAAGGTTTGGTTACAAACGATTGTGATTTGTTTGTAAATTCTCCGGTTGAGGGTAAGACACTTCCTCTAGCACAAGTTTCAGATGAAGTTTTTGCATCTGGAGCTTTGGGTAAAGGTATTGCTGTACAACCTACAGTAGGAAAAATTGTGGCTCCTGCTGATGCAACAGTTAGCATGATATATCCAACTTTACATGCAATTGGTTTGATTTTGGATAACGGAATTGAAATGATGATTCATATTGGCATTGATACTGTTAAACTGAATGGGCAATACTTTGAAAAGCATGCTCAAGAAGGTGATCATGTTAAGAAGGGGCAGCCAATAGTGTCATTTGACATTTCAAAAATTGAGCAGGCAGGGTATGACATAACAACTACAGTTATCGTTACTAATTCAAAAGAATATGAAGCCATTGGTTCAACAAAGAAAAATGCTGTTACTAATAACGATCAGTTGTTGTACCTCTTGTCAAAATCATAAAATTAAGTCTGAAGCATAATTATCGGAGGAGCAAAATATGAAAAAATTCGACCCTAATTTCTTGTGGGGCGCGTCATCATCAGCATTTCAGATTGAAGGTGGATGGAATGAAGATGGTAAGGGAGAATCAGTAGCAGACTATAATTCTTTTGTCCATGCTGGTCCCGGACAAGCAGATACAAAGGTAGCCAGTGATTTTTATCATCATTATCGAGAAGATATTTCTTTAATGAAAGAACTAGGTCTTAAAGTTTATCGTTTTTCCGTTGCCTGGTCGAGAATTATTCCTGATGGAGACGGTAAAGTGAATCAGAAAGGCATAGACTTTTACAACAAAGTGATTGATTGTTTAATCGAAAATGGAATTAAACCTTTTGTTACTTTATATCATTTTGATTTGCCACTAGCTTTGGTGGAAAAATACAATGGCTGGGAAAATAGGGCTTGTATTTCAGCTTTTAGAAGATATGCCCAAATATGTTTTAAGGAGTTTGGTGACCGAGTTAAAAATTGGCAAGTATTCAATGAGCAAAACCTTATGGTTCGTGTTGACGAACGCATGAACATGTATCATATTGAAGAAAAAAATAAAGAGCGTGTCAGAGCACAAATGGACTACAATATGTTTGTAGCAAGTGCATACGCTATGGAAGATTGTCATAAACTAATTCCGAACAGTAAAATTGGCCCTGCAGTCTCGTCTACAATGACTTATCCGGCTTCTAGCAAACCATTAGATGTTTGGGCAGCAAAAATGAATGATAATTTTAAAACAAATTATGCACTAGAGATGTATTGTAATGGCCAGTATCCCGGTTATTATATTAATTATCTTAAAAAAGCTGGCATTTTCCCATCTATACAAGAAGATGATACTCAAGTATTAAGGGATGCAAAACCAGATTTCATAGCAGTTAATTATTATCGGACGCTCGTTGCTAGTTACTTACCAAGTGATTCTAACCACCCATATGGTACAAGGGAAAATGATGTAGATTTTAACTTGTATGGCTATTTTAAAATTGAACCCAATCCTAACTTGTCAGCTACAGAATATGGTGCTCAAATTGATGCGATGGGGTTAAGAATCGTATTAAATGAATATCATCGTCAGTTTCGTCTACCGATGATTATTACTGAAAATGGTTTGGGTACACCTGATATTTTGGCACAAGATGGCAAAATTCATGACCAATATCGCATAAAATATCTTGCAGATCATATTCAAGCTTGTTATGATGCCATTCAAGACGGAGTAAATCTAGTGGGCTATTGTCCATGGTCAGTTATGGATTTACTAAGTTCTCACCAGGGATTTAAAAAACGTTATGGTTTTATCTATGTAAACAGAACTGATGATGATTTAAAAGATTTACGTCGGATTCCCAAGGACAGTTTTTATTGGTACCAAAAAGTCATTGCAAACAATGGACTGGCCAACTAAACAAATATGCAATTAGGCGGTGAGCTGATGAAAGTACTAAAAGTTTTAAATAATTCGCTCATTTTGGCATTAGATGATTCGGGAGCAGAATGTATCCTAATGGGAAAAGGAATTGGCTATCACAAAGCAATTGGTTATCCCGTTAAAAACGAAGAGATTCAGAAAATCTTTGTTTTAACTGATAATAAAATGTTAAAAAACTTTATTCAGTTGGCTAGTACAATAGACGAAGTTTATTTAAATATGGTCAAGGAAATAATAGATTTTGCCGCCAAAGAATATCACATTAAAGTGAAAGACTACCTTTATTTATCCTTGGCTGACCATATTTCTTTTGTAGTAAAGCGATTTAAAGAAGGCAATATTGGTGAAAATTTCAACTATCCTGACGTTTTGCTCCATCATAGGGATGAATATCAGGTAGGCTTGTTTGCTGTCAATTTAATCAATAAAAAAATGCATGTTTCATTACCTGATAGTGAAGCAACAGCCATAGGATTACATTTTGTAGATGCTGAAGTTGATCATAGTGATCAACAGAAGAATATGAAAATAGCTAATCTGGTAAGTAGCCTTGAGAAAATAACTCAAAGGGTTATCGGAGGAAAGATTGATCAAAGCACTTTCACTTATTCTCGCTTTTTAACACATTTAAATTATTTTTGTGAAAGAGTTTATGAAAACAAACTTTTTTCAGATGAAGACAAAGAAGGACTTTATCAGGATTTGGCTGCAAAAATGCCAAAAGAAGTTGAGATTATTGATGCTTTCGATAAATTTATTAATAAAAAGTTTGCTTTAAAAATCACTAAGCAGGAAAAAATATACTTGTTGGTTCATTTGCACAAAATAGTTGAAGAAAACTGCAAAAAAGTATAATTGGCTAAAAACATTATCTATTACCTCTGGATTAAAAATGTCCAGAGGTTTTTTTCTTAGACTTATAAATTCTAATCAGTAATAGTAGAACAGGAAAAATCATGTTTGGTACGTAGGTGACATTTTTAGCAGATATTGTCTTATAAAGTTCTTAGATGTACATATATTATTGAGCTTTTAGTCCTATATCTTTATAGAATGCTGATTAACTATTTTACTAATAGTTAATATCACAGGCTAATTTAAAGGTTCTTTTCTTAGTTTGTGCTAAGTTTATTGTAAAGATAATAATTAAGAGTGCCTAGTGCAGAGGACGCTATATATGAGTACAAGAAGAAAAAGTACAATGTTAGGTAGCAGCTTAACTGTGGCTGCACTTAGCTTATTGCTCTTTACAAATAATAATGTGATTAAAGCCGATAGTTTGCCTGTTAACCAGCCAAATAGCGAAGAGAGTTCAGACAAGGGTAATTCTGCCACTTCTAATACGCAAGAGCAGGTCAGCAAAAATACTGATAATCTAGGAAAACAAAGTGAACAGGTTAAATCTCAAACTGAACCGACTATTGTTAAAAGTGGTACGTGGGGTGAAAATGGTCCAAAATGGAGTTATGACAGCAATGACTGCTTAAAGATTAACGGGGGTACAATTACCGGTGAAAATGATAGTAACGGTGCTTTTGCTGATCAAGACATTTTAAAAAACGTCAAAAAAATCGAGTTTACAGATCAGATAAAATTGAGTGGCGATTTTCAGTACTGGTTTAGATATGTAAAAGATACGCGGTTAGTGAATCTCACGGAAATAAGTGGGTTAGATAAAGTAGATACTTCCCAAGTCACTAATATGCGAGGTATGTTCTACGCAAGTAAAATTAAAGCACTGAATTTGTCTAGCTGGGATACTTCCTCTGTAACAGATATGAGTTACATGTTTACTGATATGTTTGCAGTTGGGGAAGATGGTTTGATAAACATTGGAGGTAAGTTTGGACAAAATTCAAAGAATGTTCAGGATATGACTTTCATGTTCAATGGTTGTGTTGGTTTGAGTAAAATTGAAGGAGTATCAAACCTTAACACTAGTTCTGTAACTTCAATGAAAAATATGTTCCATGGTGCTTATAACTTAACCGAATTAGATTTAAGTCATTTTAATACAGAAAAAGTGACTAATATGGATGACATGCTAAGTTTTATGCTCAGTCTAGATTATTTAGATTTAAGTTCATTTGATACTACGAATGTTGTTAGCATGAAAAACATGCTGGCAAATGATGTTGTGGTAAAAGTTGCAGTTATGGATAATGGCAATGTCATTACTCAGTTCTTTCCTGGTATCACAACGATAGTGTTAGGGCCGAAAACTAAGTTAAAAAGTGAGGTGGCTTTGGACCAGCCTAATCCTACTAAGTTGTCCAACAAGAGCGATTATATCGATAAATGGCGTATGGTGGGAAACGACAATGAACCGCAGCTTACCAGTAGTGAACTACTTCAAAAAACTCAAGCTGGCACACTTAAGCCTGGCACCTATACTTGGAAAAAATTTGTACCATCATCAAACGGCAATGACAGTAATAATACAAGCACCGTTAATTCAGGACAAGGTCAAAGTCCAGTCCCAGAGATTGCACCTGATGATCACACTGATAAAGCAGCCGATAAGAATGAAGATAATCTAAGTAACATGCAAGAATACACTTTGATGCATAATGCTTATTTATACGACGATGCTGGCAAGCGTACTAATGGTGTCATTTTGGGAGTCGGTTCAGTCATTACAACTTATGGTGAGAAGACTATCAATGGGCGCGATTTTTATACTGTAATCGATAAAAATGACAACAATATGAAGTACTATGTTCGATTTGGTAATGTTCAGCCTGTTGTTAGAAAGCTAAAGCAAAACGCCTACCTTTATAATCAATATGGAGAAAAAGCTAACAATACTGGCAAGCTCAAAAGGGGGCAAAGCATTAAAACGTATGGTTCACCTGTACGTATTCGAGGCATTAAATACTACATTATTGCTAAAAACCGCTACGTCAAATTGAGCAACTTACTAGTAAATACTCAGAAAACTGCATCAAAATCACCACAGATTTTTGATGGAAAACTGCTAATGCATAATGCCTATTTATATGATAAAAATGGAACCCGCGCTAATCGTTTAATTCTTACTGCTGGATCAATAGTTAAAGTTGTCGGTAAAAAGGTAAATAATAAAAGAAGCTATTATGAACTGTCAAATGGTTTGTATATTGCAGCGGGAAACATTGATGCAAAGCAATCTAATTTGAAACATAATGCATATCTTTATAATCGATATGGCAACCGCACAAAAACAAAAATAAAGCAAAACAGACTGGTAAAGACTTATGGCTCACCTATTAGAATAAAGAATAAGGAATACTACATTGTAAATGTGAACAGCTTTATAAAGAAAGCAACTTTGTAAGTCCTACTAAGCAATGTTGTCATAAAAAAATAATTAGAGCATATTAAAAGGTCACAGTCCACAATTAAATTGTTGGAATGCGACCTTTTTGATTGAATAATTATTAATGCTCAAATTTTGAGTTTAAAGCTAGTTTATTTGGTCATACTTTAAATTACTTATCCAGTTCAACTTGAGTTTTTGAGATAAGTTTGTTGTCTGAGAAAACAAAAGTGGCACGGTTACTGTTGTTATCGGATTTTGACTTGGTTTTGGTTTGGTAAAGAGCAACTTTGTTCTTTTTACCCATTACGATATTATCGTTTAACGTATCCGGTTGACCGTACTTTTTAACTAAACTGGTATAAGAACTATTTTCTTTGATTTTATTATATGTTTTTAGAGTTAATTTATTAGGCGCTTTTTCCCATTTAAAATTATTAATGGTCTTTGTGATTGCCTTTTTATTATAGAATTGGACAACAAGTATAGCACCTGATGTTTTCCAACCTATGGTTTTAACTTTAAGTCCGTTGACTGAAGTTGTTTCAGTAGATTTTGGCTTTCCTAAAAGCTCAGTAGTTTCTGTAATAGAAGCACCGCCGTTGCCTTTTTCGGAAATATCTCCAAGTTTAATTTCGTCATACTTTTCCTTGAAAGCTTTCTTCTGCTGTTCAGTCTTAGTGAGTGTGTTGGCGTCGCTCGACTTGTTATTAGAAGAGCATCCAGCCAATGTAATTGCTAAAAAGCTGATTCCAACAACTGATAGTACTTTTTTTATTTTGATCATTAAGATCTCCCTTCAAAAATATGCCATAGGTTTAGTGTCACTGGCGTTGTGGACAATAAAAAATATATGACCGTAGCTATTATATATGTATATTTAAATTTTTGGAAGATATTATTTTTTGCACCGCTAAATCTACGTCATTTTAATCATATTACGTACGGTATGATTAAAATAAAACACTAGTGATAGGCTTTTGACAGAACATTTTTCATACCTGAAATAATAAAGAACTAAGAAATGACCGATTTAAATTAGACTTAGAAAATTTCTAGGTATGGGGAACAAGTTGTGATATTATAATTGTATTAAAGAATAGAAAACGCTATTAGGAGAGTAATTATGAAGAAAATTGAAAGCTTAAAAATCAAGAAAAGCGCTGCTTTATTGACTGCCGCAGCTGCAGCAGTATTTGCTTTTGCTGGTGTTAATGGAACTAATGTTGTTAAAGCTGATGCTACCAATCCTGCTTCTACAGTAGTTAACGATGGAAGAACTGCTACAGTTGTTGCTCATTATCAAGATGAAGCAGGAAATAAGATTGCTGACGATCAAACTATTTCCGGCCATACACAAGTTAGCTACGGAACAATGCGTAAGGCAATTCCTGGATACACTTTAAAGGATTGGCAAGGACCAACTGAAGGTTACTTTGAAGACACACCTAAAGAGGTAATCTACATTTATACTAAGGACAATGGTTCAAATGAGACCAATGTAACTGACAATTCAGGACAAATTCAAAACCCAATTGAAAAACCTGGTACAAGTTCTGATCAAAAGGATCCTAGCAAAGGTAAGAAGGACCCAGCAGCTTCAACTGATACTGCCAAAAAAGATGAGAACAAGAGTGACAATGTAAATACAACAACTAAGGATCCTGCCGCTAAACCAGCTGTTTTGCCACAAACTGGTTCTGATAAGACTAACTCTTTGAAGATGTTATTAGCTGGTATTTCTGTCGTTGCAGTTTCATTGCTAGGAATGGTTGCAGCATTTAAAAAGCGTATCTAGTCTGTTGAGCAGCAAAATATTTGTATAACTGAATAACATTTAAATACACGATTTGGATTTAACCGAATCGTGTATTTTAGTTTGCTCAAAAATGTAATTACTCTGTTGCATCCGGATTAGCAGATTTCACAAACCATTAGCATATTTGCTCATGAAAAAAGAGCTCCAAATAGCCAGATTGAAGCCCAACTATTATGAAGCTCTTTTATTTTGTGTTGTTAATCGTCTATTGCATTGCTTGCAATAACATTTTTGTACCAATTAAATGATTTCTTTTTGTATCTGTTATAAGTTCCAGTACCATCATCATTTTTATCAACATAGATAAAGCCATAGCGTTTAGTCATTTCACCTGTACTTGCTGATACAAGATCAATACAACCCCAAGAGGTGTAGCCAACTAAGTTAACGCCGTCCTCAATTGCTTTAGCCATTTCAACAATATGATCATGAAGATAATCAATCCGATAATCATCTTCGACAGTATATTGGCCATCTTTTTCAACTAGTTGATCAGCTGCTCCCAGCCCATTCTCAACGACCATTAGTGGAATTTCATAACGTTCGTATATTTGATTTAGTGCTGTTCGAAGGCCAACAGGATCGATTTCCCACCCCCAAGCACTACGTTCAACATATGGATTTTTAACACCGTTAAAGAAGTTACCAGCTGCTTTTTCAGCATCGTCTTGGGTAACAGTGACAGTAGATGACTGATAATAAGAAAAAGTATAAAAATCAACTTTTCCTTTTTGTAACAATTTTAAATCATCGTCAGTGATATCTAACTTAAGATTGTGGTCATTCCAGAACTTTTGCGCAAAGTAAGGATATTTTCCCTTAACCTGCACGTCACCACAGTAAAAATTATTGATTTCAGTCATATATTGAGCATAGCGAACATCGTCAGGATGGCTGGTTAGAGGATAGATCATGCGGTAGGCCATCATGCAGCCCATTTTTAATGAAGAATCATACTGATGTGCCCAATCAACAATTTCGGCGCTCGCTAAGAACTGATAATGTAATGCTTGATAACGTAGTTGGGTAGAGTCTTCCTCAGTATTATTGAAGACCTCTGAATCACCTAAGTACATTCCGCCACCCATATACGCCCCAAGCGGTTTGGCAAGCATGTTGATTTCATTAAATGTAAGCCAGTATTTAACATCTTTGTGATAACGTTTGATTACAGTCTTAGCAAATTTAACATACTGGGGAATCATTTTACGAGAGGCCCAAGCATTGAACTCTTGTGTTAATCCAATGGGGTTTTCAAAATGTGAGATGGTTACTAACGGCTCAATATGATATTTTTTCAATTCAGCAATTAAGCTATCGTAAAATTCCAGACCTTTTTCATTAGGCTCGTTTTCTAAACCATTAGGGTAAATTCTTGACCAAGCAATTGAAAAGCGGTATGTTTTGAAACCCATTTCGGCAAATAACTTAACATCTTCTTTGTAATGATGATAGTGATCAACGGCCATATGATTAGGGTAGAGGGTGTTGTCTTCGATTTGACGTGTGATTCTTCGCGGTGTCTGATGATCACCACCAGTAAGTAAATCCATCGTGGATAACCCCTTACCGTCTTCATTATAGGCACCCTCAAGTTGATTAGCGGCTGTTGCTCCACCCCATAAAAAGTCTCTGGGGAACGAATAAGTTTTACTCATTATCATCTTGTCCTTTAATTCTAGTGCTGAAGATTCGATCATCAACAGTTACTTGATCTACTGAGTCATAATTTAACTGGTTGTCTGGTTTATTGAGCGCAATTATTAAAACAGTCGGATCATATCCTGCTTGCTTAATTTTAGCAAAGTCAACTTGAACCAAAGGATCTCCCTGTTTTACTTCTTGTTGCTCTTTAACTTGAACGTCGAAACCTTCGCCCTTTAAGTTAACTGTGTTAATTCCAATATGAATCAGATATTCATTACCATTATCTGATGTGATTCCAATTGCGTGACCAGTTTGATAGGTCATAGTAACTTTACCGGCTAGAGGAGAAACAATTAGGTTAGTTTCAGGGTCAATCCCGCGACCTGAACCAAGCGATCCACTTGCGAACACTTCATCGTTAACTTGATCTAGAGGAATAACTTTACCATCAACTGGAGCGTTAACAGCTTCAAATTCAGCGTAATTTTCAGTATTAGATGAATTTAATGTATCTGATGTTTTTGACGCACTTGAATCAGTTTTTTCAACTTTTGCGAGTATAAAGGTGAAGATAAAACCTAAAATAAAGGCAATAACTGCAGTAATGATTGCATTTAAGAAGTTACCTGGTTTACCAACAAAGTTAACAATGGTGAAAATACCAGGTGAACCAAATGAGTATCTAACAACTTGAGTAATACCAGCGTAAAAGCCAGCCAATCCACCGGCTGCCATAACTGCGTAAATTGCTCGTTGGTACTTTAAGGTAACACCGTAAAGAGCAGGCTCAGTAATTCCTGATAGGGCAGTTACACCAGCAGAAAGTGCTAATTGGCGATTTTGTGAACGTTTATCTTTTAGGGCAATGGCAAATGAACAGCCAGCTTGAGCGATATTCGAAGCTAGCATACCAGGTCCAAGAATATTCTCGCTTCTTGCGGGACTGGCAATACCTAAAGATGCTATTGGCATCAGAGCGACGTGCATTCCAACCATAACTAGAAGAGGTGAGAAAGCACCCATTAAAGTTGGAACCAGCCAAGGAGCATATTTGTTCAAACTATTGATTAATAATGCTAATAAGTCACCTAACCATGAACCGATTGGTCCAATTACAATTAAAGCAAGAGGAGCCATGATGATAAAAATCAAAAGTGGCTTAAGCATTGTTTTAATGACGTTAGGGGAGACTTTTTCAGCGAATTTTTCAACGTAGGATTGAATCCAAACACATAAAATGATTGGAATAACAGTGCTACTGTATGTAGCTAAAGTTATTGGTGCTCCAAACAGAGTTACTGGTTTGCCTGCAGCAACTAACGCTGCCCAGTTGGGATGTAAAAGCACACCTGCAATAGCAATTGACAAAAACTTATTTGTCTTAAAGTGTTCTGCAGCACTAACTGCCAGCATCATCGGCAGGAAGTAAAAGACGGCATCAGCCATAAAGCTCAAAATAGCATAGTTCTGGGACTTGACTGAAATTAGATTAAAAGTAGTTAAAAGTGAAATAACCACTTTAAACATACCGCCAGCAATTAATGGCGTGATGATTGGTGCCATAATGGTAACGATAATATTAATTAGGTTTCTGAAAAAGCCAACTTTTTCCTTATCGGTTGAAGGCTCCGAAGAACTATCACCAGAAATGTGATAATCACTCTGAATCTGTTTAAAGTATTCACCAACTTTTGCGCCAATGATAACTTGCGATTCTTCACCTGCTTGAACCGCCCCCAAGATTTCCGGTTGTTGCTTCAAAAATTCGGCATTAAATTTACTTTTATCCTTTAATGTGAAGCGAATTCGCGTCGCACAATGATAAAAGCTAGAAATGTTATCGGGACCGCCAACATTTTTGACGATCATATCGGTAACTTCTTTGTTACTTCTCATTTGTTCTTTTCCTTTCAATACATGGTCACACGGTGAATATGAATAATTAAATAAGCAAGCTCTTCCTTAGTAATAGGCTTACTATAAATAATTTCAATTGTTTGCTTAAGCTTCATGGCAATTTTACTAGCCTCAGGATAAAGATTCATCACTTGTTCTAGTAATTCTGGATCATTTGAAAGCATCTGATCACTGATATACCTTTCAGCAAAAAACTTAATATGAGTAACGAAGCGCTCGTAATTTAAGCCTTCTGTTGCGAGGTTACCGTGGCAAAGAACACGCAGAGTTTGCAAGATATTATCAATTAGTCGAGAAACTTCAAGCACATTGCTGCTTTCCTGCTTACTGGAAGCATTAATAATGTGAAAAGCAATGTTAGCAGCTTCTTCTTGAGGTAACTTTACGCCTAAATTGTCTTCGATAATATCAAGTGCATGTAATCCTACTTTGAACTCAGGCTGATAATAAGTTTTCATTTCCAGATATATACGGTTGCCTAACGATAAGTTATTTTGCAAACGTTGAATTGCAAAATATAAATGGTCAGACAAAGCATAATAAATACTTGCATCGAGCTTTTCGTGCAGACTTCGCTCTGCATATTCAACTATTTCAGTTGTTGTTTCAATGATCTTGGCTGGAATTTTTTGTAGTGACTGAACGAGCTCGTTTTGTTTGTTATCATCAACCGGAATGTACTTCCGACTAATTTTTTCTTCAGGCACTTCGCTGCCAACTTTGGCGTGGTAGCCAATCCCTTTACCAAAAGCAATATATTCATTTCCATCATGATCAATAATTACAACATTAACATTTAGTATCTTTTTAATTTTATTCATTCTTGTACCCATCAAAAAATGCAGACAGGACGACAAAAATAACTAATACTTAAAAAAGCAAAATGTTAGTTATCAATGTAGTCTTGCCTGCATTACCAGTAACATGCGCTATCATTAACTCTTTTAAAGTTAACAAAAAAATCATCTTTTTGCAAGCGCTATCTTTAAAAACTTTACAAAAATAGTTTTTAGCTGTTAATTATGTCAATTACATGCCAGCCTTAATTATCTTTTTCTCTGCCATTGTCTTGCGGAGTGAAAGAAGGGCAGTGTAGGTAGATAAAATGTAAACCTTTTTAGTTGGAAGCTTGGCAATTTCTTCAATTACTGCTTCGTTATCCGGACAGGTAGTCATTTGTTCTGGTGAAAAGCCAGCAACTTCTAAGCGAAATCCCATGTCATGCCAACGCTGTCCACCAACTAGAATTTGTTTAATTTGCTCGTGATTCAAATCTTCAAACTGACCATCCCAAATCCATGAAGTATCAATTCCATCAGCGTGATTAGCATTAAGTAGGGTAACTAGAGAATAGTCATCCTTTTCGGTGTTAAGCATATGTAAAACTTCGTCTAGACCAACTGGATTTTTAACCAAAATGAGATCAATGTCCTTATCAGCGTATTGAATTAACTCTTGGCGACCAAAAACGCGTTTGTTTTTGGCAAAGGCACTAGCAATTTCTTTATCATCAAGATCAAAATGACGTGCGACAGAATAGGCTGCTAAGGCATTGTAAATGTTATATGTTCCACCAATATTGATGTGATAATCTTTAGTTCCCATTCGAAAGCTAAGATGATTTGGATCCTGATCGATAATCTCGCTGACTGAATATGTTAACTCCGGACGGCGATAGCCACAGTTGGGGCAGAAAAAATCGCCTAAGTTAGCGTAAATTCGGTCATGGTAGTGTAATATATGATCGCATTCAGGGCAAAGGACACCGTCGGTATTAACTGGAGCTTTAACATCATTTTGTGAATGATCACTCGGAAGTTTGAAGCCATAAAAAATTTTAGGATTTGGCAGATCAACTGATGAAAAAATACTAGCATCACCGTTCGCGATGATGGTTGCATCAGGAGCTAACTTAATACCTTCAATAATCTTATTATAGGTAGTATAAATTTCGCCGTAGCGATCCATTTGATCACGAAAGATATTAGTTAAAACAAAAACACTCGGCTTAACTAGTTTAGTAACCATTTTGACGTTGGCTTCATCAACTTCTAAAACAGCAATAGGGCGCTTTGCTTTGCTCTTTTTATTTGCTAAAAAAGCAGTAACAATTCCTTGCTGCATGTTAGAACCAGACGGATTTGTCAAAACCTCGCCGTATTTTTCTCGTAAGGCTTCAACTATCAATGCAGTGGTCATAGTTTTACCATTTGTCCCGGTTACAATAACTGTTTCGTAATTTTGAGCAAGTGTGTTCAAAATATCTGGATCAAGTTTCATTGCAATTTTTCCTGGGAAGCTAGTTCCACCTTTTAGTACATTGTGAAGAAACCAGTAACTTGATTTTCCGGCAAATTTGGCAACATCAGATTTTAGATTCATGTTTATCCCTCGCTTTAAAATCTGTAACAACTATAGCATAGCACGCAAACGAAAACGAGTTTTTAACTACTATTTTAACTGCACTTATTTTGATTTTCATCTATACTAGATAAAGTCAGGTGGATATAATTATACAAAGGAGCAAAAATGGCACAATTATTTTTTCACTACGGCACAATGAGTAGTGGCAAAACGCTTGAAATTCTGAAAGACGCACATAACTATGAGGCTCAGGGTCGAAAAATTGTGCTGATGACAAGTGGCGTAGATAATCGGAGTGGGGTAGGAACTGTTGCTTCACGAATAGGTCTTCATCGCAAGGCTATTCCAATTGAGCATGACATGGATATTTTTGCTTATATCGAAAAAATCAATGATCAGGAAAAAAAGCTTGGTGATGGTCCAATTGCGTGCGTTTTTGTTGATGAAGCACAATTTTTGGAACGGCACCATGTTTTTGAGTGTGCTAGAATTGTTGACGAATTAAGCATTCCAGTAATGGCTTTTGGATTAAAAAATGATTT
This sequence comes from Lactobacillus sp. M0403, assembly GCF_016101265.1. Classification (NCBI taxonomy): domain Bacteria; kingdom Bacillati; phylum Bacillota; class Bacilli; order Lactobacillales; family Lactobacillaceae; genus Lactobacillus; species Lactobacillus sp. M0403. The sequence continues at coordinate 149,791 of NZ_JACFQV010000003.1, forward strand.
TCAGAATAACCTATTTGAAGGGTCAAAAAATCTGTTGATTGTTGCTGATAAAATCAACGAAATAAAAACCATTTGCCACTATTGTGGACGTAAGGCTACAATGAACTTGCGTATTCACGAAGGGAAACCAGTTTATGAAGGTGAGCAGGTCCAAATTGGTGGTGATGAAAGTTACTATCCGGTTTGTCGTTTTCATTATTTTCACCCAAATGAACAAAGATAGAGAGGGACTGATAAAATATGGATAAAATTATGGCACAGCTTGAAGGACTTGTGGCTCATTATGATGAATTACAAGAAATGATGGCCGATCCAGAGGTTATCAACGATACCAAACGGTATATGGAAATTTCCAAAGAAGCATCTGACTTACATGATGTTGTAGAAAAATATCAAAAATACAAAGCAGATAAAAAAGAAATAGCAGACAATAAAGAAATTATTTCAAGCGAAAGCGACTCTGATTTAGTTGAAATGGCTAAAGAAGAAAACAGTGGTCTAGAGCAGGAAATAGTTGATTTGGAAGACGAAATCAAAATTTTAATGCTTCCTAAAGACCCTAATGATGATAAAGATATCATTATGGAAATCAGAGGTGCAGCTGGTGGTGACGAAGCTTCACTTTTTGCTGGTGACTTACTCAGAATGTATGAAAAGTATGCTGAACGACAAAATTGGCAAGTCTCCATTGTTGATAGTGAACCTACTGAAGTTGGTGGCTATAAGCGTGTTGCAATCATGATTACAGGTGACAAAGTTTACTCTAAATTAAAGTATGAAAATGGTGCTCACCGTGTGCAACGTATCCCTGTAACTGAATCTCAAGGACGAGTACATACTTCAACTGCAACAGTTGCTGTAATGCCAGAATATGAGCAAGTTGATTTTGAGCTTGATCCAAAGGACATCAGAGTTGATGTTTACCGTTCTAGTGGTGCAGGTGGTCAGCACATTAACAAGACCTCTAGTGCTGTTAGAATGACTCACTTGCCTACTGGAATTGTGGTGGCAATGCAGGATCAACGTAGTCAGCAACAAAACCGGGAAAAAGCAATGCAAATTTTAACCTCACGTGTTTATGATTACTATGAAAGTGAAAATCGTGATCAATATGACGAAAAGAGGAAAAATGCGGTTGGTACCGGGGATCGTTCTGAAAGAATTAGAACCTATAACTATCCGCAAAACCGGGTAACTGACCACCGAATTGGTTTAACACTCAACAAGTTAGATCGAATTATGAATGGTGAGTTGGACGAAGTCATTGATGCATTGATTTTATATAACCAAACTAAGCAATTAGAGGAGTTGGCTGATCAAAATGGCTAAAATTGCTACTTTGAAGGACTTAAGTATTTGGGCAACCGAAACGGCTGCTGATCAGCGTCAAGAAGACGTTGATTTTCTTTTAGCTGAAAGACTTGGACTAAGTCCAAGCGAATTTGAGTTAAAACAAGAAATGGCGCTAACCGACGCTCAAATTAAGCAAGCCGAAAAAGATGTCAAAAAACTTGCTAAAGGAATTTCACCTCAATACATTTTGGGTTATTCATGGTTTTATGGTTACAAGATATTAGTTGAACAAGGTGTTTTAATTCCGCGTTTTGAAACTGAAGAACTAGTTGCTTGGACGCTTGAAGAATTAAAAAGCGGTGAGACCGTACTTGATTTAGGTACTGGTTCAGGCTGTATTACTGTTGCTTTAGCAAAAGAAGCAGCTAAAAAAGGAATCACAGATTTAAATTTGTTTGCTTCTGATGTGACAGACGCTGCTTTAAGAACAGCGGAAGAAAACTTTTTAGTCTATGATTTAGATGTCACTGTGCGCAAAGCTAACGTTTTAATTGGATTAGAAAAGTTCGATAAGATAATTTCTAATCCACCATATATCAAAGAATCTGAAAAAGATGTGATGGATCAGAATGTTTTACAAAATGAACCTAAAGAAGCATTATTTGGTGGTAAAAGTGGTATTGCATTTTATCAAAAATTTGCCAAGCAGGTACGTGAACATTTGAATCCAGGTGGAGAATTCTTCTTAGAATTTGGCTTTAGCGAAAAACAGCAATTACAAGAACTATTTGCGAAAGAATTACCTGATTTTACAATTGAATTTAAGGATGATATGGCAAGTAAACCACGAATGGTATTTGGGAAGTGGAATAAGTAATGGAAACGAAAATTTTTCAGCAAGACCAAATTGACGAGGCCGTTAAACTTTTAGCAGCAGGTAAATTAGTGGCTTTTCCGACCGAAACAGTTTATGGTCTTGGCGCTATCGCAACTAATGAAAAGGCTGTGAAGAGTGTTTATGCCGCCAAGGGAAGACCTAGTGATAATCCATTAATTGTAACTGTTTCAGATGAAGCAATGGTTTCGGATTATGCGAAAGAAATTCCTGAACGTGCGCAAAAATTAATGAAGCATTTTTGGCCGGGTCCGCTGACCATTTTGCTTTTTGTTAAACCTAATGCTTTGCCCAAAGCTGTTACTGGTGGGTTAGATACTGTAGCTTTTCGTTGCCCAGATGATAAGTTGACACACGATTTGATTTCTAAACTGGGCTATCCAATAGTTGGGCCTTCTGCGAATACTTCTACTAAACCAAGTCCAACCACTGCACAGCACGTTTATCATGATTTAAATGGTAAAATTGCGGGCATAATCGATGGTGGGCCAACCAGAGTAGGTTTGGAATCAACCATTATTGATTTGTCCGTCGAAACGCCAGTTGTCTTACGGCCTGGTGAAATTACGCCACAAGAGCTAAGCGAAGTACTTGGTGAAAAGGTCTTGATTAACAGTGGGCAAGTAGAAGACCAAGGTGTACCAAAGGCTCCGGGGATGAAGTATCGTCATTATGCTCCAAGTGAACCAGTAATAATTGTCGATGACACGAGTGATTTTGCAAAAATTGAGTTTAATGAGCATACTGGCGTAGCAGCTTTAGATTCTGTTTTAGTTGGATTGAATGTACCAGAGCAAAATAAGTTCAGTTTGGGTAAGAATCTGGTAGATGCTGATCATAACTTATTTGGTGCATTGCGCTATTTTGATGATAAGCAGTCAATTGATCAAATTTATGTTCAAGGCTTTAGTGGCAGCGAGGCCACCTTGGCATATATGAACCGCTTAAATAAGGCTGCGGCTGAGAAACATTTTCATGGAAAGTAAAAAAATAAAGCAAAGGGCTTTAAACCCTCTGCTTTTTTGATTAAAATAAGCGAGAAAGTATATTTGTTTTATAGGAGGAAAAGAATGGGTAAATTTACAGTGTTAGATCATCCGTTGATTCAACACAAGTTAACAATCATTAGACGTAAGGAGACAAGCTCCAATGAGTTTCGTCAAATTGTTGGTGAGATTGGCGGATTGATGACATATGAAATTACTAGGGATTTACCATTAAAGGATGTTGAAATTGAAACACCAATGGGCAAAACAACGCAAAAGGAAATAGCTGGTAAAAAGATGACGATTGTTCCTATTTTGCGTGCAGGTATTGGTATGCTCAATGGTGTGATGGAAATGATTCCTTCAGCTAAAGTTGGTGTCATTGGGATGTACCGTGATGAAGAAACATTAGAACCACACGAATACTTCTGTAAGATGCCTAAGGATGTAGCAGATCGTGAGTGTTTAGTAGTTGACCCAATGCTTGCCACTGGTGGCTCAGCTAATATGGCTATTGGCGCCTTGAAAAAACGTGGTGTTAAGGACATTAAACTTGCCGTTTTAGTTGCTGCACCTGAAGGCGTAAAAGCTATTCAGGAAGAAAATCCTGATGTAGATATTTATGCCGCAGCAGAAGATGAGAAGTTATTACCAAATGGCTACATCACTCCTGGTCTTGGTGATGCCGGTGACCGCTTGTTTGGCACTAAATAGCGATATTTTTACAAATAGTATACGGAATTCGCTTACAATTTTTCACAAAAGGTTTGTTTGGTGTTAATATTGTAGGAGTGTTCGATAAACTGGGCACAAGAAGGGAGGTCACGAAGTAATGGAGAAATCATTTGTTTTTAAATTTTTGGGTTTAAACTTTGATCTCGCTGGGATGATTGGCTCAACTTTAATGGCTGCAGTGGTTTTATTCGTCTGCATTTGGCTCTCGCGCAAAGTTGAATTGAGACCGAACAAGAAGCAAAATGTGATTGAATATTTATTGGATTTCACTGATGGCATTGTTAAAGATAATGTCAGTGATCCTGATGCACGTAAGCATCTATCACTTTATGCTTTTGTTTTGTTCCTATTTATCTTTTGCATGAATCAATTGGGACTCTTCTTAGAAGTCAAAGTTGGTGACAATATGTTTGTTAAGTCACCAACAGCTGATCCAGTAACGACAATGTCGTTTGCAATGATGACCTTGCTTCTATCATTCACATTTGGAATGCAAAAATTTGGCGTAGGTGGCTATTGGCGCAATTATGCAGAGCCAGTTAGCTTTTTGTTCCCAATCAATATGATTGAGGAAATAACTAACTTTTTGACTTTGTCTTTACGTTTATACGGCAATATTTATGCTGGGGAAGTTCTATTGACATTGATTGGAAATAGTTTAGCTCCTAGCTTTGGTATTACAACCATGGTTTTAGCTGCCCCACTTGCGATGATTTGGCAAGGTTTCTCTGTCTTCATTGGCTCTATCCAGGCATATGTTTTCGTAACCTTATCAATGGTTTATATTGGTAAGAAAGTTACAAAAGAATAATTTTTCGGAGGTTTAAATATGTCACAAGCATTTAAATATATTTCTGCAGCGTTAGCCGCTGGTATTGCTGCTTTAGCTGCTTCTTGGGGTAACGGTAAAGTTATTACTAAGACTGTCGAAAGTATGGCTCGTCAACCTGAAAGTGCAGGTAACTTGAGATCAACAATGTTTATCGGTGTTGGTTTGATTGAAGCCGTTCCAATTTTGGCAATTGTTGTTGCTTTTCTGATTCTCTTCCTTTAATTTTTAAAAGTAATTAAGTTGAAAAGAGAGAAGGGCAGTAAATGACATTTCAAACTTTATTTGCAGCCTCATCAGGTCATATTTACATTGGTAATACCATTTGGTATTTGATTGTTTTTGCAATTTTGCTTGTCTTGGTTAAGCACTATGCTTGGGGACCAGTTTCCGAAATGATGGAAAAAAGACGGCAAAAAGTAATTAGCGATTTAGATTCAGCTGCAGACAACCGCAAAAAAGCCGAAGTTTTGGCTAATGAACGTGAAGCTGCCTTGAAAAATTCAAGACAAGAAGCAACACAAATTCTCTCTGATGCAAAAGCTAATGCGCAGAAGACAAGTAGTCAAATCGTAGCTGAGGCTAACGATGACGCTGCTTCGATTCATGAAAAGGCCAAAGCAGATGCTGCACAAGCCAAAGCAGATGCATTAGATGAAGCACGTGCGCAGGTAGCTGATATTTCAGTTACAATTGCTGAAAAGGTAATTGCTAAAAACTTATCTGCTGATGATCAAAAAGATTTGGTTGATCAGTTTATTAAGGGGCTGAATAAATAATGGCCTTAAGTAGAGAAGAAATTGTTGCACGTTATGGAACTGCGCTATTTAATTATGCGCAAGACAAGAACGCTTTGGATACTGTTAAAGAAGAATTATGTGAATTAAGAAAAGCCGTTTGTACAAATCCACAGATCCTTAGTGTTTTTAGTGATCCAATTTTAAACAGTGATGAAAAGAAAAAATCGTTGTCAGCAATTGAACAGGGCTTCAGTACAGAAGTTCAAACTTTTTTAAATTTGCTGCTAGATTATAATCATTTTCTTGAACTTGTTGATATTATCGATTTCTTTAATAAATTGTATAATGACAGCAAAAAAATAATGGTTGGAACTGCAATAACTGCGGTTAAACTCGATGAAGATCAATTAAGTGCTCTAGGAGATAGTTATGCCAAAAAATTTGGTTTATCCAGTGTTACCCTAGAAAACAAAGTAGATTCAGAGATAATCGGCGGTGTAATTCTAAAAGTTGGCGATTGCGTTATCGATGGTTCAGTAAAGAACAAACTGAAAAAGATTCGTGCGCAGTTAATTAGTAAAAATTAAAAGAGGTGAAACCATTGAGCATTAAAGCAGAAGAAATTAGCTCTTTAATCAAGCAACAGCTTGAACACTATGATGACAAACTCGACATTAATGAGGTTGGGGTTGTAACTTACATAGGTGATGGTATCGCCCGGGCTCACGGATTGGACAATGTTCTATCTAATGAATTGTTGGAATTTGACAACGGTTCATATGGTATTGCTCAAAACCTTGAGTCAAATGATGTTGGTATCATTATCTTGGGTAACTTTGATGATATTCGCGAAGGTGACCAAGTAAAAAGAACCGGTGAAATCATGCGTGTGCCAGTTGGCGAAGAACTGATTGGTCGTGTAGTTAATCCTCTAGGTCAGCCAGTTGACGGACTTGGTGAAATTAAAACCACTAAGACTCGTCCAATTGAAGATGCTGCACCTGGAGTTATGCAACGACAATCAGTTAATCAACCACTTCAAACTGGTATCAAAGCAATCGATGCATTGGTTCCAATTGGTCGAGGTCAGCGTGAATTAATCATTGGTGACCGTAAAACTGGTAAAACAAGCTTGGCTGTTGACACTATTTTGAATCAAAAAGGACAAGATGTAATTTGTATTTACGTCTTTATTGGTCAAAAGGAGTCAACTGTTAGAACGCAAGTAGAAACTTTGAAACGCTTTGGCGCAATGGATTATACAATTGTTGTCGAAGCTGGACCAAGTGAACCGGCCCCAATGCTTTATATAGCACCATATGCTGGTACGGCAATGGGTGAAGAATTTATGTACAACGGTAAGGATGTTTTAGTCATTTTTGATGACCTATCCAAACAAGCCGTTGCTTATCGTGAACTCTCTTTGCTCCTTCGTCGTCCGCCTGGTCGTGAAGCTTATCCTGGTGACGTTTTCTACCTGCATTCCCGTCTGTTGGAGCGTAGTGCGAAGTTGAGTGATGAACTTGGTGGAGGTTCAATGACTGCCATTCCGTTTATCCAAACTGAAGCGGGAGATATTTCAGCGTATATTCCAACCAACGTAATTTCGATTACGGATGGTCAGATTTTCTTGCAAAGTGATTTGTTCTTTGCAGGAACTCGTCCAGCTATTGACGCTGGTAATTCTGTTTCCCGTGTTGGTGGTAGCGCTCAGATGAAAGCAATGAAAAAAGTTGCTGGTACGTTACGTACTGATTTGGCAGCTTATCATGAATTAGAGAGTTTCGCTCAATTTGGCAGTGATTTGGATCAGGCAACCCAGGCTAAATTAAATCGTGGTCGTAGAGTTGTTGAAGTTTTAAAACAACCATTACATGACCCAATTCCAGTTGAAAAGCAAGTTGTCTTACTATACTCACTAACTCATGGCTATTTGGATTCTGTTCCTGTTGAAGATATCGGCCGATTTGAAAAAGAATTGTATGATAACTTTGATAGTCAACATTCAGACTTATTGGATCACATCCGTGAGACAGGTGAACTGCCGGATGAAAGTGAGTTAAAGACTGCAATTTCTAAATTTGCAGATAGTTTTTCACCAAGTAATAAATAGGAGGTAGCGTATGCCTGCATCTTTACTTGAGTTGAAGAAGAAAATTGCTTCAGTTAAGCAAACTGGTAAAATCACAGAAGCAATGAGAATGGTTTCTGCGTCAAAACTAAATCAAACAGAAAAAAGAGATGAAGGATATACGGTATATAATGACCATGTTCGACAAACTCTTTCCCGTTTGATGAGTGCACAAGTGGTTAGCCACTTGCACAAAGAAAATGTTGCAATCGATGAAGACAGCATCAGTAAGATTGACTATGAAAATGTTTTTGGCCTAGGTGTCATTTCAGACATGGTTCAAGCTCGTAAAGAAGTAAAGTCTACTGGTTATCTTGTAATTACAGGTGATCGAGGACTTGTTGGATCATATAATAGTGCCGTCATTAAAAATATGATGGGCTTAGCTGAAGATGCAAAAGCAGAAAATAAAGATATTAAAATTCTTGCTGTTGGCTCTGTAGGAGCTGAATTTTTCAAGAAAAACAACTTGAATGTTGTTTATGAAAATGCTGCAATTTCCGATGTGCCAACTTTTGACGAAGTTTTACCAATTGTTTCAACTGCAATCAAAATGTACTTAAACGGAGTTTATGATGAGCTGTACGTTTGTTATACGCACCACATAAACTCTTTATCATCAGCATTTCGTGTTGAAAAAATGCTTCCTATTGTTGATATCGATATCGGCCTTAAAGAAGCAAAAGAACACCGAGATCTAGAATATGATATTGAGCCAGACATTAATACTGTGTTGACTACACTAATTCCTCAATATGCCCGTTCAACTATTTATGGGGCAATTCTGGATGCAAAAACTGCAGAACATGCTAGTTCAATGACAGCAATGCAGAGTGCAACCGATAACGTAAATGACTTGGTTTCAAGTTTAACTACAAAATTAAACCGTGCAAGACAAGCTGAGATCACTACTGAAATTACCGAAATTGTCAGTGGTGCAAATGCTTTGAAATAATTAAGAGAAAAGGAGGTAGATGTTTTGAGTGAAGGTGAAGTTGTTCAAGTAATCGGCCCTGTAGTCGATGTGAAATTTCCACTTGACAAAAACCTACCTGATATTAACAATGCTTTGCGCGTCGTTAAGTCGGATGATGAATCAATTGTTCTTGAAGTTACACTTGAACTCGGTGACGGTGTATTAAGAACAATCGCGATGGAATCTACCAACGGACTCCGGCGCGGAATGAAGGTCCAAGATACTGGAGGTCCTATTTCAGTACCTGTTGGTTCTGATACCTTAGGACGTGTTTTTAACGTTTTAGGTGAACCAATCGATAATGGTCCAAAATTTGATAAGGATCATCCTCGTAACAGTATTCATCGAAATGCACCAAAATATGATGAATTAACTACCAGCCAAGAAATTCTGGAAACAGGGATTAAGGTTATTGATTTACTTGAGCCTTATGTTCGTGGTGGTAAAGTTGGTTTGTTTGGTGGTGCCGGAGTTGGTAAGACTACTATTATCCAAGAGTTAATTCACAATATTGCTCAAGAGCATGGTGGTATTTCGGTCTTTACTGGTGTTGGTGAAAGAACACGAGAAGGTAATGACCTTTACTTTGAAATGAAGGCATCTGGTGTTTTAAGCAAAACAGCGATGGTCTTTGGTCAAATGAATGAGCCGCCTGGTGCCAGAATGCGTGTAGCTTTAACTGGATTAACCCTAGCTGAGTACTTTAGAGATGTTGAAGGACAAGATGTTTTGCTCTTTATCGACAACATTTTCCGGTTTACTCAAGCTGGTTCTGAGGTTTCAGCTCTGTTAGGAAGAATGCCTAGTGCCGTTGGTTATCAACCAACACTTGCAACTGAAATGGGTCAATTGCAAGAAAGAATCACTTCAACTAAGAAGGGTTCAATTACTTCAATTCAAGCCGTTTATGTTCCTGCCGATGACTATACCGACCCAGCCCCAGCTACAACTTTTGCTCACCTTGATGCTACAACCAACTTGGAACGTAGCTTAGTTGAGCAGGGTATTTATCCAGCCGTTGATCCATTGGAATCAACTTCTAGTGCGTTGGATCCTGAAGTAGTTGGTCAAGAACATTACGAAGTTGCTACACGTGTACAGCACATTTTGCAACGCTACCACGAATTACAAGACATTATTTCAGTGTTGGGTATGGATGAATTATCTGATGAAGAGAAGGTAATTGTTAGTCGTGCTCGTAAGATTCAGTTCTTCTTATCCCAAAACTTCTTTGTTGCTGAACAATTTACTGGTGTACCTGGTTCATATGTTCCAATCAAAGAGACAATTAAAGGCTTTAAGATGATTTTGGATGGTCATTTAGACGATTTACCAGAAGATGCTTTCCGTAGCGTGGGTCCTATCGAAGATGTTTTGAAAAAAGCTCAAGATATGGGTGTAACCGCCAGTGATCCTGAAGCAAAAGCATTATTAGAAAAGTAGGGTGATGTCAAATGGCAGATCCAGAAAAACTTTTCATGGTAAATGTTGTAACACCTGATGGCGTAGTTTTTTCTCATCATTGTAGTATTGTTGAGATGCGTGCAATCGATGGACAACGCTCAATCATGTATAATCACTTGCCTATTTTAACTCCACTTTCAATTGGTGAAATTAGGGTTAAAAGAAGTCGTGAGATGAATGAAGTTGTTAATCACATAGCAGTAAGCGGTGGCTACTTTGAGTTTTCTGATAATGTAGCAACGATTATTGCTGATAGTGCGGAACGTTCAAATAAGATTGATGTGTCTCGTGCTGAAGCAGCTCGAAAGCGTGCTCAAGATGCTTTGAAGGAAGCAAAAGCAACGCATGATCAAAGATCGCTCGAAAGAGCACAAGTTGCATTGAGAAGGGCTGTCAACCGGATTAGTGTTTACAATTCAGGTAAATAGTATTAAAGTTTAACGGATACACAAAAGCGTGTATCCGTTTTTTATTTGACTAAAGAAAAGTGGGAAATTAAATGTTTCAACTTGGTGTTCATGCTCTGATCAGTATTATTATTTACCTGATAACAATAGGGCTATCATTTCAAATTATGAAGAGTGTTAGAATCGAAAAAATCATCAGAACTAATAAGGTTTTTGAAGCGCAATTGCTACTGATTTTTGCAGCAATTGCGTTAGGCTTTTTAGTGGGGAATTTTTTCATTACGCTGATAGATACTTCTTTACAATTAAGTAATTTCTTTTAAGACTTGTTAAAACGCCTGAAGAGTGCAGCAAACTAGCTTTCTTTATGGTAAAATGTACAATGAATATTTATGGAGGATTATCGTGGCACGAGATATAGGAATTGATTTAGGGACAGCCAACGTGCTCATTAACGTTTCTGGTAAGGGAATCGTTTTGAATGAACCATCAGTAGTTGCTGTCAATACAAGTACAAATAAAGTAGTAGCTGTTGGAACTGAAGCATACAAAATGGTAGGTAGAACGCCTGGTAACATTCGTGTGATTCGCCCATTAAAGAATGGGGTAATTGCCGATTTTGACATTACAGAAGCGATGCTATCTTACTTCATTGAAAAATTAAATGTTAAGGGCTTTATGTCAAAACCCAACATTTTGATTTGTGCTCCAACTGGAGTAACTTCAATTGAACAGAAAGCAATTATTCAAGCAGCTGAAAAATCAGGTGGTGGTAAGGTTTACCTTGATTTTGAACCTAAGGTTGCAGCTGTTGGTGCAGGGCTAGATATTTTTAAGCCACAAGGTAACATTGTTATCGATATTGGTGGTGGTACTACTGATATTGCTGTTTTATCAATGGGTGAAATTGTTACTAGCCAATCTCTTCGCTATGCTGGAGACCATATGAACCAAGCTGTTGTTTCTTACATTAAAAACAAACATAATTTGCTTATTGGTTCAAGAACAGCTGAACAAATTAAAATTGAAATTGGTAGTGCGTTTGAACCGGATAAGGATCAGACGATTACTGTTCGTGGACGTGATGTAGTGGATGGTCTTCCTAAACAGGCAACTGTTTCTGCTCCTGAAATTCAAGAAGCTTTGCATGATGGTTTAATGACAATTATTGCAGCAACTAAAGATGTTTTAGAGAAGACTCCGCCTGAGTTATCTGCCGACATTATTGATCGTGGTATTATGCTAACTGGTGGTGGTGCGATGTTAAAGAACTTGGATAAACTAATTTCGTACTATCTTAAGGTTCCAGTTTTGACTGCTGATCATCCTCTTGAAGCTGTTGCATTGGGAACAGGCATTTTGCTTAAAAATATCGAAAAGCATCAACGTCATTAATTCAACTGGAGGTGTGGTTTGCGTAAGATTTTAATTTATCTAGTTAAAATTTATCAGAAATTTATTTCGCCGGCTTTACCTAAGTCTTGCCGTTATTATCCTACTTGCTCAACTTACATGATTGATGCATTGACCAAATTTGGTCCTTTTTTAGGATTAATTATGGGTATTAGCAGAATTTTGCGGTGCAATCCCTTTGTTCGCGGAGGGGTTGATCCGGTACCTGATAAGTTTACTATTTTCCGTAACCCCCACCCAGAGAGATATGAAGATGAAATTATTGCTAAAAAATTTCATCCTGATGTGAAATAGGAGTATTTATGTCAAAGAAACCAGAGAATATTAATATTGAAATTAATGAAATCAACGGAAAAGATAATCCGACTTGGGAAGTAGTCATTCCACAGAAGAAAAAAGCTATTGGTTTAATTGAAAAAATTGATGGACGTTATCGTGCAACTACTAATAAAACTAATAGTGTTCTATATGCAAAGACGTTAGAAAGTAGCATCAATGACTTGCTATCGTACTTTGCTTTACATGAAAAATAGTGGACAGTGATGATTAATGGTAAAAGTACAAAATAAAACTGATTTGTATGATCAAATAGCCTGGAACATTGTTGTTCCTGTGCTGATTCTGGCAGCTGTTGGTTTATACTCGATTTACTTTGCTGCAATAGATGATCCAAGTCATATGGGAAGTCCAGTAAAAGCAGTTTTAATGCAAGGGCTTTGGTATCTGATTTCTTTAGTAATAGTTGTTTTTGTAATTCAATTTGATGCAGAGCAGTTATTTCGAATTGCACCATATGCCTACGGTCTAGGAATTGTCCTTTTGATTGCAGTTTTATTCTTTTATAATCGAAGTATAGCTGCTGATGCTGGTGCCAAAAGTTGGTTTAAGCTAGGGCCAATTTCCTTTCAGCCATCCGAGGTAATGAAACCAGCGTTTATTCTAATGTTAGCTAGAGTAGTTAGAGAGCACAATCAGAAGTTCGCACACACAATTCGAAATGACTGGGTTTTAATTGGTAAAATAGTTGGTTGGATGCTACCAATTGCAATTCTACTGAAATTACAAAATGACTTTGGTACGATGCTTGTCTTTTTCGCTATAGTTGGTGGGGTAATTATTGTTTCAGGAATATCTTGGAAGATAATAACACCAATGTTTATCATAGTTGCAATTATAGGTGTGGTAGTGATTTTTATGGTAACTACACCAGGCGGCCAGGTTATTCTAAGCCATTCTTTTCAACCGTATCAATTTGCTCGTATCATGTCTTGGCTGAATCCATCTACAGATACATCTAAAGCAGCATATCAGTTGTGGCAGAGTATGCAAGCGATTGGATCTGGACAGATTTTTGGTAATGGGTTTGGAAATCTAAGTGTTTACGTACCAGTCCGTGGTTCGGATATGGTTTATTCAGTAATTGGTGAATCATTTGGTTTTGTTGGTAGTGTAGCAGTTATCTTGCTTTACTTATACCTGATTATTCAGATGGTGCGTATCACATTTGATACCAAAAATGCATTTTACTCATATGTATCGACCGGGGTCATTATGATGATCTTGTTCCATGTTTTTGAAAATATAGGAATGAGTATTGATCTCTTGCCGTTGACAGGTATACCATTACCATTTATTTCCCAAGGTGGTTCAGCCTTAATTGGGAATATGATTGGTATTGGTATGATTTTATCGATGAAGTTTCATAATAAAGATTATATGTTTAGCCAGGCAGGCGACTTTTAATTAAAAATAAAAAGCACTTCTTTTAAAAGAAGTGCTTTTTGCATGCCCAGTTTATTTTAACTTTGATTTTCGGCGGTACGACAAACTAGTACATCGCAATCTGCGGTTCTGGTTACATACTCGGTTACGCTACCGACTAAAATTCGTTCTACAGCATTTAAGCCAGTTGCACCAACTACGATTAAATCAATTTGATGCTTTTTAGGAAAGTCGTGTGCAATGATTGCCTTAGGAGAACCGAATTCAATTGAAAAGTGAACATCGTTAATTCCCGCTTCTTTTGCATCATTGTAATATTTTTGCAGCTTTTCCTTAGCATCATTTGAAACTTGCTCAACCATTTCGGAGTCAAAGCTTGAAACATTTTGGAAGGATCTAGTATCAATGACATGTAAAATTTCTAAGCCTGCATTATTACCCTTAGCTAGTAAAATTGCTTTTTTAAAAGCTAAATCTGCTTCTTTTGATCCATCAACGGCGACTTGTATGCGGTGATATTGTTTCATCATTTAAAACACCTCTCTTATACATTCATTTTACCAAACTTTTGGCCAATTAATCATTTTCGTGATTAATTAATAAGCTAAAAATTAGAATAGTAATTGAACTAAGGAGTAGGGTAACCAAATTCAAATACTTATTACTTTGGAATAAGATGATGATCCCAATAATGCATTCCAACAATAAAATAATTGCTGTCCAAGACATGATAGGCCGGAAATTCGTATTACTTTTACTACTAAAAACCAAAAAGTGTCTATCTCGGTTATGCCAAAGATAGAAGGCGGTTAGAAGAAGCACGGCTAAATACAGAATAATAACAATTTTTAAGATCATAAAAGTCTCCAAATAAAAAAGCGGTCAATAGACCGCTTCCTGAATTTCTAAAGAAATCCGAGTCGACCGAATATAGCAAAAGAATGCTTGTTGAACCCGCAGTGTTCAAAAAAATGAGATGTATCGCAATGAATATGGATCCTATTAACTAAGTAATAGTATTCCGATTCAAAAGTTATTTACAATCTCGCATGTCTTATGTTTGACCGGTCAACTATATACAATTAAGCTAGTCGATCAACTCAGATCAATTATTATACTACCCACCATTACAGCATTTGTCAAGATTTAAACAATAAGCAGATAGTATTGCAAAAAAATCACAATGTTATGAATTAAACTGTTGTTTTTATTATTATTTTAATATTTATACATAATTAAGCTATTTAAATATAATTTAAGAAAACAAGTAATTGTCAAATGAAATGCACTTTTTTCTATTTGAAGTATTAAGCATCAATCCTGAGGCACATCAGCAAATCTTTATATAATAGTAATTGTCTGCAGAAAACATCCCCTCATTTTCCTTTTTTAAAATCACTTAACTCATTATTTATAAAATGTATATCAAGTGTAAGCACTATATTAGCAAATTATTAATAGTGGTCATACAATGTAGTTGTAACATAGATTTTGAGAAAGGAATATCATGCTAGGGAAAAATAATAACAATGAAAGATTAAAGAAAATGGAAATGCAAGATAAGCAGGACCACTTTTCAATTCGAAAATTGACAATTGGTACTGCTTCTGTGCTATTGGGCTTTACCTTTTTTGGCCTAAATACCCAAACTGCTAAAGCAGACATGGTAGATGCTGCTCAAGAAGTTAGCAAGAAGACAGATAGTTTGAGTACTTCTGATAGTCAAAAGGTTAACTCCCAAGATGATAACACTCAAAATGCTAATCACTTGGTTGATGTAAGTACCTATTCAGGTTTAAGCTCATTTTTAAGAGATGGCAGTGTGCCTCCAACTACTAATTCAAGTTCTTCAACTAGTCAGACAGGAAAGACTAATGCAACAAATGGCTCTGATCAGCAAAATAGTACTAATCAAGAACCTAGTTCTGACACAGCTGATTCTAAGGACCAAACTAGTACAGGTAATTCTGATACCAATCAAACTGGTGGAACCACTGACACCTCAGGTAAAGGAGGTACGACGACTAAACCCGTTGATCCAACTGATCCAGCGGCTAAAGTTCCAGATACTGCTAAAAAGACTGAAATTAAAACTAAGGATGCTAGTGTAGCGCAGGTCCATAGCTTTACTGAACTTATAGCTGCTTTTCAGAATGAGTCTATTTCAGAAATTGACGTCATGAACGATATTACAGACGGACCAGAGAATGGATCACAAGCTTTCTACTTTTACGGAAGAAAAATGTTGGTTAAATCCGGTGGCAACGGTAATACCAGATTTAAAGTTGATTTGAAAGGTAATCACCTTCAATTAAATAGTGGAAGTACGAAAGACTTGGATATTACGTACGATAATCTTGATTTATGGAGTGCTGATATTTGGGGCGTCATCATGACTGATGATTACAACAAGGACGGTCATTTTTCAAAAATCACCTTTAATAATGTTAATTTCCATGGATCGCAAATGGTTCACTGTGGTAATAATACTAAAATTTACTTCACAGGAACTAACTACGGTGAAGTAACGCATACACCATATCCAGGGATTACGATTTCAAGTGGTGATGTTCAACAACTATTTGAATTTACTGGTTCAAATAACTCAATCGATTTTAGCGGGACTTTTACCGGTAAAACTGTTGGTGGTAACGTGCTTGAAATGAATGGCGACAATAACGTTGTTAATATTGCTAAGGACGCTAAGGTTACACTTTCGCCGCGAATCTATTTTCCTAATAATGGTTTAGGTTCAAATGCGGCTGAGCATACTGGTCTTCCTTTGGCTATCGCCATGCGGGGGAATAATGAAGCCGTAAATGTTGATGGTGAATTAAACATCGTAGTTGGTAGTGATCACTATAATGGAACATACGATAATGATCAGTCCAGTGCAATCTTTATCAATGATGGTAATTCTGTCTTCAATATTAATAGCGATGCGAAAGTCAATATTACCACTAACGGCGATATAGCCAATAACTGGTGGAACAGAAACCTAATTTATGATGGCGGTAACTTTAACATTTTACCGCGAGGTTCGCTAAACATTAACGGTTCAAATATGGGTGACTATTCTGGTACGTTAGTTCTTATTAAGGGTACGGCTAATATAGAAAACGGTGGTTTCAATATCGTTCTTGGTCAGCCAGATCCAAGTGGCAAATATGTAAACGGCGGTACTGGTCAAATACTATTGGTAGATGTTCAAGGTGGAAAACTAGTTGTTAATAATCCTACTTCATTAATTTTAAATGCCCAAGGTAATACCAATCCTAATACCAGTATTATCGGTACAATGCCAATTACCTTAACAAATGTTCGACAACAGTTTGATTTGAGTTCGACGCAAAGTGGGCTAGGTAAAGTAACATTGCCACCGTTTCACGTTTTAACTGTAAGGAAAACTGATAGCACGATTGCAGTTGATAATATTGAATTGCTTAATGGCCAAGAGAAGTTAACTGCAGATAGATTAGCAGAAATTAAGGCGCAAGCAGCTAAAGCTAATATTTCACTTGATAAGTTACCAGCAGACGTTCAAACATCATTGGCTGATGGTATTAAAAACGGTTGGACTTACGATCAAATCTTTTCAGATATTATTCAAAAGGCATTTAATAATAGAAACAATTTTGGTTATAACAACATTAGTTTTGTTCCAGCCAATCCAAGTGGCTTTTTGGATATTGATCCCGGTAAGGTTCAAATAACTAGAAATGCTGATGGTTCACAAACAATTTCTGGTGATCCAGGTAGTGTAATTAATTACAATTCTGCTGTTGATGGTCCTGATTCAGATCCACAAAATTTGAAAAACCCATTTAGTTTAATTCTACCTGTTGCAACTAAAGCATACATTATGGCTAATTTGATTGATAGTATGGGTAGCAAGACAGCATGGACTCCAAAGGATCAAAATGGTAAGAACATAATTGATAATCCATATGCGCAAACAAAAGACACTATAAGAGACTCAAGCAACAGTTCTTTGAATCCTTTACCAACACAATATGCGGCAATTGTAAATGATGACGGATCCTTTAGTTTTACTATTCCCGCTGACCAAACGATTAAGTTTGATAAGGGTTACTCTGTAGAACTAGCGCCAAATGCTAACTTTGTTAGCTACGATCCATCAAGCGTAGCTATGGGACGTCGCCCAATTATTAAAAACTTAGATATTTTAACTTTGTCTGATGCACAAGATCAAGCTGCTAAGGCAATTACTGACGCAATTAGTGATGCGAAAATTCATAGACCTAACAACCTATCTGAAGCTCAAGTTAAAGACTTTAATGAGCAATTAGATAAAGTTGCGGCCGCTGCATCCAAAACAATTGATACTAATAATGAAAAAACTTCAGTTTATGCCTCAAGCTCAAACACGCTAACAGAAGTTAACAATCGTAAGAATGCTGCCCTTGATGCGATTAAGAACATCGTAAGCCAAGCACAAAGTTCTTCAACGATTGAAACATCTCGCGATAGTGCAATAACGAATTTAAATAATGAAGCCACATTGCAGTCAAAGAGATTTCCTACCATGGTAGATGCGATTAATGCTGCACGTGATAAAGCAATTAATACTGTGAAAGCTTTTCAAGCTGATAAAGATATTACAGAAGCAGAAAAGAATGGTATTAATGCGATTGATCAAGCAGCTTATGGCTATAAAGAGAGTATTGAAACCGATCTTAAGCAAAAAATTGATCAGGTCTATGTCGATACTTACAAACTTGCAAACGATCCTAACTTGAGTAAAGAAGAAAAGGACGAAGTCTTAAAGCTAACTGGTCGTTTGTCTCGCGCTCAGGCTATCGCTCAACCGGAAGGTGACATTGAAAAAGACCTTGATCAAGTATCAGTGGATGGGCACCAAAAAGAAGCTCAAGGTATAATTGATCAAGTTAACAAAACAATTCAGGCCCTAAAGGACTTACAGGCTGTTGCTCAAGATGAAATTAAAAACCATGCCGATAAAACTGCAGAAATAAAAGATTCTTATAATCAAGCAGTTCACAACATTATCACTGGTGATGATCCTGATGGTTCTAAGGGGAAGGAGGCTATTAAGGATATAAATGCTGATCAAGAAGCAAGTAAAATTAATGCTGCAGCTGAAGCTGCCAAAAAGCGAGTACAGAACTCAGGCATTAGTTCGGATCAGCAGGTTCCTCTATTAGACGCAATTGATCAGGCTGCCCAAGTTGCAACTGCTAAACCAGGAAGTTCTATGTATGATAAGCAAAAGTCGATATACGGAACTGCTGATAATAATGTAATTAGTCAAAGAGAAGCAGCTGCACAAACTATTTTTGATCAAAATGCTGCAAAGGCTGAGATTTGGGGCTATGCAACCGCTAATGAAAATTCGTTAGGGATCGCCTCAAACTCTGATATAGAGAAAACAGTAAATGATGGTTTGACTAATGTTGATAAAGCCAGCGATTCCGCAACTGTCTCAACGACTGAGGAGGCTACTAAGAGGTCAATTTTAAGACAGCTTTCTAAGATTAAACTAGCTAAATCTGAAAGCGATATTGAAACCCAATTGCGTAGTTTGCCTGGTTTATCTGCAAATGATATTGACGATAGCGTAGTAGCTGCGCAGAAGTTGCTCAATAATTCAACAACTCCTCTTGGTTATAACCAGCGCATTGACCAAGCAGATAGTTTAACCGCAATCGACTCAGCACGAAATGATGGTATTGCCGCTCTGAACAACCTGCTACTTTCGGCTAAAGCTAAGGGTGAGCGTAACAACTCCTTAGATGATGCTATCAAGCAGATTAGACAAGAGCAAACTAATGCTAATTCAAGAATTGATCAAACAAGCAATCTAACTGATGAACAAAAGAAAGCATATCATGACCAAATCAGTAAGGTAGCTGAAGATAGTATAGATACCTTAAACAAGGTTGATAGTTCAAAAATTGCTGATACAGTAACTAATGCTAAAAGTAGTATTGAGAATATTGTAAGCGATGCTCGAGGCACTGCAGATAAGGAGATAGAAGAAGCTAGAACAAAGGCAACTCAAGACATTGATACAGCAGTTAATGATGCAAAAACCAAAATTGAAAACATTGATGATAGTCAACTCAGTCCCTCAAATAAGAAATATTATGAAGATCAAATTGATCAAGATGCACAGGCTGCAAAGGCAAAAATCACTTCGGCTCAAAGTATCTCTGATATTACTTCGGCTAAACAAGAAGGTCAAAATAATATTCTAAAAGATTTAGGTGCTGCTCAGATTACAGCCACTAGAGCTCAGGCAATTAGTAGATTACAACAGGCCAAAACTAAAGCTAAAGAGGCTCTTACAAATGCTCAGCAGAATGAACAACTTGATCCTGCAACAGTTCAAGCTAAACGGGATCAAATTGATGCAGGATATGATCAAGCAATTCAAGCTATTACTAATGACCATACAGTAACTGATATTAATGATGATGCTCAAACAGGAATTGATGCCATTAATTCTGTTATTAATTCTCTTTCATCAGATATCAACGCCCAAGCTCTAGAAAAGCAACGTAATTCCGCAATCGAGAAGTTAAAAAATGCGCGCGATTCCGCAAATAGTCAAATTACTAATGATCCTAATTTAGGAGTAACAGAAAAGAACGACTACTATAATCAGATTACAAGTGTCTTTAATCAAGCTCAAACTGCTATTCAAGGTGCAAATAAAGATGATATAGATGCAGCACTAGCTAAAGGTAAAAATGATTTAGCAAGCATTCAAACTTCTGCTAACTTGCAGTCTGCAAAAGACCAAGCTTTAGCAACTTTAATGGCTGAGCGAAATAAAGTTAAAGAACAAATTGGCAATATGGATCAGATTACAAGTGCCAACAAAGCAGACTTACGTGCAAAAGTGGATGCTACATATGATATCGGTGTTAATGGAATTAATAATAAAAACACCACTACTAATGGGCAGCTTAATGAAATCGTTCAAAATGGTAAGTCATTAATTGACAATGTGATTAGTGATGTAAATGTTAATAAGATTCTTAATAAGCAAAAGCTTGATGATTATGCTCAAAAGGCGGTTGAGCGAATCAATAATTCTTCGGATATTACTAATGATACCAAGACAACCACTATTAATAACATTACAGCTGCACGTGATAATGCTAAATCAATAATTGATTCTACAGATGCCATTTCCGACGCTAACACAGCTGAGAAAAAAGGTGAATCAGCTATTGATGCTGCAGAAGCTACAGGTAATGGTTTCAACGCATCTAAAACCGACATTAAGAATAGTATTGCTAATGCTGCTACCAGTGCCAAGAGTCGTTTAAGTGACATATATAGCAAATTATCGACAGACCAAAGAAATGAAGTAAAAGATAAATTTAATGATGCAATTAGTCAACTTGATAAAATCCCAACAGATGCAAACAGTAAAATTGATGCTACAACGAATAAAGATCAATTAACTGGGATTTATCAAGATACATTAAATAAAATTAATGATGTCGAATCAGCTGCAAAGTTGGCTAGTGATAAAGTTATTGCTAAAGATTTGATTCAAAAGACAGCACTTGAAGCTCGCGATAAACTACATGATTCACGAGACCAAAATGCAGTTTTTGAAGTAGCTGATTTAGGCCTTAAAGATATTGACGCTGCAAATGATAGTGATACAGTTGAAAAGATTAAAAATAATACTTTGCAGGGAATTAGTAATGTTATCACAAATGCAAGTAAGAGTGATGCAGATGATATCCGTAACCAAAGAGATCAAGCAATTAAAGAACTTGATAAAGCTCTTGGAAAGGGCTCAACAGATACCGGTGTTCTACCAGAAATTAATGGATTACCAAGTTTAACTTCAGATCAGTTAGCTAAGTTTAAGCAGCAAGCACAAGATGCTTATAATCATGCCGTTGCAAGCGTTAATGGTGCTATTGCAGAAAATATTGACACAGAGAAAAATGCTGGTCTAAACAATATTTATCAGGCTTTAGCCGATGCTAAACTGCAATCAGTTAAAAATAAGGCAAATTCATTTTTGGATGAGTATGCTAAAGGAGCCATTCAAAATGACCCTAGAGATGCGGACATGATTAATAGCGAGCGGGATAAGGCAAAGGCCAAGGTAGATAAGGCTAAAAACCAAGATGACGTTCAAAAAGCCCAAGATGAGGGCCACGACATTATGAAAGGAATCATTGACACCGTCAACGATAAGAACATGAACGCTGCTAAAGACTCTGCTAAGAATGATTTGGCTGACTCAATTGGTAAATTACAACAACAAATTGATCAAGATTTAGCTAATAAAAAGCTAGGTCAAGATCAATATAATGACCTGAAGAATAAACTTGATCAAGTTCGGCAATCTGGTGAGTCAAGAATTAACTCCACTGTAAATAAAGATCAATTAGCTGACGCTAAAAATCAGAATAATGCTGATTTGGATAAAGCTAATAATGAAATTATCAAGGCAGAATCTGTTAATAATGCATTGACTAAGTTGCAGGATGCAGTTAATAAGGCAAACGAGTCTGCCGATAAGATTGCTAAAGATAATCCTAGTCTTGCAGATCAGATGAGAGACCGAATTAAGTCAGAGCGTGATAAAGCTGCCCAAAATATTCAAGCTGCTCAAAACAATTCAACAGATGCAAATAGTGCAATGAATCAAGCAGCACAAGCTGGTAATGATGCAATTACAGGTTTAACTCAGAGATTCGAGGAAAAGAACAAACAAATTAATACTCTGAAAGAATATGCTGAAGCTGCTAAGGCAAAATTACCAAGTTTAGGTCTTGATCCAACTGAGATAAGCAAAAATGAAGCTGCAATAAATGACGCGATGCAAAAAGGTGTTAGTGACTTATATGGTGCTGATGATAATGCAAAATTAGATCAAGTTGAAAAAGCTGGTGAAGCTGCGATAGATCAGGCCGGTATTCCAGCTAATTTACTTAGCGAAAAGAACAAGCAAATTGCCGCTCTTGATAAATATGTCAACGATAAGGGCAGTATTAGTCAGGTTGCAAGTCATTTAACTGATCAACAAAAGGCTGACTTACAGGATCAACTTAATCAGCTGGTTCAAAAGACCAAGGATGAAATTAGTAAAGTTGCTTTACCAAGCAGTCCGACAACAACTGATCTCGAAAATGCTAAAAAGAAATTGCAGTCTATTGAAAAGGGATTGGATAGCGAAGGACACTCAACCAACTTGGGTGAAGCTGGAATTAATCAACTTTATCAAACAGCTCAAAATAAAGAAGAAATCTATCAAATCAAGCAAAATGCCATTAATAATCTTCTTGAGCAAAAAGCAGAAGCTGATAAAAAGCTTGAAAGTTCTGGTTTAGTAAACTCTGATTTACAAAAGCAAAAGCAGAAGCTCCAAGATATTTACGATCAGAGCAAAGCAAAGATTAATGCAGTTCCAACTACAGATAAGAACGGAAATGATCGCTCTATTGATGACATCCAAAAGGATGTTGATCAGATTGTCAGCAACGCAACTCAAGGATATTCTGATAGTGATTCCGGTAGTCACATTCCTGGATTTGCTGATGTTGAAAAAGATACTGATCTTGCTGCTGCAAAAGCAAAGGCAGAGGATATTTTACAAAGAAAATATGCAACAACTCACAACATTATTGGGTTATCTCAACTAACTGCCGATCAAAAGAAAGCATTAAACAAGATAGTTGATGACCTATATGCAAATGAAAAAGCAAGCATAGAGCAGCAAACTGATATCAACAAAATTCCGACTGACGAAAATCAAATTGGTACTAAGCTAACTGATACTTATCAAAATACTTCTGAATGGTTTGATTATAATCAAACTAATGCCTTAAAGGGTGCTGGAAATGAAGTAACAGGTCTAGAAGCTGGATACAATGGGTTAACTGAAGAACAAAAAGCAAATCCTGCTTATCAAAGGAATATTCAAGCTATCCAGGATGCAATTGATACAATTAAGCATTCAACAAATATTGGCTCTACAACCCAATCGTATAGCAAAGGAATCAATGCTTATAATGAGCTAATGGCCAAAGAACAAGTTAATGATATGTTTAATAAAGCAAAGGACACGCTTAATGATATAGATAGTCTACTTCCTCCAGATAGGGATCATTTCAAAAATAGACTTGATGGCATACACGGAAGTATCAACACTGTGCTTACTCAGGATGCTCAAGCTGATGCATCTTATGAAAATATTGCCAATCAGATGAACCATGATATTGACATGACAAGGCAAGCAATTGATCAATTAATGCAGCAAGCATTGTACACAGTTAAGAGTTCTGCCAATAGGGATATTGAGGCTGAGTACAAAGGTGCAGTTGCCCAGAACCAAAAATACTTTGGTGATTCTGCATGGATTTATTCAACAAACAGTGAGCATGATAAATATAAATATATATCTGGTAATTCTTACGATGAAGTTTCAAATAATAGAATAACTGGAATACGGGAAATTGCCAAAGCTGCTGTTTCTGATGCTGCTACTAATGCTAAGAAGAAAATTGATAATAACAAGATAAAGCATGAAAATGGTGATAACTATACTGATGATGAAAAAGCTGTGATTAAGACTGAAATCGACCGCCTTCTAGCAGATGCTCAGAAAAAGATTGATCAAAATAATACTCTTACTGATGTTGACGGTAAGCGTGACGATGGTATTGAAGCGATTAATAAGGCATCATCAGATTCAACTGTTATTGATAAAATTATTAAAGATAGTGCCAACAACAATAACAACGGCAATAACGGAAATAATGGCAATAATGATAATTCTAACAATGGTGGAGGTAATTCTACTTCTAACGGTAATGGTGATACAACTTCTACCCCTGCAAATCCACCTAAGCAAACAACTACTGATAAAGAAAATGGTGCAGCAAATGATTTAGGCGAAAGTACTAATGTAACCTTAATGCATAATGCTTATCTATATGATAATTCAGGAAAGCGTGCTAACAAAGTTACACTTGGTGCCGGCTCAATTCTTTCAACTTATGGTACTGTTACTATTGCAGGTAATGAATACTATGTACTAATTGACACACATGATAACAATAAGAAATATTATGTTGCTGTTGGCAACGGATTGGCAATTGAGCAAAAGTTAAAGCATAATGCTTATGTTTATAACAAATTCGGACAGCGTGTAAAGAAAGCTGGTGTTCTAAAGAAGGGTAGTATTATTAAAACTTATGGTGATAGTGTTAAACTTCGTGGCGAGAAGTACTTTATCATTGATAAAAATCGTTATGTTAAAGCTTTAAATGTCGCAGTGATTGTTTCTAATCAATCTGCAAAGGTTGAAGCAATATCTGCTAATGGGCCTAAGGAAGAATCCGAGACAACCATTGAAAAAACGTTGATGCACAATGCATACCTTTATGATGAAAATGGTCATCGTGCTAACCAATTGATTTATCTAGCTGGCTCAATAATTAGCGTAACCGGGCAAAAAGCAATTAGTGGATCTAACTACTATATTTTGCAAAATGGTTTACTAGTTAATGCAGGTAACGTCGATGGTAAGAACTTAAAGCTGAGACATAATGCTTATCTTTATAGCAAATATGGTAATCGTTTAGGTAAAAAGGTATTGAGAAAGAACCATTCAATTTCGACCTATGGTGATCCTATTTCTATTAAGAACAAAAAGTATTATATCGTTGCTCAAAATAAATATGTTAAAAAGGCTAATTTTTAAATTAGAAAGTTAACTTTTAGACAAAAATAAAAGTGGCACAATTGTTAGAAATAACAGTTGTGTCACTCTTTATTTTTTTAATCCTTTTTCTTGCATTTCATGTAGAATTTCGTACTGCTTCTTAAGGCCACTTTCGATTTTAGAATTGCCTTTAGGATTGAAATACTGCGTACCAACTAAATTGTCCGGCAGATATTGTTGTGCAATCCAGTCATTAGCAAATGAATGAGGGTATGCATATCCTTTACCGTGACCTAGTTTCTTAGCACCTTTATAGTGGGTGTCCTTAAGGTCATCAGGAATTGGACCGTAATTTTTACTTTTCACATCGTCTAGTGCTTGATCAATTGCACTGATTGCACTATTGCTTTTTGGTGAAAGTGCAAGTTCAATCACAGCGTTTGCCAGGGGAATCCTCGCTTCAGGAAAGCCTAGACTTTGTGCTGCCTGTATTGCAAGCTGTGCGTGTTGCACAGCTGCTGGATTTGCTAGGCCAATATCTTCATATGCAATTACACTCAGTCTGCGGCAAATTGAAATAAGGTCACCAGATTCAATTAAACGAGCCAAATAATGCAGTGCAGCATCAGTATCGGAACCGCGAATTGATTTTTGAAAGGCGGAGACTAAGTCATAATGTCCATCGCCTTTTGCATCAAAGTTTTGGCTGCGCATCTGAATTGAATTTGCCATTTCTTCTTGGTCAATTATTAGTTGGTCATCTTCATTTTTACCCGCAGCAATTTTTTCTTGCTTAGTTGAGCGAACGGCCAACTCTAAACCGTTTAAGGTGGTTCGTAAGTCACCATTTCCTTTTTGAATTAATAATTTTCTTGCATCATCTGTAAGCTCAACATGGTATGAGCCCAAGCCATTTTCTGAATCCCTAAGTGCGCGGTTAATTGCTTGATTAACATCTTCTTCAGCTAAAGGTTTTAATTCAAAAATCTGGCAACGTGATCTTATCGCTGGAGAAATTGCGATGTATGGATTTTCGGTTGTCGCACCTATCAGAATAATTTCGCCAGACTCAAGTAAAGGCAAAAGAAAATCTTGTTTAGTTTTATCCAACCGATGAATTTCATCTAGTAAAAGGATAACAGTTCCACTTAATTTACCTTCTGCAGCTACTTGCTCCAATTGTTTTTTACTATCAGTAGCAGCATTAAGCATGCGAAAAGCATATTTAGTCGAACCAGCGATTGCACTTGCAATACTAGTTTTTCCAATGCCTGGTGGGCCATATAAAATCATGGATGACAACAGTTTGGCTTCAACCATTCGTCTAATAATTTTTCCAGGACCAATTAAGTGCTGTTGCCCCACAACCTCATCTAGTGTACGTGGACGCATGCGATAAGCTAATGGTTTCATTATTTATCTCCATGGAATAAGCGATGCCAAAAACCATTTTTATCTTTTTTAGCATCATGAGTTAACTCAGTTTTAGGAATTTCGGGCGGGTAAACTTGGGCTATTTCTATTCGCATTTTGTTAATTGCTGTGTTTGAAACTACTAAAATTGCCGTATCCTCAGGACCAGTTTTAGCGGTCTCGTTAGTAACAATCGTAAAAGGAATGTTTGTTTTTCCACATTGTGCCTCAACCTGATTTAAAAATTCATCATTTAAATTACCGTTAATCAGGATCGAAAATCCAGTGTAATCATTGAAGTGCGTTAAAAATAATTGGGTTAGGGCAGGGTCTTTAACTTCAGTGTTATTCATTCTGACAAAGACGCGCTCTCGCAGTGAACCGAGATATCTTCTACGTTCATCAGGCTTTGTTTGTGGGGTGATTCCCTGGGCTGCATTTGCAACTCGTGTGTTTAAATCATCTGACATAGTTATTATTTTTTCCTTTCAAGTAACAAAAAACCCTTCCCAAGTAGGAAAGGGCTTTTGCGAATAAAAGAAATTAAAGTAACTTGTTGTAGTATTCAACAACCAAAGCTTCGTTAATTTCTGGTTCCATTTCATCACGTTCTGGAAGACGTACAAGAGAACCTTCAAGTTTATTGTCATCAAATGTAACAAATGATGGACGAGAAACAACTGCTTCAAGTGCATCTTTAACTTGTTGTAAGTTCTTTGACTTTTCTCTAAGACCGATTACTTGGCCAACCTTAACGTCGTATGAAGGAATATCAACACGTTTACCATCAACAGTAATGTGACCATGGTTAACTAATTGTCTAGCTTGTTCTCTAGTAGTAGCTAAACCTAGGCGGTAAACAAGACTGTCTAAGCGACATTCAAGTAAAATCATGAAGTTAGTACCGTGTTCACCTTCACGGATCTTACCAGCACGTTTGAACAAAGTTCTAAATTGGCGTTCGTTTAAGCCGTACATCCAACGTAGCTTTTGCTTTTCGTGTAATTGTTCACCATATTCTGATAAACGACCACGTGAATTAGGACCGTGTTGACCTGGTGCATAGTTACGACGACTAAGTTCTTTACCAGTGCCTGAAAGTGAAATTCCTAATCTTCTGGAACGTTTCCAGCTTGGACCTGTATATCTTGACATAAAATCCTCCAATAAAATCTGATAACAGTTTTTGGAGTAAAATAGTTACGTATAAGTTTAGCATTCGTGCATCTTAATTTTCATTTTCGCCTCTTGCAGCGTCGGTTACTCGTTCACTAAAACGTATTAAGATGTTGACGTTCTTGCCACTTATAGCTGCAAATATTTTACACGAAGTCTATTATAGCTACCTTGGGCTATTTAAGCAAGGAAAACCGGATGTTTCTAAGCGGTTTTTAAAAAAACAAGTTAAATTTAGGCCAATTTGGTAATTATTATATTGATAAATTAAAAACGTCAGGAAAAGGTCATATTAATGGTAGATTTTAGCATTCAATTAAGATAGTTAACTTCTTTCAAATCAATCCGCACTCCGTTAAAGAAGTTTGGTATAATTGAGGGTAGTTTTGGAGGAAAAATATGACATCAACTCAGTCCATAATTGTAATAATTGCAATTTTAATTATCATTCTTATTGTAGCATTTATGCTCATCATTAATCGGAGGCAATTGCGAGAAATTATTGAGCTTGACGATATGATTACCAAGATTGACAAAATGGACTTGGGCAATGATATTGCTAAGCTTGATAAGATTGATCTTGCCGGGGAGAGTCTAACAACTTTAACAACATGGCGTAAGAACTATGAACAAGCAACTAGTAAGAAAATTCCGGAAGTTCAGGAATTACTAGAGCAAGCTGCAGAGCAAAACGCACATTATCAGCTTTTTAAGGCAAACAAAAATATTAAGCAGGCTCAAGAAATTATGAAGCCAACTTATGATGATGCCAAAAACACAAAAGACGTTTTTACAGAATTGCTTGAGTCAAATCGCGAAAATCAAATGGAATATGATGATTTGAATAAGAGCTACCAGGAGATGCGTAAAGAGGTTTTAGCCGATTCCTTTAAATATGGTGTTGCACTTGATCAAATTGAAACTGAACTTGGTGCAATTGAAACTGACTTTACTGAAGCCAAAAGTTTAACTGCGCAGGGGGATCAAGTTGAAGCTAAGCGCGTTTTATCTAAAATAAAAGCAGCAATTAATTCGATTGGCACAAAATTACCTGAAGTTCGCGAGGCCCAGCATGAGCTTGACACGGTTTTTCGTGAACAGTTAAGTGAACTAACTGATACCTACAAAAAAATGGCTTCTTCAAAATATTGCATTACTAAGGTAAATGTTTTAGAAGAAATTAAACAAATTCGTGTTCAAGTTGATGATGCTGAAAAGTTATTAGCTGAATTAAAAATGGCAGATCTCAAGAAGGAGCTTAAGCAAATTAAGTCTGAAATAGATGGCCTATATGATGTTTTAACGCTAGAATACAAAGCTCGTCCGTTTGTTGAAAAGAATCAAGATAAAATTCAACGCTTACTTGCTCATGCACAAGCTGAATCCAAAAAGCTAGTTGAAAAATTGCGGCATATCGATGAAAGCTATGAGCTAACTCATGGCGAACTAGCTGAAAGTCGAAAACTGGAACAAGAAGTAAACGATATGAATCGGCAATATACTGTAGATACTCAGAATATTGCTGATGGAAAGGGCGTTTATTCCGAAATCAAGACTTCTTGGCTCAGCATGATAGAGCGATTACGTGAAATTAGCGATGAACAGAAGAGAATGTCACAAGACGTTGATGGGCTTTACGATGCTGAAAACGTAGCTAATGATTCAATCAATCGCTTTAAGCAAGAAGTTTCGTTAGTCTATCGCCGTTTGGAGCGTAAGAAGTTACCTGGTAATCCTGATACATTTATTCAAATGTACACGCTAGTAGTTAATGAAATTGGTCATGTTGCAAAAGAGTTGAGTGAAGTTAGAATTAATATGGAAAAAATTTCTAACGAGTTAATTCAGATTTCAGACGACGTTGAACGACTAAAAAGAGAAGCAGATGAAATTATCAATTGTGCTGACTTAGTTGAGTTAACCTTGCAATATTCAAACAAGTACTCTAATCATGATTCAATTAAACAGGCACAAAAGAAAACAATGCAACTTTACAGTATGGATTATAACTATAAGGATGCACTTGATACGATTGCAACAGCAATTGAAAAGGTCGAGCCTGGATCATATCAACGACTTGAGAATCTTTATTATTCTGACAAGAAGAACAATTAGACAATCTGATATAAATAAAAAGCTGTATTTATCTAAATACGGCTTTTTACTTGTAAATGGTTTTATAGCGAGGCTCTTTTGGTAATTTAAACGGAAGAATTAGGGATGAGCGACTTGTATTTAAATTATTGCATTGAAGCTAGATTTGATTTAAGCTACAATTTATTAGTTAATGGACATTCAAGCCAATTGGGTTTGGAAGGGAGTAAAGCTTGTGATATATTTTGACAACAGTGCTACCACTAAAATTGATCCCTCAGTTTTAGCGACTTATGATCAGGTTGCGCAAACAATCTGGGGTAATCCATCAAGTTTGCACAAATTAGGTGACCGGGCATTTCAATTATTGGAGAGTTCGCGAAAACAGATTGCTAACCTATTGGGTACGCAAGCAGATGAAATTTTCTTTACTTCTGGTGGAACTGAATCAAATAATTGGGCTATTAAAGGAACAGCTTTTCAAAAACGTAAATTTGGTAAGCATTTAATTACTTCTAGTGTTGAACATGCTTCTGTTACCAATGCGTTTAATACTTTAGAGTACTTAGGCTTTAATGTTACGAGGTTACCAGTGGATAAAGAAGGTAGAGTTAATGTCAATGATCTGCGTAATGCAATTGATTCTGATACGACTTTAGTTTCGATTATGGGTGTTAACAACGAAATTGGCACCATTCAACCAATTGAAGAGATTAGTGATTTACTATCTAATTATCCAAATATCATGTTTCATGTTGATAATGTGCAGGCATTAGGTAAAAATATTTGGTCACGTGTTTTTACACCACGTGTTGATTTTTCAAGTTTATCTGCACATAAGTTTCATGGCCCTCGTGGTACTGGTGTTTTTTATAAAAAAGAAGGCAAAATGATTGCTCCGCTCCATGATGGTGGGGGACAAGAAAAGAGTCTTCGTTCAGGTACTGAAAATTTGCCTGCAATTGCTGCAATGGCCAAAGCAATGCGTCTGATTTTGGCTGACGAAGCTGAAAAAGCAGCACGTGAAGAGGCAATTAAGGCAAAAATTGTTAATTACTTGCAAGATAAACCAGGCATTACAATTTTTTCACCAGTTTCAACTGGTTTTGCGCCACATGTTCTTTGCTTTTCGCTTGAAGGCATTCGAGGTGAGACTCTCGTTCACACGCTCGAAGATCATGATATTTATACTTCAACAACGTCTGCTTGTGCTTCAACTAAAGTGGATGAAGCAAGTACTTTGATTGCAATGAATGTTGATGACAAAATAGCTACAAGTGCAATCCGCATGAGTTTTGATGAAACTAATACACTGGATGAAGCAGATGAATTTATTAAAGTTTTTGATCAAATTTATCGTCACTTCGCTCAGATAAATCATTTAGGAGAGTAGTTTTTAATGGAATATACGGAAATTATGATTCGCTACGGCGAGCTTTCAACCAAGGGAAAGAATAGGAAGGACTTCATTGGTCGCTTAGCAGGAAATGTAACTAAAGTTCTGCGTGACTTTCCGCAAGTCGAAATTCATCCCAAGCATGATCGCATGCATATTGTTTTAAATGGTGCACCATTTAAACAAGTTGATCAACACTTAAAAAAGGTTTTTGGTATCCAAACCTATTCCCCAACGATTAAGACTGAGAAGACTTTAAAGGATATTGAGGAAACGGCCTTAGCCTTAATGAAGGAAACCTATCACGAAGGGATGACTTTTAAGGTTAATACCAAGCGTAGCGATCACCATTTCACTTATGATACCAACGAATTGAATTTAATGGTTGGTGACTATTTGTTTGATCACATGTCCAACTTAAAAGTTGAAATGAAGCATCCCGACATTGTTTTGAGAATTGAAGTTCGTCAAGATGCAGTTTACATTTCTGATGAATTGCTCCATGGTGCTGGCGGAATGCCGGTTGGAACGGGTGGAAGAGCAGTAATGATGCTTTCAGGTGGAATTGACTCTCCAGTTGCTTCCTACTTAGCATTAAAACGTGGTGTTGACATTGAAATGGTTCATTTTTATAGTCCACCATACACAACTGAGAAGGCTTTGAATAAGGCAAAAGAGTTGACTGGAATTTTGGCAAATTATGCTGGTCGAATTAACTTCATCGCTGTTCCATTTGCTGAGATTCAAGAAACTATTAAAGAAAAAATTCCTGAGGGCTACTTGATGACAGTTCAACGTCGTTTCATGTTAAGACTTGCTGATTTGATTCGTGAGAAGCGTAAAGATTTAGCGATTTTTAACGGAGAATCTGTTGGTCAGGTTGCTTCACAAACATTGGAATCAATGGCTGCAATTAATGATGTGACGACTACACCTGTCCTTCGTCCTGTTGCAACAATGGATAAGACAGAAATTATCAGTTTAGCTGAAAAAATTGGCACTTTTGATTTGTCAATTCAACCGTTTGAAGATTGCTGTACTATTTTTGCACCACCACGTCCAAAGACAAAACCGAAAATGGATAAAGCACGTGAATATGAAGCTAGACTGGATGTCGATGGTTTGATAGAACGTGCGCTTGATGGTATTGAAGTTACACCAATCTACCCAGATGAGAAATTCCTGGCTAATAAAGCTGAGGAAGATACTGCATTACTGTAAAAAACATGCTATAATGGCAACAAAGTAATAATCAAGAGGTACTAATCTTATAAATAGAGAAAGGTCCATTGTTGGTGAAAGACCGAAGGAAGATTAGTTGGTAGCTTGATTGAAAACTGATTAGCTGAACTGGTAGTAAGCTAGTCCGGTGATTTGCCGTTATCATGTTTTAAGAGAGGTAGGACCTAGTCTTACCTAACTTAGGTGGTACCGCGGTTAATTAGATCGTCCTAAACAATTTTTAAATTGTTTAGGACTTTTTTATTGGGAGGAAAAATATGAAAGATTTAGCACCTAAATATGACCCCCGTGAGGTTGAAGAGGGCAGATATCAAAAATGGCTAGATCAAGATTTGTTTAAGCCATCGGGTGACAAAAAGGCACATCCGTATTCAATTGTTATCCCACCTCCAAATGTAACTGGAAAACTGCATTTGGGTCACGCTTGGGATACTGCAATTCAAGATACTTTGATTCGTTATAAGAGAATGCAAGGTTATGACACTTTGTATTTGCCAGGGATGGATCATGCTGGCATTGCTACGCAAGCTAAGGTTGAAGCTAAGTTGCGTAAACAAGGCAAAGATCGTCATGAAATGGGACGTGAAGCCTTTGTTAAGCAAGTTTGGGACTGGAAAGATGAATATGCTGGAATAATTAAGAGCCAATGGGCTAAGTTAGGCTTATCACTTGATTATTCCCGTGAGCGTTTTACGCTTGATGAAGGCTTGTCAAAAGCTGTTCGTCGCGTTTTTGTTCAATTATATAATGAAGGTTTAATTTACCGTGGCGAATATATCATTAACTGGGACCCAGAATTACAGACGGCTTTAAGTGATATCGAAGTTATCCACCAGGATGATCAAGGTGCATTCTATCATATTAAATATCCATTTGCTGACGGCTCTGGTTTTGTTGAAATTGCAACTACTCGTCCTGAAACAATGTTTGGTGATACTGCTGTTGCAGTTGCTCACGGTGATGAACGCTACAAAGACATCGTTGGTAAAGAATTAGTTTTGCCGTTAGTGGGACGTCACATTCCTATTATTGAGGATCAACACGTTGACCCTGAATTTGGAACTGGTTTGGTAAAAATCACACCAGCTCATGATCCTAATGACTTTGCTGTAGGTAATCGTCATAATTTAGAACGAATCAACGTAATGAACGATGACGGTACAATGAATGAGAATGCTGGTAAATATGAAGGCATGGATCGTTTCGAATGCCGTAAAGCAGTAGTCGAGGATTTAAAGAAGCAAGGTTACCTAATTAAAGTTAAGCCAATCGTTCACTCGGTTGGACACTCCGAGCGTTCCGGTGTTCAAGTAGAACCTCGTTTATCAACCCAATGGTTTGTTAAGATGAAGCCATTGGCTGAAAAGGTTTTAGAAAATCAAAAAACTAATGATAAGGTTAACTTTGTACCTAAAAGATTTGAACAAACACTCGAGCATTGGATGGAAGATGTTCATGACTGGGTTATTTCACGCCAATTATGGTGGGGTCACCGAATTCCAGCTTGGTATAACAAGAAGACTGGTGAAATGTACGTTGGTGAAGAAGCGCCAAAGGACATTGAAAACTGGGACCAAGATCCTGACGTATTAGATACCTGGTTCTCAAGTGCATTATGGCCATTTTCAACGATGGGCTGGCCAGATGAAAATTCAGAAGATTTTAAACGTTATTTCCCAACAAATGCTTTAGTAACAGGATATGACATTATCTTTTTCTGGGTTTCCCGTATGATTTTCCAAAGCTTGCACTTTACTAACGAGCGACCTTTCAATGATGTAGTTCTACATGGATTAATCAGGGATGAACAAGGGCGCAAGATGAGTAAGTCATTGGGTAACGGTGTTGACCCAATGGATGTAATTGATGAATACGGTGCCGATGCCTTACGCTGGTTCTTACTTAATGGTACAGCTCCTGGCCAAGACACACGTTATAATCCAAAGCAACTTGCATCTGCTTGGAACTTTATCAATAAGATTTGGAATGCTGCTAGATTCGTAATTATGAATTTACCAGAAGATGCACAACCTGCTCATATGCCAGATAAAGCTAAATTTGATTTAGCAGATGGTTGGATTTTTGATTGCCTAAATCATACCGTTAGTGAAGTTATTCGGTTATTTGATGACTATCAATTTGGTGAAGCTGGTCGTGAATTATACAACTTCATTTGGAACGACTTCTGTGACTGGTACATCGAAATGGCCAAAGTAGCTTTGAATGGTAATGATGAAGAATTAAAAGCAAGAAAACAAGATAATTTAATTTGGATTCTTGACCAAATCTTGCGTTTACTACACCCAATTATGCCATTTGTAACTGAAAAGCTTTGGCTCTCAATGCCACACGATGGTGAGTCAATTATGGTGGCTAAGTATCCTGAGGCACATGCTGAGTTTGAAAATGAGCAAGCGCGTCATGATATGGCTTTCTTGATTGAAATTATCAAAGCAGTTAGAAATATTCGTACCGAAGTAAATGCGCCATTATCATCTTCAATTGACATTATGATTCAACTAGAAGACGCTAAGAATGAAAGAATTTTAACTGATAATGAAGATTACGTTAAGAACTTCTTACATCCAAAGGAATTGACTATTTCGACCCAAATTGCTGCACCGAAACTTGCTAAAACTGCTGTTATTTCAGGTGCACAAGTCTTTATCCCATTGGCTGACTTAGTGAATGTTGATGACGAAATTAAGCGGATGGAAAAAGAAGAAAAGAATCTTCAAGCTGAAGTTGATCGTTCAACTAAGAAATTAGGCAATCAAGGCTTCGTTGCTCATGCACCTGAAGAAGTAATCGCTAAAGAAAAAGCTAAGAAAGCGGACTATGAAAGTCAACTCGAAAGTGTACGTCAACGAATTGAAGAATTAAAGAAGGGTGAATAAAATTGTTTTTTACCAACGCTCAAGATGTGATTAAGCACTTATATTCACTTCCTAAACTACATGAAAAAGCTGACCTAACCTATATTAAGCGCGTCTTAAAACTATTAGGAGATCCACAAGATCAGGTGAAAACGATTCATGTTACGGGCACAAATGGTAAAGGATCTACTTCTTATTATTTGAGTAATTTGTTGCAAAAGGCCGGTCAAAAGACTGGCCTTTTTGTTTCACCGTACATTTTTGAGTTTAATGAGCGAATACAGTTAAACGGCCAAAATATTAGTGATTCTGAGTTGGTTAGAATTACTAATCTAGTTGAAAAAGCACTCGACCAAATTAGAGTCGAAGATCCCAGTTTTGCTTTAGTGACGTTTGAATATGAAGTTATCATTGCCTTCGTTTACTTTGAACAAGTTAAATGTGACTATGCCGTGATTGAAGTTGGAATAGGCGGCGAACATGACAAAACAAATGTTATTACTCCAGAAGTTAGCATCATTACAACTGTCGGACTTGATCACGAAGATGTAATTGGTCCCACATTACTTGATATTGCTCGTGAAAAAAGTGGAGTTATCAAAACCAAGCGGCCAGTTGTTCTAGGTAATCTACCTAAGGAAGTAATGCCAATTATTGAGGAGAGAGCTCGCGAAGAAAGTGCTCCAATAAGAAAATTGGGTAAGGACTTTTTCGTTTCGGATGACCCAAAAATACGTTATAGGGATAACAATAAAAAGTTATCTTTCAATCTTAGACCAGAAGTTGAGGGCTTTGACATTGCTGTCGCGGTTCAAGCATTTTCGCTTTTACATTTGCCTTTAGCGCCTGATGAAATTGAAGAGGCGATTAATCAGACAATTATTCCTGGTCGTTATCAAGTATTACAGTCTGAGCCATTAATCATTTTAGATGGAGCTCACAATATTCAAGCAATGCAGAACTTGCTTAATTTTATTCATGAGCAAGCACGCCTTCGTCATAGCACGGTTCGCATTTTAATGATGATGATGCGTGATAAAGATTTAGACGAGGTTTTCTCATTATTCCAGCCAACAGATCAAATAGAATTGACAACGATTGATTATCCTCGTGCCGCTAAAAAAGAAGACTTTCCAAATTGGGTTGTGCAGAAGTATCCATACCACGAAAATTGGCAATCAGCCTACAAGCAATTAAAACTTGAAAGTCAAGCAGATGATATACTATTAGTAACAGGATCGTTTTATTTGGTGGGCGAAGTTTTACATTTAGAGGAGAATGCCAAAAATGAAAATTAATGGTATTGATGCAGAAATTAGCGGTATCCTTTTCGATATGGATGGATTGCTGGTTAATTCTGAAAATTTGTATTGGAAGGCTAACATTCAAGCTGCTAAAGAAGCAAATTTGGGCATTCCAGATGACACATATCTCAAACTTGTTGGCTCAACCAATAATGATATGCAGGATTTTTACCAAAAGTACTTTTCTGGTGATGAGCAACGTGATCGCTTTATTAAGCGGACTGATGAATTGGTTTGGCAGTGGACGAATGAAGGAAAGCTAAAATTACGTCCTGGTGTCCAACAAGCACTTGATTTATTTCAGGAAAAGCAGATACCAATGGCGGTCGTTACAAGTAATACTGAAGATGTGGTAGAGCAGAATTTATGGATGACGGGAATTAGAAATTATTTCCAATTTCACTTGAATTATGATGATGTAAAGAAAAATCATGTAAAGCCTAAACCAGCACCTGATATTTATCTGCTAGCTGCTAAAAAATTAGGAATACCGCAAAATAATATTTTGGCTTTTGAAGATTCATCAGCTGGCTTACAATCTGCTGTTGCTGCCGAAATCAAGTGCGTAATGGTACCTGATTTAATTCCAGCAAGCGATAGTGATAAAGAAATTGCTGCAGAAGTTTGCAGCGACTTTTTCGCTTTCTTGAAAAAAGTTTAACGTCTTTTTGCGTATTAAATAGTGAAAGGAATGATTTAATGAAATTTATTAAGTCCAGACACTATTTGATAGACACTGATATTGTGATTTTGACTAAGCTGTTTGACCAGCTGAAGAAAGTTGGAATAACTGATTATGATCAGTTAATTAAGAGACTAAATCAGTTGAATATTGTTAGCTTTGACGATTTACTTGAATATTTGTCTGATTTCAAATGTGATGATAAAGTTGCAGTGATGGGCGAAATGGTGCTTGAGCGTTTACGGATGGCTGTCTATGATCGTGATGCAGTGCTGACTTCTAGTAATGAAGTGGGGATGTATTTAACGGACAAGCTGGCGAATCGTAAGCAAGAAGAATTGTGGGCTATTTATATAGATAATAGCAACCATATAATTGCTGAAAAATGTTTGTTCAGAGGCACACTAGATAAGTCTGTGGCCCATCCGCGTGAAATTTTTCGTTGGGCATTGATATATGCATGTGCTGGTGTTTTTGTTGTTCATAACCATCCAAGCGGCAAATTAGTGCCATCAAAAAGCGATTTAGAGTTGACCAAGTTGTTGCACAGCGCAAGTGATATGCTACATATCGACTTTTTGGATCATTTTATCGTTGGAAAAGGGCACTATTTAAGCATGCGCGAGCATCAATTGTTTTAAGTTCGTCTTAAAGTTTATACTGCGCTTCTTTTTTAAGTCTGAGTTTATGCTATAATGATTCAAGATTTAGAGACTGCAGTAATAAGGAGAGATTTTCGTGTTTGGATTAGGAGCAAAAAATATTGGTATCGACTTGGGTACAGCAAATACACTTGTCTATATAGAAGGTAAAGGGATAGTTTTAAGAGAACCTTCTGTTGTTGCTAAAAATACTCATACTAATAAAGTAATCGCTGTTGGTTCAGAAGCCAGAGAAATGATTGGTAGAACCCCATCAAGCATCGTTGCAATTAGACCGATGAAAGATGGTGTTATTGCCGATTACGATACAACTGCTTCAATGCTAAAGTATTTTATTGAGAAGACCGTTGGTAATTCTAAGCCTTCAGTAATGATTTGTGTTCCATCTGGTGTAACTGAAGTAGAAAAACGAGCAGTAATTGATGCTGCTCGAGTAGCTGGTGCGCGTGAAGCTTATGTGATTGAAGAACCATTTGCTGCTGCAATTGGTGCTGGGTTACCAGTAATGGATCCTACCGGTTCAATGGTAGTTGATATTGGTGGTGGAACAACAGATGTTGCAACCATTTCACTTGGTGGAATTGTATCTTCAACTTCAATTCGTCAAGCAGGCGATAAGTTCAATGCTGCTATTGTAAATTATGTTCATTCCAACTTTAATTTGCTAATCGGTGAACGTACTGCTGAAGATATTAAGATTCAAATTGGATCTGCATCAGTTGAAAAAGCAAAAGATATTGAGTCAGTTAATATTCGTGGTAGAGACCTGGTTACTGGTTTGCCAAAATCAGTTGATATCAAGGCAGAAGATGTATCACGTGCCATTCAAGACGTTGTTCAAGATATTATTGTTGCTATTAAAGAAACACTTGAACAAACATCACCAGAAATTGCTGCTGATGTTATCGACCATGGTATTGTCTTAACCGGTGGTGGTGCCTTACTTAAGAATTTACCTGATGTTATTTCTGAGGCTACAAAAGTTCCTGTATTCATTGCTCAAGATCCACTGGACTGTGTTGCAGTTGGAACAGGTGAATCTCTCAAAAACATTGAAATAATGCGTAGAAGTCGCAGATAAAATTTTAAAAGCCGGCTATTTTTGCCGGCTTTTCTTTAGGGATCATTCCAGATGAAGAAATTTCTACAAAATAAAAAATTATTATCAGTTTGTATTGTTGTTATTGCTCTTTTTGCAGTGATTGGTGGCTCTGTTAGTTTACGTAACAAGAGAAATACTCCACTTGTAATTCAAAGTTTAGGCAATGATATTGTTGCAGTTGGTGCCAGAGTTGTTGATTTTCCAATCGGTATAATTTCTGGTGGCTTCAACAATGTTAATGATCTGCTAAATACACAAAATGAGAATAATTACTTAAAAAGTCGTGTGTCTGAACTAGAGCAAACAAAAGCGCGTAATTCTAGCCTTGAAGCAGAAAATAAGCAGCTGAAGTCAGCTTTAAAACTTAAGAAAACTCTTACTGATTTTGATCAAGTTAATGCGTCAGTAATATCTCGTTCTCCTGATAGTTGGACAGATATCCTGGTTATCAATAAAGGGACAACTTCTGGCTTACGTAAAAATATGGCTGTAATGTCTGGCGGTGGTGTTATCGGACGAATTGTCGAAGCAGATGCAGCTTCCGCAAAGGTTGAATTAATCACAACTACTGATAAGTCGGCTAACCGTTTCGCCGTGGAAGCTGAAGCGACTAACGGGAAAAAGGTTCATGGCATTATCACTGTTATTGGAGATAAGACACTGGCATTTACTCAAGCAGTTGATAGTAAGAAATTAAAGCAAGGCACTAGGATATATACTAGTGGAATGGGAGGTAATTCTCCTAAAGGCTTACTAATTGGAAAAGTTGCGGCTACAACTCACGATTCTTTTGGGCTATCTGACTTGATAAAAGTAGATCCTGCTGGTGAATTGAATGACCCAACAACAGTAACCGTAATTAAGAGGACGGTGGACTGATGAGCTCGTTAAAGAAATATACACTAGCATTTGCTTTATTCATCACCTTAGCTTTAAATGGTAGTCTTTCATTATATTTGCACCCATTGTTTGGCTTTAATAATGGAGCAAATTTATTACTACCAATTGGTATGATGCTAGTTGCATTAATTGATGATATTAACCAAAAAGAACTTTGGCTAGCATTC
This sequence comes from Lactobacillus sp. M0403, assembly GCF_016101265.1. Classification (NCBI taxonomy): domain Bacteria; kingdom Bacillati; phylum Bacillota; class Bacilli; order Lactobacillales; family Lactobacillaceae; genus Lactobacillus; species Lactobacillus sp. M0403. Next base: position 190,082 of record NZ_JACFQV010000003.1, read on the forward strand.
GGTACAGGCATTGTAAGTGATATTTTTTTCTTTGGTATCATTGGTGTATATACAGTTAGTTTGCCGTGTGTCTGCTGGCTTTTGCAAAAAGTTGCTCGTTTTTTACCAGAATTGTTTTGGGCTAGAGCTATCTTTACATTAATTGGAACAATTTTCTTAAATGTTTATAATTGGCTGTTCTTTAACCTAACTGGCATCACTAAAGTATCACTAGGGATGCTAATAAAAGGCTTGCTACCGACTCTTTTATGGTCAGCTGCTTTCATTATACTTACGTACTGGATTTGGAACTGGTTAGCCATAGAGTTTCCATTTATGGTAAAGCAAGAGAATTATCGTTCTTAAATTCTCTGTAAACAAAAAAAACGTGAGATCATTTCTCACGTTTTTTATTCGAAAAAGCCGATTTGGCTTAATGCCTGAACGACAACAGCTGCTAAAGTAATAATAGCCATTAGCCATGCCATAAAAATAGTTAACTTTTCAAAACCTGATTTTTTCTTTTTACGTCTTCGCGTCATTTGTTGACCTCCTGTTTGAACAATATTTTATTCTACTTAATTATTTTTTTCAAACGGCTAATAGGATAAAATAGAAACAAAGTAAGTAGAGGAAGAACAAATATGCTTTTAATCTTTGTGTTACCCATCATTGGAATAGTAATAGCTGTCTTACTAAATAAGTTTTTTCCAAAAGCAAAATTTAGAGGCTATGACATTTTACCGTTTTTTTTAATTGCGGCTTGTCATTTGATAGTCGTTCAAGAAAAGAGACCAGAATTTTTGCCATATGGCTTTTTCGTGTTTTTTATTTTAGTAATAATTATTGCAGTTAGTGAGGCAATAAAAAATAAAAACATTTCATTGGGTAGAACAATGAGAGAAATTTGGGACTTTTTAACTATGAATACCATTTTTTGGTATGTTGGTTTATTATTTTTGATGATTTAAGTGGGCATAATTCACCACCGGCAAAATAAGCTTAAAAGATTGAAATCTTGCAAAAAGATTTCAATCTTTTTTTATTTTTAAACGTGAAAAAATAAAAAAGTGAAAAAATGTACTAAAAAGTGGTAGAAAGTGGTGGAATGTGGTAAATTATTATTTGGAAGGGGGCTAGACCATGTTCATGGGTGAATTCCATCACAATCTTGACAGCAAAGGGCGTTTAATAATTCCCGCTCGTTTGCGTACTCAAATTGGTGATAAGATGGTATTTACTCGTGGGATGGAAGGCTGTATTTTTGGCTACACACTTGATGAGTGGCAAAAAATTGAAGCTAAGTTAGCAAAACTTCCATTAACTAAGAGGAATGCGCGTAGTTTTACGCGATTGTTTTACTCTGGTGCAATGGAATGCGAGTTTGATAAACAAGGACGTGTTAATCTGACCACAACACTGAAGGAACACGCTTCCTTGGTTAAAGAATGTGTCATCGTTGGTGTATCCGACCGAATTGAAATTTGGGCCAAGGAACGCTGGGAAGAATTTAGTGAAGACGCTAATGAAAACTATGATGATATCGCAGAAGATTTGGATGATATTGAACTATAAAAATGACTATGGAATTCAAACACACCAGTGTACTCTTACATGAAACAATTGAAAATTTAAATCCCCAAAACGGTGGTCTATACGTAGACGCAACTTTTGGCGGTGGCGGACATGCAAAATATTTGCTGAGCAAGCTTGAAAATGGAACGCTTATTGGTTTTGATCAAGATGAATATGCAATAAAATCAGCACAGTTGAACTTTGCTAGTTTATTAGATCCAAATAGTGACCCTAAACTACAGTTAGTGCACGACAATTTTAGTCATTTAAAGAAGAATCTGGTTGAGCTAGGTTATCAAAATGGCATTGACGGTATATACTATGATTTGGGTGTTTCATCTCCGCAATTTGATCAAGCAGGACGCGGTTTTTCTTATCGTTTTGATGCTAGATTGGATATGCGTATGGATCAAAGTCAAAGTCTTGATGCGTATCAGTTAGTGAACAACTCCAGCCAAAAAGAGCTAGCAGATATTTTGTACAAGTTTGGCGATGAAAAATATTCACGACAAATTGCTCGTAAAATCGTTGAAAGAAGACAGAACAGACCAATAGAAACAACTTTTGAATTGGTAGAGGTTATTAAGGAAGCAATTCCTGCGTTTGCACGTCGAACTGGGGGACATCCTGCTAAAAAGACATTTCAAGCATTACGCGTGGCTGTTAACCATGAGCTTGATGTTTTGCAGGAGTCACTTGAGGAGGCTATTGAGCTCTTAAAGCCCGGTGGCAGAATTAGTGTAATTACCTTCCAGTCTGATGAAGACAAAATCGTAAAGAATATTTTTAAAAAATATTCTGAAGTTGAAGTACCAAGAGGAATGCCAATGATACCAGATAGCATGAAGCCAACACTTCGCCTGGTCAATCGGAAACCAATTGTTGCTTCTAAAGAAGAGTTGGAAAACAATAACCGCTCACACAGTGCAAAGTTGCGAGTTGCGGAAAAATTGTGAAGAGGAAATAGCAATGGCTGATAGTTTAGCAAGAAAAATAGAATTTAATCCTAATAATCAAGAAGAGCCCCAAAAAAGAAAAAGACAAGTTCTTGACCATCGCCATGTTGCTTGGAATGGGCTAGAGCGGACTTTACTTGCCGTGGGCACCTTAATCACAATTGGCTTGATGACAATGTTAGTATCCTCAAGCATTTCTGCTACTTCAGCTCAACATGAACTTACTAGTGTGCAACGTGCAGTTGCTAAAAAGCAAAGTCAAGTAAGTGATTTACACCAGGAATTAGGCGAGTTAACCTCAAGTGCAAGACTTAACAAGATTGCTAAAGATAAGGGGCTAACTTTGATTGAAAAAAATATTAGGACTATTCACTAATGAAAAAACACATTAGTAATTTAAATTTACAGAAATCCAAAGCTCACAAATACCGTTTTACTGTAGGAAGATTCCTTCAGGTAGCTGTAGCTTTGGTTTTTCTTGTATTTATGGGCAGATTTTTATATATAGGAATATCTAAAACAGTTAGCGGTCAAGACTTGACTAAAAAAACTGAGCAGTTATACATGAGAAATCAGGTTTTAAAGGCAACTCGCGGAACAATTTATGATCGTAATGGTCTTGCGGTTGCTCAGGATTCTCATCTATATACAATTTATGCAATTTTGGATAAATCTTCGATCAATTATAAAAATAAGCCCGAATACGTTGTAAATAAAGCAGAAACTGCAGAAAAATTAGCGAAAGTCCTACCGCTTTCTGCTGACAAGATTTTGCAGTATTTAAATCCGGGGCATCCAGCTTTTCAGGTTCAATTTGGAACTGCTGGTATTGGGTTGACACGAAAAGAAAAAGAACGAATTGAAAAGATGAAGTTACCAGGAATTAAGTTTTTTGAAACTCAATCGAGACTCTATCCTAATGGCAATTTCGCTTCTCATATTGTTGGCTTGGCTACACCAGAATATAACAAAAAAACTAAGACCCAAGATTTGATTGGAACAATGGGACTTGAAGCTTGGTATAATGATGTTTTATCAGGTAAGGATGGCTACCAAATTTCGTCAGTTGATGCTTCAAATTTTCAAACGCCAAATAGTGTTCAAAACTATCAGGCACCAAAAGATGGTAATAACGTTTATTTGACTATTGATTCACAATTGCAAGAGTACCTTGAAAATCGCTTATCGTATGTTCAAAGCAATTTTAATCCAGTTTCAATTACTGCCGTTGTAGAAGATATGAAAACTGGTAAAGTCCTGGCTGCTTCACAAAGACCGACTTTTAACCCGCAAACAAAAAAGGGAATGGAAAAATCATACCGGAACATTTTGGTGCAAGATACCTATGAACCGGGCTCTGTATTTAAAGTACTAACTTTGTCTGCGGCCGTTAATAGTGGAAATTATCACCCAAATCAATACTACAATTCTGGTTCGGTAACAGTTAGCGGTTCAGTAATTCATGACTGGGAAACTCATGGGTGGGGAAGCATCCCATTTTCACAGGCTTTTCCTCGCTCAAGCAATACTGGTTTTGTTCATCTTGAACAACAAATGGGTGCAAAAACTTGGCGTAAATATTTGAATGAATTTCACATTGGTCAGAATACTGGTGTAACTTTGCCAGGAGAACAACCAGGACTGATTGCTTTTAAATCACCAATTGATCAAGCTGTTACAAGTTTTGGTCAAGGTGTAAATGTTAATGTTATGCAGATGATGCAAGCCTTTAGTAGTTTGGCTAATGAAGGTCAAATGGTAAAGCCACAATTTGTTGAAAAAGTGACAGATTCAGAAGGTAAGATAATTACCAATTATCAAATCAAAAACGTTGGTGAACCAATTTATTCAAAAGAAACTGCACAAGTTGTTCTTGAAAATATGCAACGTGTATTAAATAAGAAAATTGGAACAGGATCTGTTTACCGCATTAAGGGCGAAAGTATTGCGGTCAAGACTGGAACTGCTCAAATTGCAAATACTAAGGGTGGAGGCTACCTTAAGGGCGACAATAATTATACATTTTCTGTTGTTGGCGTCACCCCAGCCAAACACCCACGCTATTGTATTTATATAACCGTGAAGCAGCCTCGACGGATGAGCAAGCCTGCGGAAGTTATCTTAGCTTCAATTTTTAAGCCGATGATGAAACGCGTCATTTTAATGTCAAAAAACGAAGTAAATGACACAACAATCATTAAAACACCTGATTTTAAAGGAATGTCATATTTAGAAGCTGAGAAGAAGGCACGTCAAGTAGGTTTGAAGCTTGCTAAGGTAGGCAGTGGTGATAAAATAAGCGGGCAGTCAATTGCCAAAGGACAAAAACTAGAAGCAGGTAACAAAATTTTTGTTTTGACTTCCGGTAAAATAAAATGTCCAAAAATGAATGGTTGGACAATTGAAGAATTGCGTCAATTTGAAAATCTTACTGACGTGAAGTTGGATATTCAAGGCACTGGTAGAGCTAGTCAGCAAAGCGTGAAACCTGGTGTCACTATTAAGTCAGGTACTAAAATAAAAATCAAATTAAAGGAGTAGCATTTTTATGCTTATCATTAGCATTATTGCATTAGTTAGTTCGTTAGCATTAACAGGAATTTTTCTTCCATGGATGATTATCTTCATGAGAAGTCATCATGAAGGACAAGAAATTCGTGATGAAGGCCCTAAATGGCATGAGAAAAAATCGGGAACGCCTACAATGGGTGGTGTCATCTTTGTGCTTTCGGCTGTTATTTCAACAATATGGGTAGCTGCTTGGCAAAACCACTTGAATAAATTAATTTGGATTTTGGTAATTAGTTTATTAGGTTATGGCATTATTGGCTTTCTAGATGATGGAATTAAACTGTTTTATAAGCGAAACTTAGGTTTAAAAGCTTGGCAAAAGTTCACATTGCAGATTCTAATTGCAGCTTTAATTGTGCTAATTGCAGCAACTGATAACTTCAAATTTGGTCTTTATATTCCATTTATCGGCATTGTGACAAGCGCAATTTTGTTTACAATCTTTGTTATTTTCTGGTTGGTTGGCTTTTCAAACGCAGTTAACCTGTCTGATGGGTTAGACGGTTTAGCTACTGGTTTATCAATCATTGCATACGGGACGTACGCATATTTAGCATTAAAGCAAAAGAACTTTACCGTACTGATTTTTTGTATGAGTGTAATTGGTGGACTTATTTCTTTCTTCATTTTCAACCACAAACCAGCCAAGATTTTTATGGGTGACGCTGGTTCACTCGCCCTAGGTGGTGGTTTAGCTGCCGTAAGTATCTTTTTAAATAGACCATGGTCATTGTTACTAGTTGGAATCGTGTTTGTTTGTGAAACGGCTAGTGTAATCTTACAAGTGATTTCTTTCCAAACAACGGGTAAGAGAATTTTCAAAATGACACCTATTCATCATCATTTTGAAATGTTAGGTTATTCCGAATGGAAAGTTGATATTATTTTCTGGCTAACTGGTTTAATTGGCAGTATTTTATATTTAGTTATTTGGGGATAAAACAAAATGAGGCAGATTGAGACATATAAGAATAAAAATATTTTAGTCTTAGGATTAGGAAAAAGCGGCTTTGCTGTAAGTGAGTTGTTGCTTAAGCTTGGTGCAAAATTAACTTTAAACGATAAGGCTAATCTCGATCAAAATCCTCATGCACAAGAATTAAAAAAGCTTGGTGTAAGGGTTATTGGTGGTCAACATCCAGTTGATTTGCTTTCAAAAGAGCACTTTGATTATTTGGTTAAAAATCCAGGTATTCCATATGACAACCCAATGGTAAAGGAAGCAATCAAACTAGACTTACCAATTATTACCGAGCCGGAAGTTGCGTTAAATGTCAGTGAAGCTCCATATGTCTGTGTTACCGGTTCTAATGGTAAAACAACAACGGTAATGTTGACTCAACAAATTTTGGAGCATCATTTAGTAAAAACTGGACATCATGCATATGCGGTAGGCAATATTGGGCGACCAATTGCAGAGGTTGTTACTGAGGCTACAAAGGATGATGTTCTGGTTGTTGAAATATCAAGCTTCCAATTGATGGGTGTGACTGATATAAATCCACGCGTTGCAGCAATTATTGATATTTATGATAATGTTCATCTTGATTATCATAAAACCTTTGCCAATTACGTGGCTGCTAAGTTAAATGTTACGAAAACACAATCAGCAGACAACTATTTTTTAGCCAATTTTGATCAAAAAGACATCCTAGAAAAGGAAAAGGCAATTACCAAGGCCAAAATACAAACTTTCTCAGAAAAAGATGAAACAGCAGATTACTTTATCGCTGACGGATATTTGCAGAATCAAAACGAAAAGATTATGGCAACTAAGCAAATGAAGCTGCCTGGAATCCATAACCAACAAAATGCCTTAGTGGCAATTGCTATCGCTAAAATCATGGGGGCAGAAAATGAAGACATTCAAGCAGTCTTGGCAACTTTTACCGGTGCTAAACACCGCTTACAGTATGTCATGACACTTGATGGTCGAAAGATTTATAATGATTCTAAATCCACTAATATAGAGGCTGCATCAGTTGCTATCCCATCTTTTCAAGAACCAGAAGTTTTGATCGCAGGAGGTTTAGATCGTGGATTTACATTTGATGACTTGGTACCATTACTAAAAAAGCACGTAAAAGCAGTTGTTCTTTATGGTGAAACAAGATTCTTGTTAGCAGACGCTGCTCGTAAGGCTGGTATCACTGATATTGTGATTGAAAACAGCTTACAAGAGGCGGTGCCCAAAGCCTATGAGTTAACCCAACCGGGCGATGTTTTACTATTTTCACCAGCATGTGCATCGTGGGATCAATTCCGTACTTTTGAAGAACGTGGCGACTATTTTATAAATTTTGTTAAGGAACTGAAAACTAAATAAAATGAGAATTATTTTTACAGGTGGTGGCACGGGTGGCCACATTTATCCAATAATGGCATTGATAGAACGACTTAAAGAGCGTGATCTAGCAACTGATGACGAAATTCTGTTTGTCGGAACGCAAAAAGGGCTCGAAGCAAAAATCGTTCCTGCTGCTGGAGTAAACTTTAAAACACTTGAATTGCAGGGGTTTACTAGAAAGCACTTACTAAGTAACTTTACAACGGTTAACCTATTTATTAAGGCAACCAAAAAGGCCAGAACAATAATTTCTGATTTTAAGCCAGATGTTGTTGTAGGTACGGGTGGCTATGTAAGCGGAGCAATGGTCTACGCTGCTGCTAAAATGAATATTCCTACGATGATTCATGAATCTAATTCAGTTGTTGGTGTCGCAAATAAGTTTTTGGGTCATTATGTTGATAAAATTTGTTATACCTTTGATGATGCAGCTGCTCAGTTTACCGAAAAGAAAAAACTGGTAAAAACTGGAAACCCTCGTTCACAACAGGTGTTAGGCCTTGCTTCTACAAAAGTTGACTTGCAAAGTAAATTAGCACTTAATCCTGACACACCGACAGTACTGGTTTTCGGTGGTTCTAGGGGCGCACTAGCTCTGAATCGGATTATGCTGAAATCACTGACCAAGTTAATGAAAAAACCGTATCAAGTGATCTGGGTGACAGGTACATACTACTATGATGAAATTCAAAAGAAGTTAGCCGACTTTAACTATGGTCCAAGCATCAAAGTACTGGCTTATGTTGAGGACATGCCAGCTCTTTTACCCAAGATGACTTGCGTTGTTTCAAGATCAGGTGCAACGAGTATTGCAGAATTTACTGCATTGGGTGTGCCAGCAATTTTGATTCCTAGTCCCAATGTTACCCATAATCATCAAATGAAAAACGCTCTTGATCTTGAAAAGGCTGGGGCAGCAACAGTTATTGCTGAAGATGATTTGAATCCTAACAATTTTATTTCCTCGATTGATCATATTTTACTAGATCAGAAATATGCTGATGAAATGAGTGCAGCGTCTAAGAAATTGGGTGTACCAGATGCATCAGATCAGGTTATTAAAGTAATGGAAGAAATAGCCAAAAAATAAAAGCAGGTGAGGTAGTTGACCAAGAAACGCATAACTAAGATTGATCCGGAAGAAAAATTATCGCACTACTTAGACCATCAATCTAATCAGAAAAAAAGAAAAAGCCAAAACAAAATTTCTGCTTCACTTTCAAATTTGCATAGTGAGCGTAAGTCTGCGTTGGTTAAAAGGCTTGGCTTAATCATAACTATCTCAATAATTTGCTTAATTTGCCTTGGCTACTACATTTCACCCTTAGCAAATGTTCGCAGTGTTAGGGTTGAGGGAGCGGATGATTTACCTGCTAAAGAAGTGGTTAAAACTGCTGATATTAGGGCAAGCGATAGAGTAATCGACTATTTGCTACACTGGAATGATGTAGATGAAGATCTAGCTAATAGATACACAGAAGTTAAGAGTGTTGATATAAAAGTAAAACATTTCAATCAATTAAATTTAAATATCGTTGAATTTAAAACAATTGGTTATATAAAAAAAGAAAAAGGCTATTGTAAAATCCTATCAAATGGTAAACTAGGTACACAGCTTATTTCTTGGAATAAAATAGATCAAGATAAGCCAGTTTTTATTGGTTACAACCATGAAGTTTCATTAAAAAACAATTTACAGTTATTTAATAGTTTGCCTGAAGAATTCCAGGATCAAATTAAGCTATTGAGTGGAAATACCCGTCGGAAATCGCAGGTCATCTTTGTAATGAAAGATGGAAATGTAGTAATTGGCAACATTTCTACAATCAAAAGTAAATTAAAGTACTATAATGAAATAAAGAATAAAGTAAAGAAAAATAGCTTGATTGACTTAGAAGTAGGTGCATATAGTCGCCCACTGACATCAAGCGAAAAGCGAGCTTATGGCTTAATATAAGCTGTATTTGTAATTGTTTTATGTTAAAATTTTCAAAAAGGCATCGACGGGGGGTTAATCTTGGACAACACAAATTTACTGGTGGGACTTGATATAGGTACTACAAGTGTAAAAGCAGTTGTAGCTGATTCCGGAAAAGTTATTGGAGCTGTTGCAGTTCCAAATAAGGGAATGCGTCACGGTAGTATCGTTGATATTGATGAGACCGCAAGTGCAATCAGTTATGCGCTAAAAGAAATAAGTAAAAAGACAAATGCTAACATTTATCGGGTTGTAACTGGTATTCCAGTTGGAATGCTACAGCTAGAAACTGCAAGTGATTTAATCAATGTTAGTGATAATGGCCAAGAAGTTGGCAATAATGATGTTAGGCGCGTCGTAAGAGCTGCAATTAGGTCTGCTGTAAAAAGTGAACGTGAACCGATTGCTTTTTTACCGAGCCGTTTTTTAATTGATGGCAAAAATGAAGTTGACGATCCACGAAAGATGATTGCCCACTCGTTGGCTGTCCAAGGTATAGTACTAACTGCTCCTGCAAGTCCATTGCACAATATAAAAAAAGCAATTGAACGTGCAGGCTATCAAAATAATTTCTTTATTCCAACGCCACTAGCAATTGCAAGTGTTGCTTTAAATGAAAGTGAACGGACATTTGGCTCTATTATTTTAGATTTGGGCGGTGGCATAACTACTGCAACTGTTATTCATAATGGTCAGATTAAATATGCAAATATTGACTTTGAAGGCGGTAGCGACATTACAAATGATATTTCAACCGTCTTAAGTACCTCCAAAAAAGATGCCGAGCAACTTAAACTTGACTACGGTTATGCTGAGCCTAAGCTTGCTTCGGAGAAGAATAAGTTTGCCATTAATAGTGTTGGCTCAAATGGGCAACAGATGGTAGATGAAGTTTACTTAAGTCAGATTATTAATGCGCGTATTATGCAAATAGTTAACCGGATTGAGAAGGGCTTAATTAAGCATGATGCTTTAAAACTTCCTGGTGGTGTTATTATTACTGGTGGTAGCAGTTTACTACAGGGAATTGATGATATTATTGCAACAAAATTAAATATTAAAACCCGTATTTATCAACCGGATCAAATTGGGATGCGTAATCCTGTTTATTCAGCTGCATATGGTATTGTCAATTATGCATATAGGATGTCTGATATTGACTTTTTGGTAATAAGTGCAATTTATGGCAAGAATACACTTGGAGAAAAAACTGAGCTACCTGAAAAAAATAATAAAAATTCAAAAAGAACAGGTACCGGTAATGAAACAAAGGGTAAAGAAGAATATAATAGAACTGAGTTACTGAAGCGGGAACGAAGAACGCAAAGTAAATCAAATAAAGATACGCAAAATAAAGAAAAAGGAATAAAGAATTTCTTTAAAAAATTCTTTGATTAAAGGGTGGTTAATTAGATGGATTTCACATTCGATTCAGACGACAATAAAAATGCTGTCATCAAAGTGATTGGTGTCGGTGGCGCTGGTGGTAATGCTGTTAATCGAATGATCGATGACGGCGTTCAAGGGGTTTCCTTTGTTGCTGCTAACACAGATGTTCAAGCATTAAATAGTAATAAAGCAGAAACTAAAATTCAGCTTGGGCCAAAACTAACGAGAGGATTAGGAGCAGGCTCTCATCCTGAGGTTGGTCAAAAGGCTGCTGAAGAAAGTGAGCAAACAATAGAAGATGCACTTAAGGGTGCTGACATGATTTTTATCACTGCCGGAATGGGTGGTGGTACAGGTACTGGTGCAGCTCCTGTTGTTGCTAAAATTGCTCGTGAAACGGGAGCATTAACAGTTGGTGTTGTTACTAGACCATTTACATTTGAAGGACCTAAGCGTTCGAAAAATGCAACTGAAGGAATCGCCCAATTAAAGCAATATGTTGATACGTTAGTTATTATTGCTAATAACCGCTTACTGGAAATGGTTGATAAGAAGACCCCAATGATGGATGCTTTCAAAGAGGCTGATAATGTCTTGAAGCAAGGTGTTCAGGGGATTTCTGATTTAATTACTTCTACTGACTACGTAAACTTAGACTTTGCGGATGTTAAAACTGTAATGGCAAATCAAGGTGCTGCCTTGATGGGAATCGGACGTGCTAGTGGTGAAAACAGAACTGTTGAAGCTACAAAATTGGCAATTTCTTCACCACTTCTTGAAGTTTCAATTGATGGTGCAAAACAAGTCTTACTAAACATTACTGGTGGACCAGACTTAACATTATTTGAAGCTCAAGATGCTTCTGAAATTGTTTCAAAGGCTGCTGGCGATGACGTCAATATTATCTTTGGTACATCTATTAACCCTAACTTAGGCGATGAAGTTGTTGTTACTGTAATTGCGACTGGAATTAGCTCTTTGGCTGAAGAAGAGGCTTCAAAGCAATTACCTGGTCAAAGTCATCAGGTCAAGGCAAATCAGAACAAGCAAGCACCTAGCCAACCAGCTAACCAAAATGTTGCTGAACCAGTTGGCGAAGCGCAAGTTGTTGATCAAGCTTCTGATGTTGAACCTGCACCTAAGCATCGAACAATGGTTGATCCAACAAGTGTTTGGGGTTTAGACAATGATAATCAAGTTAATCGTCGTTCAACTCCAAGCGAGGTTGAGCAAAATGAACAGCCAAGTTCATTTGATGATGATCAAAGCAATATTTCTCAGATTGAAACTAATGCTTTTGATGATGACGATACAGATGACATTCCATTCTTTAGACACCGTGGCGAAAACTAATAGGAGGTAAAAGAAATGGCTTTTAGTAAAATAGGTAAATTTTTTGGCGTCTCTGATGATGAAGACGAGATGTTAGATAACGAAGAATATCTTGATGAGCAGGAAGAAAATGAAAACAGTATTCCTGTCGGTGCAATTGATCATGACAAGGTAGTTTCTATTAAGTCTGGGAATAATTCTGCTAAAAGCAAGATCGTTTTGTATGAACCTCGTGTATATTCAGATGCTAAAGATGTAGCCCAAAATTTATTAAATAACAAGGCTGTAATAATCAATTTTAGTCGCATGGAAGATGCTTCTTCGAGACGAATTGTTGATTTTATTACAGGAACGGTTTATGCCCTAAATGGTGAAATTCAACGTATAGGTGATAAGATCTTTTTAGCAACACCACCTAAATTCGTAACTAATGGGAAAATCAGCGATTTAGTCGATAAGAAAGATAATTTAAGTTAATGCTTGTAGCAATTTATTATATACAAAATATTCTAAATTGGATTATTTGGTTATACAGTATTGTGATGGTTATAGATGCAATTATGAGTTGGGTACCTTTTTTACGTGATTCAGCAATTGGGCAAATAATTAATCGCATCATTGATCCATATGTGAGTATTTTTCGTAAAGGACCAATCGAACAGTTATCAAATTCTACTGGTATAGATTTTTCATTTCTTTTAGCCTTATTATTACTGTATTTTGTGCAAGAATATGCTATAGGATGGCTATTCAATATTTTGTTTAGGATCTTTGCATAATGGAAAAGAGACAAGCAAGTAAATTTTATCCGTATTTTGACGTTGAAGAAAAATCGGTCATTGATAAAATGACCGGTTTTTTCAATAGTGTGTTTTTTAAGCAGCAACCATTGCTTACTGAGTTTTTGGATCCTGGTCAAAGAGATATTTTACGCACAATTGCAGGAAATGATCTTTTTATGCAGGATTTTGGTGGTTATCAAGCCGCTGAGAAGAAAAGAGTTTATCTAACCGTAGACTGGACTAATTTTGATTTGTCCGATTATGGTGTAACTGCATTTTCAATTAACTATCCTAATAAGTTTGAAAAATTAACTCATAGTGCCATTTTGGGTAGCTTAGCCAATTCAGGAATTGAGACTGAAACATTTGGTGATATCATTACTGACGGAAATGGGCAGTGGCAGTTTTTTGGGAAAAGTGAACTAACTGATTTTTTTCAAAAAGAAATTACTAGAATAGGGCGAGTCAAAGTTAAAGTTGAACCTATAGACTTTAGAAATGTCATAGTCCCAGAAGATGATAGTAGTGAAACTTCGATTGTTGTAACTTCACTTCGTGTTGATGCAATTTTATCAGGAATTAGTAACCAAAGCCGTAGCCAAATTCAAAATAGTATTTCGACAAATTTGGTTAAATTAAATTGGCATGGTATCAAAGATTCTAATATAATAGTAAAAGTAGATGATGTTCTCAGCTTAAGGCATTTTGGTCGATGCAAAGTTGAGGATATTAGAACAACGAGAAAAGGCAAATATAAGGTGGTGCTGAGACTTTGGCAGACAAAAAAACACAAACAAAGAAATTAACGCCAATGGATATTCACAATGAGGAATTTAAAAAACGTGGACTTAGTGGCTATGATCGTCGCGAAGTTGATTCTTTTTTAGATCATGTTGTGGATGACTATGGTGATGCACTTGATGAAACAATTGATTTAAAAAATGAAGTAGCTCGGCTAAAAACGCAAGTTAATGACTTACAAGCTAAAGTTACGAAATATGAGCAGAACGAAGAAGCAGCTAAGCATCAACTTGCTGATGCTCACGTTCGTGCACAAGAGATAATCAATACGGCAACAGAACAAGCGCATAACGAAACTGCTCAAGCAAGAGTAGATGTTGACTACCAAAAGCAGCAATTGGATACGATCAAAGATGATTATGAGCGAGTTAAGAAAGAGGTCGCTGGTTATCGTACATATATTCAAGATTTGCTTCAAAAGGCAATTGAAAATCTCAATGACGATGATTGGCAAAAGGCGCTTGATAAGTACTTTGGCACAGAGCGTTTTTATCCACCAGACGGTGCAGAGCCAATTACTTTAACCGATGAAGAAGAAATTGTTGATGAAGATGACGATGAAGAGGATACGGGAATAGTTGACAAAGATGATAACTATGAAGTAAACTTTGATGAAGAAGATGATCCACAGCCAATGGCTGGTGACAGTTCAAATTCTGAAACAATTGATCTGAATAATGAAGAGGGGCCTGAAGTACAAGTTTCAGGTACTTCAATCGTTTTTCCAGAGGATTATAAAAAAAGAGATTAATAAACGGATAGTAAAACCGAAAGACAATCCAGCGATCTAGTGGTGGTGTGAGACTAGTATTAAGTGCTTGATGGTTGATCAGCTATCGTGATACAGTTTATTTCGTCAATTGCACGTTACGCAATCTTTAAGTGGAGCTTAATTGGCTCAATTTAGGTGGTACCACGATATAAAACCTCGCCCTAATCAGGACGAGGTTTTTTTGCAGAAAGGAATAAATAATGAGAGTAAAGGATACGTTAAATTTAGGAAAAACTAAATTTAAAATGCGTGGAAATCTTCCCGTTAGAGAAGCAGAATGGCAAAAAGAATGGGATGAAAACAAATTATATGAACAAAGACTAAAACTAAATGAGGGTAAACCTCGTTTTGACTTGCATGATGGTCCTCCATTTGCCAACGGTAATATTCACATGGGACATGCGTTAAACAAGATTTCTAAAGATATTATTGTTCGCTTTAAAAATATGGATGGTTATTACGCACCTTACGTTCCCGGATGGGATACACACGGTTTGCCAATTGAGCAACAATTAGCAAAACAAGGCGTTGACCGCAAAAAAATGAATCGTGCGGAATACCGTCAATTGTGTGAAGACTACGCTAAAAAAGAAATCAGTAAACAAAAAGCTGATTTTAAGCGTTTAGGAGTGATGGGTGACTGGGATCATCCATACATTACTTTACAACCTGAATACGAAGCAGAAGAAATTCGTGTATTTGGTAAAATGTATGAACAAGGATACATTTACAAGGGTAAGAAGCCAGTCTACTGGTCACCTTCTAGTGAGTCGACGTTGGCTGAAGCCGAGGTTGAATATCACGATGTAAAGTCTCCTTCAATTTATGTTGCTTTTCCTGTTAAGGATGGTAAGGGCATCATTGACCCAAAGGACACTTATTTCGTAATCTGGACCACAACACCTTGGACTATACCTGCTAATCAAGGAATCACAGTTAATCCAGGCTTTGACTATTCAGTAGTCAAAGTTGGCGATAAAAGATATGTGGTAGGTACTGATCGACTTGAAGCAGTAGCAAAAGCACTTGATTGGGAAAATTATGAAGTTGTACAACACGTAAAAGGCTCTGAGATGGATCGTATGCTTGCTTCACATCCACTATATGGACAAGATGTTTTGGTAATGAATGCGATGCATGTTACTGCTGCTGACGGTACTGGTTTAGTTCACACTGCTTCTGGCTTTGGTGAAGACGACTATAATGTTGCTCAACGCTATGATTTACCTGTCTTTAGTCCCTTGGATAATAAGGGTTGCTATACAGATGAAGTTCCCGACCCTGAATTAGTTGGCATGTTTTATGACGATGCTAATAAAGTTGTCAGCGAAAAATTAAAGCAGTCTGGTAACTTATTGAAACTAAGCTTTTTCACGCACTCATATCCACATGACTGGAGAACTAAGAAGCCAGTTATCTATCGTGCAACAACCCAATGGTTTGCATCAATCGAAAAATGTCGTAAACAAATTCTTGAACAAATTGATCAGGTTAACTTTATGCCAGAATGGGGTAAAGTTCGTTTGCACAACATGATCAAAGATCGTGGCGACTGGGTAATTTCACGTCAACGTGCTTGGGGTGTTCCTCTACCAATTTTTTACGCAGAAGATGATACTCCAATTGTTACTCCAGAAACAATTGAACACATTGCGCAAATTTTTGTCAAGGAAGGTTCGAATGCTTGGTATAAACGCACTGCTAAAGAACTTTTACCAGATGGATTTACTTCTCCACATTCTCCTAATGGAGAATTCAGAAAAGAAACAGATATTTTAGATGTTTGGTTTGATTCTGGGTCTTCACATCGAGCAGTAATGGCTGCAAGAGAAGATTTACGTTTTCCAGCAGACATGTACCTTGAGGGGAGTGATCAATATCGTGGTTGGTTCAATTCTAGTTTGATTACTTCAGTTGCAACAACTGGTCAGGCCCCATATCGCAACATCCTATCTCAAGGGTTCGTTTTAGATGATAAAGGTCATAAAATGTCTAAATCACTTGGTAACATCATTGCACCAAACGATATAATTAAAAAGATGGGTGCTGAGATAATTCGTTTATGGGTTGCTTCAGTTGATGCAACTTCAGATGTAGCAGTTTCCCAAGACATTTTGCAGCAAACTTCTGAAAGCTACCGTAAAATTAGAAACACTTTCCGTTATATGTTGGCTAACACTTCAGATTTTGATCCAGAAAAAGACCGTATTGCATATGAAGATCTTAATTCGATTGATCAATATCTTGAAGTTCGTTTGAATGAACTTGTTAAGACCTGTTTGGAAAGTTATGAAAAATATGATTTCAATAACGTCTATAAAAAGATCTTTTCGTTTATTTCTAACGATTTATCAGCATTTTACTTGGACTTTGCAAAAGATGTTTTATACATTGAAGGCAAGAATAGTCATGCAAGACGTTCAATGCAAACGGTCATATATGATGCTGCGGTTAAATTAGCCAAGGTTTTGACACCTATCCTTCCGCACACAATGGAAGAAATCTGGTCATTCTTAAAAGAAAAAGAAGACTACATCCAACTGACGAATATGCCTGAAGTTGAAGAATATGAAAATAGTGAAGAGCTACTTGCTAAATGGCAAAAGTTCATGTCATTAAGAGATGATGTCTTAAAGGTCCTAGAAGAAGCACGTGACAAAAAGCTAATTGGTAAATCATTTGAGGCAGCTGTGACGATTTATCCTACTGAAGAAATGAAGTCGGTTTTAGATTCACTAGATGCCAATTTCAGACAGATTTTAATTGTCTCTAAATTAACTATCGCTGATGATCCAGCTCCTGAAAATGCTGAGAAACTACAAAATGGTGCTTTCATTGTTGAACGAGCTGAGGGTGAAGTTTGTCCACGATGCCGAATGATTAGAAATGACATTGGGCAGGATAACGACCTTCCAATGCTTTGTGGACGCTGTGCTGAGATAGTCAAGGCTGATTATCCAGAAACAGCTCAAGAAGGACTAGAAGAATAATGCGTTTAGGTACAGTAAAGCAATTTGATCCAAAAAGTAGTTTTGGATTCATTGAAGATGACGAAAACCACAAATCTTATTTTGTTTTTTACACTGCAATTAAAGAAGAAGGATATCGTCGCCTTCAAGTTGGTCAAAAAGTCAAATACCAACTTGCTCAAGGAAAAAATGGCTTGCAATGTGTGAATGTATATCTAGCTAATTAATAGGAAAGTGAATAAATGGATTTAACAGAAACTGAAATTTCTTCAAAACAGATTTTTTCGGGGCGAATTGTTGATCTCTCTGTTAGAACAATTAAATTGCCTAATGGTGAAACTGCAACAAGAGAAGTAGTTAAACATCAACCTGCTGCTGCAGCGATTGCAGTAAATGATAAGCAAGAAATGCTGCTAGTTGAACAATGGCGCGAACCAATTAAAGAATTAACCTTGGAAATTCCAGCTGGTTTAATTGATGAGACCGATGCGAGTCCATTGGATGCAATGAAACGCGAGCTGAATGAAGAAGGCGGTTATCATGCCGATTATTGGGAAAAAATTACCGAATTTTATTCTTCACCTGGCTTTACTGATGAGAAACTACATTTATTTTATTGTGACACTTTGACAAAGCTTGATGATAAAAGACCATTAGATTCAGATGAATTTTTGACTAGTCACTGGTATAATTTGGAAGAACTAAAGCGTCTTTTTGCTCAAGGTAAACTTGTTGACGCGAAAACGTTGTACGCAATGAGTGTTTGGGAAAACATGTTGTTAACTGGCGCAAGCGCAAAGGAATAAAATGACTGAAAAGCGATCTGATTACCGAAAAAAGAATCAACGAAAAAAGAAAAACAGCTTTTTTAAGACAATTAAATCGGCTTTTGATAACGAGGAAGAAGTAGATGTAAATCCAGAATTTACACGTGACTCAACTGAGCGTCCTTTTAATGATGAGCAAAGCTCAAAAACTAGAAGAGAACCTCAAAGAGAAACGCAAACTTCTAGTGATGAAAATAATTCCAAGTATCAAAATAAGCAGAAAGCTCAGCCTAAGACTTGGGTAGAGAAGGGCTTAAGACTAAAAAGGCGTTTAAACATTGCAATATTAATTGTGATTGTATTGATTGTTTTGGTATTATTAGCGTTATTTCATTTATAAATAATCGAGGGGAAAATGAAGATAGCAATTATTGTCCCAATGGAAATTGAGGCAGAATATTATCGTAAGTATTTTCACTCTGGTAGCACAGAAATGTTCGGATCTACACAGTTCGAGCATTTTTGCGTTAACGGCAATGAAATTTACATTGGATTGAGTGGAATAGGTAAAGTACAAGCTGCAATGAACTTAGCAAGCTTATTGAGTAGTGTAGATATTGATTTGATTTTTATGACGGGAACGGCAGGTTCTTTACAGCAAACTGTTCATAAAGGTGATTTAGTTTTAGCTAGTTCTTTTGCTTACCATGATGCTCATAATACGCTTGCTGGGGACTACGTAGAGGGACAAATTCCCGGTGAGCCAGCAGTGTTTGAACTAGATTCATCTGCTAGAAATGAATTTATTAGCTTCTTAAATAAAGAAGGAGTATCGTATCAAGAAGGATTAGTAGTCACTGGTGATTCCTTCATCGGTTCTGATAAGCAGAAGGACGAAATTAAACTTAATTTTGCTAATGCTCTTGGTGTTGAAATGGAAGGTGCGGCTTTTGCTCAAGTAGCTTATCATTTTGCTAAACCCCTTATTGCGTTACGTGCGATTTCGGATAATGGAAATGATAATGCAAACGAAGATTTTGATCAGTTTGCCAAAAAAGTTGGCGCTAAAGCTGCAAAGTTAATTTGTGCCTATCTAGACAAAGTGAAATAGCTTATGGAAGAAATTTATTTAGACAATGCAGCGACTACTCCGATGTCTCCAAAAGTAATTGATGTGGTTACTGAAGAAATGAAGAACGATTTTGGTAATGCTTCTAGTACTTATGAGCTGGGAAGAAAAGCGCGTCATGTAGTCGACCAAGCGCGTTCAAAGGTTGCTAAAGCAATTAATGCTAAGGATAACGAGATAATTTTTACTTCTGGTGGTTCGGAAAGTAACAATACGGCAATTTTCGGTACTGCTCATACTAGATCTGATATAGGCAAGCGCATTATAACTACTAAGATTGAGCATCCATCTGTTTTACAGCCAATGATGCAACTTGAACGTGAGGGCTTCGATGTAGTTTATCTTAATGTTGATGAAACAGGCCATATTTCACTTGAAGAGTTGAAAAAGAACTTAACTCCTGAAACAATTTTAGTTTCGATCATGGCAGTCAATAACGAAATAGGGACAATTAATCCAATTGCTGAAATAGGTGAAATTGTCGCAAAGAGTAACGCATATTTTCATGTTGACGCGGTTCAGGGATTAGGGAACATTGACATTGATGTTGCTAAAATGAAAATCGATTTACTATCTTCATCTGCTCATAAAATAAATGGCCCAAAGTTTCTTGGCTTTTTGTATGAAAAAGCTGATGTGAAATTACCACCATTAGTCTATGGTGGAGAGCAGGAAACGAAGCGACGGGCAGGTACTGAAAACGTTCCTGGAATTGCTGGTTTGGGCGAAGCTGTAAGCGAAATTGCTGAAGTTGACAAGCAAAAATTGCAAGAAAAGTATCATCACTTCCAAAAAATAATTTTGACTGAACTTGATCAAGCAAAAATTGCTTATCAGGTTAATGGAGGTTTAGGTGAAAATGTTTCGCATCATATTTTGAACCTGCGCATTGATGGTATATCTACAACACTTTTACAAGCAAATCTTGATTTAGCTGGCTTTGCCGTTTCAGGTGGCTCAGCTTGTACAGCAGGTTCACTCGAACCGTCACATGTTTTATGTGCATGCTTTGGTAAAAAGTCTCCGCGTGTTCTAGAGTCAATTAGAATTTCATTTGGTAGATATACGACTGATGAAGAAATTACTAGCTTTGCTCAACAACTAGTGAAAATTGCTCAGAAAGTCCAGAAAAAAGAAAAATAGTTGCTTTTTAATTTAATTTAACTTATTATTAGTAAGCGTGAGGTATAATTATGGCAAATACTGTAGAAATTAATGGTGATACGCGTAAGTTTACACTTAGTCCTGACTTGAAGCTGTATGCGCTTATTGACGCTGGCTTTGTTAAAACGGCTAAAGGTAATTTTAATTACGAACATCCACTTTATAATGATTCACCATATAATGCTCCTACCAAATTGAAAATGACGATTGACAAAGAAATGAGTCATTTAACAATGGTTGTGACTGACCGCAATGGTCTTAAGAAGGTTAATATTTTTAAAAACCAACAATTAGCACCTACGGTGGAGCTGTTAGATTATATTCTAAAAGACTTAGAAGAGCGAAATATTATTGTTGCTGTAAAGGACTGAGTTAATTGGCAAAAAAGGGTCGAGTAGTAGTAGGTATGAGTGGTGGAGTTGATTCCTCTGTTTCTGCATTACTACTTAAGAAGCAAGGCTATGATGTAATTGGCGTTTTTATGAAAAACTGGGATGACACTGATGATGCGGGTGTTTGTACCGCAACAGAAGATTATGAAGACGTCAAAAAGGTAGCTGATCAAATTGGTATTCCATATTATTCAATCAATTTTGAAAAAGAATATTGGCACCGTGTTTTTGAATATTTTTTAAGTGAATACAAAAAGGGGCGCACACCTAATCCCGACGTAATGTGTAATAGCCAAATTAAATTTAAATCATTTTTGGATTTCGCAATGGACTTAGATGCAGATTATATTGCAATGGGACATTATGCAAAAACGATTACTGATGAAAATGGTATTACACATATGATGCGGCCAAAAGATGGCAATAAAGATCAAACTTACTTTTTGAGTCAACTGAGCCAAAAACAAATCAGTAAGGTGATTTTTCCATTGGCTAATTTGACTAAGCCACAGGTACGTGAAATTGCAATTGAAAATAATTTAGTTAACGCAAAAAAGAAGGACTCCACTGGAATTTGCTTTATTGGAGAGAGAAACTTCCGCAAGTTTCTAAGTGAGTTCTTACCGGCAAAGTCTGGCAAAATGGTCACACCTGATGGAAACGTTGTCGGTGAGCATGCCGGATTAATGTACTATACTATTGGCCAGCGTTCTGGCTTGGGTCTAGGTTCTACTAAGCAATCAACTGCTCCATGGTTTGTTGTTGGTAAGGACTTGAAAAAGAACGAATTAATTGTTGAGCAAGGATATGATAGTGAATTGCTTTACGCTACTAAGCTTGAAGCAAGCGGCATGTCATTTTTCACTGGTCAGCCTGACCGTGACTTCAAGATTCGTTGTAGTGCAAAGTTCCGTTATCGCCAGCCTGATGTTGCAGTTACTGTTGAATATCATGTTGCTAATAATTCAGCTACTGTTTACTTCGATGAGCCAGCTCGTGCAGTAACACCTGGACAGGCTCTAGTTTTATATAACGGTGAAGAATGTCTAGGTGGTGGCAACATTGACTGTGCATACCAGGAAGAGCGGAAATTACAATTAGTTTAGAATAGCTATAAAGAAAGACTTAGTTCTTTCTTTTTTTATACTCTGAAATATATTTACAGGCCGTTGATTCTGCTTTTTCATTTATATTAATTAAATGATAAACTAGAAAAGTAATGCTAATAAAGAATAGGACTAGTAATAGATGCAGATTTATTTTGTAAGACATGGAAAAACCGAGTGGAATTTGGAGCGTCGTTTTCAGGGCGCACATGGTGATTCTCCATTGTTAGCAGAAAGCTTAAATGATATAGAAAAACTTGGCAATCACTTAAAAGAAACTAATTTCAATGGAATCTATTCTAGTCCATTAAAACGTGCTTTTGATACAGCTAATGGCGTGAAAAAAGCTATATCTTCTGATTTAAGTGTCAAAAAAGATGAGCGTCTACGTGAATTTGACATGGGGCTAATGGAAGGCTTAAAGTTTGATGAAGCGAGCGCAAAATTTCCTAAACAGGTTGACGATATCTGGAATAGACCTGATAAATATGATGGTAAAAGCATTCAAGGTGAAAACTATCCAGATGTA
The DNA here is from genome assembly GCF_016101265.1 of Lactobacillus sp. M0403. Lineage (NCBI taxonomy): Bacteria > Bacillati > Bacillota > Bacilli > Lactobacillales > Lactobacillaceae > Lactobacillus > Lactobacillus sp. M0403. The sequence continues at coordinate 212,620 of NZ_JACFQV010000003.1, forward strand.
ATTTCGCGTGGAAAGAGCTTTGCTACTGAAAAAGCCAGCCAATTTACTGGTGTTGACGATAAAGTGCTTGCTGTTAGTCATGGTGCTGCTTTGGGTGCCATTATGGGGGGATTACTAGGGTACCCATTAAAAGATGTTAGGTGTAATGGTCCATTAAGTAATACTAGTTTGACGATTTTGGAAACACTTGATCAAGGTGCAACCTTTAAGTTAATTGTGTGGAATGATACAAGCTTTTTGGAAAGGGATACTTCAGGAACTGATGCATTATGACAGATAAACAAAGTAAAAGTATGAAAGAGGACGCTGCAGTTAGTCAGCGTATACACAAGTTAATCGAGAAAATAGATCAGAATCCACAAAAAACAGAAAATTATCTAAAATTAGCGACAGAATTAATTGAGCAGGGAAGTTTTGCTCAAGCAACTCAACTTCTTGAGCAAGCTAAACGTCTTGTTAAGCACCCACAGGACTTAGACTATGATTTAGCAGTTTGCTACTACATGCAAGGTGATTTTGATAAGTCTCTTACCTTACTTAATCAAATTCCTAATGATGATTTAGTTTTATACCAGAAAGCACTAGTTTTTTTAAAACTTGGTCAAGGACAAAAGGCATTAGCTCATGCGTTAACGATTAAGCAAGTTGATGATAAGGTTCTAGAATTATTAGGTGATATCTGGCTAAGTCTTGGTGAATTGAGCGAAGCTCGTACCTGTTATGAAAAGATTTCTCCTAACAAAAGGACGGCAAAAGTTTATTTTATGCTTGGGATTAGTATTTTGGATAGTGACCGTAAAAAAGCAACTAGTTATCTTAAAAATGCAAAAGAAAAAGATCCTAAATATTTTAAGCAAGCCCAGGAACAATATGGTGCAATTTTAAAAATGGTTAACGAAGCGGAAAAGAAAAATGACTAAGTTTGTTGGAAAAGTGAACAGAATCGTTTTCGAAAACGATCAAGATTTATATAAAATCCTTGATGTAACAATCATTGGCAAATTGGAAGACTATGATCGCGAGGAAATTAAAGTAACTGGTAATTTTGGCGAAATTCAAGAAAATACTACTTATAGCTTTGAAGGGAAGCTCGTTGTTCACAATAAGTTTGGTTTACAATTTCGATGCGATAGCTATAAGCAATCAGTCCCACACGAAAAGGGTAGTTTAACGCGCTATTTGAGTTCAAATAAATTCCCCGGAATTGGTAAAAAGGCAGCCGACTCTATTATTTCGGTTTTAGGAGTTGATGCACTGTCAGTTTTAAAAGAAAAGCCTGAAAAAGTATCAGTTTTACCACTAACTAAGAAGCAAAAGGATAGTCTATTAAATGGGGTCCAGTCAATGGATTCATATTCAGAGATTGTTCTTAAGCTTGCCCAATTTGGCTTAAATAAAAAGGTTGCTGGACGTCTTTACCAACTTTATCATGGTGATACTTTAACTAAATTAGAGAATGATCCCTATGCTGCAATTTCAGAAGTGACAGGTTATGCTTTTAAAAGCGCGGATCAAATTGGAAATAGGTTAGGAATAGCACTTGATGATCCCCGTAGAATTAAGGGTGCAGTTTTTCAGGTTCTAACGGATGAGCTTAGCCAAGCTGGAAATACATATATCAAGTTAGAACAGCTTCTAACGTCAGCTAGCGAATTATTGCAATTTAAGCATTTTGATCCAATTGCCAATGCAGTCAATGAATTGCAGCATGAAGGCAAAATTGTGGTTTCTGGTGAGAATGCTGCACTACAAAACATTTATGCAACAGAAAATGACATTGCTTTAATGATGAAAAACTTAGTTGATCGTAAAGATGAAAGTGAGCATTTCGAAGATAAGGCAATCGACAAAGCTATAAAAAATGCTGAGAAAAAGCTAAAAATTAAATATGACCAAACACAAAAACTTGCGATAAAAAATGCTCTAACTAATCCAATATCGATTTTAACGGGTGGACCCGGAACCGGTAAAACAACTATTATTAATGGTATCTTGTTAGCTTTACGTGAACTTGCTGATATTCCTGCATCAGCACTTTATAGTAGTGATCCGCCATTCTTACTGGCAGCTCCAACTGGCCGAGCAGCAAAGCGCATGGAAGAAATAACTGGTATTACAGCAAAAACAATTCACCGCATGCTGGGCCTAGGAATTGGCGATAGTGATGCTCTTGACCTCAACGAACTTAACGGCGAAATTCTAATCATTGATGAAATGTCGATGGTTGATATGTTTCTTTTTAAAGAACTAGTTTCTTGCATAGCTGAAACACGACACGTTGTATTTGTTGGAGACAAGGATCAGCTGCCATCAGTTGGTGCTGGAAATGTTTTTAGTGACTTAATTAGTGCAGATGTTTTTCCAACAACTGTTCTAAAGCAAATTCACCGTCAGGGTGACGATTCAAGTATTATTACGCTTGCCCACGATATAAATGAGGGACAGGATCAAGACGCATTATTTAATAAAACTAAGAATTATTCTTTCATTTCCTGTCCGCCACATGAAGTTGATCACGTAGTTAGTCAAATTGTTGAGCGTGCTCTTAAACGTGGTTTTGATCAGGATGATATTCAAGTATTGGGTGCAATGTATCAAGGTTCTGGTGGCGTAACTAACCTAAATAATGTGATTCAGGAAATTATGAATCCAACCAAACCTAATAGTAAAATTCTCGAAGCTCATGATGAAATTTTTCGAATTGGCGACAGGGTGCTACAACTGCAAAATAACCCTGAAAAAGATATTTACAATGGACAAATAGGGAAAATAATCTCCATCGATGAAAAAACTCCGCAAAAGTGTATGACAGCTGATTTTGATGGACGTGAAATTAACTTTAGTAAGAAAGATCTGTTTGACCTTACTAGAGCTTATGCGATTACGATTCACAAAGCACAAGGTTCTGAATTTCCCTTGGTTATTTTAAGCTTGACCATGCAAAACTATGTCATGTTGAAACGAAATCTTTTATATACAGCCGTTACCCGAGCGGAGAAAAATCTTGTGTTAATTGGAGACCCGCGTGCATATGCAATGGCTTTTAATACACCAGGAAATGACCGTAAAACTGGCTTAAGTGCTAAACTGTGTGAACAGCTAGGTAAGAAATTTAATACAGAAGTGGTTGATGAAAAAGAAGATAGTAATCTTGCAAGTAGCACCGCTGACTTGCCAAAAGATGAAGATTACGTTTTAACTTCAGAATTAATTTATTCAGGTCAAATAGATCCAATGATTGGCATGCAAGGAATTAAATTAGGTGTTCAACAATAAGCAAAATAGCTTGGAGAAAAATAATGAGTAAAGAAATTGAGCAAATCATAAAAGATCAAATTGGAAACTGGGTAGTTAATCACACTCAGGTTTGCTTTATTAGTGATGATACACTTGAAATTGCAACTAGTGAAAAAGACTCTTTGGGAGAAACAATATACTGCTTTATCCAGAAAAGTAATGATGTGTATCGTATAGGTGATGACAGTAGAACATTGTTTAAAATTGACCCAAGTGCAAGTGATGAAGAATTGTATGCTATGACGGAAGAAGTTGCTAAGTCTGCAGGCTTTGATTTTGATTACAATACTGGAGAAATTTGGAAAGAAGTAAGCCGAGCTAATGTTATTGCAACGATTATGAAGCTAACCCAATTAGTAGTTGCCGTATCTTATTTAGGTTAATACAGTAAGTAAATCTTCTTTTCAATCGTGCAGTAATGGAGTTGAAATAGATGAGAGGGAAGGAACCTTAGAAAGTGAAATGCAATCTGCATACCCTTTGTGGTTAATTTATCTATTTCAAATTCTTGGAGAAAACATTATTGTTTGGCTTGAGTTATTAGTCATAAGCATAGTCACATGTTTTTGTCGTACTTTACTTTTAATAATTTAATATCTTCTTTGCTTCTTACTTTTGTTTTTTCCTATAGCATTAAGTATGAACGAAAAAATGGTTCATTTGACGCTTTTTAAAATAAAACTTAATATAAAATAGAGCAGTTTGATATTCATGAAAAGATGTTAACTGCTTTTATTATGCTTAATAGAGTAGTTCATGCATTAAAGGAAGTTAGAATATTATTTTAGAATTTAAGAATGTTGTTTGGGGAACAAAGAATTATTTTGCCGTAAGAAAATTATATCTAACCGCTTTTCCAAAAAATGAGCGCTTTTCAATATGGCAATTAGTTTTAATGTCACTTCACCGCCAAGTTCATTTCGAAGCGGTTTATGACAAGCACGACTTTATTGGCTTAGTATTTCTTGCAGAGAGCAGTGAAGCAGTTTATTTGATGTTTTTGGCAACAGTTTCGAACAAAAGAAATCAAGGGTATGGCTCAAAAATTTTAACTCAATTAAAAAAGCGTTTTGCTCCCAAGAATATCATTATTGACATTGAACCAGTGAATGAAAAAGCGTTCAATTATAGGCAACGCTTAAAGAGATTATCTTTTTATGAAAAAAATGGGTTTAGGCAGACTTCTAATTATCTAGTTGATGATGGAGGGGCCTTCTCAATCTTAATTTCGGGAAAGAAATTTAATGTAAAAAAATTCAGTCATTTACTGAAATGGCTGAGCTTTGGGTTGTATAAATTTGAAATAAAGTAGTTTTATATTTAAATTTCATAGTTTTAAATATTAAGAGTATAGTTCAGGAAGCTAGTAAATTCCTGAACTATACTTTTTTTGTTGTCTTTCAAGTGCGCTGCTCCATGTGCTAATTTAACATCATAGTCGAATGGTACTGAAGAAACATATTTATTTTTATTACCAAAAATAAAATCTGGCCCTATTGTAATTCCTAGTCCCGATTCACTCATTATGTTTGCAGTATTAACATTATTAACGTAAGAAATTTGGTTTGATAAATTGCCTTTTCTGATAATTTCTTGCAAACGTAGTTGCTCAGGTGGACACCAATTATTATCTAAAAGAATAACACTTTGCCTGTTAAGATCTGAGGAAGATAAAACTTTACGTTTAGAAAGAATATTTTTTTTAGGAATTTCTGCAAAAAATCTTCCTGTGATAACTTCATTAAACTCAACGTTCTTTATATCTGTTATGTCATCTTTAGTAGTTAAAATGAGATCACAATCTCCATTAATAAGTTGACGTTTGAGCTGTAAGTGGTCATAATTTTGCAAAAAAATCTTAGTTTGTGGATGAGCAGACTGAAACTTGGGTAGTAATTCGGGTAAGAAATTTTGTTCATACGGAGAATTAGTTAATCCTATTGTTATTAAGGTGTCTTCTCCATTACTTTGTCTGACTTCTTGAATGGATTTGTAGTATGTATTTATCAGTGGCTTGATGTTTTCATAGAGGATTTTTCCTTTTGCTAATAGTTCGACACCACTTCTAGATCTTTTAAAAAGGTGTACTCCAATTTCGTTTTCTATAGAACTTATTGCCTGTGATACTGCAGGTTGGGAAATATTTTTTCTATAGGCTGTTTTACGAAAGTTAAGTGTCTCTGCTAAATCAATAAAAATTTCCAAATGATCTAAATTCATAAATTGAGACCGTAAAATAGTTTGTGTAAGGATGAATAATTCCTTAAATTAATTTCTTAAAACATTAGAAAAAGGAGTTCCTTTCTCG